>NZ_JAXCIQ010000001.1:0-628400 GCF_046540455.1 Pseudomonas sp. W5-36 | reverse complement strand
GCCCACGGAGCGAGACCGGAGTGAAGGAACCCGACGAAGTCGGGCCCAACCGAGAGCAAGCACCCTTGGTTACTTGGGGTGCTTTTCCAAGTAACTCGCCGAAGGCGAAACAGAGGCCGTTAGGCCGACGCCCTTGATCTTACGAAGCACGCCCCTCAGGCAGCAGTCATGGTCTTGTGCGTCTCCACCAGATGCGCCACCACACTCGGGTCGGCCAGCGTAGAGATATCGCCCAGCGCGTCGTACTCCCCGGTGGCAATCTTGCGCAGGATACGGCGCATGATCTTGCCGGAACGTGTCTTCGGCAGGCCCGGCGCCCACTGAATCACATCCGGCGAGGCGATCGGACCGATCTCCTTGCGCACCCAGTTACGCAACTCGATGCGCAGCGCCTCGTCCGGCACCTCACCGCCATTGAGGGTGACGTAAACGTAGATGCCCTGCCCCTTCAGATCGTGAGGCACGCCCACGACGGCCGCTTCGGCGACTTTCGGGTGAGCCACCATCGCGCTCTCGATTTCGGCGGTGCCCATGCGGTGGCCGGACACGTTGAGCACGTCATCGACGCGGCCAGTGATCCAGTAGTAACCGTCTTCATCGCGACGAGCGCCGTCACCGGTGAAATACATACCGCGGAAGGTCTTGAAGTAAGTGTCGACGAAACGGTCATGATCGCCGTACAGGCTGCGCGACTGACCCGGCCACGAGTCGAGAATGACCAGATTGCCTTCCGCCGCGCCTTCGATGAGGTTGCCCAGGTTATCCACAAGGGCCGGAATCACGCCGAAGAACGGACGGGTCGCCGAACCCGGCTTCAACGCAATAGCGCCAGGCAACGGGCTAATCAGAATGCCGCCGGTCTCGGTCTGCCACCAGGTGTCCACAATCGGGCAATTCTTGTTGCCGACGGTGTTGTAGTACCAGTTCCAGGCTTCCGGGTTGATCGGCTCGCCAACCGAACCCAACAGGCGCAGGCTCGAACCGTCGGCGCCTTCTACGGCTTTGGTGCCCTCGGCCATCATGGCGCGGATGGCGGTCGGCGCGGTGTAGAGGATGTTGACCTTGTGCTTGTCGACGATTTTCGACACGCGAGTGATGTCCGGGTAGTTCGGCACGCCTTCGAACAGCAGCGTGGTGGCGCCGTTGGCCAGCGGTCCGTAGACGATATAGCTGTGGCCAGTAACCCAGCCGACGTCGGCGGTGCACCAGTACACTTCGCCCGGACGGTAATCGAACACACGCTCGTGGGTCAGCGCGGCGTACAGCAGATAGCCCGCTGTGGTGTGCAACACGCCCTTCGGCTTGCCGGTGGAGCCGGAGGTGTAAAGGATGAACAGCGACTCTTCGGCGCCCATTTCTTTCGGCGCGCAGGTGCTTGAGGCCACGTCCAGCAGCGAGTGGTACCAGATGTCGCGATGACGGTTCCACTCGATATCGCCGCCGGTGCGCTTGCACACGATGACCTTCTGTACGCTCGCCGTTTCCGGGTTGGTCAGCGCACGGTCGACGTTGGCCTTCATGGGCGTTTTCTTGCCGCCACGCAGCCCTTCGTCTGCGGTGATCACCACCTTCGATTTGCAGTCGATGATGCGACCGGCCAGTGCTTCCGGGGAGAAACCACCGAATACTACCGAGTGAATCGCACCGATACGCGCGCAGGCCAGCATGGCCACAACGGCTTCCGGGATCATCGGCATATAGATAGTGACGACGTCGCCGCGGTGGACATCCTGCCCGCGCAGCGCGTTGGCGAACTTGCAGACTTCTTCGTGCAGTTCGCGATAGGTAATGTTGCGGCTCTCGGAAGGATCGTCGCCTTCCCAGATGATCGCAATTGAATCACCGCGCTCGGCAAGATGGCGGTCGAGGCAGTTGTAGGAAACGTTCAGGGTGCCATCGGCGAACCACTTGATGTCGACGCGGTGGTCGTCGAAGGAGGTCTGTTTGACGGTGGTGAATGGCTTGATCCAGTCAAGGCGCTGGGCTTGCTCGCGCCAGAAGCCATCGGGGTTGACCACCGACTGCTGGTACATCGCCTTGTAGGTCGCCTCGTCAGTCAGCGTGTTGGCTGCCACTTCAGGGCGGACGGGGTACAGGGAAGCCGCACTCATCTTTCTTACCTCGGTGGAAATGTTGTTGTTTTATGACCCTGTTGTATCCGCCGACGGCTGCAAAGGCCATTCGACGATGGTCTTACCGCTCCCGAGCATAGCGCCGAAAGCAGGTGACGTGCCCGGCTTCAGGCAAATCTTCATGTCTCGGCTACGACCAAAGAATCCATGGGCGCCTGCGAACAACCTGCATACGACGATTGTTGCCGATTTGCTCAATAGACTTTATCAAAATGGTTTCTATATGAATTCCGGAGAGGGGCATAGAATCCGTTCCGCCAACACGGCAACTGATTGATTAACAACAGCCCCCACGCTGGACATCGATCAACTAACCCACCCGGTCATCATTCGCTTCACTCAGAGCCCCACAAGGATTCTGTGCACCCTGTCGACCGCACTTTCTGCGCCGCAGTGTGAATGAAGCAACTTAGAGGAAACGAGTAATGAAAGCTGCACTGGTTGTAATGGCTCTTTGTGGTTTCAGCGCCATGGCAATGGCAGAAGAATCCGGCGCAAAAGTGGCCGCCCAGCAACAGCGTGTCGAGGAGTACACCTACTCCACAAAACTGGATATCGCGAAAGTCATTTCGGTGGATGAAGTGCCGAACGTCTGCCGGGTCGTCCCCCAGCACATGACCTACGAAGACTCGCAGGGCAAACGCCACGTGCTTGAGTATCAGGTCATGGGTAACGGTTGCAGCAACGGCTGATCAGCCATCTGTTTCGTTGAGTTGAGCGCGCGACTTATTTAAAGAAGCGCGCTTGCTCATGTAATGCGGTGTGTCCGTTTATCTGGCTGTTATCTGTCTGAGTGAAGCGCGGGCAAGGTGGACCGCCACTCCAATCACTCCCCTGTAGTTAATCAGCACATCGTTCAACGTTGGCCTATTCCATAGTGCTTCAACTTATTGGCCACCGTTGTATGGGAAATACCCAGTCGCTTGCCTAATAACCGGCTGCTCGGGTGTGCTGCATATAACTGTTCAAGTACTGCTTTCTCGAATCGCCCGACAATATCTTCCAATCCGCCTTCCAGAGAAAAGTCGCCCAAGGGTTGGCGCACGCCGTAATCCGGCAGGCGAATATGTTCGGCGTTCACTCGTTTGCCGTCGCACAACGAAACCGCCTGAAACAGGACATTCTCCAACTGCCGGACATTGCCGGGCCAGTGGTATTGGCTGAGGCGTTCCATGGCCGCGGGCGCCAGCCGAGGCAAGGTGCAGCCGATCTGCCGACTGGCCTGATCGAGAAAATGCTCCACCAGCGGCGCGAGACCGTCCATGCACTCGCGCAGGGGCGGAATGTGCAAGGACAACACGTTAAGCCGGTGGTAGAGGTCCTGGCGGAATTCACCCCGGGCGCAGAGTTCGGACAAGTCCACTTGCGTCGCGCAGATGATGCGCACATCGAGATACACCTCTTCGTCGCTGCCTACCCGTCGAAAGCAACCTTCCTGCAGATAGCGCAGCAGTTTCGCCTGCAACCGCGCGCTCATTTCCGCGACGCCGTCGAGAAACAACGTGCCGCCCGAGGTCAATTCGAGCAGCCCCAACTTGCCTTCGGCGCGCGCACCTTCAAACGCACCGGGGCCGTAGCCGAACAGCTCGGTCTCGGCCATGGATTCGGAAAACCCCGCGCAGTTGAGCGCCATCATCGGCGACTGACCGCGCGGGCTGGCGAGATGACAAGCCCGCGCCAGCAATTCCTTGCCGGTGCCGGTCTCGCCTTCGATCAGCAACGGCGCATCCAGCGGGGCCATGCGCCGGGCCTCCCGAACCACCGCCGCCATCACCTTCGAACTCTGAAAAATGCTGTCGAAACCGCGCAACTCCTGCTTGCGCACGTTATAGATGTGCTCGCCGACCCGGTCGGCGCGGTGCAATGTCAGCACGGCGCCGGCCATGGCTTCGCTGTCTTCGTGCTCGGATTGCAGGGGCGCGATGTCCGCGAGAAAAATGTCGCCCTTTACCTTCACGCGCAGGCCATTGATGCGCGAGCGGTTGGCGCGCACCAACTGCGGCAGGTCGAAATCCTCGGCGTAACGGGACAGCGGGATGCCCGGCACCTCATCGACCCGCACGCCCAGCAACTGCGCCGCAGCGCGATTGGCCGCAACGATGGAGCCGCCCATGTCGATGGAGAGCACGGGAAACTCAAGGGCGCCAAGCAAGGCATTGAGCTCCATATGCCGACGTTCGCTGGGCATTAATCCCACACGCTTGACGCCGAATACCCCGGCTATGGTCTCGAATTTCGGCACCAGCGCCTGGAACTGCAGATTGATCAGGTTCGGGCAACGCAGATAGATGGCATCGCCATGCTCACCTCCCACTTCGCCACCGGAGACGTTGACGCCGTAGGCCACCAGCAGCTCAAGGATGTCGCGCAGGATGCCAACGCGATTCTGACAATGGACTTTGATACGCATGGAGAGCTCGCGGACGTGGCATCGATTTCAGGTTCGTTCAAGTTTATCGTCAAGAATACGTTACAGCGCAAGGGCCGGAGGCGACCGCGCGGCAATTACATACGAGCCTATCCATGGGATCGTCACGTTTTCTTTACGAATTGTCGTAGCGTTTCAGGCAAATCGAGCGAAAGCCCCGCGTCCGGAAGCGCCAAATCAGCTATCAATAGGCCCATCAAGTTCATCCCAAATCGCGTTGCTCCATATAAGAACAAGCCATCAGGAGAGCCCCATGAGTACCCAGTACGTCGCACGCGAGCCGGACGCCACCGGTTTCATTGATTACTCCGACGCCGAACACAGAATCTGGAACACCCTCATCACCCGCCAGCTCAAGGTGGTCGAAGGCCGTGCGTGTCAGGAGTATCTGGATGGCATCGAGCAGCTCGCCCTGCCCCACGACCGTATTCCGCAGCTCGGCGAAATCAACCGCGTGCTGGGGGCAGCCACGGGTTGGCAAGTCGAGCGCGTGCCGGCGCTGATCCCTTTTCAAACCTTCTTCGAGTTGCTGGCGAGCAAGCGATTTCCGGTCGCCACGTTCATTCGCAGCGAAGAAGAACTCGACTACCTGCAAGAGCCCGACATCTTTCACGAGGTTTTCGGACACTGCCCGTTGCTGACCAACCCGTGGTTTGCAGAATTTACCCACACCTACGGCAAGCTCGGTCTGGCAGCCAGCAAAGAGCAGCGCGTGTATCTTGCCCGCCTCTACTGGATGACCATCGAATTCGGCCTGGTCGACACGCCACAAGGGCGCAAGATCTACGGCGGCGGCATCCTCTCTTCGCCCAAGGAAACCGTTTACAGCGTGTCATCGACCCCTGAACACCAGCCCTTCGACCCGATCGAAGCCATGCGCACGCCCTATCGCATCGACATTCTGCAGCCAGTGTATTTTGTACTGCCAGACCTCAAGCGCCTGTTTGACCTCGCCCATGAAGACATCATGGGCATGGCGCGCATGGCGGCTGAACGGGGCCTGCACGCACCAAAATTTCCCTCAAAAACGAAAGCCGCCTAAAACAAAGGCTGCCTGAACAAGCAGCCCGAACCCGATCAAGGAATTTGCCAATGACCGCTCTCAATCAAGCCCAGTGCGAAGCCTGCCGCGCCGACGCCCCGCAAGTCAGTGACGCCGAGCTGCCGGATTTGCTCAAGCAGATCCCGGACTGGAACATCGAAGTGCGTGACAGCGTCATGCAACTGGAAAAAGTCTTCCTGTTCAAGAATTTCAAATTTGCGCTGGCGTTTACCAACGCTGTCGGCGAAATTGCCGAGGCCGAAGGTCACCACCCGGGTCTGCTGACCGAATGGGGCAAAGTGACCGTGACCTGGTGGAGCCACTCCATCAAAGGGCTGCACCGCAACGATTTCATCATGGCCTCCCGCACAGACGAGGTGGCCAAAAGCGCCGAGGGCCGTAAGTAAAATGCATTTCTCACAGATTCAGCGCGTACCGGACGATCCCATCCTGGGCCTGATTCAGGCCTACGCCAAAGACCCGAATCCGAGCAAGTTCGACCTGGGCGTGGGCGTCTATAAAGATGCGCAGGGCCTGACCACCATCCCCCGCGCGGTGAAAATCGCCGAGCAGCGACTGGTCGACTCGCAGCCCACCAAGAGTTACATCGGTGGCCATGGCGAACCGCGTTTCGGCACGCTGATCTGTGAACTGGTCATGGGCGCCGATTCGCCGCTGATCGCCAGCAAACGCGTCGGCGCCACCCAGACACCCGGCGGTACCGGCGCGCTGCGGTTGAGCGCAGACTTCATTGCCCATTGCCTGCCGGGCAAGGGCATCTGGTTGAGCGATCCGACCTGGCCGATTCACGAAACCATCTATGCGGCGGCGGGCCTGAAGGTCAGTCACTACCCCTACGTGGGCCGCGACAATCAGCTCAACGTGCCGGCCATGCTGGAGACGTTGAAAACCATTCCCGAGGGCGACGTTGTCCTGCTGCACGCGTGCTGTCACAACCCGACCGGGTTCGACCTGTCCCGTGATGACTGGCACGCGGTGCTGGAAATCGTCAAGCAACGCAACCTGCTGCCGCTGATCGACTTCGCCTACCAGGGTTTTGGCGACGGTCTCGAGGAGGACGCCTGGGCGGTTCGCCTGTTTGCCGGCGAGCTGCCTGAGCTGCTGATCACCAGTTCCTGCTCGAAAAACTTCGGTCTGTACCGCGAGCGCACCGGCGCCTTGCTCGTCTGTGCTGACACCACAGAGAAGCTGATGGACGTGCGCAGTCAGCTGTCGGCGACGGCCCGTAATCTGTGGTCGAACCCGCCGGATCATGGCGCCGCCGTGGTGGCCGAAATTTTGGGCGATCCTGAATTGAAGGCCCTGTGGGCTGGAGAGGTTGAGGAGATGCGCAGCCGCATTGCGCAACTTCGGGTTGGGCTGGTCGAGGCACTCACGCCGCTGGGTCTGGGTGAACGTTTCGCCCACATTGGCGTGCAGCGCGGCATGTTTTCCTACACTGGCATGAACGACGACCAGGTCGCGCGTCTGCGAAACGAGCATAGCGTGTACATGGTGGCGGCGGGTCGAGCCAACGTTGCGGGGATTGACGCCACGCGACTGGATGAACTGGCAGCGGCGTTTGCGGCGGTTTGCAAGGACTGAGGCGCTCACCGAGTCGACGCTTTTAAAGGGCCGCGCGCATGTTGCAGGAACCCATCCTCACTACATGACCAGCGGCCCGCATTTAAAAGTCTGATTGTCATTTGTACTGCTGTATCCTCCCTGAGCGTTCTCGGACGCGCTGTTCAATTCAGCCGCAACACACTTGTGAGGAGCGACGATATGCATGAAATCCCGAACTTCCCCTTCCCAAGCCAAAATCAGCAAAGCGCAGCAGCCCGCCAGGAACTCGGTCAGCCGATCGAGATGAAAGCCAGCGGTAAACGCAACGACAGCAGCAAAGCCCAAAGCCCGCGCTAAAGGCCTGTTTAGCCACTGATTTTTCAGCCGCTAAATTTTCAGCCCCTACGGAAGAGCGTCTTCAAGGTGTATTTCCATAAGGGCTGAATCATTCGCGACAGGTTCCACCCCTGCCTGACCCCGAACTCAGATCCACCCATCCGCCACTGCCATGAACCGCCGTGCCTCGCTATCATGTGCCCTCGCGCGGATTCAAGCGTCTACGCTTCAAGCCGATTGCCCCCTCGCTATTCTTTTTCCGTCGTAACCGTGGATCTATGCCCATGCCAGACGCTTCGAGCGCTGCCCCTCAACGTCCTATGGCTGTCACGCTGCAGGTTGTTTCCATCGTCCTTTTCACCTTCATCGGCTACCTGAACATCGGTATCCCGCTGGCCGTATTGCCAGGTTATGTGCACACCGACCTTGGCTTCGGCGCGGTCGCTGCCGGGCTGGTGATCAGCGTGCAATACCTCGCGACCCTCCTCAGCCGGCCCTTTGCCGGGCGATTCATCGACACCCGAGGCCCGAAAAAAGCGGTAATCATCGGCCTGTTCGGCTGCGGGTTGAGCGGCGTGTTCATGCTCCTCGCCGACTGGCTCGACGCCTGGCCAATGATCAGCCTGATCAGCCTGTTTGTAGGGCGGCTGGTGCTCGGCAGCGCTGAAAGCCTGGTCGGCTCCGGCTCGATCGGCTGGGGCATCGCCAGCTACGGCGCCCTGGCCATCGGCGCGCCGGTGGGGGTGTTGTTGGTCAATGCGTTGGGGCTGTGGAGCATGGGCGTCAGCATCATGCTGTTGGCGGCGCTGGGGATTTCCCTGGCCTGGAAGAAAACCCCGGCGCCGCTGGTGCATGGCGAGCGCTTGCCCTTCCTGCACGTGCTGGGCCGCGTGCTGCCCCACGGCACCGGGCTGGCGCTGGGGTCAATCGGCTTTGGCACCATCGCAACGTTTATCACGCTGTATTACGCCAGCCACACCTGGCCAAATGCGGTGTTGTGCCTGAGCCTGTTCGGCGCCTGCTTCATCGGTGCACGCCTGCTGTTCGGCAACCTGATCAATCGCATCGGCGGCTTCCGCGTGGCGATTGCCTGCCTGTCGGTGGAGACGTTGGGCTTGCTGCTGCTGTGGCTGGCGCCCAACCCGAATCTGGCGTTGGCCGGTGCGGCGCTGACCGGCTTCGGCTTCTCGCTGGTGTTTCCGGCGCTGGGCGTCGAAGCGGTGAACCTGGTGCCGCCGGCCAGTCGCGGTGCGGCGGTGGGGGCTTATTCGCTGTTCATTGACCTGTCGCTGGGGATTACCGGGCCGGTGGCGGGCGCCGTGGCGGCTGGTTTCGGCTTCGCGTCGATCTTCCTGTTTGCTGCGCTGGCGTCACTGAGCGGCCTCGGGCTAAGCGTGTATCTCTACAAGCACGCGAAAAGGACGCGGGACAAGCCGGTCGCCAGCTGATCCCGCAAGCGACACTCAAAAATCCACCTTACCCCGCCCTGCCTTGATCGACCCGCGCTTGGTTTTCGATTCCAGCCGGCGGGTCTTCGAGCCCAGGGTCGGCTTGGTCGGCCGGCGCTTCTTCTCCACCTTCCCCGCACTGATGATCAGCTCGCTCAGGCGTTCCAGCGCATCGGCACGGTTCTGCTCCTGCGTCCGGTATTGCTGCGCCTTGATCACCAGCACGCCGTCGCTGGTGATGCGGCTGTCACGCAGCGCCAGTAGGCGTTCCTTGTAGAACGGCGGCAGCGACGAGGCGTTGATGTCGAAACGCAGATGCATGGCGCTGGACACCTTGTTGACGTTCTGACCACCCGCACCCTGGGCACGGATGGCGGTCAGCTCGACGTCGCTGTCCGGCAGATGGATGTTGTTGGAGATGATCAGCATGGCAATCCAGTTCCTGGTCGAAGCCGCCGCGACGTCACCGGCGGCTCTCGCCTTATTTGATGATCGACGTCCGCTGGGCCATTGACTCACTGTTGGCCCGGCGCTTGTTCTTGATCACGTAAAACACCCACATCGCCGCCAGCCAGATCGGGATCGCGTACACCGAAATCCGGATACCGGGGATCATCAGCATGATCACCAGAATCAGCACCACAAACGCCAGACAGACGTAGTTGCCGTACGGGTACCACAGCGCCTTGAACAGCGGCTGCTGGCCGACCCGGGTCAGGTGCTGGCGGAACTTGAGGTGCGAATAGCTGATCATCGCCCAGTTGATGACCAGAGTGGCGACCACCAGGGACATCAGCAGCTCAAGGGCATTTTGCGGCATCAGGTAGTTGAGCAACACGGCGATCAGCGTCACCGCCGCCGACACCAGAATCGCTCGCACCGGAACACCCCGGCCATCGACCCGCGCCAGTGACTGCGGCGCATCGCCTTGCTCGGCCATGCCGAACAGCATGCGCGCGTTGCAATAGGTGCCGCTGTTGTAGACCGACAAGGCCGCCGTCAGCACGACGAAGTTGAGAATATGCGCCGCCGTCGTGCTGCCCAGCATCGAGAACACATGCACGAACGGGCTGCCGCTGTAGGCATCGCCGGACGCATTGAGGTCAATCAGCAAGGCGTCCCACGGCGTCAGCGACAGCAGCACCACCAGCGAGCCGATGTAGAAAATCAGAATCCGATAAATGACCTGATTGATCGCCTTGGGAATGATGGTCCGCGGCTGGTCCGCCTCGGCTGCGGTGAAGCCAAGCATTTCCAGCCCGCCGAACGAGAACATGATGAACGCCAGCGCCATGACCAGCCCGCTCACGCCATGGGGGAAGAAGCCGCCCCGATCCCACAGGTTGCTGACCGATGCTTGTGGGCCACCCTCGCCGCTGACCAGCAGATAGCTGCCCAGGGCGATCATCCCCAGAATCGCCACCACCTTGATGATCGCGAACCAGAATTCAGCCTCGCCGAAGACTTTTACGTTGGCCAGGTTGATGACGTTGATCATCACGAAGAACACGGCAGCCGAGGCCCATGCCGGGACTTCCGGCCACCAGTACTGGATGTATTTGCCGACGGCGGTCAGTTCGGACATGCCCACCAGAATGTAGAGGACCCAGCAGTTCCAGCCCGACAGAAAGCCGGCAAAACCGCCCCAGTAATTGTGGGCGAAATGGCTGAACGACCCGGCCACCGGCTCTTCGACGATCATTTCGCCGAGCTGTCGCATGATCATGAAAGCAATGAAGCCGCAGACGGCGTAGCCAAGGATCATCGACGGGCCTGCGGACTTCAGCACCCCTGCCGAGCCTAGGAACAGCCCCGTGCCGATCGCGCCACCGAGGGCTATCAACTGGATGTGACGGTTCTTCAGACCACGCTTCAAGTCACCCGAATGGGACATGTTTTCACTCATTGGCAAACCACCTTGGCGCGCTTGTCTGTGACGGAATCGAACCCGACGCGCTCATGACGCGGCGGAGGGAAACGGAGTGGGTAACCCCGAGGGGTTGGCGTCCATACGCCGGTGGATCACAGAAAAAACGGGCGCGCATTGTACACCGCTCACATGGCGTTTGGCGGCGAAAGAATTCCCGGCTGAAGCCGGTCCCACAGGATGTGCATGACGCTTCTGTAGGACCGGCTTCAGCCGGGAAGCTGTTCTATACCAACCTCCGACACAATTCTGTCGCAAAAATAATTCTCCGAAATCGAAAGCTCCCTTACGTTGTTTTCGCTGCAAGTTTCCATAATTCCGGCGAAATGCCAGCATTTGTCGGTCGATTTTTACTTTGCAACAGTCTGACTATTGCACTAGTTTTTTCAGTGCTTGCTGGCCACGAAGGTCAGTGTGCTTCCATGACGAGGAGTTAAGGCGATGCCTTTCGTCCTCGCTGCATTCGGCAAGTACGTCATTCTCAGGAGATTCACCTATGCAAACAGTTGAACTGGCTCTGGAAGAAGAACTGCAATTGGACGATTGGTTTGAAGCACCGACTCATGATGCCGCTGTGGAGATGATGCAGGCTGACGCTGTGGTGCCGTTTGGCACCGCGATGTGGCCGTTCTAAAACAGCTGAAGGGCGAACGTGGCTAACGCGTTCGCCCTCTTGTTTCGAGCATCCGGATGCGGAGCGCACTATGGATAACAGCAGCGCAATCGAACATTTCCTCTACTACCTGCAACACCATCCCGCCGTCACCGGCATTCACACCCCCCACGTCTTACTGGCACACACCGCGGAATACCGCCGTCTCATCGAGAGCATCGCCGAGAGCTCGACGGCGCGGGATGTCTTCCGGTTCAGCACATTGCCGCTGGACACTACCCCGGTCGGCGAGCTATCAGAGGCCATCACCGACTCCGATCTCTTCGTCCTGTTCTACGATTCCTCAACGCTGCCCAATCCCCGCGCCGAGGGACCGCCGTTCATTCGTCAGCTGCAAGAGGTGATGTCGGCGCAGTGGAAAAAGTCTTTGCTGTTCAAAGATTACGGCGATTATTTCTACGACACGTTCAGCGTTGAACCCGAACGCATCGCGCAGTTAAATGCGGCGTTGATCGACACCATGAACGGAGGCGAGACCCTCAGCTTCAGCGACGATCACGGCTCGTACTTCGAGGCGCCGCTGCGCGAATTGAAGAAGTGGACCAACATCAACGGCGTCGGTAATTACGACCTGGCACCGGGTGAGATCGCCACCCACAGCGAATCCATCAACGGTCATGTGCGGTTCCTCGGCACCTTTCTCAGCACCATACCCTTCGCGCGCAAGTACGGGATCATCGAGTCGCCACTGGAATTGTGGATCGAGAACTCCACCATCACCCGCATTGCCACCGACGTGCCGGGGCTGGAGCACGACTTCAATAAATACCTGGACGCCAATCCCTCGAACCGGCGCATCGAAGAACTGGGGATCGGCACCAACGAAGGTGTCAGCCAGCTGTACGCACGCAATGCAGGGTTCGAAGAGCGCCATTGCGGACTGCATCTGGGACTGGGTGGCGGTGCCAAAGGCAGCCACCACATGGACCTGATTTTCAACAGCGGCTCACTGGCCGTGGACAAGCGCGTGGTGTTCGACGGGACTGCCTACGTCGTCTGACTCCCAAGCGCGCATAAAAAAACGCCAGTCTCTCGACTGGCGTTTTTTGTACTTCAGACCGCGATTACTGCTTCACAAGGCCATTACTCGGGCTTGCGACGACCAAAGCCCGGGCGCTGACCGGTGCCGCTTGGCGGGCCGCGGCGTTTGCCGGACGGGGTCTTGTCGTCCACCAGACCGATGCCGGGACGCGAAGGCTTCGGCTTGGCGGGACGCTTGTTCATGTCGCTCGGGCGTTCCGCGACCGGCGTGCCGCGACCGTTTTCGCTACGCGCGCTGTCGCCACGTGGATTGCCGCCACGGGCAGTGTCGCCACGACCACCGATAGCCGGACGCGGGGTGCGCGCCGGACGACCGTTTTCCGCAGGCTTGCGCGCCGGGCGCTCGCCATCCGCCAGACGTGGCTCACGGGCCGGACGGTCCGAAGACACTGCATCTTTGGCCGGACGAACCTGACGCACACGTTCGCCTTTGCCCAACGGACGGGAAGACTGGCGCTGCAAACGCTCCAGCTTGTCTTTGGTCTTGGCGGTCATCTGCGGCATCGCGACCGGCGTCAGGCCGACCTCGGCACTGAGAATGTCGACTTCCTGCTGACTCATTTCGCGCCAGCGACCCATCGGCAGATCGGAGTTGAGGAACACCGGGCCGAAACGCACGCGCTTCAGACGGCTGACCACCAAACCCTGGGATTCCCACAACCGACGAACTTCGCGGTTGCGGCCCTCCATGACCACGCAGTGGTACCAGTGGTTGAAGCCTTCGCCACCCGGCGCCTGCTGAATGTCGGTGAAACGCGCCGGACCGTCTTCCAGCACCACGCCAGCCTTCAGGCGCGCCAGCATGTCGTCGTCGACTTCGCCACGGACGCGCACGGCGTACTCGCGGTCCATTTCGAACGAAGGGTGCATCAGGCGGTTGGCCAGTTCACCGTCGGTGGTGAACATCAGCAACCCGGTGGTGTTGATGTCCAGACGACCGATGTTGATCCAGCGGCCTTCTTTCGGACGCGGCAGGCGATCAAACACGGTCGGACGGCCTTCAGGGTCGTCACGGGTGCAGATTTCACCGTCCGGCTTGTTGTACATGACGACGCGGCGAACGGTTTCGGCGGCTTCTTCGCGGCGGATCACGCGACCGTCGACCGTAATGGCGTCGTGCAGGTCGACGCGCTGACCCAGAGTGGCCTGAACGCCGTTGACCTTGATGCGGCCTTCGCCGATCCAGGCTTCAACGTCGCGACGGGAACCGACGCCGATGCGCGCCAGGACCTTCTGCAGTTTTTCGCCTGCTGGGCCGATCTCTTTATCTTGCTTGTCTTGTTCACTCATCTGGGCACCTCCCGGTGTGTCGAATCAGGGCATGCGCGAGTGGGCATGGCCTGTGGCCCGGCTCTCTGGACGAAAGCGGCTCCGGATCAGAACAGCTCTGAGGCGGAACGGGCGGAAAACTGAAATCCCTGGCGCGTGTGGATCGCCAAAAGGTCGCGAATCATACGCGCCTGACGCGCGTTGCGCATCAGAGACTAGATGAAAAATTCAGGCTGACTTCTTTTTCCGCCGACTGGCGCCCTTGAGCTTGATCAGCCGCAGCGCCGATTCGGCGAGCACCGAACGCTTTTCGTCCTTCTCCATCTTCTTCCAGGATTTGATCTCGCGCTTGCTGCGACCACAGCCCAGGCAAATATCATCGTCGAATTTGCAGAGGCTGATGCAGGGATTCTTGGTGCTCATGGGTTCGCCTGAATGAGGAATTGGGCGCTAGGCATCGTCCTGCCACAGCGTTCGTCACCGCGGATCTTCATCGTCCTGCGGCGGTTCTTCCAATTCAGACTCTTTATCGGCCTCATCGAGCAATAAATCGTCGAAGTCGATTTTCAGGCCCTGCTCCATGGTATCCAGCTCGGCCAACAAGCTGCGGAAACTGGTCTCATCCCGGGGCGCCTCAGGCTCTGCGTCAGCATCGAGTGGCAGGCTGGCATCGGCCAACGCCTGCAAGTGCGCGGGCACAGGTGCGTCGTCGAATTCAAGCACCGGCTCGGTTTCCATTTCGCGCAGGTCGGCCAGTGGCGGCAGTTCGTCGAGGTTTTTCAGGTTGAAGTGATCAAGAAAGGCTTTGGTGGTGGCGAACATCGCGGGTTTGCCGGGCACGTCGCGGTAGCCGACGATCCTGATCCATTCGCGCTCCATCAGGGTCTTGACGATGTTGGTGTTGACCGCGACGCCACGCACGTCCTCGATCTCGCCCCGGGTGATCGGCTGGCGATAGGCGATCAGCGCCATGGTTTCCAGGAGGGCGCGCGAATAACGCTGCGGGCGTTCTTCCCACAGACGCCCGACCCAGGGCGCAAACTTCTCGCGGATCTGCAAGCGATAGCCGGTGGCGACTTCTTTCAGCTCAAAGGCGCGGTTGTCGCAGGACTTGCCCAGCAACGTCAGCGCCTTTTTGAACACCGGCGGTTCGGGCCGCTCGCCCTCTTCGAAGAGCTCGTAGAGACGCTCCAGGGACTGCGGTTTTCCGGAGGCGAGCAGAAACGCTTCGAGCAACGGCGCCAGATCGCGGGGTTCATTCAGATTCATTGATCAGCTCTTGCTCTTTATTCGGCTCGCGCCCGCACATGAATAACGGCGAAGGCTTCGTTTTGCACCAGCTCCACCAGTTGCTCCTTGACCAGTTCCAGCACCGCCATGAACGTCACCACCACGCCCAGCCGCCCCTCTTCTGCCGTGAACAGCTCGGCGAAGGGCACGAAACCCGCGCCTTTCAAGCGCTCCAGCACATCACTCATGCGCTCGCGGGTGGACAGCGCTTCGCGGCTGACCTGGTGACTTTCGAACATGTCGCCACGGCGCAGCACGTCGGCCATCGACATCAACAGCTCTTCGAGGGCGACGTCCGGCAACAACTTGCGCACCCGCGCTTCGGGCGCCTCCAGCCGGGGCACCAGTACATCGCGGCCCACGCGGGACAGTTGATCGATGCCTTCTGCCGCTGCCTTGAACCGCTCGTACTGCTGCAAGCGACGGATCAGTTCGGCGCGGGGATCGCCCTCTTCCTCCTCGGCCATTTCCGAGCGCGGCAGCAACATGCGCGATTTGATCTCGGCAAGCATGGCCGCCATGACCAGGTACTCGGCGGCCAGCTCCAGGCGCACGGTTTTCATCAGCTCTACATAGCCCATGTACTGGCGGGTGATTTCCGCCACGGGGATGTCGAGGATATTGATGTTCTGTTTGCGAATCAGGTAAAGCAGCAGGTCCAGCGGGCCCTCGAAAGCTTCGAGGAACACTTCCAGCGCATCCGGCGGGATGTACAGGTCGACCGGCATCTGTGTGACGGCCTGACCGTAGACCATGGCAAACGGCAGCTCTTGCTGGGCGTTGGCCTGCGGGTCGGGCTGAGCGGCGGTCTGAACATCCAGCGTTTGCGCCTCGGTCACTCGACTTCGACCCCGAACGGCGTCGGATCGCCGCAACCCACGCGGACCACCTGGGGCTCGCCATCGGTCAGGTTGACCACGGTCGAGGCCGAGATGCCGCCCTCGCCGGCGTCGATGATCAGGTCCACCTGATGCTCGAGAATCCCGCGCATCTCGTAAGGGTCACTCATCGGAATGGTCTCGCCCGGCATGATCAGGCTGACGCTCATCAGCGGCTCACCCAGTTCCTGCAACAGCGCCTGCGCGATGGGATGACCCGGCACGCGCAGGCCAATGGTGCGCCGCTTGGGGTGCAGGACCAGACGCGGCACGTCACGGGTGGCGCCGAGAATAAAGGTGTACGGCCCCGGCGTGTGCGCCTTGAGCACGCGAAACGCCGCCGTGTCGACCTTGGCGAACAACCCCAGTTGGGACAGATCGCTGCACATCAGCGTGAAATTGTGTTTGTCATCGAGTTGACGCAGGCGACGGATGCGCTCGACGGCAGTCTTGTCGCCCATCTGGCAACCCAATGCGTAGGACGAATCGGTGGGATAAACCACCAGACCGCCCGCCCGGATGATTTCCACGGCCTGCTTGATCAGGCGCGCTTGCGGGTTTTCCGGGTGGACCTGGAAAAATTGACTCACGGTAATTTCCTGTTCAGACGGCAGTAGGCTGGTCATGTTTGAACCGACACCAAAGGGGCGGCAGGTCTTCGGGCAATGGGCGATAAACGCCGATTTCAGACCATGCGCCTGGGGCATGAAAATCACTGCCGGCACTGACCAGCAGACCGAACTCACGGGCCAGAATAGCCAGACTGCCGACCTGATCGGCAGGCTGCAGGCCGTTGACCACTTCTATGGCGTGGCCGCCGGCCTGAATGAAGTCGGCGACCAGCTTGCGACGCTTGCTGCGGGTGAAATCGTAATGCGAAGGGTGCGCGAGGCTGACCCACGCCCCGGCGGCGCGCAGGGTCGCCACCGTTTGCTCAAGGGTCGGCCAGTGTTGCTTGACGTCGCCCAGCTTGCCCGCACCGAGCCATTTGCGGAACGCTTCGGCGCGGTCCTTGACGAACCCCTGGTTGACCAGAAAGTCGGCAAAGTGCGGCCGGGCCGGCGCATTACCGCTGTCGCCCAGCGCCTGCTGCACCGCACGCGCACCTTCGAGCGCGCCGGGCATACCTTTCATCGCCAACTTGCGGCTTATTTCTTCGGCCCGCAACCAGCGGCCGGTGTGCAATTGCTCGATCGCCTCACGCAATTGCGGGGCGTCCACATCGAACCCATAGCCCAGCACATGGATGGTGGCACCGCCCCAGGTGCAGGACAATTCGATGCCGTCGATCAGCTGCATACCCAGCGCAAGCGCCGCAGCACGGGCCTCGGCGAGGCCTTCGAGGGTGTCGTGGTCGGTGAGTGCGAGGACTTTCACGCCGTGCTCGTGTGCACGCGCGACGAGTACCGCGGGCGCAAGGGCGCCATCGGAAGCGGTGCTGTGGCAGTGCAGATCGACGTTCATAGGGGCGCTTTCGCAGTCATTGATGTTTGTTATTATGCCGTCACATCCAGCTTCTGGCTCTTACTGTGAAACAATTCATCGACTTCATCCCGCTCATCCTGTTCTTCATCGTTTACAAAATCAGCCCGCAAGCCGTCGATGTCCTTGGCCACAGCTTCATGGTAGGCGGGATTTACAGCGCCACCGCGATGCTGATCGCCAGTTCCCTCGTGGTTTACGGCGTCCTCTATGTCCGTCAGGGCAAACTGGAAAAAAGTCAGTGGCTGACGCTGATTGCCTGCCTCGTGTTCGGTAGCCTGACCCTGGCGTTCCACAGCGAAACCTTCCTCAAGTGGAAAGCCCCGGTGGTGAACTGGGTCTTCGCGCTGATCTTCGCCGGCAGTCACTTCATCGGCGATCGTCTGTTGATTCAACGCATCATGGGCCACGCGCTGACCCTGCCGCAGGCGGTCTGGACCAAACTGAACATCGCCTGGATCGTGTTCTTCCTGTTCTGCGGCGCGGCCAATCTCTATGTGGCGTTTACCTATCAAGAATTCTGGGTCGACTTCAAGGTGTTCGGCAGCCTGGGCATGACCCTGCTGTTCCTGGTCGGCCAGGGCATCTACCTGGCTCGCCACATCCATGACGCCGAGCCGTCAACCCAGCCTACAAACAAAAAAAGAGAGGACTGACATGCTCTACGCAATCGTGGCAACCGACGTCGCCAACTCGCTGGAAAAACGCCTGGCCGCACGCCCTGCGCATCTGGAGCGTCTGAACGCAATGAAGGCCGAAGGGCGCATCGTCCTCGCCGGCCCGATGCCTGCGGTAGACAGCATCGACCCGGGCACTGCAGGGTTTACCGGCAGCTTGATCGTCGCCGAATTCGAGTCCCTCAAGGACGCCCAGGCCTGGGCTGAGGCGGATCCCTATGTGGCAGCGGGTGTCTACGCTGACGTGATCGTCAAACCGTTCAAGCAAGTCCTGCCCTGAAACGTCTGTCAGGCGCCCGGCTCTGTACACCGGGCCGGACCGCCTTCACCCGCCTTCTGAAGTTCACCCTACGCACTGCCCTGCCGATAAGTTGCTAGAACCAAAGGCTTTGACTGCGGCTCAAAGAGGCACGGGCGGTCATGCCTTGTGGGTATTGACCGAACAATAATGGTTTGTCACGAGGGGTCACGCAGCCAGGGTGGCCCTCCAGTGCGGTATCTTTGCCAGCGGCCGGCGTCGATGTCGTCGGCAATGGCTAAATGAGTGAGTCATGAGCGAGCTGTTACTTATTGATGATGACCAGGAGCTGTGTGAGCTCCTGAGCAGTTGGTTGAGTCAGGAAGGGTTCGCTGTGCGTGCCTGCCACGATGGCCAGAGCGCGCGCAAAGCGCTTGCCGAATCCGCACCCGCTGCGGTGGTGCTGGACGTGATGCTCCCCGACGGCAGCGGTCTGGAAGTGCTCAAACAATTGCGCACCGATCACCCCGACCTTCCCGTGCTGATGCTCTCGGCGCGCGGCGAACCGCTGGACCGCATTCTGGGGCTGGAGCTGGGCGCCGATGATTATCTGGCCAAGCCCTGCGATCCTCGCGAACTGACAGCGCGTCTGCGCGCGGTGCTGCGCCGTAGCCATCCGACGGCGGTATCGTCGCAAATCGAACTGGGCGATCTGTGCTTCAGTCCCGCACGGGGCGTGGTCACGATTGACGAGCAGGAATTCACCCTGACGGTCTCCGAAGCGCGTCTGCTTGAGGCCTTGCTCGGCCAGCCCGGTGAACCGCTGGAAAAGCAGGAGCTGGCGCAACTGGCCCTGGGCCGCAAACTGACGCTCTACGACCGCAGCCTTGATATGCACGTCAGCAACCTGCGCAAGAAGATCGGCCCCCACGCCGACGGCCGCCCGCGCATCGTTGCCCTGCGCAGCCGCGGGTATTATTACAGCCTCTGACGAGGCAGTTGGGAGCGGCAAGCTGCAAGCAACAGCGACAGCACAAGCAACAGCATCGGCAGCGACGCCGGACTGCTTTTTGGCTTGAAGCTTGTGGCTTGAAGCTTGTGGCTTGCCGCTTACAGCTGTGCGCGCACTCGGTAGCAGGCACACTACGTCAACACGCCAGCGCGCCCCCTTTACCCAAGCTTTACCGACCCCTGACCTCCCTTGACCTTGATCTCCCTAAACTGGCCTCAACCGGCACAGAGCCGAAATCGAGACAAGGAGATTCACCATGCGCAAGACTTTGATGGCTTTGATGTTCGCCGCAGCCCTGCCTACCGTTGCAATGGCCATGCCTCCGGAAGCTGGCCCTATGGGTGGCCCTGGCGGTCCTGGCTTTGAAGGCCCTGGCATGCATCATCGCCACGGCCCGATGGAAAGACTCAACCTGACCCCTGAACAACGTCAGCAAGTCGACCAGATGATGGGCGATCAGTGGCGCGGCCGCTCCGAGATCACCCAGAAGTACCTGGCCAAGCTGTCGCCCGCCGACCAGAAGGCGATGATGGATGAACAGGAAGCTGCCCGGGCCAAAACCCAGTCCGGCATCCGCGCCCTGCTGACGCCGGAGCAACAGAAGACCTTCGACCAGATCCAGAAGGATGAAGCCCAGCGCCGTGCGGATCGCGCCGAGTTCGAAGCGTGGAAAGCGCAGAAAGCGCAAAAAACCCAGTAACTGCCTGCTGGCGCGGCATTACACTTCCCCCAACCCGACACGCTCCCCGGCGTGTCGGGTTTTCTTTTTGACACACCGGGTCGAGGGCAGCACGTGCGTTCATTGTTCTGGAGAATCCTGGCGAGCTTCTGGCTTGCGATCGCGTTGGTAGCGGGCCTGTCGATCCTGATGGGCCATGTCCTCAATCAGGACGCCTGGATTCTCAGCCGTCATCCCGGCCTGCACAACTTGCCGCAGAAGTGGGTGGAGTTGTACGAGGACAAAGGCGAGAAATCCGCCCAGGATTATCTGCAAGACCTCAAGCGCAAATACCACATCGACGTTCAGGTGCTCAACGACAGCGGCGAAGCGGTGATTCCCGGCACCTTCCCGCCCCGCGCGGCGGCTTTTGAAGAGCGGCAGAATGACGACACACGACCACTGCCGTGGCGGCGACTGACCTCCGAATACACCAGTGAAAAAACCGGTGAAACCTACCTGCTGATTTACCGGATCCCACATCCGGAGCTGGACGCGTGGCACCGCGACAGTCTGGTCTGGCCGCTGAGCGCGCTGGGCATCGCGCTGGTGGTGCTGACGTTGTTCAGCCTGATGGTGACGCTGTCGATCACCCGCCCGCTAAGCCGTCTGCGCGGCGCGGTGCATGACCTCGGCCAGACCACCTACCAGCAAAACAGCCTGGCGCGACTGGCCAACCGCCGTGATGAATTTGGCGTGCTGGCGAACGACTTCAACCGCATGGGTGCCCGCCTGCAAAGTCAGATCAGCAGCCAGCGCCAGCTGCTTCGCGACGTTTCCCATGAACTGCGCTCTCCCCTGGCCCGGCTGCGGATTGCCCTGGCCCTGGCCGAACGCGCAGAACCGGTGGAGCGCGACAAGCTGTGGCCGCGCCTGACCCGTGAGTGCGACCGGCTGGAAGAGTTGATCAGCGAAATTCTGGCGCTGGCACGACTGGACGCCGACATGGGCAGCGCCACGGCGGTGGATGTGTCGGGGCTTTTGCATCATCTGCAGGCCGAGACGGAGATGGGCGGCGGCGAGCAGACGGTTTCGGTGTCGGTGCAGCCAGGGGTGCAGTTGCAGGGCTGGCCAAGCGTGCTGGAACGGGCGCTGGACAACCTGCTGCGCAACGCGCTGCGCTTCAATCCGGTGGGTCAGCCGATCGAGTTGAGCGCAACCCTTGAGGGGGATGAATGGCGGCTCAGCGTGCGGGACCATGGCCCCGGTGCCAATCCGGAGCATCTGGCGCAGTTGGGCGAGCCGTTCTATCGCGCGCCCAACCAGACTGCGCCGGGCTACGGGCTCGGCCTGGCCATTGCCAAACGCGCCGCCGAGAAGCACGGCGGAACGCTGGTGCTGGGCAATCACCCGCAGGGCGGATTCGTGGCCAGCATCGTCGTGCCGCGCGAGTTAACCGCTATGCACGGTTAATTCCCTGTTCGCAGCCGCTCCCGCTGAATGGGTGCGGTGACTGGTAGGACCGGCTTCAGCCGGGAAGAGGCCTGTCTGTACACCTCAGTTTTGCGGTGTAACGCTTAATGCCTTCCCGGCTAAAGCCAGTCCTACAGATCGGGGCCGGCGCTTATAGCGGGATGAAACCAGTTTGTTACCCCTCCCACGCGCTCACAAAACCAGCAACCTCCGGCTTCGCGGGTTCACGCGGCGGATTTTGCGGCGTGCCGAGGTACAGAAAGCCGACGACTTCTTCTTCGGCTGTCAGACCCAGCCCTTCGGCGACGTGGCGGGAGTAGGACAAATCCCCCGAGCGCCAGACCGCGCCAATGCCCATCGCATAAGCGGCCAGGAGGATGCCGTGGGCAGCGCACCCTGCGGTGATCACTTGTTCCTTTTTCGGCACTTTGAAGTGGTCAGTCAACTTGGCGATGACCACGACCACCAAGGGCGCGCGCAACGGTCCGTTACGGGCCTTGTCCAGCGCTTTGGCCTCAACATCGCCGCCTTTGTCGATCAATGCCTGGGCCAGCAGTTCGCCCATGCGGTTGCGTGCGTCGCCTTCGACGGTCAGAAATCGATAAGGCCGCAAGACGCCATGGTCAGGCGCGCGCAGGGCTGCGCCGAAGAGGATCTCGCGTTGCTCGGCGTCCGGGGCGGGTTCGATCAAGCGGGGCACGGACACGCGATTAAGCAATACGTCGAGCGCTTCCATTAAGTCGTCTCCAGGAAAAATGACGGGCCATTGTAGTGCCCTCGGTGCAGTCTTGAACTTCAATAACGATTAACCGGGGCAATTACTTACAACACTCTCGGAAATGCCTCGGTTTACACCAACGGGCTCGCGAGTAGAATGGCCGCCCTCTCACTACCTGATCAGAGCGACTGCATGGCGTTGCCGACTCTCCGCATCATCGGTTTCATTATCGGCATCTTCCTGATTACCCTGGCCATCGCCATGGTCGTGCCGATGATCACCCTGATGATCTTCCACCGCACCGCCGACATGCCGTCGTTTCTGTGGTCGAGCCTGATTACCTTCGTGTCCGGGCTGGCGCTGGTGGGCCAGGGCCGACCTGAACACGTGCACCTGCGGCCCCGGGACATGTACCTGCTGACGGTCAGCAGCTGGGTCATCGTCTGCATCTTCGCGGCGCTGCCGTTTCTGCTCACCCAACACATCAGCTACACCGACTCCTTCTTCGAAAGCATGTCCGGCATCACCGCGACGGGCTCCACCGTGCTCAGCGGCCTGGACACCATGTCCCCCGGCATCCTGATCTGGCGATCGCTGCTGCACTGGCTCGGCGGCATCGGCTTCATCGGCATGGCCGTGGCGATTCTCCCGCTGTTGCGCATCGGCGGTATGCGCCTGTTTCAGACCGAGTCGTCGGACCGTTCCGAAAAAGTCATGCCGCGTTCGCACATGGTCGCCAAATTCATCGTGCTTGTTTACCTGGGCATCACCGTGCTGGGCACGCTGGCGTTCTGGTGGGCGGGCATGAGCCTGTTCGACGCCATCAATCACGCGATGTCGGCGATATCGACCGGAGGGTTCTCCACCTCGGATCAGTCACTGGCGAAATGGCCGCAGCCCGCCGTGCATTGGGTGGCCATCGTGGTGATGATCCTCGGCGCCCTGCCGTTCACCCTCTATGTGGCGACGCTGCGGGGCAATCGCGGGGCGCTGCTCAAGGATCAACAGGTGCAGGGTTTTCTCGGCCTGCTGCTGGTGATGTGGCTGGTGATGACCGCCTGGTACTGGGCGACGACCGATCTGCCGTGGTACGACGCGTTGCGCCATGTCGCGCTGAACGTGACCTCGGTGGTGACGACCACTGGTTTCGCCCTGGGGGACTACAGCCTGTGGGGCAACTTCGCGCTGATGCTGTTTTTCTACCTGGGGTTCATCGGGGGATGCTCAGGGTCAACGGCGGGCGGCGTGAAGATCTTCCGCTTTCAGGTCGCCTACATCCTGCTGCGCGCCAACCTGCACCAGCTGATCCACCCGCGCGCGGTGATCAAGCAGAAGTACAACGGTCACCGGCTGGACGACGAGATCGTGCGTTCGATTCTGACCTTCTCGTTTTTCTTCACCTTCACCATCTGCCTGATCGCGCTGATGCTGTCGCTGCTGGGGCTGGACTGGATGACTGCGCTGACGGGCGCCGCCAGCACCGTGTCAGGCGTGGGGCCGGGGCTCGGTGAAACCATCGGGCCGGCGGGTAACTTCTCGACGCTGCCGGATGCCGCCAAGTGGATTCTGTCACTGGGCATGCTGCTCGGTCGGCTGGAAATCATCACGGTGCTGGTGCTGTGCATACCGGCGTTCTGGCGGCACTAGAACACTGCGGGCCGGGCAACGTCAGCTGCGTAGCCCCGAGAAATGTCGCGGCGGGCAGTGGGGGCTGGACTAAGCTCAACCAATACCCTGCCCGGAGCATAGCCTTGTGGAAACAGTGAAGCGTTTCGACCGATTCGAAGACTTCTATCCGTATTATCTGCACGAACATCGGGACAGCACGTGCCGACGCTTGCATTTCATCGGCACGAGTCTGGTCATCCTGATTCTGGCATTCGCCGTGCTCAGCGCTCACTGGACATTGTTGTGGGTACTGCCCTTGGCGGGCTACACCTTCGCCTGGATCGGCCACTTCTTTTTCGAGAAGAACCGTCCGGCCACGTTCAAGCATCCGTTCTACAGCCTGCTCGGTGATTTCGTCATGTACGGAGACATGCTCAGGGGCAAAGTACCGTTTTGACCGGCACTCGTCGGCGTCGCGCATGACGCCTTGCTGCCCCACTGTTTGAGTAAAAGCTGCCTGCTCAGACCGTCTCGCCCACGGGCTGCGCTGTTTCCGGGCTTTTGGCTTTGACGTGGGCATCGGCCAACCGGAACAGCTCGATCGTGCCATCCCAGTGCTCGATCAACGCCGTGCAGGACTCCACCCAGTCGCCGCAGTTGAGGTATTCCACGCCGCCCACCTGACGGATTTCGGCGTGGTGAATGTGCCCGCACACCACCCCGTCCAGACCGCGCTTGACGCACTCATGGGCGATGGCTTCCTCGAAATCGCTGATGAAATTCACTGCAGTCTTGACCTTGTGCTTCAGATACGCCGACAGTGACCAATAGCCGTAGCCGTATTTGGCGCGCCAGTGGTTGAGCCAGCGGTTGAGGGTCAGGGTGAATTCGTAGGCCGAATCGCCAAGAAACGCCAGCCAGCGGTGGTAGCGCGTAATGACGTCGAACTGGTCACCGTGGATCACCAGCAGACGACGACCATCGGCGGTCAGATGCACAGCTTCATCGACCAGTTGGATGTTGCCTAGAATGAGTTTTGAATAGCGGCGCAGGAATTCGTCGTGGTTGCCGGTGACGTAAATGACTTCGGTGCCGCGCTTGCTCATGGTCAGCAGACGGCGGATGACGTTGGTGTGGGCTTGCGGCCAGTACATGCCGCCGCGCATCTTCCAGCCGTCGATGATGTCGCCCACCAGGTACACCTTGTCGGCGTGGTATTGCTTGAGAAATCCGGAGAGGTGTTCGGCCTGGCAGTCGCGGGTTCCCAGATGCACGTCAGAGATCCACAAGGTCCGGACACGTTGTTTACGACTGGGTTTCACGCTCTCGGCAATGCTCATGGACCACCTCCACTTTGGTTTTCCCAAGCGTGGACGTGGTCGGTGATATGAACATGACGGCGGTGTTTAGCTTTGATGACACGACATATCGATTAACACTTTCCCAGACCCGATGCGCGCTCAGGTATCCAGGCCGGCGTGACGATCGTTGTGCCCCAGGTCCCGGGCCGGATCGATCTGGTCACGCACGCGCTGCTTGAGCACCTTGGCCTCGGGAAACCCGCCGTCGGCCTTGCGCTCCCAGATCTGCACGTCGTCGCAGGTGATGCGGAATACACCGCCGGTGCCGGGGATCAATGACACTTTGCCGAGATCATCGGTGAAGGTGCTCAACAATTCCTGAGCCAGCCAGGCGGCGCGCAACAGCCATTGGCACTGTGTGCAGTAGGTGATGGTGATTTCAGGCTTGGCAGACATCGGTCAGCCCAACCCTGCCAGCAAATCACGGGCGGTTTGCTGCGGGCCGTCATCGGAGCCGTCGATCACTTCCTGCAACAGCCGACGGGCCTCGTCGACATTGCCTTCATCGATCAGCACCTGCGCCTCATTGATCTTGCTCAGCGGCTCTTCGTCCAGACTCAGCAGATCGAAGCCGCCCTCCTCGATCATGAAACTGTCGAGAAAAGCGTCGTCCAGCAGATCGCTGTTGCTCTGCACAATGACTGCCGGACCGGCCTCGAACTGAACGTCCATTTCCGGCGGCGTTTCCTCTTCGGCGAAGTCGCTGAGGAACTGCTCTTCGGGCATCTCGAACACCTCGGGCAGCTGCGTGAGGTCGGACGAGAACGAAGTGTCCAGTTCAGGTTCGGCTTCGAGTACAGGCGCGGGCTTGCGCGGGGCGGGCGTGCTGTCGAACGGATCAACCAGATCCCAGTCGGCGTCCATGGAGAGGTCGTCGAGGTTGAGCTGGAAATCGTCGGCAGGGTCGACCGGGTTCAGTGATGCGGCCGCATTTTCGTCCAACTGGGGGGGGTCCGTCAGGCTGAGCGCCGGCGGCTCTTCTGATGCCTGACTGGCCGAGGCTGTCTGGCTGGCCAGCACCGCGGCAGCACCCAGGGCCGCGGCGGAGGCTGCGGCCGAGGTCATGGCTGGCGACGCGACTGGCGCGTACGGCGCTGCGGGGACCACGGGCTCGGGCTTCAGTTTCGGGTAACGATTGCGAATATCCTGAAGCTTCTGCGCGTCGACGCCCTGACTCAGGAGCACGCGTTCTTCTTCGTCATACGCATCGATGTCGCCCTGCTCGCCGAGCAGTTCGAGAATGCGCAGGCGAACATCGGTGCGCTCGGGCTGTTTGCCCAACGCATCCCGCAGGATGGCCAGTGCTTCGGCGAAGCGACCGTAGGCGATGTAAATGCTCGCGCCATCCAGGGCGTCAGTGGCGGCACCGGCCAGACGTTGGCCGGCAGGTGCTGACGAAGCCGGACGCGCCGGGGTGACCGCCGGCACTTCGAAGACCGGGGTGACCGTGGCCGCAGACCTGACCACCGGTTCCGCCGGCACAGGCTCGAGGGCCAGCTGATTTTTGATCCGGTTGCGGCGCACAGACCAAGCCAGCGCGAGGAGCAGCAATATCACCAACAGCGCTGCCAGAACCGACGTCCAGGGGAAGTCATCCTCGGCGGCAACCGGCACCGGCGCTTGTACGGGAGTGGCTACCGGAGCGGGTGCAGCCGGCGTTGCCGCCGTCGAGGGGGCGGGAGCAACTGGCGCCGCCACAGGCTTGGCCGATTGGGCCTTGAGTTCGGCGAGTTGGGTCTGCAGTTCGATGATCTGCTTGTCCTTGTCGGCCTCTTCGACGGTGGACGTCTGGACTTGCTGCTTGAGGTCGTCCAGCGTGTTGTTCAACTGCTGGTTTTCCAGCGCCGCCGCCGACAACTGATCGCTGGCGTTCTGCTTCGCCGAGGCAGGCGTCGGGGCGGAGGCTGCGGCCGAGGTGCCGCTGCCTGCAGCAGACCCATTGGCGGTCTTCGGTTCAACGGCGTTGTCCGGCAGCAACAGGCTCTGACCGACCTTCAACTGGCTGCGCTCACCATTGGGAAACGCTTGCGGATTGAGCGCCACCACGCCTCTTATCAACTCGGCAGAAGAGGTCTTGCTGCCCGGCACCTGTACTTGGCGGGCAATACCCGCCAGCGTGTCGCCGGACACGACCGTGTAGTGCTTGCCCTGTCGAGCCTGGGGCGGCGCGACCGGCAGACGCGAATCATCATTTGTCGCGCGGGCCGCTGGCGATTGAGTACGGCTGCGCGTCGCGGCGAGCCCGGTCGGCGATGTCGGCGGATCAAGCAGCACGGTGTATTCATGCAGCTGGTCGCCGTTCGGCCGTACCAGCCTGACGAGGAAATTCAGATACGGCTCGGTGACCGCCTTGTGGGATTCGATGTGAATCACGCTGCGGTTACCACGGATCACCGGAGTGAAACGCAGGTCGTTGAGAAAGAACACGCGCTCCACGCCAGCCTTGGCAAAGGCTTCGGGCGGCGCGAGCCCGACGACGATTTCCTCGGGACTCATCCCACCCGCTTCAATCAATTCGACATCGGCGTTAAAGGGTTGCCCCAACGCAGAATGCAGGCTGATATCGCCCAGACCCAGCGCAGCCGCCACGGAGCTGTGCAGCAACGCGGCTGAGGCGAGCCCGATGGCGAGCAAACCCGAACGAAGACCCGACTGAACGCGAAGAGGCGCACCCCCTTCACGACGACTACCGGCCTGAAAACTCTTCAGCATGCGAACCCTTTTGAAGACGAGGCAGGCTTCCCTGCACATTCGGTATGCCCGGACACGTCATCCGGGCAGCATCAGTATGGGTGCAAATAGAACAGGATGTTTCGCCCGCATCAATGTATTTGTCGCAGGCGTTCGCGCGGTTTTCAGGATTTTTCGAGATTGGCGAGGATTTTCGAATGAACGCGCATGCACATGAGCAATTCTTCTTCGTCGATGCCGGCAAACAACTCGTGGCGCAAGGCGGTGGCGATGGTTTCGATTTTCTCGATCAGCGGACGCGCGGTGTCACAGAGGACGATCTTTTTCGCCCGACGATCTTCGAGCACCGCCTGCCGAAGCACCAGTCCCTGATTCTCCAGGCTGTCCAGCAGCCGGGCCAGGGTCGGGCCTTCAACGCCCACGCTCTGGGCGAGTTCACGCTGGGTGGGTGGCGTTTTGAAACGAGCCAGATGCAGTAACACCAGCCAGCGCGCCTGGGACAATCCCAGATCAGCCAGCCGGCGATCCAGCTCCGCGCGCCAGCCCCGGGACATATGGGCCAGTTGCATGCCAAAGCGATGTTCTTCGGTTAACGGCATAGGTAACTCGATGGTTAAAGGCGAATCCTAATTAATAGGCAGCTAACCATGGAGACAGTGATGAGGCAAGCGCCCGGGCGTGGTGATTCGTCGCAGCGGCGAGGAGGTGCCGGGATGCGGCGGGTATGCCTTCGGGTTGCTTGGGGTTATTTGAGTGTGCTGCCTGTCGAGGTTGCGACGGGTCAGACCTCAAACTCCGACTGCAACGCCGCCCGCACGCAATACAGCACGCCCTCGGGTACGCGCCCGGTGAACAGTTCGGCAATGGCGGCAACGGGGGGCAGCTCGCCTTCGCCGTCGAGAAACGCATCCTGAATCTCGGTCATCAGGTCCTCGGGCAAATCCAGCGCCTGATCCAGGGAAAGCTGCTGTTTGCCAATGGCTTCAGCGAGCATCGTGTAGACGTTTTTCTCCGAGCATTGCAGTTGACCGGCGATCTGCATCGGCGTCATGCCGGCGCGGGCGAGGCTGATGAGCTCATGCCGCACATCGGCGACCACACGCGGCGCCGGTGAAGCACCGCCGAGCACTTCAAGGAACGCCTCACCATAACGCTCCAGCTTGCGAGCGCCCACACCGCTGACCCGGCCCATGTCGGCCATGGACCCCGGCTGGCTGCGCAGCATCTCGAGCAGGGTTGAATCCGGGAAGATGACGTAAGGCGGCACGCCATGTTCTTCCGCCAGCTTGCGCCGCAAGGCACGCAGCGCTTCCCACTGTTCGCGCTCTTCGCCGCGCACCAGTTGGCTCGCCGGGCTGCCGGAGGCTTTCGCGGTGGTCTGCGGTTTCAGGTCACGACGCAGCTGCAAAGTGACTTCGCCACGCAACAGCGGCCGGCAGGTGTCACTCAGGCGCAAGCCGCCGTAGCCTTCCAGGTCAATGTCGGCCAAACCACGCGCCACCAGCTGTCGGAACAATGAACGCCATTCGCCTTCGCTGCGGCTCTTGCCGACACCGAACACCGCCAGCTTCTGATGACCGAAGCTTTGAACCTTGTCGTTTTCCTTGCCCAGCAACACGTCGACCAGATGGCCGACGCCGTAGCGCTGGCCGGTTCGATAGATCGCTGAAAGCGCCTGTCTCGCGGGTTCGGTGGCGTCCCAGGTCTGCACGCCGTCGACGCAGTTGTCACAATGCCCGCAAGGGTTGGGCATGATTTCGTCGAAGTAGGCGAGCAGCGACTGACGCCGGCAGCGGGTTTCTTCACACAGCGCCAGCATGGCGTCGAGCTTGTGCTGCTCGACGCGCTTGTGACGCTCGTCGCCTTCGGAGTTCTGCAGCATCTGCTTGAGCATTAAAACGTCTTGCAGACCGTACGCCATCCACGCATCGGCCGGCAGGCCGTCCCGCCCTGCCCGGCCAGTCTCCTGGTAATAGGCTTCCAGCGATTTGGGCAGATCCATGTGCGCCACGAAGCGCACGTTGGGCTTGTCGATGCCCATGCCGAACGCGATCGTGGCGACCATGATCAGGCCTTCCTCATTAAGGAAGCGCCGTTGATTGCCGGAGCGGGTCTCGATGGGCAAGCCGGCGTGGTACGGCAGCGCCGGGTAACCGTTGTCGCTGAGGAACGCCGCAGTCTCTTCGACCTTCTTGCGCGACAGGCAATAAACGATGCCGGCGTCGCTGCGCCGCTCGGACAGAAATGCCAGCAACTGCTTGCGTGGCTGTTCCTTGGGCACGATGCGGTAAAAAATATTCGGGCGGTCGAAGCTCGACAAAAAGCGCTCGGCGTTCTGCAGGTGCAGACGCTCGACGATCTCTTCACGGGTGCGCTTGTCGGCCGTGGCGGTCAGGGCGATACGCGGCACGTCCGGAAACAGCTCGGCCAGTTGGCCCAGCTGCAGGTATTCAGGACGGAAATCATGACCCCATTGCGACACACAGTGGGCTTCGTCGATGGCGAACAGGGCGATCTTGAGGTTTTGCAAAAACGACAGCATGCGCGGCTGGACCAGACGTTCCGGTGCCAGATACAGCATCTTGATTTCGCCCAGACGAATGCGGTTAGCGAGGTCGCGCTGCTGCTCGGCGCTGAGCGTGGAGTTCAGTGCGGCGGCTGAAACACCGAGTTCTTCCAGCGTTGCCACCTGATCGTCCATCAGCGCGATGAGCGGCGAAACCACGACCGCAAGGCCGTCGCGCAACAGGCCCGGCACCTGGAAACACAGGGATTTGCCGCCGCCGGTGGGCATCAGCACCAGTGCATCACCGCCACTGGCCACGCGCTCGATAATGGCACCCTGGCGACCACGGAAGCTGTCGTAGCCGAAGATGTCTTTAAGTACGCGTTGAGCCTGGTCGAGCATAAATACCCCGGATGGTGCCGCAACAGCGGTTGAGAATCGCTGTGGAAATCGCAAAGCGCGGCAGTATACCGGAGCGCTCCGACAGATTGGACCGCGGTGACACCGGCGGTCGAAATTTACCGGAATACCGATTCCAGTGGCCTCGCCGCTGGCGCCGGGCGCCCTCAGGGCCTAGAATTCAGCATCGTTTATTCCCAAGGTAGTCTGTCAATGTCCTTCGCTGAGCAATTACACCGCCTGCAAGCCTTCCTCGATGCCGATGAGCTGCATGACGAAGCGCTGGACTACGTAGCCGCCCACGGCTATCTCACCGCGCTGTCCATTTGCGCCGAAACCGTTCCTGATCGCGAGTGGATCGACGCACTGTTCGCCGAGCCTCCGCACTACGCCGACGAGGCGCAACACGAGGAAATCGAATCCACCCTGATCCAGCTCAAGGCGCACATCGCTCGCCAGCTGGCATCGGACGAGGAGTTCGAATTGCCGTGCGATCTGGACCTGGGCGATGACCCCGATGACTCCGAGCTGCGTGGCTGGTGCATCGGTTTTATGGAAGGCGTGTTCCTGCGCGAGTCGGCCTGGTTCGAGAACGACGAAGAGGAAGTCAGCGAGATGCTGCTGCCGATCATGGTCGGCTCCGGTCTGTTCGATGAACAGCCAGAGTTCGCCGACATCGCCGCTGACGCCAACCTGATGGACGACATGATCGTGCAGATCCCGGAAGCGCTAACCGCGCTGTACCTGCTGCTGCAAGCCCCGGATGAAAAGCCGGCTATCCTCAAGCCGCGCCATCACTAAGCCCGACCATCAAGTCTCGGCGTTAGCGCAGGAGAAACGTACGAGCCGACGCCGGCTCGTACGCCCCCTTCCCCGCTACTTGTGTTTCTTGTCACTCTTCTTGAATGCCGCCTCGATCGCTTCGTTGATCGTGCGCAGTACCTTGACCCGCGCCCAGCGTTTGTCGTTGGCCTCGACCAGCGTCCACGGTGCGATTTCAGTGCTGGTGCGATCCACCATGTCACTCACTGCCTCCCGATACAGCGGCCACTTGCTGCGGTTACGCCAGTCATCCTCGGTGATTTTGTGGCGTTTGAACGGCACCTTCTCCCTCGCCTGAAAACGCTCCAACTGGGTTTTGTCGTCGATCGCCAGCCAGAATTTCACCACTACAACCCCGAAGTCGGTGAGCTGCTCTTCGAAGTCGTTGATCTCGCTGTAGGCCCTTAACCAGTCAGCCTCGGAGCAGAAGCCTTCGACCCGCTCGACCAGCACCCGTCCATACCATGATCGATCGAACACGGTGAATTTTCCCCGCGCCGGAATCTGCCGCCAGAACCGCCACAGGTAAGGCTGAGCCAGTTCATCCTGACTGGGCGCGGCGATCGGCACGATGTGGTACTGCCTTGGATCGAGCGCGCCGGCGACACGTTTGATCGCGCCGCCCTTGCCCGCTGCATCGTTGCCCTCGAACACCGCCACCAATGAGTGACGGCGCATGCGTTTGTCGCGCATGAGCCCCGAAAGCCGCGCCTGCTCGGTGATCAGTTGCTCGTCGTAATCGTCTTTTTCCAGCGCCAGGGTCATGTCGAGGTTGTCGAGCAGGCTCAGCTCATTGCTGTTGTTGGGCAAAGGGCCGAGTCCGACAAGATGGGTTGCCCCTTCAGGCGTCTTCAGGGCGTTTTGCAAACCTTCGAGCAGCAACCGGCCGACGGTCAGGCTGCGGTAGTTCGGGTCGACGCCTTCGATGACGTGCCAAGGCGCATAGTCGCGACTGGTTCGGCGCAGCACGCGCTCGCCAAAACGCACGAAGCGGTCGTAGGTCTTCGACTGCTGCCAGTCCAGCGGGCTGATGCGCCAACTGTGCAGCGGGTCATCCTTGAGGGTTTTGAGGCGCAGCTTCATCTGCCGCTTGGACAGATGAAACCAGAATTTGAAAATTACAGCGCCTTCGTCGACCAGCATCTTTTCCAGTCGCTCGGCACCGTTGATGGCCTGATCCAGCACCGGGTCCTTGAACTGCTTGTGCACCCGGCCCTGGATCATCTGGCTGTACCAGTTCCCGAAAAACACGCCGATCCGGCCCTTCGGCGGCAACTGGCGCCAGTAGCGCCAGACCGGTGGATGGGCCAGTTCTTCATCAGTTTGTTGATCGAAGGTGCGCACTTCGATGTAGCGCGGGTCCATCCAGTCGTTGAGCAACTTGACGGTCTCGCCCTTGCCGGCGCCTTCGATGCCATTGATCAATACGATGATCTGGCGCTTGCCTTGCTCATGCAGTTCGTACTGAGCCTCCAGCAGCGCTTCGCGCAGGGCCGGGACTTCAGCGTCGTAGGTTTCGTCGTCGATGGTGTGGCCGATTTCAGCGGATTCGAACATTCAAGGCTCCCTTCAGGATCGGTCAAGACTAGCAGGCGGCAGGCAGCGCCGATGCAGGTTATGACCGCCAACCGCTGCGATGGATCACTGCTGCGGGAAACATTCGGTTGCAGGAGAAGCGAGGCGGCACCGCGGCGGCGCCACCTCGTTCAGCCAATTACCAGCCCGCGCGGTACAGATCCGTCAACTGTCTGAGCATCAGTGCTTCAGCCCCATCGCGCTCGGCGATGAGTGCCAGACCTTGTCGGTGGTACTCGTCGGGATCAGCTGGCGGATGTTCTTCCAGCGCTGCCATGCGCGCGCGCACTGACGCGGTGGCCGACGCGAGGGCTGACTCGTGGCCGGATCGCAGTCGCGCGTTCCACTGTTGATTGTCGACGGCAAACTGCAGAAAAGCCGGGCCACGCTCTGCTTCCAGCACACGACCCCGAGCCTCCAGCAACGCACCACGGTCAACCGCTGCTAGGCGCGCCCAGACCATCCGGTAAGGCTGACCGGGCAGCCCGAGGTCGTCCGCCAGTCCGACCCGGTACGCCAGTCGCACCTCGGCATGATCCAGCGCCATCCCCAGACTTTCGCGCCGGGCAATCTCCGCATCCGCGATCGCCTGCACTTCGTTGAGGCGAAAGAGCTGACGAATCACCCCCAGCAACGCGTCCGTGCGCTGACTTTCTGCGACATCCCGCAGCGATCCATGGCTGTATACCGCCACTTGAATATCACTGAAGATCAGCCGTGCCCCGTCCTGACAGGTCTGGTTGGCGCCAAACAGACGGTCGTTGGCCATGACCTCGATCTGCCCGCGCAACACCGCATCCTGCGCGGCCGTTTCCAGAACGGTGAGCACCTCACTGGCAAGCTCGGCGTGGAACTGGCGGAAATCCGGGGTTTCTCTCAGCCGCTGCAACAGCACCAGCAGATGAGGCGCGTCGGCGGCGTGTTCAACCTGAGTCCACGCCGCGAGCAACCGCTGATTCAGCACATCCTCACCCGGGCGCAACCACACCTGAGCGGAGGGTCTGGCAGCACCGGCGCTTGCACCGGCGCGGTGGCCATGAGACTCGCCTTCGTCATCCGATACCTCGGACTCTGTGTCCATCGGCGCGCCTTCGACGTGGATCTCGCGAATGTCTTCGGGAAAATCGTAGTCGAGCTGGTAGCGATGACCGTAGCCGGTGTCGTTGCGCCAGTAATCCTCGAGCGACTGGTGGGTAAACGGGTTGTTGTAGGCGTAGATCACTGTATGGCGGCCATGGTCCTGCGGGTTCTCGATGACTTCGGCGGCGACCTCGGTAATGTGGTTGTCACTGATGTCCAGCTCGCCCAGCCCCAGCGTATGGGTCCATTCCGGCCATTGAGTGAGGCCCGTGTTGTTGATCCACAGGGTCGAGAGGCGCAGGCGGCTGGTGTCGGTGAAGTCGCCCAGACGGCTGCCAGCCAGGCTCAGCGAGTCCAGCGCAGGTATATCCATCAACGTGTTCATGGCGGGCTGCTCCAGCGTCCACGACAAATTTTCCAGCGACAGGTGCTGCAGGGAGTGCAGCTGAGACAATCCGTCCGGCAGCGCGGCCAAACTGCCGCGCACGTTCAGGTGAGTGACGTTCGGAAAGTTGGCCAGAAACGCATTTGCCCCGGAAGTATCAAACTGAACGTTATTGAGCTCGATCTGCGTGATGTCGGCATAGAAACTATGCAACGGCGGCAATTCCGGAATGACCAGGTGCTCCAGCGTCAGCCAGCGCGACCCCCGGGGAGCATCCCCATGGCTGTAACGCCACGCCCGACCCAGCACGTTGGCCACCCGGCGCCGCGCCAGCCGTTCACCGTCATTGAGCAGCACGCTGATATCGTCGGCCTCCGCCCAGGCGATCAGGCTCATGTGCAGGTGGTCATAGGCGGACGCACGGGCGTGCGTCGCGGCCAGCAATTGCTCCAGTGATCGCCCGCGCCGAGCCATGGCCCGCAGCTGATCCGCCAGCTCGACACTCTCCGGATAGAGGTGCGTCATTGCCTGGAGCAATTGCTGTTGAATCGCACCTTCGGCCACAGGCAACCCGCGTCCGCTGAGTGGATAACCGATGCGCCCGTCCAGTAAACGCTGCGGCGGCCTGAACTCGGTGGGTAACGTCCATTGCCCCAACTGCTCGGCCGCCCATTTCGGTTGCGACCGAACCCAGTTGAAGACACGGCGCTTGAAAGCGCGCACGCCGGTCTGCGGGTCGTTGAGCCCCATCGCCTGGCGACTGCTCTCGGGCAGCGCGCGCAACAGCGCGGAAAACAGACTGCCTTTTCCCCCCGATGCCTCAGCGGCCTCTACCTGAAAGCCTTTTTCGCCCTTGATCAACACACGTTGCCGGGTGGCATTCTCGGCGCCGATGCTGTCAAGTAACGCGCCGGTAGCGTCGCCGCTTCGTATCTCAATGCGCACGTCGGCGGGCCATCCCGGGAACGTCGCGAGGCTGCGCAACGTCAGGCGCTGAAGATCGTCATTGGCGGTGCTGGGGGTCAGGAAAAAGCCTTCCAGCGCGCGGCTCATGCGGGTCTGACGCAAATGCCCGCGTACCTTTCCGGCCATTTCCAGCGGGATGCGCCGGGTGTCCAGCATGGCCAGCCGCTGCTCGGCACCGGCCTCAGCGATCAGAGCCTGGCTGGAAGCCAGGGTGAGCGACGGGAAATCGCGTCTCAGCAGTGCAATCAGCGGGTCGTTCGACTGCTCGCTGGCGAGGTATGCCGCGTCCAGGGCCTGGGCAGAGTCGGCCGCCTGCTGACTGAGCCGAAACCGCTTGGCAGTGTCGATCAGCGCTGCGGGCGCGGGTTGCTGACTGATGTGCAATGCGGCCAGACACTCTTCGTCGACGCCGCTCACTGCCATTATCCGGCTGACGGATGGTTCGTCGATGTCTGCGAGTTCGGGGTGCAGACGGCGCAGGGCCGTGCCTACGTCAGTCAGGCGCAGACGACCTGCAGCGTCCCGGGCCGGAAGGCTGCGTTTGATGAACGACGGAGGCTGCGACCCAGCGGATTCTGCGGCCATTGCGCCCGTCGCCGCGCCCGCGGCACCCAGCGCGCCTATGAATGCCAGGTTTTGCGCGACACTCCCCAAGTGATCCAACGCCTCATCCATATCGCCATGGCGCCACGCTTCAATGCCTTCGAAGGTCTCGTCGAGCAACTGCGCACCCGCGACCACCATCATGACTTCACCCAGACCGGGAACGAACAGCGCGGCAACATTCAGCGCGTCCATGCCGTAGTCCAGCCATTCAGCGAGGCGTTGCTCCCGGGTTTTCTGGTCCTCGTCATCGGTAGGGACCGCGAGTAAGCGAGCGTCGTCCTTCAGTCGCAGCATCTGATACAGGTAGAAAACATCACCCAATGCGCCGCCCACCTCGATGGCTTCCAGATCGATAAAAGCAGTCTGATCCACCTCCGAAACGCTGATCAGCTGTCGGTGAAAACCGTTGCCACGGGCGACGCTGTGCAGGACATGGGGCGCCAGTCGTTCGTGCAGACGCTTGAAGAAAGCCGACTTGCTGCGCTGGGGAATAAAACGATCAAAGTAGCGCTGATACACCTCGGAACGCAGTTTGGTCCTCAGTGCCTGTGTGAAATCTTCCAGGGATGCATAGGACTGAATCGCACCATCAGGCTCGCCTGGCAGGTAAACCACGCAACGCGTCTGACCGGCGGCTTTGAACAACAACGCGTCGCGCAACCGGCAGCCCAGCAGTTGCAGGCTAGACACCTGATCCGCAGGCCCGTAGGCATTGACTTGAAGCAGCATCTGGTACTGGGCCTCATCAATGGCGCCCTTGAGGCGTGCGATGTGGGAATCGACCCGCAAGGCCAGACGGGCGTGCTCGATCATGCGCGCCTTGATGTCATCGCTGTCCAGGCTATCTGGCACGTCCGGCCTCGCGACGGGGTGCAGTACATGGTGCAGGTGCCGCTGATACTGGCCGCCCAGATCAAGCCGGCGGCACAGCTCGATGAAGCGACCGGGGCTGACACCCAAGGGATGAACGTTTTCCGTCCCCGCCAGCGCATCCGACGCGCCGCCAATGATAGCCGAGGTGCTTTCGCGATCAGCGTCCGTCGCTTCGACCTCTTCGAAATTCTGCAGCGCAGCGGCCAGCAGCGGACGCGTGCTGGAACCCTGAGGCGAAGCGCGACCTGTCAGCCAGTCACGCTGGAATCTGGCGTGAAAGAAGTGGTCACGGTCGACATCCAGACCCGGACCGAATTCGGTGTCGAGGGCCTGAGTCAGCAACGGCCGCGCAAACGACGGCAGGTCCTGAATGCGCAGGAGAACCTGATTGAGGTGTTCGCGGGCGGCTTGCGCGAAGGTCATGTCCCGGCGCAGCGCGTCGCGCATCGCCGGCGTCGCCTGGATAAACCATTCCGGCAGCGTGTTCCGAATGAATGAAGCAGTGAGAGCCAGACTGGCGGTGTTCATGTGACGTCCTTGTTTCTGCGTGTGATCAAAGGCGCATAGATAAACAGGAACGCGCCCGCAAAGTGGCATACATATGTAGTGCACCGCCCACCGGACGCTGGAGTAACATCGCCACCTTGCCCGCCCCGAGCCGAACATGATCACCACTGACCACACCCAGATCGCCAACGCCCAGATTGACTGGGACGAACACGGCAATCCGCATTCGCGGGTGTTCTCCGACGTCTATTTCTCGACCCAGTCGGGCCTGGATGAAACCCGCCATGTGTTCCTGACCCAGAACGAGCTGCCCGAACGCTTTGCCGCTTTGCCGGCGGGCGGGCGGCTGGTAATCGGTGAGACCGGCTTTGGCACCGGGCTGAATTTCCTGTGCGCCTGGCAGCTGTTCCACGCCAACGCAGTCGCAGATGCACGGCTGCATTTCGTCAGCGTCGAAAAATACCCGCTGAGCCGTGCTGATCTGGAGCGCGCGCTGAATTTGTGGCCCGAGCTCAAGGTGCTGGCGGATCAATTGCTGGGCCGGTACGTGGCGGTGCATCAGGGCTTTCAGCGGTTGGTGTTCGATGGCGGGCGCGTCACGCTGACCTTGCTGATCGGTGACGCGCTGGACATGCTGCCGCAACTCGACGGACAGATCGACGCCTGGTTTCTCGACGGTTTCGCGCCCGCGAAAAACCCGGAAATGTGGACACCCGAGCTATTCGCCGAGCTGGCACGGCTGGCGGCACCGGGCTCGACCATCGGCACTTTTACCAGCACCGGCTGGGTGCGCCGGGCACTGAACGCAGCCGGTTTCAAAATGAAGCGCGTGCCGGGCATCGGGCATAAGTGGGAGGTACTCAAAGGCCGCTTCATCGCATGGCCTGAAGACGTGCCAACGCCTCCGCGCGCCAAGCCCTGGTTTGCCCGGCCCAGTTCCCTGCCACGTCTACTGCCCCGTTCACCAGACACCCCTCGCACAGCATTGGTGATTGGCGCAGGGCTGGCCGGGTGCGCCACGGCGGCGAGCCTGGCGGCGCGCGGTTGGCACGTCAGTCTTCTGGAGCGCCATGGTGATCTGGCGCAAGAAGCATCGGGCAATCCACAAGGCGTGCTTTACCTGAAACTGTCGGCCCATGGCACCGCGTTGTCGCAGCTGATCCTGAGCGGGTTCGGTCACACCCGACGCTTGCTGGAGCGCCTGCAACGGGGCATCGACTGGGACGATTGCGGCGTGCTCCAACTGGCCTTCGACGACAAAGAGCAGGCGCGTCAGGCGCAACTGGCTGAGGCGTTCCCCGACGATCTGCTGCATGTACTGGACCGGGCTGACGCCGAGTCGCGGGCCGGTATCGTGTTGAAGAGCGGCGGCTTGTTTTACCCACAAGGCGGCTGGGTCCACCCACCGGCGTTGTGTCGTGATCAGGCCAGCGCAAGCAACATCAAGCTGCTGACTCACAACGATGCGATCAAGCTGCGGCGGGACGGGCCGCTGTGGCAAGCGTGGGATGGCGAGCGTCTGCTGGCTTCTGCTCCAGTCGTCGTGTTGGCGGGCGCAGCCGAGATCAAACGCTTCCCGGCCAGCGCTGACCTTCCACTCAAGCGTATTCGGGGGCAAATCACCCGACTGGCTGCCACGCCCGACAGCCAGGCCTTGAAGACTGTCGTCTGCGCCGAGGGTTACGTGGCGCCCGCACGCGGCGACGAACACACGCTGGGCGCAAGCTTCGCCTTCAACAGCGATGACCTGACGCCGAGTACGGCCGAACATCTCGGCAATCTCGAGCTGCTGCGGGAAATCTCCGAGGACCTGACCGAGCGGCTGAACGCCAATGGTTTGCCCGCCGAGGACCTGCAAGGTCGCGCCGCATTTCGCTGCACCAGCCCGGATTACCTGCCCATCGTCGGGCCACTGGCGGACCGGGCGGCATTCCTTGAGACGTACGCCGTGCTGCGCAAGGACGCGCGCCAGACGCCGGATACCGAATGCCCATGGCTGGACGGTTTGTATGTCAACAGCGGTCACGGTTCACGCGGCCTTATCACTGCGCCGCTGTCCGGCGAACTGATCGCCGCCTGGCTGGATAACGAACCCTTGCCCCTGCCGCGAAGCGTAGCCGAAGCCTGTCATCCCAATCGGTTCGCGCTGCGAGGGCTGATTCGCGGGAAATAGCAAAGCCTGCGGTATCGGGTGTCCCGCGCCCGTCATCGCTATCCGACGCAACTTCTTTGTCCTGCCGAAGATCCACTGCTTCGCCGGCTACATCGGCTCCGGTCAAACCGTTATCCTCCAGCCCATCCCTTCAATCAGGTGCGTGTCGATGCTGCAAGTCCAGGGTGTGTTCAAGAGCTATGCCACGGCCCAGGGCCCTTTGGCCGTTTTGCGTGGCGCGGACCTGCAACTGGATCAGGGTGGCAGCCTCGCGTTGATGGGTGAGTCGGGCAGCGGCAAGAGCACGCTTCTGCATCTGGTGGCCGGGCTGGACAATGTGGACACGGGCAGCATTGAGATTGCCGGACAGCGTCTGGATCAGATGAACGAGGCGCAACTGGCCAACTGGCGGCGCACGGAAGTCGGTCTGGTGTTCCAGCAGTTCAACCTGATCGGCAGTCTGAAGGTAGAAGACAACCTGGCATTTCAGGCGCGTCTGGCCGGGCGCTACCAGCCTGAATGGCAGGCCGAACTGACTGAGCGGCTGGGCCTGGGCGCGCTGCTCAGGCGCTATCCCGAACAACTCTCGGGCGGCCAGCAACAGCGCGTTGCGATCGGACGCGCCCTTGCTTCGCGCCCCGCCCTGCTGCTCGCTGACGAACCCACCGGCAACCTTGACGAAGCCACGAGCGATGAAGTACTGCAACTGCTGCTGGACCTTCTGGCCGACAGCACCACCAGCCTGTTGATGGTCACCCACAGCCCGAGGGTGGCGGCACGATTGCAGCGTCAGGCCGTGCTGCACCTGGGCCGTCTGGTCAGCGAAGGCGAACGCTGAAATGCCTGTCTTCTACTGGACCTTGAAAGCGCTGCTGAGCCACTGGCGGCGCCACCCCGTTCAGTTTTTCAGCGTGCTGACCGGCCTGTGGCTGGCAACCAGCCTGCTGACCGGGGTGCAGGCGCTGAACAGTCAGGCCCGTGAAAGCTACGCCAAGGCCAGCCAGATGATCGGCGGCGAGCCGCAGAAGATTCTGGTCTCGCCCAACGGCGCCAACTTTTCCCAGGACCTGTTCGTAACCCTGCGCCGGGCCGGATGGCCGGTCTCTCCCGCACTGCGCGGGCGCGTCACCCTCAAAGAGGCGCCGGAGCAACGTCTGACCGTGCTCGGCATCGAGCCGGTCTCGCTGCCGGTGAACACCGCGCTGGCAGGGCAATCCCTGGACACCGCGCAGATCGTCGACTTCTTCACCCCTCCGGGCACCACCTGGATTTCACCGCAGACCCTTGCCGCCCTCGGTCTCCATGAAGGCCAGCAGCCGGTCACCGACTCCGGCAAGGTACTGCCGCCATTGCGCGCGAAAACCGACATGGCGCCGGGCGTACTGCTCATGGACATAGGCTTCGCTCAGCAACTGCTCAACCAGCCGGATCAGATCTCGCGGCTGGTGCTGCCAAAGGACTTTGCGGATAACGCCCCCGCCCTGCCGGCCGAGCTGAATGGCGAGCTGGTGCTGCGCAAAAGTGGCGAAGACAACGATCTGGGCAGGCTTACCGAAAGCTTCCACCTGAACCTCGACGCCCTGGGTTTCCTTTCGTTCGTGGTCGGACTGTTCATCGTCCATGCCGCCATTGGTCTCGCGCTGGAACAGCGTCGCGGGCTGCTGCGCAACCTGCGCGCCTGCGGGGTCAGCGCAAGCGGGTTGATGGTGAGTCTGGTGGTCGAGCTCGGCGTGCTGGCCCTGCTCGGCGGCATAGCGGGTGTCATCAGCGGTTACTGGCTGGCGAGCGCGCTGTTGCCGGACGTGGCGGCGAGTCTGCGCGGGCTGTACGGCGCTGAAGTCGCCGGCCACCTGAACCTTAGCGTCTGGTGGTGGCTGAGCGGTCTGGGCGTCAGTCTGCTCGGCGCATTTCTCGCGGGGGCCAGCAGCCTGCTGCGTGCCGCGCGCCTGCCTTTGCTGGCGCTGGCGAATGCCCAGGCGTGGCATGAAACCCATTCCAAATGGCTGCGACGCCAGGGCTGGGTGGCCGGAATATCGGCGTTGATTGCCGTATCGGCCGCGCTGTTTGGCGACAGCCTGGCACTGGGCTTCGTGCTGATGGCGAGCCTGTTGTTGAGCGCGGCGCTGGGGCTGCCGGTGCTGCTTAATCTGCTGCTCGACGCACTGCTGGGCAGGAGCCGTTCGGTGCTGGGTCAGTGGTTTCTCGCTGACTGCCGACAGCAACTACCGGCCTTGAGCCTGGCGCTGATGGCCTTGCTGCTGGCAATGGCAGCAAACATCGGCGCGGGCAGCATGACGTCTGGCTTCCGCCAGACGTTCACCCACTGGCTGGAACAACGCCTCGGCGCCGAGCTGTACATCAATCCGCAGAACCCGGCGCAAGCCGCGCCGCTGCAGCAATGGCTGAGCCAGCAACCGCTGACGTCCGCCGTGCTGCCCAACTGGCAGGTTTCGTTGCAACTGAAGGGCTGGCCGGCCGAGCTGTATGGGGTGATCGATCATCCGCACTACCGCCAGCACTGGCCGCTGCTGGAGTCGGCAAGCGGTGATGCCTGGAAGCAACTGGCGCAGGAAGACACGCTGATGCTCAGCGAACAACTGGCCCGCCGCCTGGACGTCAGCGTTGGCGATGAAGTAAAACTGCCCGCGCCCGACGGGCCGTGGCCGCTGCGCGTCGTTGGCATTTATGCCGATTACGGCAATCCCAAGGGCCACGTGCTGGTGAACGCCGAGCACCTTCTCAAGCATTGGCCGCAGCTGACACCCAACCGCTTCAATCTGCGCATCGATCCCCGCGCCATCCCGCAACTGCTGCGGGTGCTGCACAACAAATTCACCATCGACGACAACCGCATCGTCGATCAGATCCAGCTCAAGGCCTGGTCGCAACAAGTCTTCGAACGCACCTTCGCCGCCACGGCTGCGTTGAACAGCCTGACGTTGATGGTGGCCGGAGTCGCCTTGTTCATCAGTCTGCTGACCCAGAGCCAAAGCCGCCTCGCGCAACTGGCGCCGTTATGGGCGCTGGGTGTGACGCGGCAGCAATTGATGCTGCTTAATCTGGCGCAGACCTGGCTTCTGGCGGTGCTGACACTGGTGCTGGCAATTCCGCTGGGGCTGTTGCTGGCCTGGTGCCTGGACGCCGTGATCAACGTGCAAGCGTTCGGTTGGCGCCTGCCACTGCAAGTGTTCCCCATGCAGCTGGTGCGCCTGACGCTGCTGGCAATGCTCGCCACACTGCTGGCGTCGGCCTGGCCGCTCTACCGCCTGTACCGCACCCGCCCCGCTGATTTGCTGAGGACTTTCGCCAATGAAGGTTAAAGCCCTGCCCCTGATCACCGTTCGCCTGCAGATCGTCGCCCTGCTGATGCTCGGTCTGCTGCTGAGCGGCTGCGACGACAAACCCGAAGAAGAAAAAGGCTTCGCCGGCCTTGCCGACGACGCCTCAAGTTACGCACGGGTAACGCCGGGCAAGCGGTTCGAGTTTCCCGACGATCACGGCCCCCACGCTGATTTCCGCATCGAGTGGTGGTACGTCACCGCCAATCTGAAGGATGCCGACGGCCAGTCGTTCGGCGTGCAATGGACGCTGTTTCGCAACGCCCTGCCCCGCGCAAAAGGTCTGCAGGGCGATGGGGCTGGATGGAGCAACCGCAACCTGTGGATGGGACACGCGGCGGTGACCTCCCAGGACGAGCACTTCGCAGCGGAACGCTATGCCCGTGGCGGCGTGCAGCAGGCCGGCGTGACATTGGCGCCGTTCGCGGCCTGGATCGACGACTGGTCCTTCACCAGCCAGTCCGCCAGCGATGACCCGCTGGCGGATATGCAGCTGCAGGCCAGCGGGCCACAGTTCAACTACCGCCTGCGCCTGAAAGACACCAAGCCTTTGGTGCTGCAAGGCAAACAGGGCTTTAGCCAGAAGTCCGAGCAGGGGCAAGCGTCGTACTACTACAGCCAGCCGTTCTTTCAGGCGGATGGCAGCATCGAGATCGACGGCAAAACCTACCAGGTGTCCGGGCCTGCATGGCTGGATCGGGAGTGGAGCAGTCAGCCGCTCACCGATAATCAAACGGGCTGGGACTGGTTCTCGCTGCACCTGGGGGATGGTGCCGAAGTCATGCTCTACCGCATGCGGCAAAAGGACGGCGAACCCTACCTGACCGGGACGTGGATCAACGCCGACGGCAGCACCGAACAACTGGCGGCGGCAGACATAGCGCTGGCACCCGAAGACACCACTGACGTTGAAGGCCGCGACATGCCCACACGCTGGTCGGTGAAAATCCCGTCCAAGGCCGTGGACATCGCCGTCGAAGCGCTCAACCCACAGGCGTGGATGAACTTGCAAATTCCCTACTGGGAGGGACCGGTGACCATAAGCGGCAGCCACGAGGGCGTGGGGTATCTGGAGATGACGGGCTACTGACACGCCGCCGCGATAGACCCTGATAAGCCTCTAAAGTTTCTTGGTCGCTGCCGATAAACAAAGAATCGGACAGTGAACCCGATACCCCAACCCCGTCAGGCCAGGACGCCTGCTTCAATAGCGTCTGGAGCCTCAATGCCTACATTAAGCTTGAAAGATATGCAGCTGGATCTCGAAGATTCGGCGGCTTACTTTGACTCTCTGTCGCAATTTCTCGAAGGTCATGCCATCTACCTGAAGGCTCAGAGAGTTGTGTGTCGACAAGAGGACCTCATGCTCCTCGAAAGTCACGCCGGTAACCTTGCCAACTCGGTGCAGTACATCAAAAGCGCTGCTTTACGGATCGCCAACCGCTCGCGTTGACTCGGGCGAGGTATGCGCTCCCAAGACATGACGTGGGGACGCTTCTTGGACCTATGAGCGAGTCGACACCCCACGAAAAACGTCGTCAGTGATTGAAAACCCGGGCACACCTCCCTCGCCTGCAATGTTTTTATTGAACGATCCACGCCTGCCGGTACTCGATAAAGCTAGGCCGCTGACGGCAGCGCGCCCTGATGATGTGTCTGCGCCATAAGGAAGTGGGCTCAGGTCAGGGCTGTATATCCACGCCGGGACAGGGCCCAAACGTTACTGGCTGAGTGCATTGCGCAAGCTTGGGATTTGACAGCGCAGGATGTACGAAACGCGCCATACGTACGCAACCACGTGCCTGATGCCCGGTGTGAACCCGGCCTTCATCGCCGCGCAATCCCAGTAACGCCAAACACGCCGAAAACATAAAGGGTTTAGGACAGATGTGCGGATTAGCTGGCGAACTACGCTTTGACAATCAACCTGCGGATCTCGCCGCAGTAGAACGTATCACCCATCATCTCGCGGCTCGCGGCCCGGATGCGTGGGGATTTCACAGCCAGGGGCCGGTTGCCCTCGGCCATCGTCGCTTGAAAATCATGGACCTGTCGGACGGATCGGCGCAGCCGATGATCGACAGTCACCTGGGCCTGTCCCTGGCCTTCAACGGCGCCATCTACAACTTCCCGGAACTGCGTGCCGAACTCGAAGGCCTCGGCTATCAGTTCCATTCCGGCGGCGACACCGAAGTGCTGCTCAAGGGCTATCACGCCTGGGGCGCCGACATGCTGCCCAAGCTCAACGGCATGTTCGCGTTCGCCATCTGGGAGCGCGACAACCGTAGCCTGTTCATCGCCCGCGACCGTCTTGGTGTAAAGCCGCTGTATCTGTCGCGCACCGACAAGCGCCTGCGTTTTGCTTCTGCCCTGCCGGCTCTGCTGAAAGGCGGCGACATCAGCCCGATGCTCGACCCGATCGCACTCAACCATTACCTGAACTTCCACGCCGTAGTGCCTGCACCGCGCACCCTGCTGGCGGGGGTTGAAAAACTGCCGCCGGCGTCGTGGATGCGCGTCAGTGCCGAAGGCAAGATTGAGCAGAAAGTCTGGTGGACGCTGCCCTATGGCCCGCACGCCGACGAAGCGAATCTGACCCTTGAAGACTGGCGCGACCGTGTGCTCGACAGCACGCGCGAAGCCGTTGCCATCCGTCAGCGTGCTGCGGTGGACGTCGGCGTGCTGCTGTCCGGTGGCGTTGACTCGAGCATGCTGGTCGGTTTGCTCCGCGAAGTGGGCGTGAAGGATCTGTCGACCTTCTCCATCGGCTTCCAGGATGCCGGCGGCGAACGCGGCGATGAGTTTCAGTATTCGGACCTCATCGCCAAACACTACGGCACCAACCATCATCAGTTGCGCATCAAGGAAAGCGAGATCATCGAGCAACTGCCCGCCGCGTTCCGTGCGATGAGCGAGCCGATGGTCAGCCACGACTGCATCGCGTTTTATCTGCTGTCCCGCGAAGTCGCCAAGCATTGCAAAGTGGTCCAGAGCGGTCAGGGCGCGGACGAGTTGTTCGCCGGTTACCACTGGTACCCGCAAGTGGACGGCACCAGCGACCCCTATGGGGCCTATCGCGATGCGTTCTTCGACCGCAGCTACGCCGAATACGCCGAAACCGTTACGCCGAAGTGGCTGACGGCGAATGACGCAGCCGGTGATTTCGTGCGCGAGCACTTCGCGATGCCGGGCGCTGATGCCGCAGTGGACAAAGCCCTGCGACTGGACAGCACCGTCATGCTGGTGGATGACCCGGTCAAGCGCGTCGACAACATGACCATGGCTTGGGGCCTCGAGGCGCGCACCCCGTTTCTGGACTATCGACTGGTCGAGCTGTCTGCCCGCGTTCCCGGCCGCTTCAAATTGCCCGACGGCGGCAAGCAAGTGCTCAAAGAAGCCGCGCGTCTGGTGATCCCGTCAGAAGTCATTGATCGCAAAAAAGGTTATTTCCCGGTACCGGGCCTCAAGCACCTGGAAGGCAACACGCTCAACTGGGTGCGCGATCTGCTGCTCGATCCAAGCCAGAACCGCGGGCTGTTCAACCCGGTCATGCTCGACAAACTGCTGACAGATCCGCAGGGTCAATTGACGCCACTGCGCGGCTCCAAGCTGTGGCAGCTCGCAGCGCTGAACCTCTGGCTCAGCGAACAAGGACTCTGACCGATGAAAGCCAACGCTTCGATTCACAACCAGCGTTTGTTGCGCGGCCAGGCGCCGTCGTACGAACGCTTGCAGGCTCGCCTTGCCGAAGACGGCAGCACGCCTGAGACAGAACCGCTGGCTCTGCATTGCGGCTGGGGACGGCTGCTGATTGGCCATACCTACCCTGACCCGGCCTCTCTCGCGCAGGATTTGATCAACGAAAAGCAGGGCGAGCGCGACATCGCTTTATACGTCGCTGCCCCGCAACAGGTGCTGGCGCAATCGCCGCAACAGCTGTTTCTCGATCCGTCGGACACCCTGCGCCTGTGGTTCAGCGATTACCGCCCGGCCCAGCGCGTGTTTCGTGGCTTCAGGATTCGCCGGGCACAAAGCGAGGGAGACTGGACGTCGATCAACAACCTGTACATCGCCCGTGGCATGTTGCCCATCGACCCCAACCTGCTGACACCGCGTCATCACGGCGGCCCGGTTTACTGGATCGCCGAAGACGAGGCCACCAATGCCGTGATCGGCAGCGTGATGGGCCTGAATCACCAAAAGGCTTTCAACGATCCCGAAAATGGCAGCAGCTTGTGGTGTCTGGCGGTTGATCCGCAATGCACACGGCCCGGTGTCGGCGAAGTGCTCGTGCGTCATCTGGTCGAGCACTTCCAGAGCCGGGGCCTGGCGTACCTGGATCTGTCGGTGCTGCATGACAATCAGCAGGCAAAGAGCCTTTACGCCAAGCTGGGGTTCCGCAACCTGCCGACCTTCGCCATCAAGCGTAAAAACGGCATCAACGAGAAGCTGTTTCTCGGCCCCGGCCCCCAGGCGGACTTCAACCCCTATGCCCGGATCATCGTAGAAGAAGCCCATCGCCGCGGCATCGAGGTGCAGGTGGATGACGCGGAAGCCGGGCTGTTCACGCTGATTCATGGCAGTCGCCGCGTGCGTTGCCGGGAGTCACTGAGCGACCTGACCACCGCGGTCAGCATGACGCTGTGTCAGGACAAACGCATGACCCAGAAGACGCTGAAGGCCGCAGGTCTGGCAGTGCCGGTGCAGCAGCTGGCCGGCAATGGCGACGATAACCTGGCGTTTCTTGAAGAACATCAGTGCGTCGTGGTCAAACCGGTCGACGGTGAGCAGGGTCAGGGCGTGGCCGTGGACCTTCGCACCATCGAAGACGTCCAGGCAGCGGTCGAGCGTGCTCGGCAGTTCGACAGTCGTGTGCTGCTCGAGAGCTTCCATGAAGGCCTGGACCTGCGCATCGTCGTGATCGGATTCGACGTGGTCGCCGCCGCGATCCGTCGGCCCGCCGAGATCATCGGCGATGGCCGTCACACCGTCGGCCAATTGATCGAGGCCCAGAGCCGGCGTCGGTCTGCCGCTACCGACGGCGAGAGCAAGATCCCGGTGGACGATGAAACCCGCCGCACCGTTGAAGAAGCGGGGTTCAGCTTCGACAGTGTATTACCGGCCGATCAGCGCCTGGCCGTGCGACGTACCGCGAACCTGCACACCGGCGGCTGTCTGGAAGACGTCACCGCGATTCTTCACCCGGTACTCAAGGACGCCGCCGTACGCGCCGCGCGCGCCCTCGATATCCCGGTGGTCGGCCTGGACCTGATTGTCCCCGCCGCCGATCAGCCGGAGTACGTATTCATCGAAGCGAACGAGCGCTGCGGTCTGGCCAATCACGAGCCACAACCGACGGCCGAGCGCTTCGTCGATCTATTGTTTCCCCACAGCCAGCCTGCCCATGGCTAAGGCGCCATTCCTGTAGCAGTGAGCTTGCCGGCGGATCGAATCCGCCAGCGAGCCCGCTATCAGGTCATTCAGCGCCCCACACTGAGGTTCCTATGACGACTGCAAACATCCATGAACCGGATCTGAATTACCTGCAGAAAGTCCTGCTGGAAATGCTCGCGATCCCGAGCCCCACCGGTTTCACCGACACCATCGTGCGCTACGTCGCCGAGCGCCTGGAAGAACTGGGCATCCCGTTCGAGCTGACCCGCCGCGGCACCATCCGCGCCACGTTGAAAGGTAAACAGAACAGTCCCGACCGCGCCGTTTCCGCGCACCTGGACACCATCGGTGCCAGCGTTCGCGAAGTCAAAGACAACGGCCGGCTGGGTCTGGCCCCGGTCGGTTGCTGGTCCAGCCGCTTTGCCGAAGGCAGCCGCGTCAGCGTGTTCACCGACAATGGCGTGATTCGCGGCAGCGTGCTGCCGTTGATGGCCTCCGGGCACGCGTTCAACACGGCCGTCGACACGATGCCCATCAGTTGGGACCACGTCGAAGTGCGCCTGGACGCCTACAGCGCGACCCGCGCGGATTGTGAATCGGTGGGCATCAACATCGGCGACTTCGTGGCATTTGACCCGTTGCCCGAGTTCACCGACAGCGGGCATATCAGCGCGCGCCATCTGGACGACAAGGCCGGCGTCGCCGCCCTGCTCGCGGCGCTCAAAGCTATCGTCGACAGCGGCGTCGAGCCCCTGATCGATTGCCACCCGCTGTTCACCATTACCGAAGAAACCGGCAGCGGCGCTGCGGGCAGCCTGCCGTGGGACGTCAGCGAGTTCGTCGGTATCGACATCGCCCCCGTTGCCCCCGGCCAGCACTCCAGCGAACACGCGGTCAGCGTGGCGATGCAGGATTCCGGCGGCCCCTACGACTATCACCTGTCACGCCATTTGCTGCGCCTGGGCGAGCAAAACGAATTGTCCGTACGACGCGACCTGTTCCGCTATTACTACAGCGACGCGCACTCGGCGATCACTGCCGGTTACGACACGCGCACCGCCCTGCTGGCGTTCGGCTGCGACGCGACACATGGCTACGAACGCACCCACATCGACAGCTTGAGCACGCTGAGCCGTCTGCTCACCGCCTACATCATGAGCCCGCCAGTGTTTGCCAGCGACGCGCATCCGTCCAACGCATCGCTGGAGAATTTCAGCCATCAGCTGGAGCACGACGCGCAGATGGAAAGCGACACTCGTGTGCCGTCGGTGGATACATTGGTGGGGCAGCGGTAGCCTGCCCGCACGGGGCGCGATAGCATCGCCGCCCCGTGTACTTTTTGTGATGGCCGAGAAACCTATGCTGATCCCTTACGACCAACTCGAAGCCGACACCCTGACGCGCCTGATCGAGGATTTCGTGACCCGCGACGGTACTGACAACGGCGACGACACCCCCCTCGAAACCCGCGTATTGAGGGTGCGCCATGCGCTGAGCAAAGGTCAGGCAGTGATTTTTTTCGACATGGACAGCCAGCAATGTCAGCTGATGCTCAAGCATGAAGTGCCAAAGGAATATTTCGAGGAATAGGTCACCTGCCCGGCAACAGGTTGGCGAGGTGCTGCAGCCGTGAGGCGATCCGTCGGATAACTTCTGCCCGATGAATCCTGATGCTCTGGGGCGCATCGATTCCCAAGCGCACCTGATTGCCGGTGATGCCCAGCACCTTCACGGTGATGTCATCGCCAATGTTGAAGGTCTCTCCGATTTCCCGCGTCAATACCAGCATACGTCCTACTCCTTGGCTGTAACCGAGGAAGCAGGTTGACGCTCAGGTCCCCGCGCTTCAATGCGCCAGAGCAAAATCAGTAACGCCCTTCATCCCTTCAAGAACATGGCCGACAGACGCTTCCTACGCACTTGGACATTTCCGGCCCACGCGTCGGAGAAAGGTACGGCAGACGTCAGGTTGTGCCTCAGGCACAACGCATCAGGCGGCTGACCAGCGCGGGCCGAGCAGGATGATGGTCGCGCCGATCACGCACAGGCCAACGCCGATCCAGTCGGACGTCAACGGTCGGACACGTTCGATAACGCCCAGCCAGGCAATGGAAGCAATGATGTAGATGCCACCGTAGGCTGCGTAGGCGCGCCCGGCATACGTGGCTTCGACCCGGGTCAACAGCACGGCGAACAGCGTCAGGCTGACCAGCGCCGGAATCACCCACAGCGCGCTCTTGCCCTGTCGCAGCCACATCCAGAAGGCATAACACCCGGCGATCTCGAACAGCGCGGCGAGGAAAAACCACAGGTAATTGAGCACAATGAGCCTCGTCTTGGGCAGCCGGAAAGTGCCGGCCACCCTATCAGAAAAGACCCGTTCAGAATGTCTGGCTCAGCTTCCGGACTTCGCCTTGGCGCGCATCTTCTCCGCCATAGTGGCCATCTCGTCGTACAGCAACTGAGGATTTTTCTGCTTGAGCTGCCAGGCCATTCGCCCTTGCTCATGGGGCAGGATCATGAACTCGCCACTGGCCACCTGCTGGTAGATGTAATCGGCGATGTCCCTCGCGCTGATGGGCGAACTCTCCAGCAACTTGCCAACCTGGGCTTTCATCGCCGGCGTGGGGCCGCGAAAGGAATCCAGCAAGTTGGTCTGGAAGAACGACGGACACACCACATGCACGCTGATTTCCTGCTGACGCAGTTCGATCAGCAGGCTCTCCGACAGCGCAACCACCCCCGCCTTGGCGACGTTGTAATTGCTCATCGCCGGCCCCTGCATCAACGCCGCCATGGAGGCGATGTTGATGATCTTGCCCTTGCTCTGTTCCAGCAGCGGCAAAAACGCTTTGCAGCCCTTGACCACCCCCATCAGGTTGATCGCGATCTGCCAGTCCCAATCCTCCAGGGACAATTCGCCAAAGAATCCGCCTGAAGCGACGCCGGCGTTGTTGACGATCACATCGATGCCGCCGAGTTTCTGTTCGCAGGCCTGGGCGAACGCGGTGAGCTGGCTGTAGTCCCGCACGTCACAGCGCTGAACGAAACCGTCCCCCCCTCCTTCGCGCACCAGGCGCAGGGTTTCCTGAAGGCCGCTGTCACTGACATCCGACAGCGCCAGCTGCCACCCTTCGCGCGCCCAGCGCAGCGCGATCTCGCGTCCCAGCCCGGACCCTGCGCCGGTGATCATGATGCGATTGTGCATAGCAGACGCCCTGTCGGTTGCGAAGAATTAGCCAGAGTGTAAACAGGAGGATTGTCCGACAAACCCTTCATCAGGTCGCTGAATATGAGAGGCAAACCGATGCTTTGAATGGATGGCCACTCTTTTGGATGTATTCGGTCTGCGGGTTGATTAAAGCGCAGCGTGTTATATCAAACTTGGCGACCAGTTAGTTACAGGTTCGTTCCACACTAAGCCAGGCACTTTTTGCGCATTTTTAATCAAAATCTGCTGCGATAAATTGTCTTGCTAAAATTTCAAACCCATGATTTATATAGATTTTTCAACAGGTGTTAATTTTTATTTCCGCCGCTCAGAACCTTTTGATTAAAGCGACAGTCGGATTCATCAAGCAGCACAATGACTCGCCTGAGAGGCAACGTCTTGAGTTGCATAGCCATCTTCCAAGAACACTAGAAGGAACTCGTCATGGGCATCGGCACAATTCTGATCATCATCCTCATCCTGCTGTTGATCGGTGGACTTCCGGTATTCCCGCACTCCAGAAGCTGGGGCTACGGTCCGTCGGGCATCATCGGTACGATCCTGGTGATCCTGCTGATATTGGTGTTGCTGGGCAGGATTTAACTGCCAGGCTGACATTAAAAAAGAACCGCGCTCAGGCGCGGTTTTTTTTGTGTTTTTTTTAGGGGCCGATCTGCCTAGGGGCAGATTGTTCGTTCGGCCTGCACCCAAGTCGCGATTGGCAATGTCTGAGCTTTTTGCGCATGAAGATCAAAAGCAACGACAACGGCAACGGCTTCCCGGCTGAAGCCGGTCCCACAGGGTGTACGCGGTGTGCTTTTTAGTGGGACCGGCTTTAGCCGGGAATGGGTCGGTTTGAACACTAACAATTCAGAAACTTGCGTTCGCCCGTCAGCGGCAGCCACTGGGTGTTGAGGAGATCGGGGGGGATTTACAACGATCGAACAGAACGTTCTGGGGAAGCTAGGGCGTGAAGCCCTAGCCAGGTGCAGATATTACTTTTTCTTTTTTGCAGGCTTGTCGGCCTTTTCTGCCTTGTCTGATTTCTTGGCCTTTTCTGGCTTGCTGTCAGCTTTCTTTGCCGCCTTCTTTGGCTCAGCGGCTTTCTTTGGTTCAGCCGCTTTCTTGGTGTCTTTCTTGGTGTCTTTCTTTTCAGAAGACTTGGAAAGAGTCGAGGCCGCCGCTGATTTCTTTTCCGGAGAGGACTTCTTGTCCTTCAAATCCTTGCTGGCTTTCGAAGCTTCACCTTTGGTTTTCTTGTCGTCTTTAGCCACGTTAACCACCTCTCGAAGAGTGCCGGTATTAGCACAAGGCCTGTGGGAATCTCCACACGCTGATCATTAGGCGAACCGGTGTAAAAGCGGTTCAATCTTTTTTAAGCACTGATCGCAAAAATGACATCTGCCTCAGATTTACCCGCGCCTGAACTGGCCCCTTCCCGGCTAAAGCGGGTTCCACTAAAAGCAGCGCGGGCATTCAGTAAAACGTTTGGTGATCAAACCGGCCCCTTCCCGGCTAAAGCCGGTCCTACACCGGACGCGCTTGTGATCTTGCTCTTCCTACGTAAAAAGCCCAGTCACCGCCAAACGCGACTTGGGTGCAGGCTGAACGGAGGTCTCGCGGAGTGGGCCGAGCGGCATGGATGCCGCGAGAGCGCCGTCAGGACATGGATGTCCGTTCGGCGCGGGCCCACGGAGCGAGACCGGAGTGAGGGTACTCCGACGAAGGAGGAGCCCAACCAGGAGCACAAGCCCTTGGTTACTTGGGGCTTTATCAAGTAACTCGCCGAAGGCGAAACAGTCTGCCCCCAGGCAGACGCTCCTGATCTCGAGCGCTTTTAAAACAAAAACGCCCCGAATAGTCGGGGCGTTTTCATCACAGCATCAGCTCAAATCAATGCGACACCGCACCACTGGCCCCCAGGCCCGTCTGCGAACGCACAAACTGCGGGAAAAACAACGCACGCTCACCTTCTGCCGCCTTCGACTTATCCGTGATCGAGAAAAACCAGATCCCGACAAACGCAATCGCAATCGAAAACAACGCAGGATACTCGTACGGGAAAATCGCCTTCTCGTGATGCAGAATCTGCACCCAGATGGTCGGACCGAGGACCATCAACACCACCGCACTGACCAGCCCCATCCAGCCGCCGATCATCGCGCCACGCGTGGTCAGGTTCTTCCAGTACATCGAAAGCAACAACACCGGGAAGTTACAGCTCGCCGCAATCGAGAACGCCAGGCCCACCATGAACGCAATGTTCTGACTCTCGAACGCGATACCCAGCAGAATCGCCACGACCGCCAATGCAACCGTGGTGTACTTCGACACACGGATCTCGTCTTTCTCGTTAGCCTTGCCCGCCTTGATCACACTGGCATACAAGTCGTGAGACACCGCCGAAGCACCGGCCAGGGTCAGACCCGCCACGACCGCCAGAATGGTCGCGAACGCCACCGCCGAAATAAAGCCCAGGAACAGGCTGCCACCGACCGCATCGGCCAGGTGAACCGCCGCCATGTTATTGCCGCCGAGCAGCGCGCCCGCCGCGTCCTTGAACGCCGGGTTGGTGCTAACCAAGAGGATCGCGCCAAAACCGATGATGAAGGTCAGGATGTAGAAGTAGCCGATGAAACCAGTCGCGTAGAGCACCGACTTACGGGCTTCCTTCGCATCACTCACGGTGAAGAAGCGCATCAGGATGTGTGGCAGGCCCGCGGTGCCGAACATCAGCGCCAGACCCAGGGAGAACGCCGAAATCGGATCTTTCACCAGACCGCCCGGGCTCATGATCGCCTCACCTTTCGGGTGAACCTTCACAGCTTCCGAGAACAGCACGTTGAAGTCGAAGTTGACGTGCTTCATCACCATCAACGCCATGAACGACGCACCGGAGAGCAGCATCACCGCCTTGATGATCTGTACCCATGTGGTCGCCAGCATGCCGCCGAACAGCACGTACAGGCACATGAGGATACCGACGAGCACCACCGCCACCGCATAGTCCAGACCGAACAGCAGCTGGATCAGCTTGCCGGCGCCGACCATCTGCGCGATCAGGTAGAACGCCACGACCACCAGCGAACCGCAGGCGGACAAGGTGCGGATTTCCTTCTGCTTGAGGCGATAGGACGCCACGTCAGCGAAGGTGTACTTGCCCAGGTTACGCAGGCGTTCGGCGATCAGGAACAGGATGATCGGCCAGCCCACCAGGAAGCCGATGGAGTAAATCAGACCGTCGTAGCCGGAGGTGTACACCAGCGCGGAAATCCCCAGAAAGGACGCCGCCGACATGTAGTCACCGGCAATGGCCAGACCGTTCTGGAAACCGGTGATCTTGCCGCCTGCCGAGTAATAGTCCGACGCTGTCTTGTTCTTTTTCGACGCCCAGTACGTGATGTACAGGGTGAATCCGACGAAGACCACAAACATGATGATCGCCGACACGTTCAACGGTTGCTTCTGCACCGCACCGGTCAGCGCTTCGGCTGCCCAGAGTGTCGGTGCGAAAGCCGCAAGGCCGAAGGCCGCAAGCAGGCGCCGGATCATTGCTGTGCCTCCTTAAGGATCGCGTTGTTCAGGTCATCGAACTCACCGTTTGCGCGGCGAACGTAGATGGCGGTCAGAATAAACGCGGACAGAATCAGCCCGACGCCGATCGGCATACCCCAGGTAATGGTTGACGTGGCGCTGAGTTTAGCGCCGAGAATCTGAGGCCCATACGCAATCAGAAGGATGAATGCGGCATAGAGCCCAAGCATGATTGCCGAGAGAATCCAGGCGAATCGTTCCCTTTTCGAGACCAGCTCCTTGAAGCGCGGGCTGTTCTGAATCGAGAGGTAAATGCTGTCGTTCATTGTTTTTGTCCTCGCAGCACAGATGGATGTCACGGTTTGCACTTTAGTCCGCTCTGCGTTGCACTCCAGACGACCTTAGTATTAGAACGACATTAGTTGAGATACGCCGAATTGCACCGCTTCTGCCGACCGCTTTGAAAGAAGTCATGACAGGCGAGCTGAATGGCCAAAAAAAAACCGCCTGGCGATGGCTCACCAGACGGTTCGGTGCAACGTTAAACTTTTGTGACCGGTTACTTGCCGGTCCACTCCTTGACGCGATCCGGGTGTTTCGCGACCCAGTCCTTGGCCGCCGCTTCAGGCTTGGCGCCGTCTTGGATGGCGAGCATGACTTCGCCGATTTCATCCTTGTTGGCCCACTGGAACTTCTTCAGGAAGTCCGCCACATCGGGGGCCTTCTTCGCCAGGTCCAGGCTGCCGATGTTGTCGACGGTTTCAGCCGCACCGTATACACCTTTCGGGTCTTCGAGGAACTTCAGCTTCCACTTCGCGAACATCCAGTGCGGCACCCATCCGGTCACCGCAATGGACTCCTTCTTGTTCTCCGCGCGGGTCAGCTCGGCGATCATGCCGGCGCCCGAACTGGCCTGCAGCTTGTAACCGTCGAGGCCGTAATCCTTGATCGCCTGGTCGGTCTTGATCATGACGCCTGAACCGGCGTCGATGCCGACGATTTTCTTCTTGAAGGAGTCGTCGGTCTTGAGGTCTGCCACCGAGTTGGCTTTCACGTACTCAGGCACGATCAGGCCGATTTTCGCGTCCTTGAAATTGGGGCCGTAGTCGGTGACCTTGTCCTTGTTCTTGGTCCAGTACTCGCCGTGGGTCACGGGCAGCCAGGCGGACAGGATCATGTCCAGTTTGCCGGTCGCGACGCCCTGCCACATGATCCCGGCGGCAACGGCCTGCAGTTTCACCGGATAACCCAGTTTCTGCTTGATCACCTCGGCGGCGACGTTGGTGGTGGCAACACTGTCGGACCAGCCATCGACATAACCGATGCTCAGCTCGGGTTTGGCGTCGGCATGGGCCAGCGTGGAACTGATGGCCAGTGCCAGCGCGGCACCGACACCCAGGATTTTTCGCATCGTCATTTTCACTTCCCCGGTAGTCCAGAACCCGACAGCGGTCGGGCGTCGTTAACGTTCTTATAACGTCGCACTCGCGCCCTGGTTCGGGGCAAGCCACGCGTTTCACGCTTCCACCACGTGCCCGCGCAGACGCAATCACTGCGTGGACAACGGATCATCAACCCCCACAGACCTTGTGCCTTTCCTGCCAGCGACACCCAGCCACCCGGTAAACGACATCACCGGGCCATCAACGACAGACAGGTCGTAAAGACGCTATGAAACCGTCCGAAAATTGCATGGCGTGCAAAAGCGCTGAGAGGATGAGGTGTGTAACCGCGTCATCTTGCTACTATGCCGACCTTCGCCCCACTTCGGCCCCGTCATGTCCGCAACCTCCCGCTCCCCTGTCGCCCTCCTTTATCTGCTCTCCTGTTTGATTGCCCTGCTTGGCCTGTGCGGCTATTGGTACTGGCTGGGCAAGCCGGTGATTCTGCCGGACGCCGCCACGCCGACCCACAAACTGCAGTGCGCGTCCTACACGCCGTTTGACAAGGATCAATCGCCCTTCGACCAGCCGTTCACCCTGCGCCCCGCGCGCATGGACGCAGACCTCGCGTTGCTGGCGACCCGTTTCGACTGCATTCGCACCTATTCCATGACCGGCATGGAAGCGCTTCCCGACATTGCTCGCAAGTACGGCCTCAAGCTGATGCTCGGCGCCTGGGTCAACGGCAATCCGGTCGACACGGCCAAGGAAATCAAGGCACTGGTGACGGCAGCCAATACGCATCCGGATGTCGTGACGGCAGTGATCGTCGGCAACGAAAGCCTGTTGCGCAAGGAAGTCACTGGCGCTCAACTGGCCACGTTGATTCGTCAGGTCAAGGCTCAGGTCAAGCAGCCGGTGACCTACGCAGACGTCTGGGAGTATTGGCGGCAGTACCCTGAAGTCGCGCCTGCCGTGGATTTCCTGACGATCCACCTGCTGCCGTACTGGGAAGACGACCCCACCGGCATCGACGAAGCCCTGGCCCACGTCGCGCAGATCCGCGAAACGTTCGGCAAGCAATTCGCGCCCAAGGACATTCTCATCGGCGAGACCGGCTGGCCCAGCGAAGGCCGCCAGCGTGAAACGGCGTTGCCCAGCCGGGTCAACGAGGCGCGATTCATTCGCAGTTTCGTCACGATGGCCGAGCAGCACGGTTGGCACTACAACCTGATCGAGGCCTTCGACCAGCCCTGGAAGCGCCAGTCCGAAGGCGCCGTGGGCGGTTACTGGGGGCTGTTCGACGCGGATCGCCAGGACAAAGGCGTGCTGGCCGGGCCGGTCTCGAACCTGCCCTTGTGGCCATTCTGGCTGACGGTCAGTGGTGCCATCGCCCTGATGGCCCTGGCGTGGGCCGGCCGTGTCAGTCAACCACGCAGCGCGCTGATGCTCCCGTTGCTGGCGGCGTTCGCCGGTTGCTGCATCGGCACGTGGGGTGAACTGGCCCTGGTGACCAGCCGCTTCGCCGGCGAATACCTGTGGGCGGCGGCGCTGGTAGCGCTCAATCTGCTGGTCCTTGCCCACGCAGCGCTGGCGTTGTCAGCCCGCGCGGGCTGGCGCGAGCGCGTGTTCGCCTGGCTGGACGCTCGGGCCGCGTGGTGGTTGTACGCCAGCGGCTTCGCAGCGGCGGTGATGATGCTGGCGATGGTCTTTGATCCGCGCTACCGCAGCTTCGCGACGGCGACGCTGTGGCTCCCCGCCTTGGTCTACCTGATTCGCCCGGTGGCGGCACCGCGCCGGGAAATCGGCCTGCTGATGTTCATCGTCGGCGCGGGCATCGTGCCGCAGCTGTTTCGCGAAGGCTTGAGCAATCCTCAAGCGTGGGCGTGGGCGGCGGTGAGCCTGCTGATGGTGCTGGCACTGTGGCGCAGCGTGCGCATCGATGTTCGGTTAACCGCGCCGAGCGGTACGCGGACCCGCATCGAAGAGGCTGTGTAACCGAGTGTGCGGCGCCACGGATACATTGTGTTACCGCCGAGGGACTGAAAAGCCCGAAGGCGGGTAACACGGAAACAAAAAACCGTTACACCGCAGAGGTGGCGATTGATCAGATTTCACAACCCCTTGATTTAAGAGGGATTACCAAAGTTGGCACGCACCCTGCTATATCTCCTGCATAACAAGAACAAAATGTGAAAACCCAATAAAAATAAGATGAATCGGCTCTGACATAACAAGAACAACGGCACAGAGACGCAGCCAACAGATTTTTTTGGAGTAGAAACGCTTTACCGAGGCCCCGGCCTCGCAGCCCGACCGAGAACAATAAAACTACCCTCAGGTAGCGGCCAGAACGGGTTGGATCACCTCTCGCAGAAGAGGAATCAAAGCAGGTCAGCGCTCAAAAAAATACGTTTGCTCTTGTATCCCGTATGGGGATCACCGAAGACGCTGTAAAGGGACCGGTTGCCAATAACAACAACAGACCGCCCTACAACAATAAGAAAGCGCACGTGCAACGATTTAAAGGGGAGCCTCGGCTCCCCTTTATGCTGTCTGGGCTTTGGGGTTCAGCGCTCGGTTTTTGAAGTCACGCCTGCCGAGCCCGCACCAGCCGCAACCCGGCAATCACCACCGCGAACACCGCCAGACTGGCCGTGTACAGCACCAGCGCCAGTATTCCCAGCAGCAAGCCAACGACCGCGAGCGCCCGGCCAACCTGACGGGGCACAAAGAACGCGATCAGCGAAGTGATCAGCGCGCCCCAGCCGAACACGCCGTAGTGAATCCACAGGCCCAGGTTCGAGCGCAACTGGCACTGCCATTTCGACGCCTCGTCAGCGCAAATTCCTACCCATTGCACGTCTTCCATCAGGCCGTAGCGCAAGCCATAACTGACGGCCAGCCACAGCAACAGGATAAAAAACAGCACCACCAACGGCAGACGACGGGACACGACACACTCCAGAAAATAACCAACGGCGCGCAGCATAGCCGCAGCCGCCCGGGCAAAACCATACGGGCGATAAAAAGCACGAGCAGACAGGCCAGAAGTGCCATAACCTGTATCGTCGCGGAGGGTCATGCGAGAGTCGCTTGCCGTCACGGCACTTTGGCACTACACCCGTGTCATAGCCTGCGTATTTCAACAGCACATCATTCCCAAGGGATTCAGTCATGCTTCGTTTTCTGCGCCTCGCCGCCTTATCAGGCGGCCTGTTTTTGAGTGCGTCCGTGATGGCGGTCGATATCGATCCGTCCAGCTATGGCTTCCCCTTGACCAATCCGTTCGAAGCGACCATCGCCACGACCCCACCGGATTTGCGTGCCAAGGTGCCTGAAGACGCCGACATCGATCAGGACGATTACAGCCTCACAATGCGCCCGGAGCGTGAGTTCACACTGCCGGACAACTTCTGGGCCGTGAAGAAATTGCGTTATCGCCTCGCCAAACAAGACCACCCTGCGCCGCTGATCTTCCTGATCGCCGGCACCGGCGCGCCTTATAACAGCACCCTGAACGAATACCTGAAGAAGCTTTACTACGGCGCGGGTTACAACGTCGTACAGCTTTCGTCGCCGACCAGTTATGACTTCATGAGCGCCGCTTCGCGTTTCGCCACCCCTGGCGTGACCAAGGAGGACGCCGAAGACTTGTACCGCGTCATGCAGGCCGTTCGCGCCCAGCAGTCCAAACTGCAGGTCACCGAGTATTACCTGACCGGTTACAGCCTCGGCGCGCTGGATGCGGCCTTCGTCAGCAAACTCGACGAAACCCGCCGCAGCTTCAACTTCAAGAAAGTGCTGCTGATCAACCCGCCGGTGAACCTCTACACGTCGATCACCAACCTCGACAAAATGGTTCAGACCGACGTTAAAGGCATCACCAACAGCACCACCTTCTATGAACTGGTGCTGCAGAAGCTGACCCGCTACTTCCGCGAAAAAGGCTACATCGACCTGAACGATGCCCTGCTGTATGACTTCCAGCAGTCCAAGCAGCACCTGTCCAATGAACAGATGGCGATGCTGATCGGCACCTCGTTCCGCTTCTCCGCCGCCGATATCGCGTTCACTTCCGACCTGATCAACCGTCGCGGCCTGATTACCCCGCCCAAGACCCCGATCAGCGAAGGCACCAGCCTGACGCCGTTCCTCAAGCGCGCGCTGCAATGCGATTTCGATTGCTACGTGACCGAGCAGGTCATCCCGATGTGGCGTGCCCGCACCGACGGCGGCAGCCTGCTGCAACTGGTTGATCAGGTCAGCCTGTACGCGCTGAAGGATTACCTCGCCAGCAGCAAGAAGATTGCGGTGATGCACAACGCCGACGACGTGATCCTCGGCCCGGGCGACCTCGGTTTCCTGCGCAAGACATTTGGCGATCGCCTGACCGTTTACCCTTACGGCGGTCACTGCGGCAACATGAACTATCGCGTCAACAGCGACGCCATGCTGGAGTTTTTCCGTGGCTAAACGTCTATTGCTTATCGCCGCCCTCCTCTGCGCTGGCGCCGTCCACGCGGCCGACGCGCCGATCGTTTCCCAGGCAGCCCCGGTCCAGCGGATCGACAACCCGGATGGGTTCACCGAGCCGTTGAAGTCGCTGAAATTCAACCCGGGTCTGGACGCTCAGGAGTTCGAGCGCTCGTCGCTCAACGCACTGAATGTCTACGATCCGCTCGAGTCCTGGAACCGCCGGGTTTACCACTTCAACTATCGCTTCGATGAGTGGGTGTTCCTGCCGGTGGTCAACGGCTACAAATACGTCACGCCGAGCTTCGTGCGCACCGGCGTCAGCAACTTCTTCAGCAACCTGGGCGATGTGCCGAACCTGCTGAACAGCCTGCTGCAGTTCAAGGGCAAGCGCTCGATGGAGACCACCGGCCGCCTGATCGTCAACACCACCCTGGGCATCGCCGGGCTGTGGGACCCGGCGACCATGATGGGCCTGAAGAAACAGAGCGAAGACTTCGGTCAGACCCTGGGTTTCTATGGCGTTCCGGCCGGTCCGTACCTGGTGCTGCCGATCCTCGGCCCATCGAACCTGCGTGACACTGGCGGTCTGGTCTTCGACTTCACCGCTGAATCGCAGATCAACTTCCTCAACGTCGCCCAGGTCAGCGAAGACCACCCTGAGCTGTACCTGCTGCGCGCCATCGACCGTCGTTACACCACCAGCTTCCGCTACGGTCAGATGGACTCGCCGTTCGAGTACGAGAAAGTGCGTTACGTGTACACCGAAGCCCGCAAGCTGCAGGTTTCCGAGTAACGCGGCCTGAACGCTGCCGGCACTGCTGGCAGCAAAACCTGTAGACCGGTTTCAGCCGGGAAGAGGCCCGTCGGCACGCCATCACATTCGTGGTGTTAATGCCGGCGTCTTCCCGGCTAAAGCCAGTCCTACCAGTGCGCGGTCCGGCCGGTGGCGATATGTCGGATGTTCGGGCCTCTTCGTGAGCAAGCTCGCTCCCACATGGACAGTGTTTGCTGCTCGACCTTACGGCGCCCGGATGAAGGGGCTCCCCGACAGTATCCGGAACAAGCCCCAGACCCATCGCCAAACCCGATCATTCCCCCGCAAAAACCTCACCCATCCATCGCCCCAACAGGCCTACCATAGGCGCCATTCCCCTTCTGCCGGAGTGAGCCCCATGCCTCAATTTCGTAACGTGCTGTCGATCCAGGCCGGCCAACCGACGTCGGACGGCGCTGGCGTCAAGCTGACCCGAGTGTTCGGCGGGCCAGGCGTTGAATCCTTCGACCCGTTCCTGATGCTCGACGAGTTCGGCTCCGAGAACCCTGATGAATACATTGCCGGCTTTCCGCCGCATCCCCATCGCGGGTTTGAAACCGTGACCTACATGCTCGAAGGCCGCATGCGCCATGAAGATCACATGGGCAACGTCGGCCTGCTGCAAGGCGGCGGCGTGCAATGGATGACCGCGGCGCGCGGGGTCATTCACAGCGAAATGCCCGAGCAGGAAAAAGGCGCCATGCGCGGCTTCCAGCTGTGGCTCAACCTGCCCGCCAAAGCGAAGATGGGCGACGCCGGCTACGACGACATTCAGCCTGAGCGGATTCCGCGCATCACCACGCAGAACGGCGTCGACGTTGTGGTCATCGCAGGTCAATTTGACGACGGTCAGATGTCCCAGGCAGGCGCCGTGCAGCGTCCGGACACCGAGCCGCAGTATTTCGATTTCCACATGCCCGCCGGCAGCCACATCAACCCGCGCGTCGCCGAGGGCCATCGCGTGCTGCTGTACGTGTACGAAGGTGAAGTCGAGATTGCAGGACAGCCGCAGAAACTGGGCACGAGCCGTCTCGCGCGGTTGTCGGAAAGGGGTGAAATTCAGCTGAATACCCAGGCGGGCGCCCGCGTGCTGCTGATCGCTGGCAAGCCGCTGAACGAACCGATCGTGCAATACGGCCCGTTCGTGATGAACAGCCGTGAAGAAATCGAACAGGCCCTGCGGGATTTTCGGGATGACAAACTGACGGCGTGATCGCCGTCCCTCCGGCATTCAGCAACGCAGTCAGTCCAGCCGCAAGAACCGCTTCAACTCTTCCTTCTGGGCCATCGCATCGCGGCGGCCCAGCTCGATGAGCTCGCTGCAATAACCCGACTCGAACAGCAGATAACTCAGCACCCCCGCCCCGCTGGTCTTGGTCGCGCCCGGGCCGCGCAGAAACGTGCGCAGCGCCGGGGGCAGTTCGCGGCGATGGCGGGCGGCGATTTCGTCGATGGGCTGGCTGGGCGAAATCACCAGCACCTCCACGGGCGCCAGGGACTGAATGGGCGTGGATTCCGACGACTGCGGCCTGGGCTCGTCGGGCCCGGGCAGCATTCGGCTGACCAGATTCAGCCGTTCCAGCAATTCAATGTCACTCTCCAGGCTGTCGATGAACGTGCTGTTGAGCATGTGCCCGCCGATCTGCGCGAGGCTCGGCTGCGTGCCACGGACCGCGCGCGGCACAGGCGGGTTCGCGCCCGGACCTCGGGGGTTGCCGCTGACGCCCACCACCAGCACACGGTTGGCGCCCAGGTGCAGCGCCGGACTGATCGGCGCCGACTGCCGCACCGCGCCGTCACCAAAATATTCCTGCCCCAGTTTCACCGGCGCGAACAGCAAGGGAATCGCTGAACTGGCCAGCAGATGGTCGATGGTCAAGCGCGTCGGCAGGCCGATGCGGCGGTGCCGCAGCCAGGATTCGATCGTGCCCTTGCCCTGATAAAACGTGACCGCCTGCCCCGACTCGTAACCAAACGCGGTGATTGCCACCGCGCGCAGATGCTTCGCTTCAATGGCTTCCTGAATGCCGTCGAGGTTGAGCCGCGCGGTCAGCAGATCCTTCAGCGGCGAACTGTTGAGCAGCGCCACCGGCACCTGTTGGCGACCGATCCCCAACAGGCTGCGACCGAAGAACCGCGCGGCCTGCCGAACGACCCCGGGCCAGTCACTGCGCAACACTTGGTGGCTGCGAAAGCCCTGCCAGAAGTCGGTCAGCTCGTGGACCGCGGTACGAAACTGCGCCGCGCCGCTGGCCAGCTTCACCGCGTTGATCGCCCCGGCGGAGGTGCCGACAATGACCGGAAAGGGGTTTTTGGCGCCGACCGGCAGCAGGTCGGCAATGCCGGCGAGCACGCCCACCTGATACGCCGCGCGGGCGCCACCGCCGGACAGGATCAGCCCGGTGATGGGCTCGACGCCGGGAGATATCGCTGAGTCGTCGCGCACCGCTTGTTGTTCTATGGCGCTTGTCGTCATGGGGATTGAGTTCTCGGTTTCAGCCACGCTTCTTGTACAGCTTCGGCTCACCCGGCGGCCGACTCTTGAAGCGCCGGTGCGCCCACAGGTACTGCTCGGGGCATTCGGTGACCGCACGCTCGACCCATTGATTGATGCGAATGCAGTCCGCCTCGTCGCTCTCCCCCGGAAAATCGCTCAGCGGCGGATAGATCACCAGTTTGTAACCACTGCCGTCGGCCAGACGCTCCTGAGTGAACGGCACGACCAGCGCGTGCCCGAGCTTGGCGAATTTGCTGGTGGCCGGCACGGTGGCCGCCTGAATACCGAACAGCGGCACGAAGATGCTCTGCTTGGCGCCGTAGTCCTGATCAGGCGCATACCAGATCGCGCGGCCCTTGCGCAGTTGCTTGATCATGCCGCGCACGTCTTCGCGCTCGACAGCGATGGAGTCCTGGTTATGCCGCTCGCGGCCGCGTCGCTGCACATAATCGAACAGCGCATTCTTGTGCTCGCGGTACATGCCGTCGATGGTGTGCTGCTGGCCGAGCAAAGCCGCGCCGATTTCCAGCGTTGTGAAGTGCAGCGCCATGAGGATGACGCCATGGCCGTCCAGCTGCGCCTGCTTTAAATGATGAAGGCCTTCGATGTGGGCCAGCCGCGCAAGACGGGGCTTGCTCCACCACCAGCTCATGGCCATCTCGAAAAAGGCGATGCCGGTAGAGGCGAAGTTCTCCTTGAGCAGGCGTTTGCGCTCGGCCTTTGAATACTGGGGAAAACACAGCTCGAGGTTGCGCGCGGCAATCACCCGTCGATCGGTCGCCTGGTAATACATGACCCAGCCCAGCGCACGGCCAATCACCAGCAACACGCGAAACGGCAACTGCACGATCAGCCAGAGCACGCCCAGCCCCAGCCACAGCAGCCAGAAGCGGGGATGAAGAAAGTGAGCTCGAAAACGCGGGCGATCCATTACAGCTTCCGTCAAGACAAAGGCGGGCATTCTACATCGGTTCGCGCAGATCGTGCCCCCGTCGGTTGCGCCTCCCTTGCGGCTGGCGGGCGTTATCGTTATAAGTCTCGGCACTTTTAGCGACAAGCCGCTGTATGCCGACATGAGCCAAATCGAATTGCAAGACAAGGACCCCGTGTTCCAGCTGAAGGGCAGCATGCTGGCCATCACTGTGCTGGAACTGGCCCGCAACAACCTCGAAGCGCTGGATCGTCAACTGGCGGCAAAAGTCGCCCAGGCGCCGAACTTCTTCAGCAATACACCGCTGGTGCTGGCCCTCGACAAGTTGCCGCCGGATGAAGGCGCGATCGATCTGCCGGCAATGATGCGCATCTGCCGCCAGCACGGGTTGCGCACCCTGGCCATTCGCGCTAATCGCATCGAAGACATCGCCGCCGCCATTTCCATCGACCTGCCGGTATTGCCGCCTTCGGGCGCGCGGGAGCGACCGCTCGATCCGACGGAAGGCGAAGTCAAAAAGAAGCCGGAAATCATCGAAAAACCGCCCGAGCCGCTGATCAAGCCGACCAAGATCATCACGGCGCCTGTGCGCGGCGGTCAGCAGATCTACGCCCAGGGCTCGGATCTGGTGGTGATTTCCTCGGTCAGCCCCGGCGCCGAACTGCTCGCCGACGGCAACATTCACGTGTACGGCCCGATGCGCGGCCGCGCGCTGGCGGGGATCAAAGGCGATACCAAGGCTCGGATTTTCTGCCAGCAAATGGTCGCCGAACTGATCTCCATCGCCGGTCAGTACAAGGTGTCCGAAGACCTGCGCCGGGATCCGCTGTGGGGCGCCGGTGTGCAGATCAGTCTGTCTGGCGACGTGTTGAACATCACCCGTCTTTAACGGATACTGCGCCATTTTTAAGCCACTCTGATTCGTCGCGAAAACGACGCGAAGGCACCGGAACGTTCGGGTTATTTTTTTGTTTTCCCGAGCAGGGATTCCGTTACGGATTCCGATCACCGCCCTCGCCCGCTTTAGTTGCGCCGTCACGAGGGGCTCTTCAGGGACTCAACGTCCTTTTCCTCTAGGGGTGATACACCTTGGCCAAGATTCTCGTGGTTACATCCGGCAAGGGTGGTGTGGGCAAGACCACCACCAGCGCCGCCATCGGTACCGGTCTCGCACTGCGCGGCCACAAAACAGTTATCGTCGACTTCGACGTCGGCCTGCGTAACCTCGACCTGATCATGGGTTGCGAACGTCGCGTCGTTTACGACTTCGTCAACGTAGTCAACGGCGAAGCCAACCTGCAGCAAGCGCTGATCAAGGACAAGAAGATCGAAGGTCTTTACGTCCTCGCTGCCAGCCAGACCCGTGACAAAGACGCGCTGACCAAGGAAGGCGTGGAAAAAGTCCTGATGGAACTCAAGGAAACCTTCGAGTACGTCGTCTGCGACTCCCCCGCCGGTATCGAAACGGGCGCTCACCTGGCGATGTATTTCGCCGACGAAGCCATCGTTGTGACCAACCCGGAAGTGTCTTCGGTTCGTGACTCGGACCGCATGCTGGGCCTGCTGGCCAGCAAGTCCCGTCGCGCCGAGCGTGGCGAAGACCCGATCAAGGAGCACTTGCTCCTGACCCGTTACAACCCCGAACGCGTGAGCAAGGGCGAGATGCTGGGCGTGGAAGACGTCAAGGAGATCCTCGCGGTGACCCTGCTGGGCGTGATTCCGGAGTCCCAGGCCGTACTCAAGGCGTCCAACCAGGGCGTGCCGGTCATCCTTGATGATCAGAGCGACGCTGGCCAGGCGTACAGCGATGCCGTTGACCGTCTGTTGGGCAAGGACCGTGAGCACCGCTTCCTGGACGTACAGAAAAAAGGATTTTTCGAACGCCTGTTCGGGGGTAACTGATGAGCATTTTTGACTTCTTTCGTGCCAACAAAAAGCCCAGCACCGCGTCGGTAGCGAAAGAGCGTCTACAGATCATCGTGGCGCATGAACGCGGCCAACGCAGCACCCCGGATTACCTGCCTGCCTTGCAGAAGGAGCTGGTCGAGGTGATCCGCAAGTACGTCAATATCGGCAACGATGACGTGCATGTCGCCCTTGAAAACGACGGCAGCTGCTCGATTCTGGAACTGAATATCACCCTGCCTGATCGTTGATCGAGAAGGCAGTCGCCACGGCGGCCCGGTTGCCTGAATCCCTTGGCGGAATCAGGCAAGCGCGCCGCCGTTGGCGTTCCTGAAGACCTGTTTTCTGCGCCGCGATGGCTGTTTCGATCGTGCTGCGCCTGTTTGAGTGATGAGGCGTTCAATGCCGCTGTCCAACGTTCATATCCTCCATCAGGACGACGCTGTCCTGGTGGTGAACAAACCCACCCTGCTGCTCTCGGTCCCTGGTCGCGCTGACGATAACAAGGACTGTCTGATTACCCGCCTGCAGGAAAACGGCTACCCCGAGGCGCGCATCGTCCATCGGCTGGACTGGGAAACGTCCGGGATCATTTTGCTGGCCCGTGACGCGGACACCCACCGTGAGTTGTCGCGGCAGTTTCATGACCGCGAGACGGAGAAGGCCTACACGGCACTGGCCTGGGGTCAGCCCGACCTGGACAGTGGCAGTATCGATTTGCCGTTGCGCTACGATCCGCCGACCAAGCCGCGTCATGTGGTGGATCATGAGTTCGGCAAGCATGCGCTGACGTTCTGGAAGGTGCTGGAGCGGTATGACACCCATTGTCGGGTTGAGTTGACGCCGATCACGGGGCGTTCGCATCAGTTGCGGGTGCATATGTTGTCAATCGGGCATCCGTTGCTGGGCGATGGTTTGTATGCCCATCCGGAGGCCCTGGCGGCCTATCCGCGGTTGTGTCTGCATGCGAGCATGCTGGCATTTACCCATCCGGGGACGGGCGAGCGGATAAGGTTTGAGTGTCCGGCGCCGTTTTGATTGGTTTGTTGCCACTCGGTTTGATGTAGGTCGCTGGATTCGAGTTGGGGCGGAATACGGTGGCCCTGCCTAACGGCAGAGCGTTTCGCCTTCGGCGAGTTACTTGGAAAAGCACCCCAAGTAACCAAGGGTGCTTGCTCTCGGTTTGGCCCGACTTCGTCGGGTTCCCTCACTCCGACGATGCTCCGTGGGCCCGCGCCGAACGGACATCCATGTCCTGACGGCGCTCTCGCCGCATCCATGCGGCTCGACCCACTCCGCACCGCCTGCGCTCGGCCTGCACCAAAGTCGCGTTTTGCGGTGTCTGGACTTTTTGTGTAGGAAGATCAAGAGCGGCAACAGCAACAGCAACAGCATTCGCGAGCAAGCTCGCTCTCACAGGGAGGGAGTTCGGTCGAACTGTCAGCGCCCAGACCGCCCCCTTCCCGGCTAAAGCCGGTCCCACCAAAAGCAGACCCCGTACACCCCGTGGGACCGGCGCTAACTGTAGGACCGGCTTCAGCCGGGAAGCCTTTGATCTGCTTCGCTTCTGATCTGCTTTTGATCTTCATACGCAAAAAGCCCAGACACCACAAATCGCGACTTGGGTGCAGGCTGAACGCAGGTTTCGCGGAGTGGGCCGAGCCGCAGGGATGCGGCGAGAGCGCCGTCAGGACATGGATGTCCGTTCGGCGCGGGCCCACGGAGCGAGACCGGAGTGAGGGTACTCCGACGAAGGAGGAGCCCAACCAGAAGCACAAGCCCTTGGTTACTTGGGGCTTTATCAAGTAACTCGCCGAAGGCGAAACAGTCTGCCCCCAGGCAGGCGCTCTTGATCTCAAGGATCTTGATCTTGATCTCGATCAAAACACCTTTTGGCCTGTAAACTCCCGCCCATTGCTGCCTGGAGTAACCTATGCGCGAAGAGTTGAATCAGGGCCTTATCGATTTCCTGAAGGCCTCCCCCACCCCCTTCCATGCCACCGCCAGCCTGGTCCAACGCCTCGAAGGCGCCGGCTACCAGCGGCTCGACGAACGCGAGCCCTGGTACACCGAAGCGGGCGGCCGCTACTACGTCACCCGCAACGACTCCTCCATCGTCGCCTTCAAACTCGGCCGCCTGTCACCCCTCACCGGCGGCATTCGCCTCGTGGGTGCCCACACCGACAGCCCGTGCCTGCGCGTCAAGCCGCAACCCGAACTGCAACGTCAGGGCTTCTGGCAACTGGGCGTCGAAGTCTACGGCGGCGCCTTGCTTGCGCCATGGTTTGACCGCGACCTCTCCCTCGCCGGCCGCGTCACCTTCCGCCGCGACGGCAAAGTCGAAAGCCAGCTGATCGACTTCAAGCTGCCCATCGCGATCATCCCCAACCTCGCGATCCACCTCAATCGCACCGCCAACGAAGGCTGGGCGATCAACCCGCAGACCGAACTGCCGCCGATCCTGGCCCAAGTCGCCGGTGACGAACGCCCTGACTTCCGCGCCCTGCTGACCGATCAACTGGCCCGCGAGCACGGCCTGAATGCCGACGTCGTTCTCGACTACGAACTCAGCTTCTACGACACCCAAAGCGCCGCCGTCATCGGCCTCAACGGCGACTTCATCGCCGGCGCCCGGCTCGACAACCTGCTGTCCTGCTTCGCCGGGCTGCAAGCGTTGCTCAATGCTGATGGTGACGAGACCTGCGTGCTGATCTGCACCGACCACGAAGAAGTCGGCTCGACGTCCGCCTGTGGCGCCGATGGCCCGATGCTAGAGCAAGTGCTGCAACGCCTGCTGCCGGAAGGCGACGACTACGTGCGTACGATTCAGAAATCCCTGCTGATCTCCGCCGACAATGCCCACGGCGTTCACCCCAACTATTCCGAAAAGCACGACGCCAACCATGGCCCGAAACTCAACGCCGGCCCGGTGATCAAGGTAAACAGCAACCAGCGCTACGCCACCAACAGCGAAACCGCCGGTTTCTTCCGTCACCTGTGCATGGCCGAAGAAGTGCCGGTACAAAGCTTCGTCGTGCGCAGCGACATGGCCTGCGGCTCGACCATCGGCCCGATCACTGCCGGCCACCTGGGCGTTCGCACCGTCGACATCGGTCTGCCGACCTTCGCCATGCACTCGATCCGCGAACTGGCCGGCAGCCAGGACCTGGCGCATCTGGTGAAGGTGTTGTCGGCGTTCTATGCGAGTGCCGAGTTGCCTTGACCTCAAACCACCCTTGAGCGCGGGCCGATCCATTTCCTTCACAGGTCATGGAAACGGCCTGCACCTCGCGCTATCCGGGACTTCACAATTCCCCCTCGCCACACCCCCCATCCCCTCGTAAACTCATCCGCCTCTGCTTGACCCGGCATGGCTCCCAAACCACGCCATCCCAAGCGCCTGTCTATTCGAGGTCTGTTTCCAGGTGATCGCTCCCACCCGCCTTTCCGTTCTGCCCCGCCTGTTTTTGCTCTGCCTGCTGGCGCTGTTCCCGTTTGCGTTGACCCACGCCGCTGGCCTGCCAAGTCTGCTCAGTGGCGGCGACAAGACGCAGCCTCAGGCCCAGGAACCGCTGGGGCAGTCCCTGGACGAGGTCATCACGTCGCTGGAAAACGATCAGCAGCGCAGCAAGTTGCTGCAAGACCTGAAAAAGCTAAGGGACGCCACCAAAAAAGCGCAGCCAACCGTGGAGCAAGGCGTACTGGGCCTCATCGGCAGCTCGCTTGCGGAGCTGGAAAAACAGTTCACCGGCACCGACAGCCCGCTCAGCCGCTGGGCGGATGAGGCGGGGATGGCTGAAGACGAGCTGATGGCGCTGATGCTGCCGGCCAACCAGTGGTGGCCGATCATCTGGGGCTTTGCCGTGGTGCTGGCGATCTGGGGCCTGCTGGCGGCGGCGTTGATCTGGCTGGGCCACAAGGTGCGCTTGCGCTTCGGCCTTTCCGCCGAGCTTCCGCAGCACCCGCGCCTGTCGGACATGCTGCGCTTCGCGCTACGCAAGCTGGGCCCTTGGCTGGTGGCGCTGGTCATCACGATCTACCTGAGTTACTCGCTGCCGCCGTCGCTCGGCCGCGATCTGGCGATGGTGCTCGCTTACGCGTTGGTCGTTGGCACGCTATTCTCGGCGGTGTGTGTTATCGCGTTTTCACTGCTGGACGGGCCGCACCGGCATCGGGCGCTGTACATCCTGCGGCATCAGGCGTTTCGGCCGCTGTGGTGGATCGGCAGCTTTGCCGCGTTCGGCGAGGCGTTGAGCGATCCGCGCCTGGTCGCCAGCCTTGGCGTGCACCTGGCGCACACCGCCGCAACCCTGGCCAATGTCATGGCCGCGCTGTCCACCGGCCTGTTCATCATTCGTTTCCGGCGCCCGATCGCACACCTGATCCGCAACCAGGCCCTGGAGCGTCGCCTGAAACGCCGCGCCCTGAGCGACAGCATCGAGGTCCTCGGTACGTTCTGGTACCTGCCGGCGCTGGTACTGGTGGGCGTTTCCCTGTTCGCCACGTTCTTTTCGGCTGGCGACACCAGTACCGCATTACGTCAGGCCCTGATCTGTACCGTGCTGCTGGTGATGTGCATGGTCATTAACGGCCTGGTGCGGCGTCATTCACTCAAGCCAAGCCACGCTCACAAGCGTCACGCCCTGTATTCGGACCGCCTGAAGAACTTCTTTTATACCGTTGCGCACATGCTGATCTGGCTGGTGTTCATCGAACTGGGCCTGCGAGTCTGGGGTTTGTCGTTGATTGGCTTCGCCGAAGGCGACGGCCGCGACATCAGTCTGCGGCTGATCGGCCTGGCGGCCACGCTGATGTTTGCCTGGCTGATCTGGATTCTCGCAGACACGGCGATTCATCACGCCCTCACCCGCTCGCGCAAGGGCCTGGCCAATACCCGCGCGCAGACCATGATGCCGCTGATCCGCAACGTGCTGTTCGTGACCATCTTCATCATCGCGTTGATCGTCGCGCTGGCGAACATGGGCATGAACGTGACACCGCTGCTGGCCGGTGCCGGTGTGATCGGTCTGGCCATCGGTTTCGGCGCGCAGTCGCTGGTGGCGGATTTGATCACCGGGCTGTTCATCATCATCGAAGACTCCCTGGCCATCGACGATTACGTGGACGTCGGCGGCCACCTGGGGACCGTGGAAGGCCTGACCATTCGCACGGTGCGCCTGCGCGACATCGACGGCATCGTCCACACCATCCCGTTCAGTGAGATCAAGAGCATTCAGAACTACTCGCGGGAGTTCGGTTACGCGATCTTCCGCATCGCCATCCCGTCGAGCATGAACATCGATGACGCCCTGAAGATGATCCGCGACGTCGGCCAGAAGATGCGCACCGACCCACTGCAACGACGCAACATCTGGTCGCCGCTGGAGATTCAGGGGGTGGAGAGTTTCGACGCGGGCAACGCCATTCTGCGCGCGCGCTTCAAGACCGCGCCGATCAAGCAGTGGGAAGTGTCGCGGGCGTTCAACCTGTCGCTCAAGCGTTATCTGGATGAAGCGGGGATGGATCTCGCGACCCCTAGATTGAGCGTGCAGGTCAACACCAATGGTGGCAGCGTAAGTGAGCTGCGTGGGAAGAAGGGTGACCCGGCAGGCTGATGTGTCAGCCTGTCGACCATCGCTGAGAGTGACGCTTGGTGGAGCCTCTGTCGGAAATCGGCCTCGGGGCTATCTCGCTGATGACCCAAAACACGATTCAGAACTCCCACATGCCGGGGCAACTACTCAAACGTAAACGTATCGACTAAAAACCAATCTCCGCGAGCCGTTTTAAATACCATCTCTCTAATACCCACGGCAGAGAATGTACTTTCAGTCACATAGGGGCTCTCGGGGGGTAATACCACTATCCCCAATGGCGAACCCTCATGATTATAAAAAGATACCTGATGATCCCTCTCGTTCGTAGCGCGGCACCAAAAACTCACTTTAGAGCAACTCCCTCTCAACTTCACACTGACGGTCTGACCCGGTGGCTTTGGATTTCCGCCAGTAAATTTTGCATGGAAGTTCAGCGTCTGCTTTTCTATCTTTCCGGGATAATTGGTGCCCGCAGGCAAGATGCCTACATTACCCACACCTTCTAAAAACGTAATCGTCATCATCGGCGTTTCGATGCTTTGACCAACTGAAATCATGGTATCTGGAAGCGAGTCGAAATTCTCAACGCCCGCTAGCGCACGCTCAACCTGTAAGGCCCACAGGTCGGAAACAGTCGTACCGTCTGCTGTCTTTGCATTAAAGCTGTGAGCCCCCTCCTCCAGCCCTGAAACATTCTTTTCCCACACGCGGCCGTTCACTGGGACAAATCCCAGCGAAACACCGTTGTCAAACAACTCCACCTGGGCATCGGCGTTGCTGTCAGCCCCGCTGGCTTCTTTTAACTGGACCTGCCGCTCCATAATGAATTCCTTTCCATGGCGTTAGCTGAATGATGGATAACGCTATCAGTGTGACGCAATACATGCATTTGGCAACGGCAGCTCAAGAACCCGCGAAGGAGCAAACGCAGCCAGAGATCCGATCATGCGACATGATTCACTTTAAAAATCATAAACATAAAGAATAAAGCTATTCAAATTCGAAATAATGTTAATTTCAAATTGATCTTATAAGCATAAATTAAGGGCCAAGCAGAGCGCCTGATGTGGAGTACGAAGCTCACAACACAACTTCACCAAAGGAATTCAAATATCCGCCACCACTGCGCTCACGTGAATCGCGTCGTGGCGCCAATATTCCAGATCGCAATCGATCAGCCGGCCGCGCTGGTCGTGATTGACCCGGGCGATGCGCAGGCCCGGGCTGCCGATGGAGACTTTCAGCGCTCCCGCCGCTTCCATGGGCAGCGCGGTGGGCACCATTTCGAAACGCACTTGGCCATAGCGAATGTCGTAATGGCTGGCGTAGAGCTCGGTCAGCGACTGGTTCAGGTCGAGCTCGAGGATCTGCGGGAAGTACTCAGGGTTGAGGTAATGCTCTACGTACAGCACCAGTCGCTCGTCAATACGACGGGCGCGGCAGATCTGGATCACACTCGACAGCGCCGGCAATTGCAGCAAACCGCAAATCACGGCGGAGGCCGGTTGCAGCCGCGCGGAAATCACCTGGGTCGCAGGCACTCGGCCCTGGGCCTGAACCATTGCGTGAAAGTGACTGCGCCGCATCAGGTCATAGGCCAGTCGCGGAGGTGAAATGAACCAGCCGCGCCGCTCCTCACGGTAGATCAAGCCCCTGGCCTCCAATTGCACCAGCGCCTCGCGCAAGGTGATGCGTGTGGTATCGAAGACCTCGCTCAGCTTGCGCTCGGCCGGCAACTTGCTGCCCGGCGGCAACAGACCGTGTTCAATCTGCTCTTGCAGCGCATTGCAGATGGTCGTCACCGCTCGGGGCATTTCTTCGCGCATTGCGTTACCTATCTGGACTAGACCAGCGCTATTTAAGGGCAGCGTCGCTCGCTGCCTGGCCCGTTTCGGTGCTCCAGAGCCTAGGCAGCGTAGATGACCGTTGCGTGACATTCCAGCCAGGAACGGCGGCAACGCCGGACTTCAGGAAATCGTCAGGACCTTTCAGATCAGGCGCTTGAGCATGGTCTACGCTCATTTCACAGCGATTGCCCGGGTTGTGGCTTGCTCCAGCAAGAGTCGGTCCAGACACGAAAGCGTCATGTTACTGGCCTAACTTGGCTCAGGTATTGCTGACCTAGACCAATCATCCGCAACGAACACTTCTATGAGTCCGTCGAGAAGTGCACAAAGGAGCTTCGAATGAAACACCTTTTGCTGGCATCACTCCTGGGTTCGGCCATCGCGCTGAGCACGTCGGCCATGGCCGCCGACACCGACCTCAAAACCCTCGAAGCCGCGGCCAAGGCCGAAGGCGCGGTCAACAGCGTGGGCATGCCCGATGACTGGGCGAACTGGAAAGGCACCTGGACCGACCTGACCGCCAAATACGGTCTGGTGCACATGGACACCGACATGAGTTCGGCTCAGGAAGTGGCCAAGTTCGATGCGGAAAAAGACAACGCCAGCGCTGACATCGGCGACGTGGGTGCCGCCTTCGGCCCGATCGCTGTCGCCAAGGGCGTCACTCAGCCCTACAAGCCGAGCACCTGGGCGCAAGTGCCTGACTGGGCCAAGGATAAGGAAGGCCACTGGGCGCTGGCCTACACCGGCACCATCGCGTTCATCGTCAACAAAAAACTGTTGCACGGCTCCGACGTACCGACCAAATGGGCTGATCTGAAAAACGGCAAGTACAAGGTCACCATCGGTGATGTCAGCACTGCGGCCCAGGCTGCCAACGGCGTACTGGCCGCTGCGATTTCCATGAAAGGCGATGAGACCAACCTCGCGCCGGGCCTGCAACTGTTCACCGAACTGGCCAAACAAAAGCGCTTGGGCATCAACAACCCAACGATCCAGTCGATGGAAAAGGGCGAAGTGGAAGTGGGCGTGGTCTGGGACTTCAACGGCCTGAGCTACAAGGCCAAGATGACCAATCCTGACGACTACGTGGTACTGATCCCGTCCGACGGCTCGGTGATCTCGGGCTACACCACGATCATCAACAAGTACGCCAAGCACCCGAACGCCGCCAAGCTGGCCCGTGAATACATCTTCAGCGACGCCGGGCAGATCAACCTGGCCAAAGGCAACGCACGCCCGATCCGCGCCGAGCACCTGACGCTGCCAGCAGACGTGCAAGCCAAGCTGCTGCCCAACGAGCAGTACAAGAACGTGACACCAATCAAAGACGCTGCGGCATGGGAAAAAACCTCGAAAGCCCTGCCACAGCAGTGGAACGAGCAAGTCATCGTCGAGATGCAGTAATCCTCAACGGCTAACGCAGCCCCCTTGTAGGAGTGAGCTTGCTCGCGATGTCGGTGTGTCACTCGACCTGTCTGTCGCAGGCATACCGCGATCGCGAGCAAGCTCACTCCTACAGTGATGTTTGGCGATCCACCCTCCGGAGATGCCATGAAACACAACGTCATCCTCATCCTGCTGGACGGCCTGAGTTACAGCGTGGCGCAACATGCGATGGGGCATTTGCTGGCCTACCGAAACGCAGGCCGCGCGGCGTTGTACAAACTCGAATGCGAACTGCCGTCGCTGTCCCGCCCGCTGTATGAATGCATCCTGACCGGGGTGGCGCCCATCGACAGTGGCATCGTGCACAACCAGGTTTCCCGGCTTTCCAGCCAGCGCAGCGTGTTTCACTACGCCACCGACGCCGGGCTGACCACTGCCGCTGCCGCGTACCACTGGGTCAGCGAGCTGTACAACCGCAGTCCGTTCATTGCCGCACGCGACCGCCACACCGACGATGCCGAATTGCCGATTCAGCACGGGCACTTCTACTACGTCGATCACTACCCCGATTCCCACCTGTTCGACGACGCCGAGCATCTTCGAACAGCCCACGCGCCGCACTTCTTGTTCGTCCACCCGATGAACATCGATGACGCCGGCCACAAGCATGGCCTCGACACCCCGCAGTACCGCAACAGCGCACGCTCGGCCGACATCATCCTCGCCGAGTATCTGCAGCGCTGGCTGGATGCGGGCTATCAAGTACTGGTCACCGCCGACCACGGCATGAACAACGACCGCTCGCACAACGGCGTGCTGCCGGAAGAGCGCGAAGTCCCGTTGTTCGTGCTCGGTGACGCCTTCAGCCTCGACCCCGAGGCGCGACCGAAACAGAGCGAGATCTGCGGCACCGTCTGCGCGCTGCTCGGCGTACCCCACGACAAACCCGTGTGCAGAGAGGTGCTCAAGTGAATTCACTAAGCCGCGGCAAATGGCTGGGGCTGTTGTGCCTTGTGCCGTTTGCGGTTTTCTTCATCGCGTTTCAGATCGCGCCGCTGGCCTGGGTGGCGATCAACAGCCTGCAATCAGACGCCGGCTGGGGCATCGACAACTTCATCAAGGCGTTCAACTCGCGTTTCTACCGCCAGGCCATGCAGTACAGCCTCGAGATCAGCTTCTGGTCGAGCCTGATCGGCATCATCATCGCGATCCTCGGCAGCTATTCCCTGCGCAAAGTGCCGTCGCGGCTGAGGGATTTCGTCAGCGCGTTTGCCAACATGACCAGTAACTTTTCCGGCGTGCCGCTGGCGTTTGCCTTCATCATCCTGCTCGGTTTCAACGGCGCGCTGACGCTGATTCTGAAACAGGCCGGGATCATCGATGACTTCAACCTGTACTCGAAAACCGGCCTGATCATCCTTTACACCTACTTCCAGATCCCCCTGGGCGTGCTGCTGCTCTACCCCGCTTTCGACGCGCTGCGCGAAGACTGGCGCGAGTCGGCGTCACTGCTGGGCGCCAGCGGCTGGGATTTCTGGCGGCACATCGGCATTCCGGTGCTGACCCCAGCGCTGCTCGGCACCTTCGTGATCCTGCTGGCCAACGCACTGGGCGCCTACGCCACGGTGTATGCGCTGACCACTGGCAACTTCAACGTCTTGCCGATCCGCATCGCGGCCATGGTGGCGGGCGACATCACGCTGGACCCGAACATGGCCAGCGCTCTGGCGATGATTCTGGTGGGGATGATGACGCTGGTGACCGTCGTGCATCAGTGGCTGTTGAAGAGGAGCTACCATGTCTCGCGCTGAACGCCGCCCGCCGGGGCTCTACCACCGCGTCGTGGTGTACCTGCTGTTTCTGATCCTGCTCGCGCCGCTGCTGGGCACCTTTGTGTATTCGATCGCCACCAGTTGGTCGGCGACGATTTTGCCCAACGGCCTGACCTATAAATGGTACGTAGCGCTGTGGAGCGATCCGCGGTTTCTGCGCGCGTTTGGCCAGTCGCTGCTGGTGTGCGTCGGCGCGCTGGCGCTGTCGGTGGTGCTGATTCTACCGCTGCTGTTCGTTGTGCATTACCACTTTCCCAAGCTCGACGCGCTGATGAACATCCTCATCCTGCTGCCCTTCGCGGTGCCGCCGGTGGTGTCCTCGGTGGGCCTGTTGCAACTCTACGGTTCGGGACCACTGGCGATGGTCGGCACGCCGTGGATTCTGATCGGCTGCTACTTCACCGTGGCGCTGCCGTTCATGTACCGGGCCATCACCAACAATCTGCAAGCGATCAATCTGGTGGACCTGATGGACGCCGCCCAGTTGCTCGGCGCCAATACCTTTCAAGCCGCGTTTCTGGTGGTGCTGCCGAACCTGCGCAAGGGCCTGATGATTGCCCTGCTGCTGTCGTTCTCGTTCCTGTTCGGCGAGTTCGTGTTCGCCAATCTGCTGGTCGGCACCCGCTACGAGACCCTGCAGGTGTACCTGAACAACATGCGCAACAGCAGCGGTCACTTCAACAGCGCGCTGGTGATTTCCTACTTCTTTTTCGTACTGCTGCTGACGTGGGCGGCCAACCGACTGAACAAGGACAAAGACTGATATGAGCTTCGTCAGTGTCGAAAACCTGCAGAAGAATTACGGCAGCACGGCGGTCTTCAGCGACATCAATTGCGACATCCGCAAGGGCGAATTCGTCACCCTGCTCGGCCCGTCCGGGTGTGGCAAGTCCACCTTGCTGCGCTGCATCGCGGGGCTGACGCCTGTGACCAGCGGCAGCATCTTCCTTGACGGCAAGGACCTGGTGCCGGTGTCGCCGCAGAAGCGCGGCATCGGCATGGTGTTCCAGAGCTATGCGCTGTTTCCCAACATGAACGTGGAGCAGAACGTCGCGTTCGGCCTGCGCATGCAGAAAGTCAGTACCGACGAAATGAAGCAGCGGGTGGCCGAGGTGCTGAAGCTGGTGGAGCTGAACGAGTTCGCCACGCGCTACCCGCATCAGCTCTCGGGCGGGCAGTGTCAGCGCGTGGCATTGGCGCGATCGCTGGTGACCCGCCCTCGCCTGCTGCTGCTCGATGAGCCGCTGTCGGCCCTCGATGCGCGCCTCCGCAAACACCTGCGCGAGCAGATCCGTGCGATTCAGCAGGAGCTGGGCCTGACGACGATTTTCGTGACCCACGATCAGGAAGAAGCGCTGACCATGTCCGACCGGATCTTCCTGATGAATCAGGGCCGGATCGTGCAGAGCGGCGACGCCGAAACCCTGTACACCTCGCCGGTCGATGCGTTCGCCGCCGGCTTCATCGGCAACTACAACCTGCTGGAAGCCGACGCCGCCAGCCGCCTGATGCAGCGCCCGATCAACAGTCGCGTGGCGATTCGCCCGGAAGCGATTCAATTGAGCCTGACCGGTTCGCTGGAAGGCGAAGTGCGCAGCCACAGCCTGTTGGGCAACGTGATCCGCTATCGCGTCGAAGCCCGGGGCGTGGAACTGGTGGTCGACGTGCTCAACCGCTCGGCCAGCGACTTGCACCCGAACGGCCAGCGCGTCACCCTGCACATTGAAGCGTCGGCGTTGTGTGAAGTCGCATGAATTAGACGCCAACCCTGTAGGAGCGTGGCTTGTCCCGCGATCGGCGGGGAACCCGTCGTGAAACCTGCGACGAAGGTCAGAATGACACACCGCATTGGCCTGGGTTGCTGCCGGTTCCCGGCAGATCGCGGGACAAGCCACGCTCCTACAGTTGATCTGCGTGTGAATGATTTAAGAGGACACTTTTAATGCCTTTAGCAATTTTCGATCTGGACGAAACCCTGATCCACGGTGACTGTTCAAGCCTGTGGAGCGAGCAGATGGGGCGTTTGGGCTGGGTCGATCCCGAGTGGTTCATGAAGAAGGACCACGAATTGATGGAAGCCTACGGCAAGGGCGAGCTGGCCATGGAAGACTACATGGCGTTCAGCCTGGACCCGATGGTCGGGCGCACGCCGGAGGAAGTGGATTTTCTGGTGGGGCCGTGGGTTGAGGATTACATCGAGCCGATCATTTTCAGCGACGCGACCAAGGCCATCGCCGAACACCGCGCCGCCGGCGACCGCATCCTGATCATCTCGGCGTCGGGGGTGCATCTGGTCAAGCCCATTGCCGAGCGCATCGGCGTTGATGAAGTGCTGGCCATTGATCTGGACGTCGCCCACGGCGTCTACACAGGCAAGACCACCGGCGTGCTCACCTACCGCGAAGGCAAGATCACCCGTTTGATGGCGTGGCTGGATCAGGAAGGCGAGAACCTTGAGGGGGCGAGTTTCTATTCGGACTCACGCAATGACCTGCCGCTGCTGCAGAAAGTGGATTTTCCGCACGCGGTGAACCCTGACTCAGTGCTGCGCGAAAAAGCGCAAGAGAACGGATGGCCGATTCATAACTGGAAGTGATCCAGCCACTGCGCTCAAGGGAACACCGCGTGTAGGAGTGAGCTTGCTCGCGAAAAGGCGGGTGCATCCGCTAAATTTTCAGCGGCTGTCATGCAGTCTTCGCGAACAGGCTCCCACAGGTTAAGCCCAGCACATCAACAGGTCATCACACCAGGCTTTCGTTGATCACCAGCACGACCTTGCCCGACACCTGATTGGTCGCCAGCTCCGCGTAAGCCGCTTCCGCTTCACTGATCGGAAAGCTGCGCGCCAGTTGTGGCTTCAGGCGGCCTTCGGTGAACAGCGGCATGACGTGTTGGCCCAGGTCGCTGAGCAGGTCGGCCTTGAACTGATCGTCGCGACTGCGCAGGGTCGAGCCGAGGATATGAATGCGCTTGCCCAGCACCTTCGCGAAGTCCAGCTCGGACTTGCTTCCGCCCATCAGCCCGATCAGCACCAGACGACCGTCAACGCCAAGCACCTTGAGGTTCAGCGCCGCGTAGTTGGCGCCCACCGGGTCAAGGATGACGTTGAACGGCGCAAAGTCGTTCAGCGCGTCGAGGTTCTCATTGCGCAGCACACCGCCCTGGGCGCCAAGCGCTTCGCAATACGCCAGCCGCTCCGCCGAGCCCACGGTGACCCAGACCGGGTTGCCGAAGGCCTTGCACAGCTGAATGGCAGCTGAACCAACTCCACTTGCTCCGGCGTGCAGCAACACTTTTTCGCCGGGCTGGAGGCCGGCCAGCTGGAACAGATTCAGCCAGGCCGTGGCGTACACTTCAGGAATCGCCGCTGCTTCGTGCAGCGAAATCCCCTCGGGCACCGGTAGCACATGCCGCGCGTCGACCACGACTTCTTCGGCCATCGCCCCGCCCGCAACCAGCGCACACACGCGGTCGCCGACTTCCCAGGCGCAGCCCGGGCCAACCTCGGCAATCACACCTGAACATTCCATGCCGAGGATTTCCGTCACACCCGGCGGTGGCGGGTAATGCCCCGAGCGTTGCAGCAAATCGGCACGATTAAGTCCGGCGGCTGCCACCTGGATGCGGACTTGTCCTACATCCAGCGTCGGCGATGGCTCATCAACCCATTCCACACGACCTTCCACGCCTTGCAATGCTTTCACGGTGCCTCCATAGTGAGTCTTGACTGAGCCCATGTGCCTCACGGCCACTGGGCTTTTTGCATTATGCGACCGTGTTCTGACCGAACCGGCGACCTCCAAAGACGGCCTAATATGCGTTATCAATTGTCCCCGCGTCGAATCAGCATGAAGCATTTTTTACCCAGCACCACCCTTGCATTACTCATTGGCCTGACTGTCCTGCCAATGTCGGCCAGTTCGTTTGCCGCCAACAGCTGGGATAATCTTCAACCTGATCGCGATGAAGTCATCGCCAGTCTGAATGTCGTGGAGCTGCTCAAGCGCCACCATTACAGCAAGCCGCCGCTGGACGACAAGCGTTCGGAAATCATCTATCAGAGCTACCTGAAACTCCTCGATCCTGCGCGCAGCTACTTCCTCGCCAGTGACATCGCCGAGTTCGACAAGTGGCGTTTCCAGTTCGACGACTTCCTCAAGAGCGGCGACCTGGCCCCAGGCTTTACTATCTATAAGCGTTATCTGGACCGCATCAAGTCGCGTCTGGATTTCGCGCTTGCGCAGCTGAGCAAGGGCGTCGACAAGATCGACCTGAATACCCAGGAAACCTTGCTGGTTGATCGCAAGGACGCGCCATGGGCCAAGAACGAAGCCGAACTCGACGACCTTTGGCGCAAGCGCGTCAAGGACGAAGTTCTGCGCTTGAAGATCGCCGGCAAAGACCCGGCGAAGATTCAGGAAACCCTGACCAAGCGTTACAAGAACCAACTCGCGCGCCTGGGCCAGACCCGCAGCGAGGACGTGTTCCAGGCTTACCTGAATACCTTCGCGATGTCCTACGATCCGCACACCAACTACCTGTCACCTGACAGTGCGGAAAACTTCGACATCAACATGAGCCTGTCCCTGGAAGGGATCGGCGCTGTCCTGCAGAGCGACAACGACAACGTCAAGATCGTGCGCCTGGTGCCGGCCGGCCCTGCCGCCAAGACCAAGCAAGTGGCGACCGCCGACAAGATCATCGGCGTTGCCCAGGGCGACAAAGAGATGGTCGACGTGATCGGCTGGCGCCTGGATGAAGTGGTCAAACTGATCCGCGGTCCGAAGGGTTCGGTCGTGCGCCTGGAAATCGTCCCGGCCAGCAATGCGCCAAGCGACCAGACCACCAAAATCGTCTCGATCACCCGCGAAGCGGTGAAGCTTGAAGAACAAGCGGCGAAGAAGTCGATCCTGCACCTGAACCAGGACGGCAAGGATTACAAGCTGGGCGTCATCGACATCCCCGCTTTCTACCTGGACTTCAAGGCCTACCGCGCCGGCGATCCCGAGTACAAGAGCACGACCCGCGACGTCAAGAAACTGCTGACCGAATTGCAGTCCGAGAAAGTCGACGGCGTGGTCATCGACCTGCGTAACAACGGTGGCGGTTCGTTGCAGGAAGCCACCGAGCTGACCAGTCTGTTCATCGACAAAGGCCCGACCGTTCTGGTGCGTAATGCCGACGGCAAGGTCGATGTGCTGGAAGACGAGAACAGCGGTGCGTTCTACAAAGGCCCGATGGCGTTGTTGGTCAACCGCCTCTCGGCCTCGGCTTCGGAGATTTTCGCCGGCGCCATGCAGGATTATCACCGCGCGCTGATCATCGGCGGCCAGACCTTCGGTAAAGGCACCGTGCAGACCATTCAGCCGCTGAACCATGGCGAGCTGAAACTGACGCTGGCCAAGTTCTACCGTGTTTCCGGTCAGAGCACCCAGCACCAGGGCGTACTGCCGGACATCGCCTACCCGTCGATCATCGACACCAAGGAAATTGGCGAAAGCGCACTGCCTGAAGCGATGACTTACGACACCATCAAGCCGGCGATCAAGCCTGCGGTGGATCCTTTCAAACCGTTCCTCGCCCAGCTGCAATCGCGTCATGACGTGCGTTCGGCCAAGGACGCCGAGTTTGTCTTCATCGAAGAGAAACTGGCGCTGGCGAAGAAGCTGATGAGCGAAAAGACCGTCAGCCTCAACGAAGCCGAGCGCCGCAAGCAACACGCCGACATCGAGAGCAAGCAGCTGGCGATGGAGAACGTGCGTCGCAAGGCCAAAGGCGAAGAGCCGCTCAAAGAGCTGAAGAAGGAAGACGAAGACGCGCTGCCTTCGGACGACGACAAGACCAAACCCGAGGATGACGCCTACCTGGCTGAAACCGGGCGCATCTTGCTCGATTATCTGGGCTTGAGCGGTTCGGTGGCGAAAAAGTAAAACGCCATGAAACGTGACAAATGATGGCAATTCGTCATCAAACAGTCATGAAGCTGTCGTGAAATAGCGGGGCTCGACGCCACAGGCGTCCAGCCCCTTTTTCTTGCCCCGAGATTGCCATGACCGTGACTGAGCAGCTGGGCGCTTTGAGTTCGATTCTGACTCACGGCGACTTGCACAGCCTGTTCCAACCGATTGTGTCGCTATCGGATCGGCGCATTCTCGGCTACGAAGCCCTGACTCGCGGTCCTTCCAACAGCGCGCTGCATTCCCCCATCAGCCTGTTCGCCGTGGCCCGCCAGGCCGGGCGCCTGAGCGAACTGGAACTGGCCTGCCGCGAGTCGGCTTGCCGTCGTTTCAGCCAACAGAAGCTGGACGGCAAGCTGTTTCTCAACATCTCGCCGGAGTCCCTGCTGGAAGCCTCGCACCCGCCGGGGCGCACCTTGCAGCTGTTGCAGCGCTACGGCATACCGCCGAGTCGCGTGGTCATCGAACTGACCGAGCAAACCCCGACCGATGACTTTGGCCTGCTCTACAACGCGCTGTATCACTACCGCGATATGGGCTTCTCCATCGCCCTGGATGATTTGGGCGCAGGGTATTCGAGCTTGCGGCTGTGGTCCGAGCTTCGCCCGGATTACGTGAAGATCGACCGGCACTTCATCGACGGCATCCATCAGGACGCGGTCAAGCGCGAGTTCGTCGGCTCCATGCTGCAGATGGCCAAGGCGTCGCGGGCGCTGGTGATCGCTGAAGGCATCGAGTTGCAGGAAGAGCTGGCGGTCTTGATCGACATGGGCGTCGAACTGGTTCAGGGCTATTTGCTGTGCCGTCCGCAGGAGTTTCCGCCCCGTGACGCTCGCGCGCTGCTGCCGAAAATCGACCCGGCCGCTGCGACCCTGACGGAGGAAACCAGCGACCTCAGCGCCCTCCTCAACGAGCTGCCGGCGGTGGTGCAGACCACGCCCACCGCAACGGTGCTGGAGGCGTTTCGCAAGCAGGCCAATCTCAACTCCCTGGCGGTGCTGGATGAGCAGCATCAGCCGATCGGCATCGTCCATCGCCACTCGCTGTCGGACGTGCTGCTGCAGCCCTTCGCCACCGAACTGTATGCGCGCAAGCCCATTAGTCGTCTGATGAGCGACGACTTTCTGGCCGTCGAGCTGAGCCAGTCGCTGCAGCAGGTCAGCCGGCTGATCACCAGTCGCGCGCGGCAACGCATCGAAGAAGATTTCATCATCATGCAGAACGGTCTCTACCTCGGGCTGGGCCGGGTGATCGATGTACTGAAGCTGATTACCGAAGTGAAGATCCAGCAGGCGCGCTACGCCAACCCGCTGACCCTGCTGCCGGGCAACGTCCCGATCCAGCAATGCCTGACCCGGTTGTTGCAGCAGGGTCGCGAGTCGATGATCTGCTACGTGGACATCGACAGCTTCAAGCCCTTCAACGACATTTACGGCTATGGGCGCGGCGACGAGGTTCTGCTGTGTCTGGCGCAGTGCCTGAACGACCGGATTGACCCGAGCCGCGACTTTGTCGGCCACATCGGCGGCGACGATTTCCTGATGGTGCTGGGCTCGGACGACTGGCGCAAACGCCTGAACATGTTATTGGAAGATTTCCAGAACCAGTGCCGACGCTTCTACCGCGCCGAGCATCTGGAGGCCGGCTGCTTCGTCGCGCTTAACCGCCAGGGCCAACGCCAGGAATTCCCGCTGCTGTCGCTGTCCATTGGCGTCGTGCACCTGCACCCGGAGGTCTGCACGACCCTCGACGCCAGCCAGCTTGCCGAACTGGCTTCCCAGGCCAAGCACCACGCCAAGGAGGTGACCGGTGCAAGTGTGCATGTGATCAATACGCTGGAGGCGGAGGCAATGGCGACCCTGAATCAGGCGGTGTTGGGGTGAGCCGCCGTTTTTCAGAAATGGGGTTGGGGTCAATCTCGAAATCCCGAGTACAACACTAGCCATGTGGGAGCGAGCTTGCCCGCGAAGGCGACAGTCCGGCAAACCTCGAATCAGAAGATGCTCTACTCCGGCTTTACCGGCTGCGCATACTCGAATTCAAACACGCGGGCCACTTCCGAGGCGTGCCAGGACGCTGCAGCGATGCCGTCAGAGGGTCCGGAGAAACGGCCGAGGCGTTCGACGCATTCAAAGAACCCGGTGCGAGGCAGACGGCTGGCGCCCTGACTGATCACCAACGAACTGCGCAATGGCTGCTCGGCGCGGGCGTCGAGGGCGGCGAGGTGTTCAAGGGCGGCAGTCAGGGTTTGCATGGCGGGGGTGGGTAATTGCAACCGCTCAAGCAACGCGCGATAGGTCACCAGATGACGCTGACGACGGGCCAGGTCCAGTTCGGCGAGCAGCCCGTCCCAGTGCTGGCGACTGATCCGCACGCTCATGCCTCACCCCGCCAGCCCGCGACGCCCAGCTCCCACGCCAGACTCCGGCGAATGGCCGCGTCCGGCTCACGGGCGCCGCTCTCAATCAGGTCCAGGTAAGAAGGACTGATGCCGACCGTGCGCGCCAGTTGCGCCACTGCCAGGCCCTTGGCCTCGCGCAATGCACCCAACTGAGATAAAGAAGGCAGGTCTGCGGCGGATGAGGACTGTTCAGACTCGGCCTGGGTGTGGGTAGCCGCCTCTGGCTCCGGGCCAGGCGCAACACCTGCGGCGCGCAACAGGGCCTGATACTGCGCCCATGGCAGCACCGCATATTCCGGCTCTCCATCGCGCGAAATAACCTGAAGATCCATAACGCTCCCCTGTAGGACTAAACACGCTTTTAAGCAGTCTTTTTCTAAGTATGGGCGGCATCTTAACAGCGGTTGGCTACGACTTGGGTGTGGGGATCACTGCAGCACTGGCGACGGAATGGATGAGCTGCACCAACCCGCGTTCAAATCTTTTTCTCGTGCTCCAGCAGGACAGGCGTTGCCGGCAAACGCTCGACCACCGCGAGCTTCTCCGGGTTCTGCAATTCGCGCCAGGCACGGAATGCGCTGAGCTCGGCTTCGAGGTGCTTCATCACCCAAGCCAGGACGGCGATGTCGTCCAGCATACCCAAGCCGGGGATCCAGTCGGGAATCGCATCCAGTGGGCTGAGGAAATACATCAGACCGGCCACGATAGAGAGAATCGCCTTACCGCTGATAGCGCGATATTCCCCGCGCCAGTAGGCCAGGCACAGCGCTTGAAGCAGTTTCAAATCGTCTTTGATCTTGCCCAGCCGACCGCCCTCACTGGCGGTTTTACCTGCAACGGCGAACAGCAACGCGGGCAGGCGACCTGCGGCCATCAAGCGCTTGGCCATGGGCAGATAACGAATGAGATTCCAGGGTGCTTTCATATCCACTCCACGATTACCGATAAAAATCGACATTCCGGCTGACTGGGTAAGCCGCAGTCGCCTGCTGACGCGTGTGCGGGTTCCGCCCCCAAAGGTTATCCACACAAATTGTGGATAACCTTGTGAACAGACCCGCTTTTCGGGGTCGGAACGCCCGTTCTACAGGGGCCGGACTTAGATCGCGCGTTTTTTACACACATAAAAACCCGCGAAAATCGTTGACTCACTGGGGCTGTGGCGCTAGCCACAATCCAATGAGGACCGCGATGAGCGCCCCGCAGCCTCCGACAAATCCCGGGTTAAAGCCCGTTGACTGACCGACATGGGACTCTGCCCGTCCATGCCGGTTCGATGAAATAGGCCCGGAAATGAAAATGCCCCGTCGAGACGGGGCATTTCTTTCAAGCGGTAACCGAACTTACGAACGATTACTTCTTGGCGGCTGGCTTGGCCGGTTCGGCGGCCGGGGCAGCCTCTTCTTCTTCATCAGCGCCGACGGCAGCATCATTGGCGCCTGCAGCAGCAGGGTCCTTGATGCCCAGCAGTTCGAGGTCGAAGACCAGAACCGAGTTCGCCGGGATCATTGGGCTAGGGCTCTGTGCGCCGTAGGCCAATTCGCTAGGGATGTAGAGTTTGACTTTCTCGCCGACGTGCATCAGCTGCAGACCTTCGACCCAACCCGGGATCACGCCGCTGACCGGCAGATCAATCGGGCTGCCACGTTCAACAGAGCTGTCGAACACTTTGCCGTCAGTCAGCTTGCCTTCGTAGTGAACGGTCACGACATCAGTCGGCTTCGGTACTGGACCGTCGGCTTTCTTGATGATTTCGTATTGCAGGCCGGAAGCAGTCGTGGTGACTTCCTTACGCTTGCCGTTCTCTTCGAGGAACTTCTTGCCGGCGGCTGCCGACTCTTCGCTCATCTTGGCCATGCGCTCTTCAGCGCGCTTTTGCAGGTCGCCGAATGCTGCAACCAACTCTTCGTCTTTGAGCTTCTGCTCTTTCTTGCCAACGGCGTCTTCGATACCCAGCGCTACCGCTTTGGAATCCAGATCGTCCATGCCTTCCTGAGCCAGGCTTTTGCCCATGTTCAGGCCGATGCCGTAAGAGGCTTTCTGGGCCGGGGTTTTCAGCTCAACGGTGCTGGCTTGCTTGTCGCAGCCCGCGAGTACCAGACCGACCAGGGCAATCGCCGCTGCCAACCGATGCTGTTTCATTCTGTTTCCTTGTTCATGCGCCAATAGGGCAAACGAGTAAAGCCGCGAGCTTATCAGGCTGCCGCGATCAATGGCTACCGGCATGAGAGGGAGAAAAGGCAGATAAGTTCAGGTATCCAAAGGTTTTCTTGTTTGATCGAGAAATTCGTTCAGTTGGGGTTCAGGGGACAGCCACGGGGGGAGAGAACGGCGCTAATACACGTCGCGCACATAGCGCTTCTGCTCGGTCAGACAGCGCAGCTGTTCGGCCGCCTTTTCCAGGCTGACGCCGCCCTGTTCGCTGATCACACGACGCAGCGCCTGATCGACATCCCGCGCCATCCGCGAAGCATCGCCGCAGATGTACAGGTGCGCGCCCTCCTCCAGCCAGCGCCAGAGTTCGGCGCCCTGTTCCTGTATGCGCTGTTGAACGTAGATTTTCTCTGCCTGATCCCGGGAAAACGCCAGGCTCAGCCGAGTGAGCAGGCCGTCCTGCTGCATGCCTTGAAGCTCGTCGCGGTAATAAAAGTCGGTGGCCTGATGCTGCTCGCCAAAGAACAGCCAGTTCCGGCCCCTATCGCCCCGGGCGCGCCGCTCTTGTAAAAACGCTCTGAACGGCGCCACACCGGTGCCCGGACCGATCATGATCATCGGCACATTGCCATCGACCGGCGGGCGAAAATGCCGCGTGGGCTGCAGGAAAATCGGCACCTCGCACTCGCCCGCACGATCCGCCAGAAAGGTCGACGACACGCCTTTGCGCGATCCATAGCGCACCGCGGAAACCGTCAGGTGAACTTCATCGGGATGCGCTTTGGCGCTCGACGCGATGGAATAAAGCCGCGGTTGCAGCGGCTTGAGGTGGTCGAGCCATTCCTGCGCAGAGCAGGCGATGGGAAACTCGCGCAATACGTCGGCCAACTGCCGGCCCCACAGCCAGTCCTTAAGCTCGCTTTTGAAGGGTTCGGTCAGCAGGGTTTTCAGATCGTTGCTGCCGTTACGCTCGGCGATGAACGCCAAAGTGTCTGCGCCAGGTCGCGCAATCTCGAACTGCTCGGCCAGCGCCTGACACAGCGGCACGTCGCCAGCCTTCACGCCACGCACCGGTTGCTCGGCGTTCAGACCCGTAAGCTCGAGCCACTCGTTCACCAGTTCAGGGCAATTGCGCGGCCACACCCCCAACGCGTCGCCGGCTTCATAGGTCATTCCTGAACCTTCAAGGGTCAATGCCAGTTGCCGCGTGTCCTTGGCGGCACCCTCCGTATTCAGTCGCCGGTTGAGCGAAACCCTGGCGTGATGGGGCTGTGTCCGTGAAGGCTGTCGCCCAACAACCGGGGCGTTGTCAGTGATTGAAGGGGTAGGAAGATTCAGCGACAGCGCCTGCTGCAACCCGGTGAACCAGCTGTCTGCGTGGGCCTGGTATTCGCCGTCGCAATCGATTCTGGGGAGCAGTGACGAAGCGCCCAGGTGCTGCAGGCGCTGGTCGAGGTTCTTGCCGTGCTGACAGAAGCGGTCGTAACTCGAATCGCCCAGCGCCAGCACGGCGTAGCGCAGCGATTCCAGACGTTCTTGCCGGGCAGCCAGCGACTCCCAGAACCGTTGCCCGTTATCGGGTGATTCGCCGTCGCCGAAGGTGCTGCTGATCAGTGCGACGTTCTGCATTTGGTCCAGACGCTCGCAGGGGAAACTGTCCATCGCCGCCACGTGAACGGGCACGCCGGCAGTCTTCAACCGGTCGCCGAACTGCCGGGCCAAGGCCTCGGCATTGCCGGTTTGTGATGCCCAGAGCAGCGTCAACAGCGGCGCCTGGTCAGGTGCTGTCTGCGTCTCGGCGTCGACTTGGGGCACATCGAGGAGGCGATGCCCGATCAGCTCGACCTTGCGCAAGGCGACCGCACAGCACTTGAATTCGGGCTGGCGGGAGATCGGGTCGACGGCGTCGTTGGTCACGGCGTTAATCGCCAGCTTTTCGCCATACACGTCATTCCAGTGAAAGGGCGCGAAGCAGTTGCCCGGCAGCACGCGGTCGCTGATCACCGCAGGCAACACCGCCAGGCCTCGTACGGAACGGATTTCCACGCCATCGCCTTCGCGGATGCCCAGCGCAAGGGCATCGTCGGGGTGCAGCTCGACGAACGGACGGGCATTTAGCGCGTTCAGTGTCGGGACTTTCCCGGTCTTGGTCAGCGTGTGCCATTGGTGTTGCAGGCGGCCGGTGTTGAGCACCATCGGAAATGCATCGTTGGGCAGTTCAGCGGGAGGCATGTGCGGACGTGGGAAAAATACCGCTTTGCCGTTTGCGGTGGGAAAGACAATCGCCGGGCGTGCTGGTGTGCCCCGCTCGACGGGCCGCGCGTTGATCTCGCTGAGGTAGCGAATCGGATTGCGCACGCGCTCGTCATCGGGCGCGCACGGCCACTGCATCGGTTGATCCCGAAGCCGCCCATAGCTGGCGCCGCGAATGTCGTAGCCCGTGGCGGGGTTCCACGCCTGTTTGATTTCCTCGAACACTTCCTCCGCCGAGGCGTAACTGAAGGCGTCGGCGAAGCCCATTTCACAGGCGACCCTGGCGATGATCTGCCAGTCCGGCAACGCCTGGCCCGGTGCATCGACGGCTTTCTGTGTCAGGTTTAGATTGCGTTCGGAATTGATCATCACCCCTTCCGCCTCAGCCCAAAGCGCGCCCGGCAACAAGATGTCGGCGTAGCGATTGGTCTCGGTGTCGAGGAAGGCGTCCTGGGTGATGACCAGTTCGGCGGTCTTCAGGGCGTCGATGACCGTGGTGCGGTTGGCAACGCTGGCGACCGGGTTGGTGCAGATGATCCAGCAGGCCTTGATCACGCCCTCGCGCATCTGCTCGAACAGGTCGATGGTGCCGCCGCCGGGCATGTGCGGGATGCTGCCCTCCGGGATGCGCCAGAGGTCTTCGATGAAGCGGCGGTCGGCGTCTACCAACACCGAGCGCTGTCCGGGAAGTCCCGGGCCCATGTAGCCCATTTCCCTTCCGCCCATGGCATTCGGTTGGCCGGTCAGGGAAAACGGACCGCTGCCGGGCCGGCAAACCGCTCCGGTCGCCAGGTGCAGGTTGCACAGCGCATTGGTGTTCCAGGTGCCGTGGGTGCTCTGGTTCAGGCCCATGGTCCAGCAACTCATCCACTCGGGTGCCGTGCCGATCATCCACGCAGCCTGACGAATGTCGGCTTCGGCCAGGCCGGTGGTCTGCGCGACGTATGCGGGCGTGTACTCGGCGAGGAAGTCGGGCATGACGTCCCAGCCCTGGGTGAACGAGGCAATGAAGTCGGCATCGGTGTCGCCGTTCTTCACCAGCAAGTGCAACAGCCCATTGAGCAGCGCGAGGTCGGTGCCCGGTTTGATTTGCAGGAACAAGCCGGCCTTGTCGGCGGTGGCACTGCGCCGGGGGTCGACGACGATCAGCTTCGCCCCGGCCTTGACCCGGTCCATCATGCGCAGGAACAGAATGGGGTGACAGTCGGCCATATTGGCGCCGATCACAAAAAACAGGTCGGCCTTGTCTAAGTCATCGTAGGACCCGGGCGGGCCGTCCGCGCCCAACGAGAGCTTGTAGCCGCTGCCCGCGCTGGCCATGCACAGCCGCGAGTTGGACTCGATATTGGCCGTGCGCACGAAGCCCTTGGCGAGCTTGGTGGCCAAGTACTGCGCCTCCAGAGACATCTGCCCCGAGACGTAAAACGCCAGTGCACCGGGACCGTCGCGATCCAGAATCCCACGCAAGCGCCGGGCGGTTTCGCTGATGGCGGCGTCCATTTCCGCGCGCACTGGCTCGTGGCTGCGCTGATGGCGGATGTAGGCGGACTCCATCCGCCCCGACTCGGCAATCGCCTGGCCGCAGGTGGTGCCTTTGGTACACAGTCGGCCGAAATTGCTCGGGTGCGTCTTGTCGCCGACGACCTTGATGACCCGGTTGTCCTCGACCTGCATGACGATGCCGCAACCTACGCCACAATAAGGACACACGCTCTTTACGCTGCTGCTCGCCATATTCCGTTTCCTGAAAGCAAAAAAAGGCGCCCTGTTCTCATCCGTTGAAAAAACGGAGAGCACACGGCGCCTTTGTCGTGAATATGGCAATCGGCGTTGATTGCCTGTGAACAGGATATTGCAAACAGCAGGCCAGCCTGGCCGTGGAACGTGCAGCGGGCGGTTTCAGCGAAAGTTGCTCACACGATCAATGGGCGTTGAGCTTCACCGTGGGGCGCACCAGTGTAAATCGCACCCTTTTCGAGCCGGAACCGTTCGCTATGGAGGGCGACGAGATCGAATAACGATCACGCTTCTGGCCCGTCAAACCTGCGCATCTGGCCGGAAAGAAACGGGGCGGGCGCGTCGATATTCCCACTGGCACAGCCATTGCTAAGTCTCTTATCAAGTCCAGCCTGAACACGCGGTTGGCAGCCCTGGCCGGTCAACGCGGACCGCCAGCCGTTCGCGGCGTCGGGCTCACCAGGTTGGCGTCGACCTGTGGTCGCGCGGCAACCCCTAAAAGAACAGGCAAAGGCGCCTGGAACCGAGAGGTTCCGGGCGCCTTTTTTTTTGCTTTCGAAAAACCTGATTGGCCTTGGCCGGGACTCGATATGAACACCACAGTCGCCCCACTCAACGACGTCCAAACCCTCATCGTCATCGGCAACGGCATGGTGGGTCACCACTGCGTCGAGCAACTGATCGCCGCCGGCGCCCTTGAGCGCTATCGCATTCATGTGTTCGGTGAGGAAGGCCAGCGCGCCTACGACCGCGTGCATCTGTCCGAATACTTTGGTGGTCGCGACGCCGAGTCACTGGCGATGAGCGCTGCTTCTTTATATGAGCAGACCGGGCTTGCGCTGCACCTGGGTGTGCCGGTGCTGGAAATCGACCGGGCGCGGCGCGAAGTGATCACCGCCAAGGGCAGCTTCGGGTACGACAAGCTGGTGCTGGCGACGGGTTCCTATCCTTTCGTGCCGCCCATCGAAGGCGCTGAAGGCCATTCTCGGCTGGTCTACCGCACCCTGGACGACCTCGACACCATCCGCGCCGCCGCCAGCCAGGCAAAACGCGGCGTGGTGGTCGGCGGCGGGCTGTTGGGACTGGAAGCGGCCAACGCGCTGAAGTCCCTGGGCCTGGAAGCCCACGTGGTGGAATTCGCGCCGCGCCTGATGCCAGTGCAGCTGGACGATCACGGCGGCGCCGCCCTGAAGGCGCGCATCGAAGCGCTGGGCGTGGGCGTGCACCTGTCTCGCGCGACGCAATCCATCAGCGCGGGTGAGGAATACCGCTACCGGATGAATTTCGCCGGCGATGAATTCCTCGAAACCGATCTGATCGTCTTCTCTGCTGGCATACGCCCCCAGGACGCCCTCGCCCGCCAGTGTGAACTGGCGCTGGGCCCGCGCGGCGGCATCGCCATCGACGAACATTGCCGCACCAGCGACGCCGACATTTTTGCCATCGGTGAGTGCGCCGCCTGGAACGGCAGCGTTTTCGGCCTCGTCGCGCCGGGTTATCAAATGGCGCGCAACGTCGCCGCGCAATTGTGCGACCTGACCGCCGAGCCATTCTTCGGCGCCGACATGTCGACCAAACTCAAACTGCTGGGCGTCGACGTTGGCTCCATCGGCGATGCCCACGGCGCGTTGACGGGCGCGCGCAGCTACCGGTTTATCGACGAGGCCACCGGCAGTTATCGCCGCCTGGTGGTGTCCGCCGATGGCAAAAAGGTGCTCGGCGCCGTGCTGGTGGGTGACAACAGCTATTACGACACCTTGCTGCAATACGTGCAGAACGGCATCAAGCTGCCGGCCGATCCGTCTAGCCTGATCCTCCCCCACAGCGACGGCGCGCCGACGCTTGGCGCCGATGCCCTGCCCGCCACGACAACCATTTGCTCGTGCCACAACGTCAGCAAGGCCTCGATCTGCTCGGCCATCGACGGCGGCTGCACGGACCTCGCCGGGCTCAAGGCCTGCACAAAGGCCGCCACCGGTTGCGGCGGTTGTGCAGCGCTGCTGAAGAGCGTGTTCGAGCACGAGCTGATCGCCCGCGGCGTCACCGTCGATAAAAGCCTGTGCGAGCACTTCCCCTTCACGCGTCAGGAGCTGTACGCCTTCGCCCGCGTGGAAAACATTGAAAGCTTCGACGAGATGCTTGCTCGCCACGGTAAAGGCCATCTGGGTTGCGACATCTGCAAGCCCACTGTCGGTTCGATCCTCGCCTCGTGCTGGAATCGGCCGATCATGGAACCGTCGCTGGTGCCGTTGCAGGACACCAACGACACGTTCATGGCCAACATGCAGAAGAACGGCACGTATTCGGTGGTGCCGCGCATCCCGGCGGGCGAAATCACTGCCGACGGCTTGATCGCCATTGGCGCGGTCGCGAAGAAATACGACCTGTACACCAAGATCACTGGTGGCCAGCGCATCGACCTGTTCGGTGCGCAGTTGCACGAGCTGCCGGACATCTGGGCCGAGCTGATCGCCGCCGGGTTCGAGACCGGCCATGCCTACGGCAAATCCACACGGACGGTGAAGTCCTGCGTCGGCAGCACCTGGTGCCGTTACGGCGTTCAGGACAGCGTGCAGATGGCGCTCAACATCGAGGACCGCTACAAGGGCCTGCGTTCACCCCACAAGCTGAAGTTCGCGGTGTCCGGTTGCACCCGTGAATGCGCCGAAGCCCAGAGCAAGGACATCGGCGTGATCGCCACGGAGAACGGCTGGAATCTCTACGTGTGCGGCAACGGCGGCATGCGCCCGCGCCACGCCGAGCTGTTCGCCACCGATCTGGACGACGAGACGCTGATTCGCTACATCGACCGCGTGCTGATGTTTTACATCCGCACCGCTGACAAGTTGCAGAGAACGTCGGTCTGGCGCGAGTCCATTGAAGGCGGGCTGGATTTTCTGAAGGCCGTGGTGATCGATGACAGCCTGGGGCTGGCCGCTGAACTGGAGGCGCAGATGCAGTTGGTGGTCGACCGTTATGAATGCGAGTGGGCGAATGCGCTGAAGAGCCCGGAGAAACTCAAGCGTTTCCGCACGTTCGTCAATGACAAGGGCGCTGACCCGGACATTCATTTCGTCAAGGAGCGCAGCCAGCGTCGTCCCGCTCGCGCTGAAGAGTTGAATCTGATTGCTGCTGTGGAGGTTTCACGATGAGCCAGGCCAATGCGGCTGTGAGGGAGATGCCAAAAGCTCAGGTGTGGCGCGCGGTGTGTGCGCGCGAGGATCTGGTGCTGAATTCCGGGGTGGTGGCGCTGGTGGGCAATGCGCAGGTGGCGCTGTTTTTTGTGGCCTCGATTGGCGGCGCGCCCCAGTTGTTTGCGGTGGACAATCGCGATCCGGTGACGGGGGTGAATGTGATGGGTCGGGGGTTGGTCGGCAGTTTGGGCGGGGACCTTGTGATCGCTTCGCCTCTATATAAGCAGCATTACCGGCTGGTGGATGGCACGTGCCTTGAAGACGCAGCGCTGCGGCTGCGGACCTGGCCGGTTCGGCTGGTGGGGGATGTTGTGGAGGTGGGTCTAGGGGACTAGTGGGTCTAGGGGACTGATTTATTTACAGCGCTTCACCGTAAATTAATCTGTCCCCGAGTGCGCGGTGCGGCTGAGAGAAGGTCAAGAGCGTCTGCCTAACGGCAGACATTTCGCCTTCGGCGAGTTACTTGGAAAAGCACCCCAAGTAACCAAGGGTGCCTGCTCCTGGTTGGGCCCCTCGTGCCTCGGGGTTCCCTCACTCCGGTCTCGCTCCGTGGGCCCGCGCCGAACGGACATCCATGTCCTGACGGCGCTCTCGCGGCATCCATGCCGCTCGGCCCACTGCGCGAGACCTGCGTTCAGCCTGCACCCAAGTCGCGATTGGCGGTGTTTGGGCCTTCTGTGTACGAAGATCAAAAGCAGATCAAAAGCTTCCCGGCTGAAGCCGGTCCTACGGGACTACGCAGTGCTTTTCGTGGGACCGGCTTCAGCCGGGAAGAGGCCGGTGTGAGCATCATCAGGCTTGCGGGCTATGAATAGTTGAACTGGATGCACGCGCTGCTTTTCGTAGGACCGGCTTTAGCCGGGAAGAGGCCAGTGTGGACACTGGTCACCTCAGATCAGCCGCGCCCACCAAATCGCAGGCACAAAAAAAGCGACCCTAAGGTCGCTCTCTTTGTCGTTACGAGGAGTTCAAGGGCCTCGTAACTCAATATGGCGCAGCGGACGGGACTCGAACCCGCGACCCCCGGCGTGACAGGCCGGTATTCTAACCGACTGAACTACCGCTGCGCGTAACACTTGAAACGAATGGTGGGTGATGACGGGATCGAACCGCCGACATTCTGCTTGTAAGGCAGACGCTCTCCCAGCTGAGCTAATCACCCTTCGCTTCGGTGTGGCGCGCATTCTACGGAGCGATCAAAAAGCTGGCAAGCACTTTTTGAAATAAATTTTATAATCCTTCCAAAGGCTTACATCAGGGTTGGCCGCAGGGTCGCAGCAGCGAATAATGCCCCCCTTTGTATAAAGGAGAGATGTACCCCATGTGGTTCAAAAACCTGCTTGTCTATCGCCTGACCCAGGACCTGCCATTTGACGCCGAGGCGCTGGAAACCGCGTTGGCGACCAAGCCTGCACGTGCCTGTGCCAGCCAGGAGTTGACCACTTACGGTTTCATCGCCCCGTTCGGCAAGGGCGAAGACGCGCCACTGGTGCACGTCAGCGGTGATTTCATGCTGATCTCGGCGCGCAAGGAAGAACGCATCCTGCCCGGCAGCGTGGTCAACGATGCATTGAAAGAGAAAGTCGAAGAAATCGAGACCGAGCAGATGCGCAAGGTCTATAAGAAGGAACGCGATCAGCTCAAGGATGAAATCATCCAGGCCTTTCTGCCCCGCGCCTTTATCCGTCGCTCGGCCACGTTCGCCGCCATCGCCCCCAAGCAGGGCGTGATTCTGGTCAACGCTTCCAGCCCGAAGCGCGCCGAAGACCTGCTGTCGACCCTGCGTGAAGTGGTCGGCTCGCTGCCCGTCCGCCCCGTGACCGTCAAAACAGCGCCAACCGCCGTCATGACCGAGTGGGTCAAGACTGGCGAGACCGCCGAGCACTTCTTCGTGCTGGACGAATGCGAACTGCGCGACACCCACGAAGACGGCGGCGTTGTGAAGTGCAAGCGTCAGGACCTGACCAGCGACGAAATCCAACTGCACCTGAGCACCGGCAAGGTCGTCACTCAGCTGTCGCTGGCGTGGCAGGACAAGCTGTCGTTCGTGCTGGATGACAAGCTCGGTATCAAACGCCTGAAGTTCGAAGACCTGCTGCAGGATGAAGCCGAGCAGAACGGCGGCGACGATGCGCTGGGTCAGCAGGACGCCAGCTTCACCTTGATGATGCTGACGTTCGGTGAGTTCCTGCCGCAATTGATGGAAGCACTGGGCGGCGAAGAGATTCCCCAGGGGATCTGATTTCGCCCACTGACGCAGGGGCCGGCTTGCTGGCTCCTTAGCGTCTGCATCCCCTTCATACCCATAAGAAAGGAGCAGGCCATGCGCGCCCTGGCTGCGTTGAGTCGTTTTGTCGGTAATACCTTCGCGTACTGGGTGCTGCTGTTTGCTGTGCTGGCGTTCCTGTTCCCGTCCTGGTTCATTGGCCTCAAGTCGTACATCGTGCCGTTGTTGGGGCTGGTGATGTTCGGCATGGGCCTGACCCTCAAGCTCGATGATTTTTCTGAAGTCGTGCGCCACCCCTGGCGCGTGGCTCTGGGGGTGGTCGCGCATTTCGTGATCATGCCCGGCGTTGCCTGGCTGCTTTGCCAGCTGTTTCACCTGCCACCGGAAATCGCCGTAGGCGTGATTCTGGTCGGCTGCTGCCCGAGCGGCACATCGTCCAACGTCATGACCTGGCTGGCGAAAGGTGACCTGGCGCTGTCGGTGGCCATCGCCGCCGTCACCACCCTCCTCGCCCCGCTGCTGACCCCGGCGCTGATCTGGCTGCTGGCCTCGGCGTGGCTCCCGGTGTCCTTCATGGAGATGTTCTGGTCGATCCTGCAATTGGTGATGCTGCCGATCGTGCTGGGCGTCATCGCTCAACGCCTGCTGGGCGCCAAGGTGAGCTTTGCCGTCGACGTGCTGCCGCTGGTGTCGGTGGTGAGTATCGTGATGATCGTCTGCGCGGTGGTGGCAGCGAGTCAGGCGAAGATTGCCGAATCGGGACTGCTGATCATGGCCGTGGTGATCCTGCACAACAGCTTCGGCTTTTTGCTGGGCTACTTCACCGGCAAGCTGTTCAAGCTGCCGCTGGCCCAGCGCAAATCGCTGTCCCTGGAAGTCGGCATGCAGAACTCAGGCCTCGGCGCCGCACTGGCCGCCGCGCACTTTTCGCCACTGGCGGCGGTGCCAAGCGCGCTGTTCAGCGTCTGGCACAACATTTCCGGTGCGTTGCTTTCTACGTACTTCCGCAAGATGACCCCGGATGCGGTGGTTGCGGAAGAGAAGCCAATTGCAGGTTGATCGGAATGGCTCCAGTGGGAGATCCCCGATCACCTACTCATCGTCCGATAAACGCGATACATGTGGGAGCGAGCTTGCTCGCGAAGACAGTATTCCTGCCGCCGAAGGTTTAGCGGCTGTACCGGCCTCTTCGTGAGCAAGCTCACTCCCACGGTTCCTCTGTCACAGGTCAGATAGCAGTCTCCCGCAGACTATTCAGCAGTCTGAAATCTTGGATTCTGACTGACGCATCGCCCCTCTTCCTAACGCACCGCACCCCGCAACTGCGCCACCCGCTCGCGCACCAGCGCCGGTTGCGACTCTTCCCCCGTCAATGCCGGCCCGGCCACCAACGTCACGCGCGACCACAGCCGGCGGAATACGCCCTTGTTCGGATCGCGGCTGAAGAAGCTGCCCCACAACCCCTGCAAAGCCATTGGAATCACCGGCACGTCGGTCTCCTGCAAGACCCGGGTCATACCGCTTTTGAAGGTGTCGATCTCGCCGTCGGTGGTCAGCTTGCCTTCCGGGAAGATGCACACCAGCTCGCCTTCCTTGAGGTAATGGGCGATGCGTTCGAACGCTGTGTCGAACACCGCCTTGTCCTCCTTGATGCCGGCAATCGGGATCGCGCCCGCCGTGCGGAACACGAAATTCAGCACCGGCAGATTGAAGATCTTGTAGTACATGACGAAGCGGATCGGCCGGCGCACTGAGCCGGCAATCAACAGCGCGTCGACGAACGAGACATGGTTGCAGACCAGCAACGCCGCGCGTTCATCAGGGATCAAATCGAGGTCGCGATGCTCAACGCGGTACATGGAATGGCTGAGCAGCCAGATCATGAAGCGCATGGTGAACTCGGGCACGATTTTGAAGATGTAGGCGTTGACCGCGATGTTCATCAGCGACACGACGAGGAACAGCTGCGGAATCGACAGTTTCGCCACGCTCAGCAGGATGATCGAAACGATCGCCGAGACCACCATGAACAGCGCGTTGAGGATGTTGTTGGACGCGATGACCCGCGAGCGTTCCTTCTCCGGCGTCCGTGACTGGATCAGCGCGTACAGCGGCACGATGTAAAACCCGCCGAAGACGCCGATGCCGAGGATGTCCAGCAACACCCACCACGCCTGTCCGTAACCCAGAATCGCCAGCCAGTTGTTGGCCTGCACGTTCTGTGGGAAATCACCGGAATGCCACCACAACAGCAGGCCGAACACGGTGAGGCCCATGGAGCCGAACGGCACCAGACCGATCTCCACCTTGCGCCCGGACAGTCGCTCGCAGAGCATGGAACCGGCGGCGATGCCGATGGAGAATACGGTCAGAATCAGGGTGACGACGGTTTCATCGCCGTACAGAAACTCCTTGGCGTAGGCCGGGATCTGCGTCAGATAAATCGCCCCGACGAACCAGAACCACGAGTTGCCGACGATGGAACGCGACACCGCTTTGGTCTGGCCCAGGCCGAGTTTCAGGGTGGCCCAGGATTCGCTGAAGATGTTCCAGTTCAGGCGCATGTCCGGCGAAGCGGCGGCTGCCGGCGGAATGCCCCGGCTGGCGAGATAACCCAGGCAGGCCACCGAGACCATCGCTGCCGCCACGATGGGCGCGTAATGGGTCGCCGACATCATGACCCCGGCGCCGATGGTGCCGGCCAGGATCGCCAGAAACGTGCCCATTTCCACCAGGCCGTTGCCGCCCACCAGTTCGTTTTCATGCAGGTGCTGCGGCAGAATCGAGTACTTCACCGGCCCGAACAGCGCCGAGTGGGTGCCCATGGCGAACAGCGCGGCCAGCATCAGCGACAGGTGATTGAAGAGAAAACCGGTGGCCCCCACCACCATGATCACGATCTCCAGGACCTTGATCATGCGGATCAGTTTGTCCTTGGGGTATTTCTCGCCAAACTGCCCGGCCAGCGCCGAGAACAAGAAGAACGGCAGGATGAACAGCAAGGCGCAGAGGTTGACGTAGATGGAGCGGTCGCCGTCGATGCTCAGCTTGTAGAGAATGGCGAGGATCAGCGACTGCTTGAAGATGTTGTCGTTGAACGCCCCGAGGGACTGGGTCACGAAAAACGGCAGAAAGCGCCGCTTACCCAACAAACTGAACTGCGACTGACTCATCTTCCCTGGTCCTGAGTGGCGCCGGTGCCGGCTTACGGATGGGAACGCCGAACGGCGGTTCCGGGCCACATTGAAGACGACACCGGCGGCAAAGTCGAGCATGCGCTCCAACGGATAGCCCGTTAGAGCGCGCGAGCGTTATTTACCGTGAGGCAGCGATGCACGGCGAAACGAACAGCTTGCCGTTATAGGCGCCGCTCAGGGTGCGCTTCATGATCATCAGCCACAGGGCTGCCAATGCAGCGACGAGCACGCTGCCGAGGGCTGAAAAGAATCCCAGATGAAGTACAGCGCCCAGTTTGAGGGTGGTCAGTGCGAACACACCCAGCGGAAAGGTAAACCCCCACCAGCCCAGGTTGAACGGGATGCCGTTGCGCAGATAACGGGCGGTGATCAGCAGCGCCATCAGGCACCACCACACGCCGACACCCCATAAAATCACGCCGCCAATCAGGCCAAGGCCCGAGGCGATTTCGCCGACGCCGGGCAAGCCGTTGGCCTCGAAGATCAGCGGCGAATCGGCGCCCAGCACGATCAAACCGAATGCACCGGTGCTGATCGGCCCGAGGGCCAGCCAGCTCGACGCGGCCATGCTTTCGTGGGGCAATTTGTGCAGGGCCATGCGCAGCAACAGGATGGTCAGGATGCTGAACGCCACCGGCACCGACATCGCCCACAGCACGTAGCTGGTGATGAGCACGCTGAATTGGCTGTGACTGTCGGCCAGATGCGACGCCAGCAGCCCGCCGCTCACCGCCGCCACTTCGCAGGCGACAAGGGGCAGAAGCCAGACGGCGGTCATCTGATCGATGCGGTGTTCCTGGCGGGTGAACATCAGAAACGGGATGAGCACGCCGCAGGCCAGAGACATCGCCACGTCCAGCCACCACAACAGCTCGGCGAACGGCAGCACGGCATCGCCCCAATGCGGCAGGCCGAAGGTGAGCAACCCGTTAATAAGGGTCGCCAGGCCCATGGGAATCGTGCCGAAAAACATCGACACCGTGGAATGCCCGAACACCCGCCGCGCCTCGTCGAAAAACATCACCCAGCGGGCGATATAGAGCGCACTGAAGGTCAGGAACAGGACGACGTTCAGCATCCACAAGGCTTCCGCCAGCTGGAACAGGCCGGGGATGGTCACCGGAAGCTGCACCAGCACCGCCGAGAGAATGCCGGTGCCCATTGTCGCGGCGAACCAGTTGGGGGTGAATTGGCGGATGACTTCCCGAGGGTGACTCAGTTGGCTGAAGGGTCTTTGCGGGATGAACATGGCGTGGGTCATGGCGGGCTCCTGTCCTCGTGTGAGGTGGCACCCATAGTAGGACGGCAGCTGATATCGAATAAGCGGGTAATTTAGCTATACCTCATAGATTTCCCAGATATGCGTTGACCATGGATTCGCTGCGCCCCTGCGACACCGCGCCGCTCAGACCTTGGTCGTAACAGACGAACCCTACGCGGCGTGCGAGACTGTCCGGCCGGCGAAGGATCGCCACCGAAACCGCTAGCCGCTTGCCTCCGGAGTTCCCATGTCGCTGTCCAGCGGGCTGATCGCTGCCGTCGCCCTGGCCTATATGGCCATCATGTTCGCCATCGCCTTTTACGGTGACCGTCGCAGCACCCCGCTGCCGCCGCGCCTGCGCGCCTGGGTGTACAGCCTGTCGCTGGCGGTTTACTGCACCAGCTGGACGTTTTTCGGCTCGGTCGGCCAAGCGGCCGAGCAACTCTGGTCGTTTTTGCCGATCTACCTCGGTCCGATTCTGCTGTTGCTGCTGGCGCCCTGGGTGCTGCAGAAAATGGTGCTGATCAGCAAGCAGGAAAACATCACGTCCATCGCCGACTTCATCGCCGCCCGCTACGGCAAGTCGCAAACCCTCGCCGTCGTCGTCGCGCTGATCTGCCTGATCGGCGTGTTGCCCTACATCGCGCTGCAGCTCAAAGGCATCGTGCTGGGGGTGAACATTCTGATCGGTGCCGGCGCCGACGCCACCGGCACTCGCGCCCAGGACACCGCGCTGATCGTGTCGCTGGTACTGGCGCTCTTCACCATCGTCTTCGGCACGCGCAATCTCGACGCCACCGAGCACCACCGCGGCATGGTCCTGGCGATCGCCTTCGAGTCGCTGGTCAAGCTGTTCGCGTTTATGGCCGTCGGCGCGTTCGTGACGTTTGGCCTGTACGACGGTGTGGATGACCTGATCAACCAGGCCATGCTCGCGCCGCGCCTGGAGGAATACTGGAAAGAAACGGTCAACTGGCCATCGATGGTGGTGCAGACCGGCGTCGCCATGATGGCGATCATCTGCCTGCCCCGGCAGTTTCACGTCACCGTGGTGGAGAACATCGAGCCCGAAGATTTGCGCCTGGCCAAATGGGTGTTCCCTGCCTACCTGCTGCTCGCAGCCGTTTTCGTGGTGCCGATTGCGCTCGCCGGGCAGATGCTGCTGCCCGCCTCGGTGCTGCCGGACTCATTCGTGATCAGCGTGCCGCTGGCCCATGCACACCCGGCGCTGGCGATGCTGGCGTTCATTGGCGGCGCATCGGCCGCCACGGGGATGGTCATCGTCGCCAGCGTCGCGCTGTCGACCATGGTCTCCAACGACATGCTGCTGCCGTGGCTGCTGCGGCGCAAAACCGCCGAGCGTCCGTTCGAGGCGTTCCGCTACTGGATGCTCTCGGTGCGCCGGGTCAGCATTGTGGTCATCCTGCTGCTCGCCTACGTCAGCTATCGACTGCTGGGATCGACTGCGAGCCTGGCGACCATCGGCCAGATCGCCTTCGCCGCCATCACGCAATTGATGCCGGCGATGATCGGCGCGCTGTACTGGAAGCCGGCCAATCGACGCGGTGTGTTCGCCGGGCTCGCTGCCGGGGTGTTCATCTGGTTTTACACGCTGGTGCTGCCGATCATCGCCCACAGCATGGGGTGGTCGCTGAGCAGCTTTCCGCTGTTGGCATGGCTGCACAGCAACCCGTTCAATCTGCCGATCAGTCCGCTGACCCAGGGCGTGGCCCTGTCGATGATCGGCAACTTCGCGTTGTTTGTGTGGGTCTCGCTGCTGTCGCGAACCCGCGTGTCGGAACACTGGCAGGCGGGCCGTTTTATCGGTCAGGAATTGCAGGCGCGGCCCAACAACCGCTCGCTGCTGGCGGTGCAGATCGAAGACTTGCTCAAGCTCTCGGCGCGTTTTGTCGGCGAAGAGCGCGCGCAGCAGAGCTTCATCCGCTTCGCCTACCGCCAGGGCAAAGGCTTCAACCCCAACCAGAACGCCAACGGCGACTGGATCGCCCACACCGAACGCTTGCTGGCGGGGGTGCTGGGCACGTCATCGACGCGGGCGGTGGTGAAGGCGGCGATTGAAGGCCGCGACATGCAACTCGAAGACGTGGTGCGCATCGCCGACGAAGCCTCCGAAGTGCTGCAGTTCAACCGCGCCCTGCTGCAAGGCGCCATCGAAAACATCACCCAGGGCATCAGCGTGGTGGATCAATCCCTGCGACTGGTGGCCTGGAACGCGCGCTATCTGGAGCTGTTCAATTACCCGGAAGGCCTGATCAGCGTGGGACGTCCCATCGCCGACATCATCCGCTACAACGCCGAGCGCGGTTTGCTCGGGCCTGGTGAAGCGGAGGTGCACGTCGCCCGGCGGCTGCACTGGATGCGCCAGGGCCGCGCGCATACGTCCGAGCGGTTGTTTCCCAATGGTCAAGTGATCGAGCTGATCGGCAACCCGATGCCCGGCGGCGGCTTCGTGATGAGCTTCACTGACATCACCGCCTTCCGCGAGGCCGAGCAGGCGCTCAAGGGCGCCAACGAAAGCCTTGAGCAGCGCGTGGCCGAACGGACGCGGGAGCTGTCGCAGTTGAACACGGCGTTGACCGAAGCCAAGGCCCATGCGGAAGCGGCCAATCAGTCGAAAACGCGCTTTCTCGCCGCCGTCAGCCATGACTTGATGCAGCCCATGAATGCCGCGCGTTTGTTCTCCGCGGCCCTGCTGCACAACGATGACAATGTGCCGGCGGAAGCGAAACAGCTGATCCATCATCTGGACAGCTCGCTGCGTTCGGCCGAAGACCTGATCAGCGACCTGCTGGATATTTCGCGTCTGGAGAACGGCAAGTTCACGCCGACCATCACGCCGTTTGCGCTGAATAATCTGTTTGAAACCCTCGGTGCCGAATTCAAGGCCCTCGCTCAGGAGCAGGGCCTGGACTTCCGCGTGCGCGGCAGCACATTGCGTGTGGCCAGCGACGCCAAACTGCTGCGGCGGGTGCTGCAGAACTTCCTGACTAATGCGTTTCGTTACGCCAAGGGGCCGATTCTGCTGGGGGTGCGGCGCCGTAACGGGCAACTGAGCCTGGAAGTGTGGGACCGGGGGCCGGGTATTCCCGAGGACAAGCGGCAGGTGATTTTCGAGGAGTTCAAGCGGCTTGACAGCCACCAGACGCGCGCCGAGAAGGGCCTGGGTTTGGGACTGGCGATTGCCGACGGCTTGTGCCGCGTGCTCGGTCACTCGCTGGAAGTGCGTTCGTGGCCGGGTCAGGGCAGCCTGTTCAGCGTTACGGTGCCGCTGGCGCCTGCGTTGCCGACGCCGGCCGCTGCGCCGACCGAACCTGTGCGCGCCGCGCTGAACGGCACCCAGATTCTGTGCGTCGACAACGAAGACAGCATCCTGATCGGCATGAACAGCCTGCTGAGCCGCTGGGGGTGTCAGGTCTGGACGGCGCGCAATCGCGAGGAATGCCAGGCGCTGCTCAGCGACGGCGTTCGCCCGCACCTGGCCTTGGTGGATTACCACCTGGACCACGGCGAGATCGGCACCGAACTGATGGCGTGGCTGCGTACGCAATTGGGCGAGCCGGTCCCCGGCGTCGTCATCAGCGCCGACGGCCGCCCGGAGCTGATCGCCCAGGTACACGCCGCCGGCCTGGAATACCTCGCCAAACCGGTGAAACCCGCAGCGCTGCGGGCATTGTTGAGTCGGCATGTGCGGCTGGGTTGAGGAGTGGCTGAGCGCGCATTGATGCGCGGATCCGTGTATCGCCGTGCGCACATTCCGCGCCAGACGACGATTCATGTAGGAGCGTGGCTTGTCCAGCGATCGGCTGCGCAGCAGTCGTAAACCTGACGCCCCGGCAATGCCTGACACACCTCATGCATCGGTTCGCTGCCGCTGCGCGCCAGATCGCGGGACAAGCCACGCTCCTACAGTTTTTGCAGTGCCCGATGAATTCAGCGCAGACCCCAAACCGTTCATGGCCGTGCGCAGATTCCGCGCCAGACCACGATCAATGTAGGAGCGCGCTTGCCCGCGATCGGCTGCGCAGCAGTCGTAAAACCAAACACCTCGGTAATGCCTGATACACCTCATGCATCGGTTCGCTGCCGCTACGCGCCAGATCGCGAGCAAGCTCACTCCTACAGTTTTCATCTGCAGTGCCCGAAGAATTCGCGGCGGGGGTGGACGGTTCTACTCAACCTTCCTGAACACAAACACCAACCCCACCACAATCAGCACCATCCCCAGCAAACTCACCAGCGCGAGGCGGTTGCCGTAGATCAGGTAATCCATGATCGCGGTGACGCCGGGCACCAGGTAAAACAGGCTGGTGACGTTGACCAGATTGCCCTGGGCGATCAATCGGTAGAGCAGGAACGTCGCGAGCACCGACACCACCAGCCCCATGTAGAGCACCGGCACGTAGAAGCCGATGCTGTGCTCGAAATGAAAGGGCTGAAACGGCACGAACACCGCACATACCACCGTCCCCGCAAGGTATTGCACGGGCAGCGTGCCGAGGGGGTTGTCGGTGATGCGTTTCTGCATGATCGAACCTCCGGTCATGCTCAACATGCCGAGCACGCCGAACGCCATGCCGGCGAGCGATCCGCCGTCGCCGATACCTTTCCAGACCACCAGCACCAGACCCGCCAGCCCCAGACCAAGGCCAAACATGCGGGACGTCGAACGGCTGCGCTCGACCAGCACGGCCGTGAGAATCGGTTGCACGCCCATGATCGTGGCCATGACGCCGGGCGCGACTTTCAGGTCCAGCGCCAGCAGGTAGCAGATCTGATAAGCCCCCAGCAGCACAGCGCCCGTCAGCAACGCGAAGCCCATCGAGGCTCGTGTGGCGGGAAGCTTGTAACCCAACGCGGGGATCAGAATCGCCAACGCCACAAGCGCCAGCAGGAAACGGAACAGCAGAAATGCAAACGGTGAAGCGTGGGTCAGGCCCCACTTGGAAACAATCGCGCCGCTGCTCCAGAGCAGGACGAAAAGCGTCGTCGTGGCCATCGAGGCCAGGGCTTTATGAGCAAACATGAGTCACCTGTGATTCAGACAGAATCGGACCCGGCACGTACCGGATTCACGGAAGTTTTGCGGGCGTTTGCAGGCCTGGACCGACAGCGTTTAGGCGGTCGATCAGCCGAGCACAACGACCCCTGGCGGTGCAACAGCGCACACGACAGGACTGTTCACAGGTGGGGGTGGCGGGTAACGCGTGATGAAGACGAGTTGCAGGCAGCCGCGCGGCTCCGCAACAGCGCGAGCCGTGGCGGATAAAACAAACCGGGTGCTGGATGCAGGCATCGTGCTTATCTTCTGAAAGGGAAGGACTGGATGACGCCAAGTGGGGCGGCAACGAAGCCGACTATAACCAGCGACCGGTGCCTTGTGCAATGTCATAAGTCGACGTCGTTGACAGCTCCAACGCGGAACTGCCAGGACAGCAAAAAGCGCCGCCGCGCAGGGTGCGACGGCGCTCGACAAAACCGTTTGTTCAGCCGAACAGCCAGTAGCCCAGCAGCGTCAGTACGACCACCGCCAGCACCGGACGAAGGATGCGATACGCCTTGGGGTTGGCGCGTTTGAACTGCTTGACCTTGCCGCTGAAGCTGTTGCTGAAGCGTTTGCTGAAGGCATATGCCTGATTGATCCCGCCAACGCGTTCGTCATCGGTGTTCTGCGGCGCAGTGGCACGGCCCAGAAACGCGCTGACGCGGCGGTTGACAGCGGTCATGAAGCGATTGCTCAGCGGTCGCTCGATGTCGCAGAACAGAATCACGCGGGTGACGTCGGTTTCGTTCTTGACCCAGTGCACGTAGGTTTCGTCGAACATCACGTCATCACCATCGCGCCAGGCATACACCTGACCATCGACAAAGATGCGGCAATCGTCAGAGTTCGGCGTCGACAGGCCCAGGTGATAACGCAGGGAGCCAGCGAACGGATCGCGGTGCGGGTTCAGGTGGCTACCGCCGGGCAACAGGGCGAACATTGCGCCTTTGACGTTGGGAATACGGCTGACCAACTCAACCGTCTTCGGGCACAGCGCCTCGGCGGACGGCAGCGGTTTGTCGTACCACTTCAGGTAAAAACGCTTCCAGCCTTTCTTGAAAAACGAACCGAAACCCGCGTCGTTGTCCTTGGCGGCGGCACGGATATAGCCTTCGTCGAACAGGTGCATGGCTTCGTCGCGGATGGTTTCCCAGTTGTCGCGCAGCACGTCCAGCTCAGGAAACTTGCTGCGGTCCAGGTACGGCTTTGAGGGCACGCTGGAGAACAAATACATCAAGGCGTTATACGGGGCGAACAGTGCGGAGTGATTCACGAACTGGCGCAATACCGGCAAACGCGCCTTGCCGCGCAAATGCACGTACAGCGTGCTGCCGACAAACAGCAGCAGAATCGCCGCTTTGACAGCAAAAGAAAGGGTCATGAAACTCTCCTTGAAACAGGGCCGAACGGCCCGAAGCTTACGCCGCTGAAACCGCCGCCGGATGATCTGGGACAATCTTCCGGCGGGTTTCGAATGGCGGCCATCATAAGCTTTAGTCCGCCGGGTAAAAAGCCGAAGCCGCGGCGCACACGATTATTGCGTCAGCTCGCGTTCAGTAAACAGGTCGCTGAAGAGCATGCTCGACAAGTAACGCTCACCGGAATCCGGCAGCACGACCACGATCGTCTTGCCCTGCATTTCCGGTTTCTCGGCCATTCGCACCGCTGCATGCATGGCCGCGCCGCAGGAGATACCGCAGAGAATCCCCTCCTCCTGCATCAGCCGCAGGGCCATGGCCTTGGCTTCTTCATCGCTGACCAGCTCGACGCGGTCGACAATCGAGAGGTCGAGGTTCTTCGGGATGAAACCCGCGCCAATGCCCTGAATCTTGTGGGGGCTGGGTTTGATCTCTTCACCGGCCATCGCCTGGGTGATGATCGGCGAGCCCATGGGTTCGACGGCCACCGAGATAATCGGCTTGCCCATGGCGTTTTTGATGTAGCGCGAGACGCCGGTGATCGTGCCGCCCGTGCCGACACCTGCGACCAGCACGTCGATGGCGCCGTCGGTGTCGTTCCAGATTTCCGGTCCGGTGGTCTTCTCGTGAATGGCCGGGTTGGCCGGGTTCTCGAACTGCGCCGGCATGAAGTATGTGGCAGGGTCACTGGCGAGCAACTCTTCGGCCTTGGCGATGGAGCCTTTCATGCCCAGCGCCGGCTCGGTCAGCACCAGTTCGGCGCCCAGGGCCTTGAGCACCTTGCGCCGCTCTATACTCATCGAGGCCGGCATGGTCAGGGTCAGCTTGTAGCCACGGGCTGCGGAGACGAACGCAAGGCCAATGCCGGTATTGCCGGAGGTGGGTTCGACGATGGTCATGCCGGGCTTGAGTTTACCGCTGCTTTCGGCGTCCCAGATCATGTTCGCGCCGATCCGGCACTTCACGGAATACCCCGGATTACGCCCCTCGATCTTGGCCAGAATGGTGACCCCGCGCGGCGCGATGCGGTTGATCTGCACCAGTGGCGTGTTGCCGATGGAATGGGCGTTATCTGCGTAAATACGGCTCATGACCGGGTCCTTGTGCAGGTTTGGAAAAGCTCAAAGCCTATGCCTTGAGCCGGTGCAACGTCCAGTCGAAGCGAACCGATCACATCGCCAGCAGTCAACAAAGCTACGTTACTGGAGGGTGGAGACATGAAACGTCGTTACAGCTGGCCGTTATGGACAATTGTTGGCTTGGTGGTGTTGCTGATCGCAGTCCACATCGCGCTGCCCTACGTGGTGCGCAATTACCTCAACGAAAAACTCGCCGACATGGGCGACTACCGCGGTCAGGTCACCGACGTGGACCTGGCCCTGTGGCGCGGGGCGTACCGCATCAACGGCCTGAAAATCGTCAAGGTCGATGGCAAGGTGCCCGTGCCTCTGCTGGATGCGCCGGTCATCGACCTCGCCGTCAGCTGGCACTCGCTCTGGTACGACCATGCGGTGGTCGCCGAGGTCGCGTTTGTCAGCCCTGAACTCAACTTCGTCGACGGTGGCCCGGACAAGCGCCAGTCCCAGACCGGTGCCGGCACTGACTGGCGTGCTCAGTTGAACAAGCTGCTGCCGATCACCCTCAACGAGCTGCGCATTCAGGACGGCAAGATCACGTTCAGCAACTTCAATTCGACGCCGAAAGTGAAAATCGATGCCGACAACATCAACGCCAGCATCTACAACCTGACCAACGTCGAAGACAAAGCCGGCAAGCGCGATGCCCGCTTCGAGGGCAAGGCCATGCTGCTGGGCCATGCGCCACTGGAAAGCACAGCGACCTTCGACCCGTTCAGCCTGGAAGATTTCGACTTCAAGCTGCGCGCGACCGGTATCCAGCTCAAACGCCTGAACGACTTCGCGTCGGCGTATGGCAAATTCGACTTCAACGCGGGCGACGGCGATGTGGTCATCGAAGCCCAGGCCACCAATGGCCAGCTCAGTGGCTACATCAAGCCCCTTCTGCGTAATGTCGATGTATTTGACTGGCAGCAGGACGTCGAGAACCAGAACAAAGGCTTCTTCCGCTCGATCTGGGAAGCCGTGGTCGGCGGCAGCGAAACGGTGCTGAAGAACCAAGTGAAGAACCAGTTCGCCACCCGCGTCGAACTCAGCGGCAGTGTCCACAAACAGGACATCAGTGCGTTCGAAGCGTTTTTACAGATCCTGCGCAATGCCTTCGTGAAGGCGTTCAATACCCGCTACGACAGTGGCAAGAGCGAGGCGAAATAAACGCAGCGTTTTGACTGGCGCATCCCTGTAGGAGTGAGCTTGCTCGCGAAGCGTTTAGTCAGCGATGACCTTGATCGCTGACACGCCTCCCCCTCGAGTCAGCTCACTCGCCACTTTCGGCTGCCCCCTTGTCAACGCGGTTCTCTTTGGCAACTCCATAGGCCGCACGCTTCTCCGCCAGCAACACACCGTTCTCCGCCTGATTCTGCAATGCATCCCACCCCAGACACGCCAGCGCCAACGTGCGCGGTGCGGCCTCGCTGCCGTTGGTGTAGCGGGTGATGCTTCGCGTGCTGACCCCCAGTGCCTCGGCCGCCAGGGCCAGCGGCAACCCGGTGCGCGCGCGCCAGCCGATGAAGATCCGTGTGTTCTCGTCGGTGGCGGCCTGCGCCTTGGCGTCCAGGTAAAGAGTGTCGGCGCCGATCTGGATGTCGGGCCCGGCCCACTCAACGGTCCAGCCGTCGTCGCCGATCTGCGCCTGCTTGAACACGCTCGGATCCTTGAGCGGTTGCAGCCCCCGGATTGCCGCGATGTCGCCGCTCAGGTCGAGGACGTACGTCACGTCGTTGATGAATGTCAGCGCCAATTTTTGATGAGCCAGCGCCTCGACGGCTTTGAGGCGTGGGCGTTTCATGGATGCCATCGTTTCCATTCCTCCAGTAATTCTGTTTGGTGGGCCCTTACCCATTCGAGCGCCTCCCTGAGTACGGCGGCCGGGGCGTGGCCGAGCATGGGTTCAACCAACTGCAGACAGATCAACACATCCAGCCCGCCACCGGTGAGGTGCACGTGAGGCGGCAGGTGATCCTTTTCCCGCAGTTGAATTCTGTATTTGTCCCTGAATCTGTGTTTGGTCGACATGGCCTGCAAGGTATAGCTATTTTGGCGATACCTCAATGACGGTTACAATTTTCTGCCCGGTCAGACCGTGACGCCCCATTCAGATACTGAATAAACCGTCTGCGTTCACAGTCGCGCGGGGCGCGCGGTATAGTCGCTGCATTCTTTGCGCCCTATCTTGCGCGATTCAGGCCACGGGTCTGTCCGCCTTGTTCGAGGATTTTCCCGATGAAATTCGAAGGCACCCACGCCTACGTCGCCACCGACGATCTGAAGCTTGCGGTCAACGCAGCCATCACCCTGGAGCGCCCGCTGCTGGTCAAGGGCGAGCCCGGGACCGGCAAGACCATGCTCGCCGAGCAACTGGCCCAATCCTTCGGCGCCCGGCTGATCACTTGGCACATCAAGTCGACCACCAAGGCCCATCAGGGCCTGTACGAGTACGACGCGGTCAGCCGCCTGCGCGACTCGCAGCTGGGCGTCGACAAAGTCCACGACGTGCGCAATTACCTGAAGAAGGGCAAGCTCTGGGAAGCCTTTGAATCCGAAGAGCGGGTCATTCTGTTGATCGACGAGATTGACAAGGCGGACATCGAGTTCCCCAACGACTTGCTGCAAGAACTCGACAAAATGGAGTTCTACGTTTATGAGATCGACGAGACGATCAAGGCTAAAAAGCGCCCGATCATCATCATTACGTCCAACAACGAAAAAGAACTGCCGGACGCCTTCCTGCGCCGCTGCTTCTTCCACTACATCGCGTTCCCCGACCGCAGCACCCTGCAGAAGATCGTCGACGTGCATTACCCGGACATCAAGAAGGACCTGGTCAGCGAAGCCCTGGACGTGTTCTTCGACGTGCGCAAAGTCCCGGGCCTGAAGAAAAAACCTTCGACATCCGAGCTGGTGGACTGGCTCAAACTGCTGATGGCCGACAACATCGGCGAAGCTGTGCTGCGCGAGCGCGACCCCACCAAAGCCATCCCGCCGCTGGCCGGTGCCCTGGTCAAGAACGAGCAGGACGTGCATTTGCTTGAACGCCTGGCGTTCATGAGCCGTCGCGGCAATCGCTGAGCCTTTTCTGGTCAAGCTTATTTAGATCAAGGGCGGGACGCCGACTATGTTGCTCAACCTGTTCAACGAAATGCGTGCGGCCAAAGTGCCGGTTTCGTTGCGTGAACTGCTCGACCTCATCAACGCGTTGAAGCAGCGTGTGACGTTCGCTGACATGGACGAGTTCTACTACCTGTCGCGCACGATTCTGGTGAAGGACGAGCGCCATTTCGACAAGTTCGACCGGGCGTTTGGCGCGTATTTCAATGGCCTGGAAAAGCTCGACGATCACTTGCAGGCGCTGATCCCCGAGGACTGGCTGCGCAAGGAGTTCGAGCGTTCGCTGACCGCTGAAGAGCGCGCGCAGATCCAGTCGCTGGGTGGCTTGGACAAGCTGATCGAAGAATTCAAGAAGCGTCTGGAAGAGCAAAAGGAGCGCCACGCCGGCGGCAATAAATGGATCGGCACCGGCGGCACCAGCCCGTTCGGCTCAGGCGGTTACAATCCCGAGGGGATTCGGGTGGGCGACGCCGGCCAGCGTCAGGGCAAGGCCGCGAAGGTTTGGGATCAACGCGAGTACAAGAATCTCGACGACGGGGTTGAACTGGGCACGCGCAACATCAAAGTGGCGCTGCGGCGCCTGCGCAAATTCGCACGCCAGGGTGCGGCAGACGAACTGGACATCGACGGCACCATCGATCACACCGCCCGTGACGCCGGCCTGCTGAACATCCAGATGCGCCCGGAACGCCGCAACACCATCAAGCTGTTGCTGCTGTTCGACATCGGCGGCTCCATGGACGCCCACGTGAAGATCTGCGAGGAACTGTTCTCGGCCTGCAAGACCGAGTTCAAGCACATGGAGTATTTCTACTTCCATAACTTCGTTTACGAGTCAGTGTGGAAGAACAACCAGCGCCGCACCTCTGAGCGCACGGCCACCCAGGACCTGCTGCATAAATACGGCGCCGAATACAAAGTGATCTTCATCGGCGACGCCGCCATGGCGCCCTACGAAATCACCCAGCCGGGCGGCAGCGTCGAGCACTGGAACGAGGAAGCGGGTTACGTCTGGATGCAGCGGTTCATGGGCAAGTTCAAGAAGATCATCTGGATCAATCCGTACCCCAAAGATGCCTGGGCCTACACCACCTCCACCAACATCGTGCGGGACTTGATCGAAGACCAGATGTACCCGCTGACGTTGCGGGGGTTGGAAGAAGGGATGCGGTATCTGGCGAAGTGATGCCGAGCCCGTAGGAGCGTGGCTTGTCCCGCGATCGGCGACGCAGTCGTCGTAAAACCGGATTGTGGCGTACATCAGGCGGAACGCATCTTCCAATTGCTGCCGGTTCCCGGCAGATCGCGGGACAAGCCACGCTCCTACAGCGGACGGCGGACGAGATACTGGAATCCCACCTGCTCCCGATGCGCCACGTCCTGCACCACTGCCCTCATCCGCACCACACTCCCCGGAAGTTTCTGCGCCAGCCGCGCCAGTGACAGCGGCGTCAATGCGCCGAGCCTCGGGTAGCCACCGATGGTCTGGCGGTCGTTGAGCAGGACGATCGGCTGACCATCCGGCGGGACCTGGATGGCGCCCAGCGGAATGCCTTCGGAGATCATCGGTTTGCCTTGGTAAACCAGCTCCGGCCCCAGCAGGCGCATGCCCATGCGGTCGGCGCGGCTGTCGAGGGTCCAGTCGCTGTTAAACGCATCGAACAGACTCAGCCCGCTGAACTGGCCGATTTGCGCGCCCAGCACCACGTCCAACGGACGCTGATCGGAAAGGTCGGGGATGAGGTGATCAGGCAGCGCGTGAAGCTCAAATGACGCCCCCGCATAAGTCAGTTGATCGCCTTGAGCCAGCGCTTTGCCATTTCCTTCGAGCCCACCCAACCCTTCGCGCGTGACGGTAGCGCAGCTGCCGAGCACATCGACCGCCGCAAATCCGCCGGGCGCGGCGAGATACGCGCGGGCACCGGTGATGGGCCGGATAAAACGCAGTTGCTGGCCTTTGCGAATGAAGAAACTGCGCCACGGCGCAATCGGGCGATCGTTGAGCATGGCACCCAGATCTGCACCGGCCAGCGCCAGGCAGCAGTCGGACTCGGCCAGCAGCGTCAGACCGCCCAGCGTCACTTCGATAACGGCAGCATCCAGCGCGTTGTTCAGAAGTTTGTTGGCCCACGACATCGACACCCAGTCCAGCGCCCCACCCTGGGTGACGCCGAGGTGTCGCACGCCAAACCGGCCCGCGTCCTGCAACAGGCACAGCGGCGTGCTGCTTTTCACCGTCAACGCGCTCATGCCAGGCCCTCCAGCGGCGTGTCGTCGCCGCCCAGACGCATGAACTCGGCGTGATCAATGGCGGCAAAACGTACGGTGTCGCCGGGCTGCATCAGGCTGCAGCCGTCGATTTCGCGATCAAACAGTTTGGCAGGTGTGCGCCCGAGGATGTTCCAGCCGCCGGGCGACTCCAGCGGGTAGGCCGCGGTTTGCCGTTCGGCGATGCCGACACTTCCCGCGGCAACGCGCTTGCGGGGTGTCTTGATGCGCGGTGCGGCGAGGCCTTCTTCCACCAGCCCCATGAACGCAAACCCCGGAGCGAAGCCCAGGGCGAAGACCTGATACTCGCGCTGGCTGTGGCGGCGAATCACATCTTCCACCGACAGCCCGCTGCGCCTGGACAACAGGCTCAACTCGGGCCCGACGCTGAGGTCGTACCAGACCGGCAACACATGCTGTCGACCGCTTTGGGCGGCGTCGGGTGTGAGGTCTTTCAGCGCATCGGTAATGATCGCCCGAGCCTGTGTCGGACTCAACGCCAACAGATCGTAATGCACCATCAGCGTGGTGTAGGACGGCACCAGATCAATCAATTGCGCAGCGAAACCCTCGCGCAGACGCATCGTCGCGGCGAGCATCCACGGCATATTGGCCTCGTCGATGGCGTCGAATAGACGGACCATCAGGCAGTCGATGGCGACGACTTCGATGCGCAGGTTCACGGGGCCGACGGTCCGGCGTCAGTGCCGTTCAACGCCTGACGAATGCGCTGGACCGCGTCGATGGAACTGGCGTTGTCACCGTGCACGCACAAAGTGTGTGGTTGCAGCCGCAGCTCGCTGCCATCGCTGGCGATCAAGGCTTCGCCTCGTGACAAGGTCATGGCCTGAGCGATGATGACCTCGGCATCGTGATGCACCGCGCCGGGAAGGTTGCGCGAGACCAGACGCCCCACATTGTCGTAGGCCCTATCGGCAAAGGCCTCGAACCACAGCGTGATGCCGAATTCATCGGCGATGGCTTGCGCCGCCGAGTTGTCGCGCATGGCCAGCAGCATCAGCGGCAGTTCCGGGTTGTAGCGGGCGATGGCTTCGATGACGGCGCGCAGTTGCGTCGGGTTGGCCATCATGTCGTTGTAAATCGCGCCGTGGGGTTTGACGTAGCTGACGCGGCTGCCTTGAGCCCGGCAAACACCGTCGAGCGCTCCGATCTGGTAATGCAGCAGGTCTTGGATCTCCTGCGGCGAACAGGCCATCGAGCGGCGGCCGAAACCGACCAGATCCTGATAAGCCGGGTGCGCGCCGATGGTGACGTTGCTGGCCAGGGCCAGCGCGACGGTCTTGCGCATGACACTCGGGTCGCCGGCGTGGAAGCCGCAGGCGATGTTGGCGCAATCGATGTAGGGCATGACCTCGGCATCCAGACCCATGGTCCAGGCGCCGTAGCTTTCGCCGATATCACAATTCAATAACAGGCGGCTCAAAGGCGTGACTCCTGTGCGAACGAAACGGGGAGAAGCTCGAGTGTACGCGCGGGGTTGTCAGGTTGGCAGCGCGGGACACGGGGCTGTGCGTTGGGGCATTCTTCGGCGCGGATGGCCCAAGCGTCCAACTAATTAAAGCGCGGGGGGAGGATAAGAAAAAGTGAACGGTGCGGAGGATCTTCGCTGAATGGTATGGCCCCTTCCCGGCTGAAGCCGGTCCTACGAAGTACCCCACACTGTAGGACCGGCTTCAGCCGGGAAGGCGTCAGTAGCATCACTGCCCAATCAAGCGGGTGCCGGCAATGAGCATCAACGCCAGTCGCGCCCCACCGGTCGCACGTGATGCCGACCCACAAACACCCAGTCAATGAACACCACAGTGCTTTCGATGACCAGCGAAAACAGCAACGCGCACAGCAGGCCCCAGCCGATGACTTCCGGCGACAACAGCACCTGCCAGGTGTAGCCATTCCAGGTTTCGTCGCGGATGCCGGTGTCGGCGGCGGTCAGCACATGCCAGGCGCGGGAGTACCACGGGCCTTGCAGCGCCAGCCATTCACGGTCGAGGGTCTGATTGCGGGTGAGCAGGTTGCTGATGTTGTCAGCGTCGGTGCGGAACACCGGATCATCGCTGCTGCGGTAATGCTGGATCAGGGCCTGCACGTCGCCACTGAAGAACCGCTGGGCGGTTTCGGTATAACCGCGCAGGCTTTGTTGCGCTTCCAGCATGTGCGCTTCGACGCGCTTGCTGTAATCGCTGATGAAGCCTGGAATCTGCACGCCTATCAACAGGCCTGCCGTGAACAACACCAGTCGTATATAGCTGCGCAGCATAGATCCCTCTCTTTCAGGCCGAGCCTTCGGCAACGCATTCGCCGCGGCGCCAAAGACTCCAGTGACCCGGTTCGTAGCGATTCCAGGTCTCGTTTTCGGTCAGCGGCTCGGTAGCGATCACCGTCACCACATCGTTGGGCGTGGTTTCGGCCTGGAAATCGACGATAACGTCGACGTCTTTCAGGCGCGCCGGGCCAAACGGGGCGCGGCGGGTGATGTGCACCAGCTTGGTCGAACAGTAGCAAAACAGCCAGTCGCCATCACTGAGCAGTGCGTTGAATACGCCTTTGCTGCGGTATTCGTTGCAGGCCTCGACCAGAGTCGGCAGCAACTGCTCGATCTCGACGGGCTCGGGAAACGCTTCACGCACCCGGTTGAGCAGGTCGCAGAACGCCGCTTCACTGTCGGTATCGCCCACTGGCCGATAAAACGTGGCACCGGGGTGAAAATCCGCGAGCTGACCGTTATGGGCGAAACACCAGTTGCGCCCCCACAGTTCGCGCACAAAAGGATGGGTGTTGGACAGGCAGACCTTGCCGACGTTGGCCTGACGAATGTGGCCGATGACCACTTCGCTCTTGATGGGGTAACGCTGGACCAGTTGCGCAACTTCCGACTCGCTGCTCGCGGCAGGGTCCTGAAACAGGCGCAGGCCACGGCCTTCGTAGAAACCGATGCCCCAGCCGTCGCGGTGCGGACCGGTACGGCCACCGCGCTGCATCAGCCCGGTGAAGCTGAACACGATGTCCGTCGGTATGTTGGCACTCATGCCCAGAAGTTCACACATGCTCGGGTCTCGGTGCGTTGAAGCACGCGTCTGGGAGGATGCCGGTGATCATCACAGTTTGGGTTCGACGCGATAGCGGCCGCTCGGCGCAGGTGCTGGCGATGCCGCCGGCGACGGGCTGGCGAAGCGTCCTGCAGGCTGGTCCGCGTAAGGCTCGTCGTGTTCCTTCTGCTCGGCGGCAGCCTGTGCAGCGGCGGCTTCGGCGTGGGCCAGACGGGCTTTTTTCTTGCGCAGGAACGGCAAGCGGATCAAGGCGTAAACCAAGTAGAGGCCCAGCGCGACGGCGCCGTAAGTGGCGAGGTCGAGCACGGCGCGCCAGACGTTGTTGCCGACTTTCAGCGCCAGATCCAGCACGCTGATCGCCAGCGCCGGGGCGTATTGATCCTTGGCCGGATCGACGATGGTCGGGCAGAACAACAGCACGGCGCCGATCACGCGCAGGGGTTCGCGCAGGTAGCGCCACATCCAGCCGGTCAGCTTGAACCACACCAACAGACAGCCCAACGCGGCGAACGCGTAAAGGCCCCAGGCAATCAGATAGTCGTTGTCGGTCATGACGTCCGTGGTAAGGCAGGTAAAGAGGCGCTTATGATAACGACTTTTCACCAGCCCGGCTTCCCCGGCTTCAGTTATCGGTCCGCCGCGTGTCCAGCACCGGGCAGCGCGACCGATCCCTTTTAAATGAGCCCACGTGAGAGAGCCCAGCATGCCTTCCGCCCGACACACTGCCACCGCCCCCGTCGCCCGCAAGGCTGACGGCGCCGACCCGTACGCCTGGCTGCAAAACCGCGACACCGATGAAGTGCTCGATTACCTCAAGGCCGAAAACGCCTGGCAGGAACAGCAGCTCGCCGACCTGCAGCCGTTGCGCGAAACCCTGTTCCAGGAGATCAAGGGCCGCATCCTCGAAACCGATCTGTCCCTGCCCTCCCCTTGGGGCCCGTATCTTTATTACACCCGGACCACCGAAGGCGACGAGTACGCCCGTCACTACCGCTGCCCGCGTCCGGCCGATGACTCCCAGACCCTCGACGAAAGCGCTGAAGAATTGCTGCTCGACCCGAACGAACTGGCCGGCGGTGGCTTCTTCTCCCTCGGCGCGTTCAGCATCAGCCCCGACCATCGGCGCTTGGCTTACAGCCTCGACACCAGCGGCGAGGAGGTTTATCAGCTGTACGTCAAGGAGCTGAGCAGTGGCGCGGTCAGCAGCCTGCCGTTCGAAGACTGCGACGGCAGCATGACCTGGGCCAACGACAGCCAGACGCTGTTTTTCGGCGAACTGGACGACACCCATCGTCCACACAAGCTGTATCGCCACAAGCTGGGCGAAGCATCCGCCGAGCTGGTGTTCAGCGAGCCCGACGGGCGCTTCTTCCTGCATTGCTATCGCAGCAGTTCGGAGCGGCAGTTGATCGTGGGGCTGGACAGTAAAACCACCAGCGAGGCCTGGGTGCTGGACGCGGGCACGCCCGAGCAGGCGTTCGTGTGCATGGCACCGCGCAGCGAAGGCCACGAGTATTCGGTGGACCACGGATTGATCGAGGGCGAATGGAGCTGGGTGATCCGCAGCAATCAGACCGGCATCAACTTTGCGCTGTACCACGCGACTGAAAAGACCGATGGCATCCCGCAACGGGGCGACTGGCAGAACCTGATTGCCCACAGCGAGACGGTCATGCTCGACGGCTTCAGCCTCAACGCCAAAGGCCTGACCTTGAGCCTGCGCGAAGGCGGCCTGCCGATTGTCGAAGTACATCCCCAAGGCCTGCCGGCGTATCGCGTGCAACTGCCGGATGCAGCGTACAACCTGTACGTGCAGGACACCCTTGAGTTCGACAGCGACACGATTCGCCTGCGCTATCAGTCGCTGAACCGTCCGCCGCAGGTATGGCAATTGTCGCTGGCCACCGGGGAACAGGTCGTACTCAAGGAAACGCCCGTACTGGGTGTGTTCGACGCCGATGCCTACGTCAGCCAGCGGTTGTGGGCGACGGCCGCCGACGGTACGCAAGTGCCGATCAGCCTGGTGGTCAAGCGCGAGCTGGCAGGTCAGACGGTTCCGCTGTATCTCTACGGCTATGGCGCGTACGGCGAGAGCCTGGACCCGTGGTTTTCCCATGCGCGACTGAGCCTGCTCGATCGCGGCATCGCTTTCGCCATCGCCCATGTGCGCGGCGGCGGTGAGCTGGGCGAAGCCTGGTACCGCAACGGCAAGCAGGAGCACAAGCAGAACACCTTCAGCGACTTCATCAACTGCGCCGAACACTTGATCGCGGAGAACATCACCACTGCCGAGCAACTGGTCATCAGTGGCGGCAGCGCCGGCGGCCTGTTGATTGGCGCGGTGGTCAATCAGCGTCCTGAGCTGTTCAAGGCGGCCATTGCTGAAGTCCCGTTCGTCGATGTGCTGAACACCATGCTCGACCCCGATCTGCCGCTAACCGTCACCGAGTACGACGAGTGGGGCAACCCGCAAGAGCCGGACGTCCATGCGCGGATCAAGGCCTACGCGCCTTATGAAAATGTCACAGCGCAGGATTATCCAGCCATGCTGGTGATCGCGGGCTATAACGACAGTCGCGTGCAGTATTGGGAAGCGGCCAAGTGGGTGGCGAAGCTGCGTGATCTAAAAACCGACGATAACCTGCTGTTGCTCAAGACCGAACTGGGTGCAGGCCACGGTGGCATGAGCGGGCGCTATCAGGGATTGCGTGACGTAGCACTCGAATACGGATTTATTCTGAAAGTGCTGAACATGGCTTGACGAAATCTGCGCGAGTGGTGTGTCACATGGCAAGCCCCGGACGCTGTAAAGTCCGGGGCTGCTCTCACGCCAGCCAGTGCTTCACGCAATCTCCCTGAACACTCAACAAGAACTCGCTATGTCTACATTACTCAACAAAGAAATCCGCGACATGCTGATGGACTGCGGTCTGTTCATAGCCCTGACGCCTGCAGAATTCGCCGCCGCTGCGGGGTACTTCAGCATCAGCAGCATTGAAAAAGGCGACGCGATCTTCAACGAAGGCGACGCGGGCACGTTCATGTGCATTATTCATTCGGGCACGGTGTCGGTGCAGAAGCTCAACAGCGACGGCCAACCGGTGGAGACCGCCGTACTGCGCAGCGGCAGAGCGTTTGGCGAAATGGCGGTGCTGGACGGCGAACGCCGCTCGGCCACATGCATCGCTGCATCGTCGTGCTACCTGCTGAACCTTGGCAAGGATTCGCTGGAAAAGATGCTCAACGAGGCACCGAAAGTGGCGGCGAAGATCATCCGCGCGATCGCGGTGGCCATGTCGAAGCGGCTGCGCATGATGGACGGCCAGGTGGTGACGCAGCAGGATTGAGAGCGTCGAGCGTGAGTCAGGGACTGGGCTTGGCCGACGGCTGCAAGCCGGGCAATGGCTCATCGTCCTTTGGCGGACCTGGCTGGGGAATCCTCGGCAATAACGGCGGGTTGCCTTGCCCGCCTGCATGGGGAACGCCCGGCGGTGCCACTTGCGGGTACGGCGTTGGCGTCGCGGTGCCGGGCGAACCCTCGGAAGCCGCGATGGGCTCGGGTGTATTCAGAACCGGCTGCAGGCTCTCGGCAGACGCTTGCGACGCGCCGAGCACAGTGATGACAATCGTCAGTAGAATGGAGCACTTCATCGTTGGCCTCCCCTGCCAATCTTTCGCTTACCGCTCAGGCTACTCCTGCGCAACCCATCGCGCTCTGACAAATTGCGCTGCATGCGGCCCTACCCTTTTGACGAGTTATCCATGAAACGTTTTGTTCTGCTCGACACCACTCCGATCCCTGATGACGGCGGCGCCTTGTGCCTGTTCGAGTACGGCGAAGATTTTGTCATCAAGATCCAGGGCGGCGACGGCGGCCAGTTGATGAACACCCGCATGCACGGCTCCGAAGACGCCCTGGCCGAAATACCGTGCAAGAAGGTCGCTGCCCGCCTTAACCCGCGGGTGCTGATCGGCGGATTGGGCATGGGCTTCACCCTGGCGTCGGCACTCAAGCACCTGGGCAAGAACGGCGAAGTAGTAGTCGCCGAGTTGGTGCCCGGCGTGGTGGAGTGGAACCGCGGCGCGCTGGGCGAGAAATCGGGCAATCCGTTGCAGGACCCGCGCGCCAAGGTCGTGGTACAGGACGTCGCTCAAGTGCTGAAAGCCGAACCCCAGGGCTTTGACGCGATCATGCTGGACGTCGACAACGGCCCTGAAGGCCTGACGCAAAAGTCCAACAGCTGGCTGTATTCGGCCGGCGGTCTTGCGGCCTGTGCCAGCGCGCTACGCCCAAAAGGCGTGCTGGCCGTGTGGTCCGCCAGCGCCGATGCGGCCTTCAGCGACAAACTGCGCAAGGCCGGTTTCAAGGCTGAAGAGGTCAAGGTCTACGCCCACGGCAACAAGGGCACACGGCATACCATCTGGATCGCTGAAAAACTCAAGGGCTGATCGACGGGCAAAGCGCTAGACTTGCCTGCATTGCTCTCCATCGCCAACAGAACACGAAACAGGTGACGCCATGAGTTCGGCCAACACGCCAACCAACACTTCCAAACTGGACCGCATCCTCGCCGACGCCCAGCGTGATCGCGAAATGGGTTACCGCGACAAAGCCCTGCGCATGTACCCCCACGTCTGCGGCCGCTGCGCCCGGGAATTTGCCGGTAAACGCCTCAGCGAGTTGACCGTTCACCACCGCGACCACAACCATGACAACAATCCCCAGGACGGCTCCAATTGGGAGCTGCTGTGCCTGTACTGCCACGACAACGAACACTCGCGCTATACCGATCAGCAGTACTTCTCGGAAAGCTCGACCAGCAGCCCGAAAGCCGCCAAGGCCACCCACAACCCGTTCGCCGCGCTGGCCGGGTTGATGAAGAAAGACTGAGGAATGAGCTGCACGTTTTGAGCGGCAAGCGGCAAGTAAAGCACAGCGGCGTCTGTCGGGCCACCGTTCACCGCCTCTTGCAGCTTAAAGCTTGAAGCTTGCCGCTGCTTCTTTCCCCTATAATCCTGCGCTTCCTCTGATGAGCACCCTCCCCCGTGGCCAACAAACGCTATGCCTGCATCGGCTTGTTCAATCCCAAATCCCCGGAAAACGTCGGTTCGGTGATGCGCGCAGCAGGCTGCTATGGCGTGGCGTCGGTGTTCTATACCGGCAAGCGCTATGAGCGTGCGCGTGATTTCGTCACCGACACCAAGAAGATTCATCAGGACATTCCGCTGATCGGCATCGATGACCTGAGAAAGATCATCCCGCTGGGCTGCGTGCCGGTGGCCGTGGAATTGGTCGAAGGCGCACGGGCGCTGCCCGAGTACACGCACCCGGATCGCGCGATTTACATCTTCGGCCCGGAAGACGGTTCACTGGATAAGGAAATCCGCGATTGGTGCGAAGACGTGGTGTACATCCCCACGACGGGCTGCATGAACCTCGCCGCGACGGTCAACGTCGTGCTTTACGACCGCATGGCCAAAGGCATCAACACCCGCTCCGGCCCTCAGTTCGGACGGGAAACCGATCGGACCTGACGTCCGCGCGCTGACAAAACGCATTGAACAGTTTGCGCTGCTGACAGTCAGCTTTAAGGACCCTACCTTTCACGGAGAACGCATCATGAGCGACACCCCGATCATTGAACGCATCGAACGACCTTTGCACGACTACCCGGAGCAGAACGTACAGGGCTGGGAGCGTATTGGCTCGCTGGCAGGTGGTGTCCTGATGATGGGCAAGGGTCTGCGCCGCGGCGGGATCTTTGGTCTGGTGCAACTGGCAATCGGCGGTGCCGTTCTGGCCCGTGGCATTACCGGCCACTGCTCGGCCAAAGCGCTGATCGACAAAAGCCGCAGCGAGATGGACGTGGCCCGTTCGCGCATCGAAGAAGCCGGCGCCGAGCTGAGCAAGCTGAAGACCAAGGCTGAAGTCGCTGTAGAAGACGCTGTCGACACTGGCGCCGACGCGTTGAAAGGTCCGAAAGGCGTCTGATCCACGCTGCATCGCACGCAAGCTCGTGACGGCTGAACCGACAGCCTCACGAGCTTTTTGCTTTAGCCCGCGCGAAAAATCAGGTAATCCTCCCAGTCGTCCTCCGGCACGCTGCCTTCACTGAGCATGCGGCCGGACTGAGAAATACGCTGCTTGTGCACCTGTTCCCGGTCCCCGCACACCAGGTGGTGCCAGAGCGGCAAGTCCTTGCCCTCGCTGATCAGCCGATAGCCGCAGGTGGGCGGCAACCACTTGAATTCATCAGCCTTTCCCGGCGTCAGCTGAATGCAGTCCGGGACCTGGGCGCGACGATTCGGGTAATCAGTGCAGGCGCAGGTCTTCAGATCCAGCAGCTTGCAGGCAATGCGCGTGTAATAAACGCTGCCGTCGTCCTCGTCCTCGAGCTTTTGCAGACAGCACAAACCGCAGCCGTCACACAGCGACTCCCACTCGACTGCATCGAGCTGTTCAAGGGTTTTGCGTATCCAGAAGGGTTCTACGATGGCGGCCATGGTTCTCGCGCAAACAGCTGTGGGGCAATGAAAGGCCGCCAGTCTAGAGGCACAAGTCATTTGGGCCAAGCATTGGCGACTGTCGGTAAACGCGTTCCTCCGGCTGGACCTGCTTTGGCGGGGTAATGCGGTCCGCGAAACGCCGAGCCCGCGTCGGCCGCTGGCTGAACGGGCGGCTGAAGGGGATTTCAGTTTGTAAGGGCTGGACGCTGGGTTTTAGTGGGATCGGCTTTAGCCGGGAAGGCGTCAGAAGCCACACCACAAAATGGATGGCGTACACATCGGCCTCTTCCCGGCTGAAGCCGGTCCCACTAAGTGCGCGCCGTGTCAGTAGAACCGGTTTCAGCCGGGGAGTACTTAATACCCCTTCGCGAAATCCACTTCGCCGCGCAATGCCTCGCCGGCGGTATAGGCCTTGAGGTTGTCCACGAACAGCTGAGTCATCGCCGGCGGCGAGGTCGGCGCCGAGCTGTGACCGGTGAGCAACAGGCCCCATGCCGTCCAGAACGGGTGACGCTGGGGCAATGGCTCCTGCCGGCAGACGTCAATGACCGCCCCCGCCAGATGCCCTTCTTTCAGCGCTTCGACCAGATCCGCATCCACCACCGCCGTGCCCCGCCCGACGTTGATGAACAACGCCGAGGGCTTGAAGCCGGCAAACAGTTTGGCGTTGTAGAGGTCCTGGGTCTGCGGCGTGTTGGGCAGCAGGTTGATGACGAAATCGACCTCGGCCACCAGACGCGGCAGGTCCTCCAGCGCAGCCACCTCAACGAACGGCGCTTCGGTCCGCGCACTCGACGCAACGCCATACAGCTCAACGCCGAACGGCACGAGGAACTGCGCCACGCAGCGGCCAATGTCGCCCGTCCCCACGATCAACGCCTTGCGTCCGGACAGGCTGCGGCCCATGCGGTTGTCCCACTTGCGCTCGACCTGACTGACCAACCGCGCCAGCACCTCACGCTCATGCACCAGCATGTATGTCAGCACGAACTCAGCCATCACCTGACCGAAGATGCCGACGGCGCGGGTCAGTTGATAGTCGCGGTACAGCCCGTCTGCCAGCAGCGGCGTGATGCCGGCCCAGGTCGATTGCAGCCATTTCGGTTTGTGGCCCTGGCGGAGCAGATTCGCCAGCAGGTCAGGCTGACCGAGCCAGATCGGCGCCTCGGCGGCCATTTTCGACAGTTCAGCGGAGTGACCGCTGCTCAACACTTCGATTTCGGGGGCCGCCTGGCGGAGGAGTTCGGTGTAAACGGGATAATCGTGTTCGGCGATCAGAACGCGCATGGCTTCAAAACTCGAATAAACGGGGCATGCGACCGCGCAGCGTTCCGGACCGCGCTCGATTAAGCCGGTCAGGTCTGACGCATGCAACGGTCCGGTGTACCCCTGCGGTGGATTGCAGGGTCAGAAATCGATCACATCGGATCGTTGCGGCGCAGCAGCTCTTCGGGCAGGTGCTCGATGTAATCGTCTTCGGCCGGTGGCATCTGCAGGTGGTAACCCTGCTTTTCCAGGTTGGCGAGCACCGCATGAATGTCTTCACGGGCCAGAGCGCGTTCTGGCGACAGGACCAGGTTGAAAGCGTGCTGCGGCTTGCCGAACGCAGTCAGCAATTCTTCAGGCACACGTTCCAGAGCGTCGCTCTTGAGGACATACAGGTACATTTCGTTCCTGCGCGGGCTGCGGTAGATGGAGCAAATATGTTTCAAGGCTGTTCTCCGGCATTGGCCAGGCTGTCGAGCAGCATCTGGCCCATCAATTCGCGGCGCCAGCCACGCAGCGATTCGGGCAATTTATAGGGACCGTCTGGGTAACCGGTCTTGAGCAGGGCTTCGAGAGTCTTTTTGCGCAGCATCAATTCCGGGGCCATGTCGAGGCGCTCGGCTTGCTGCTGGCCAATGACGCGCAAGCTCTTCAGCACGCTTGAAGCCTCGATCGGCAACGGCTCCGGCAAGGCGGGCGGCCACAGATCCGGCGACACGCTGCCGGCTTTTTTGATCAGGTCGAGCAGAAACTCGCCGTCCTGACGCACGGTCTTGGGGTGCATATCATCGATTTTCGCCAGCGCGGCGAGGTTGTCCGGCTGGGATTTTGCCAGCGGCCACAGCGAGTGCTCGCGCAACACGCGGTTGCGTGGCTGATTGCGCAGGCGCGCCTGCTGCTCGCGCCAGGCACAAAGCTCACGCAGCACGGCGAGTTGCGCCCGGGACAGCTTCCACGCCAGCTTGGCGTCGCGGTAAGCGTCATACGGATCGGTTTCGCGGCGCAGATTGGCGACCAGCTCGGCACCGTCCTCCAGCACCCAGGCGTACTTTTCATCGGACAGACGCGGACGCAGCAGGTTGTACACCTCTGCCAAGTGCACGGCGTCTTCGGCGGCGTAGCTGATCTGGGTTTCCGAAAGCGGGCGCTGCAGCCAGTCAGAACGGGTCTCGCCTTTCGGCAGGTCGATGTTCAGCACTTCCTGGACCAGACGCGAATAACCCATCGAGAACCCGAGGTTCAGGTAGGCCGCAGCCAGTTGCGTGTCGAACAGCGGCGCCGGCAGACTGCCGGTCAGGCGCAACAGCACCTCGAGGTCCTCGCTGCAGGCGTGAACGACTTTGATGACGTCAGGGTTTTCCAGCAGCGCGGCCAGAGGTCTCCAGTCGCTTATCAGCAACGGGTCGATCAGGTAAGCGCGTGAACCGTCGCCGATCTGCAACAGCGCGGCGATGGGATAAAAGGTGTCGACCCGCATGAATTCGGTGTCGAGCGCGACGTAGGACAGGGTCTGCCACTGTGCGCAATGTTCGGCGAGGCTATGGTCGTCGCGAATCCAGTGAATATCGATGGCCACACGGCTCTCCCTCGAAGAATGGCGCGCAGTATATATCGCTACAAGCGGTTACCGGGCATCCGTCCTGCAAGTCTCGAACAACTTCATCTTTGAAGCGCGCAAATAGCCGCCGCGGCAACGACCGTCCATCCGATCACTGATCACTGGCCCGCCTTGCGCAGCACGTACACACGCCACATGGCGTAGCCGGGCAGAAAGTCGTGGTGATCGACGATTCTGAAACCCGCCCGCGCGAACTCGGATTCAATGTCGCTGCGGCACACCACGAATCGATTGCGGGGCGCAGACATGCCGGCGTCCAGTCGACCCTGATGCCGTTTGCGACGCCAGGCTTTGACGTTACCGTCCACCCACAGCCCGACGATGGCCGTGTCGCGGGTTACCCGATGGAACTCGTCGAGAATCGCGCCGCGTTTTTCGCTGTCGGCCAGGTGATGGAACAATCGCATGCAGAAAATGCAGTCCACCGCGTTGCCGGACAGGCCGATGGAAAACGCCGAGCTCTGGAATGTGCGGATGCGCTTGCGCACTTCGTTGGATGACTGCGCCTCGGCGAGCGCCAGCCTGTCGGTGGACGGATCGGCCGCGAGGATCACCCGATTGGCATGTTCGGCCAGCACCGGCCAGAAACGCCCCGAACCCGACGGCACGTCCAGCACCAGTCCAGGCTCGCCCGCATCACGCAACGCCCTCCGTGCCAACTGCGCATCGCGCCACAGACTCAGACGTCGACTGAGGGTGTGTTCGTGCCCGCCCACGTACGCGTCAACGTGTATTTTTTTGCCGAGGGGCTCACTCATTGGCCAGTACCCCGTCCGTATAAATCCCCCGACAACCCGCGAACATGTCCAGCGCCGGGTTATAGGCCTTTGTCTGCACTTCCAGCAGGCCCAGCATCGAATGGAACAGGTTGTCCTGACTGAGAGGGGCATTGCGCTCTTTTTGCAGGCAATGGGTATCCACTGCGAATGACTGCTGATAGTTCTCGGAGAACCAGGCAATCATCGGGACATGTTTCTGTTGATCGGGCGCCAGCACATAAGGCGTGCCATGCAGGAACAGGTTGTATTCACCCAGTGACTCACCGTGGTCGGACAAATACACCATGGCCGTGTCCACTTTGCCCTGATTGCTGCGAAGAATATCAATCAGCGACGCCAGTACATGGTCGGTGTAGAGCAATGTATTGTCATAACCGTTGACGATACTTTCCCGGGAACAGTTATTCAGCGCATTGCTTTCGCACACCGGGGTGAACTTCTCGAATTCTTTTGGATAACGCTTGAAGTACTCAGGGCCATGACTGCCCATCTGATGCAGTACCAGCACGGTGTCCTTGTCCAGTGTGTCGATGAACTTCTGCAGGCCCTGCAACAGGATCTCATCGCGACACTCGTTGTTGGCGCACAGCGCCGGGTCCTTGAGATTGCTGACATCCTGCAACGTCACCCGGTCGCAGGTGCCCTTGCAGCCCGACTGGTTGTCCCGCCAGATCACATCCAGCCCGGCGCGTTTCAATACATCGAGCATGCCTTCTTCATTGCGCGCGGTGGTTGCGTTGTAATCCTTGCGGCCCATGTTGGAAAACATGCACGGCACCGACACCGCCGTCTCCGTGCCGCAGGAATGCACATCCGTAAAGGTGAGCAGGCCGCGCTCCTTGCTCAGCTGGGGCGTGGTATCGCGGTTGTAACCCAGGATGCCGAAGTTCTCCGCCCGCGCGCTTTCACCCACCACCAGCACGGTCAGCGACTTGCGCTTGTGCTGCTGCCAGTCGCTGGCAAGTTTGGCGTCCTGACCGATGCTCAAGAACGGCCGCTGCGCCGACTTGACCTGCTCGCTCAAGTAACCCACGGACGCTGCCAGGTAGTTGCTTGGCACCACCATCAGGCGCAACTCGTGGTGATTGCGAAACAGCGACGACAGCCCCTGGTAATTCATCAACGCAACACCGCCAATGGCGACCGCGCACACCACGGACACCAGCGCCTTGCTGAGCAACTCACGGGGCCAGCGGCGATAGGCAATCGGTGTTTTGAAAAGAATGAACGACGGCACCACACCCAGAAAGAAAAAATAAGCGAGCAACTTCAACGAGAGCAAATCGCGCACTTCCGTAACATTGGTTTCAGCGAAGTTTCTAAACATCCCCGAATCAATCATCACGCCGTATTGGCTCATGAAGTAAGCCACGCCGGCGCTGACGAAAAAGATAACGATCAACACCGGTTTTAATACGCGTTTGAACGCTAACAGCGTGAAGAAAATATTAAACGCACAAAACACCATCAGCGCAAAAGCACAACGCAACAACAGGCCCTTACCATCAGAGTCAGTAGTTGCAAATAAATGCTGCCAGAGGGTCAGGTTAAACCCGATCAATAAAAAGGCACTGGCAAGCACTGTCACAAGCTCGGGACGAACTGCTTTGACGTTCAGCATAAAAGTCTGCTTGGGTGGAAATGAGAATATAAACGCGGAGGAAACCCCGCCGATGCCGCGAACTTTAGGCATCTGGCCATCAATTTTTTGTGAAAAGGATGAGAACGAATGGTGGGGTGGGATTGTTGCTTATTCGATAGGATCCTGCGGTGCAAGCCGCAGGAAATTAGCCAAGTCTTCAGTAGCCGATCAAGCTTTATGCCGAACAGGTCTGCGCCGCTGCATCCTCAACCATCATCTGGGCCGCCTTCTCGGCGATCATCACGGTCGGCGAGCAGGTGTTGCCGGAGGTGATGTTCGGCATGATCGACGCGTCCACCACGCGCAAGCCGGTGATGCCGTGCACGCGCAGGCGTTCGTCGACCACAGCGTCGCGGCCCTGCCCCATCTTGCAGGTGCCGACCGGGTGAAAGATCGTCGTGCCGATGACGCTGGCGGCCTCGCGCAGTTCTTCCTCGGTTTGCAGGCCCGCGCCGGGCAGGTACTCCACCGGCTCGAAGCGAGCAAGCGCAGGCGCGGCGGCGATGCGACGGGTCAGGCGAATGGCGTCGGCCGCCACTTTGAGGTCGGTCTCGTGACTCAAATAATTCGGCCGAATGACCGGCGCGGCATCGGCCAGCGCCGAACGGATCTCCACCGTCCCACGGCTCTGCGGGCGCAAGTCGCACACTGACGCCGTGAATGCAGGGAAGCCGTGAAGCGGTTCGCCGAAGCGCTCAAGGGACAAGGGCTGCACGTGGTATTCGAGATTGGCGCTCGCCTGCTCCGGCCCCGAGCGCGCAAAAGCACCCAACTGACTCGGCGCCATTGCCAACGGCCCACTGCGATTGAAGGCGTAGCGCAGGCCCATGTTCATCTTGCCCCACAGACTGCCGGCCATCTGGTTCAACGTCTGGCCATTGGTGACCTTGTAGATCAGGCGCAACTGCAGGTGATCCTGCAGATTCGCGCCAACCCCGGGGAGCTCATGCCGAACGCCAATGCCGAGCTTTTCGAGCAATGGCCGCGGCCCGATGCCGGAGCGTTGCAGGACCATGGGCGATCCGATGGCGCCGCAGCAAAGGATGATTTCCCGTCGCGCGCGAAGCGTCTGTTCCCGGCCGTTGACGCGAGCAATCACCCCGCTGGCTCGACTGTTTTCGAACACCAGCCGCGACACCTCTGCACCTGTGACCACCGTCAGATTTGGCCGCTTCAATGCCGGCCGGAGAAATGCCTTGGACGCGTTCCAGCGCACACCGCGCCGCTGATTCACCTGAAAATAGCTGCACCCTTCGTTGTCGCCGCCATTGAAGTCGGGGATCGACGGGATGCCGGTTTGAGCCGCCGCTTCACGGAACGCATCCAGCAACGTCCATGAAAGACGCTGCTGCTCGACACGCCACTCACCTTTCGCGCTGTGAAGGTCCGAGTCGCCGGCGTAATGGTTTTCCGAGCGTTTGAAGATTGGCAGGACGTCACTCCAGCCCCAACCCGTGTTGCCCTGCTCCGCCCACCCGTCGTAGTCCCGGGCCTGCCCGCGCATGTAGATCATGCCGTTGATGGACGAGCAGCCGCCCAGTACTTTGCCGCGGGGATAGTTGAGCGCGCGTCCGCCGAGGCCTGGCTCCGCTTCGGTTTTGAAGCACCAGTCGGTGCGCGGATTGCCGATGCAGTAGAGGTAACCCACCGGCACATGAATCCAGGCGTAATTGTCCTGGCCGCCGGCTTCAAGCAGCAGGACCCGATGAGCAGGATTCTGCGACAGCCGATTGGCCAGCAGGCAGCCCGCCGGGCCTGCGCCGACGATGATGTAGTCATGAAGACCGACGTCCGTTTGCATGCGTCCCTCGCTGATATTTTTTGTTTTTATGCAGGCCCCATCCTGAAGTTTTTCGCCACAAAACAAAAGACCGCCGCATGTTTCCATGGGGCGGTCCGGGGTGAAGCGTTTGCCGTCAGTGGCTGTGCGATTACACCGCGCTGCGACGGTAGCTGCGGTAGTTCGGCATCCAGAAGTGACGCTCGATGGCTTCGACGAGCATTTCTTCGGTGGTCTCCAGCGCCATGCCTTCAGCTTGAGCCTGCTTGGCCACGGCCAACGCAATCTTCTTGCTCACCTGTTGAATCTCCTTCAGCGGCGGCAGCACAGCGTCACCTTTGCCCGTCACCATCGGCGAGCATTCGGCCAGCGCATTGGAAGCCGCCATCAGCATTTTGTCGGTGATGCGCGTGGCTTTCGACGCCACAACACCCAGGCCGATGCCCGGGAAAATGTAGGAGTTGTTGCACTGCGCGATGTGGAACGTGCGATCACCTACGGTGACCGGGGCAAACGGACTGCCAGTCGCCACCAGCGCGTCGCCGTTGGTCCAGGTCAGCACTTCCTGCGGGGTGACTTCGACCTTCGAGGTGGGGTTGGACAGCGGCATCACCAGCGGCTTGGCGCAGTGCTTGTGCATCTCGCGGATGACCTGCTCGGTGAACAGCCCGCGTTGGCCGGACACGCCGATCAACACAGTCGGCTTGCCATTGGCGACCACGTCCAGCAACTCGGGCGAACCCTCACCGCTCGACCAGCCCGCTACGTCGGCAGACTTCTGCGCGAGGTTCTTCTGGAAGTCCAGCAAGTTGTCCATGCTGTCGGTCAGCAACCCGAAGCGGTCGACCATCATCACGCGCTTGCGCGCTTCGGCTTCGCTCAGACCTTCGATCACCATGGCCGCAATGATGTGCTCGGCAATCCCGCAACCCGCCGAACCCGCGCCCAGGAACACCACCCGCTGCTGGCCCAGTGTTTCGTGCTTGGCCTTGCACGCCGCCAGCAACGTACCCACGGCAACCGACGCAGTGCCCTGAATGTCGTCGTTGAAGCAGCACAACTCATCGCGGTACTTCTCCAGCAACGGCATGGCGTTGGTCTGGGCGAAGTCTTCGAACTGCAGCAGCACGTCCGGCCAGCGGCGCTGAACGGCCTCGATGAACAGGGCCATGAAGTCGTCGTATTCCTTGCCAGTCACGCGCTCGTGGCGCCAGCCCATGTACATCGGGTCGTCCAGCAGCTCTTTGTTGTTGGTGCCCACGTCGAGCACGATCGGCAAGGTGTAGGCCGGGCTGATGCCGCCGCACGCGGTGTACAGCGAAAGCTTGCCGATTGGGATGCCCATGCCGCCAATGCCCTGATCGCCCAAGCCGAGGATGCGCTCGCTGTCCGTCACCACGATGATTTTGATGCGATCTTTCGTTGCGCTGCGCAGGATGTCGTCGATGCGGTCGCGCTCGGGGTAGGAAATGAACAGCCCGCGGTGGGTGCGGTAGATCTTCGAGAATTCCTGACACGCCTGACCCACGGTCGGGGTGTAGATGATCGGCAGCATCTCGTCGAGGTGCGAATCCAGCAGGCGGAAGAACAGGGTTTCGTTGTTGTCCTGAATCGAGCGCAAGTAAATGTGTTTATCCAGGTCGCTCGCACATTGCTGGTACTGGTTGTAAACGCGGGTGACCTGCTCTTCGATGGTTTCGACGTTCTGGGGCAGCAGGCCGACCAGGTTGAAATCGATGCGCTCTTGGGGTGTGAACGCACTGCCCTTGTTGAGCAGCGGCATTTCCAGCAACGAAGGGCCGGCATAGGAAATATATAAAGGTCGCGAGGTCTTGGTCATTTGCAGTGATCGCCTTTTCTCTGTTTGCTCTATCAATACGTCGTCGAAACGATGCCCCGGAGGTCGATGCATACGACGCTCAACGCAGGATCCGTCCGAAGAAATAGGGGGGTAAAAACAGGGTGCCTATCTTACTCGCCTGAAAACGATTGCGACATTTTGTCGCCCTACGATTGCGAAATGATGGAGCCAAGTCGTCTAAACGGTCAGAAACTGGCCGTGCATTGGGAACCAGCAGGCCGTGGCGGGTCACAGTAAAAACGACGTTATGGCAAATCGACCGTTTCGAGCAAAGCTCTTTCGACCACGGTCACCCTCGACCGAGACACGAAATGCCTTACACATTGAACTGGCGATGAGCCATTGCAGTCACATTGATATCAAAACGGAGATATTAATGTCAGGCCAGCGCATCTTTCGCATCCACTACCGCTTTCTGGGCGAGCACCGAGTATTTCTCCAACCCGACTCAGTGCTGGACGAATCAGACGCCTGGTATTACGCCTGTCTGCACGCAGGCATAGGCGTGCTGCACAACCTGTCCAAGACTCGGGAGGAGCTGACAGCGTTGATGGCCCATGGTCGCCGCTACGGTTTGACGGACGTGCGCTGGGGGGAGTGGGTCTGATTGATTGCCCTCCAAGCCGATCTACCCACTTTTTTGACGCCGTGGTCAGGCCTGTCCAACGCGCTGAATCACATAGCTCGCCTCAAAGCCATGCACACACCCAATCACGTTGAATCCCTTGAAATAGCCCGTCGCGCGAAGCAGGTCCACAGCCGGGCCGACTTCAGGTGAATGCTGGAAGTCGCCGTAATCGTCGAACACAATAAAGCCACCCGGTACGACGCTGGGCGAATACAGCAGGAAATCCAACAGCACATTGCGCCCGGCATGGCCGCCATCGATGTGTAACAGCGCCACCTTCGGCGACAGGTTGTAGAAACGCTCGGCGCATAACTCTGAATAGCCCCTCAGCACCAGAGCGTTCGAGAACAGCTTCTCCTGGTAATAACTGAACTCTTCAAACTGATTGGGCAGCTCAAAGGGATCAATCCCGATGATGCGGCGCTCGCGGTTGCAGACCTCATTCATCAGCACCAGCGACTTGCCCTTCCACACGCCAATCTCCACCACATCACCGGGGATGCCTTCGACCAGCAGCGCCAGATACCCCAGCAGCCGCACATGATCATGAAACGACAACTCCTTGCGCGGCATCGCCCGCTCCGCCGGCAACGTGCTCTGCGCCTGCTCGAAATGCTCGCCAATGAATGTCCAGATCTGCGCGATCGAATCGTTGAGTTCCGGGTTGCTGATGAAGTCGTTGAGCTGTTGGATGGTAGTCATGGCTTCTCTGACTGGCCGGAAGGGCTGAGGGATTGGGGGTGGAGCGTGGAGCGATCTCGTACCGTGAAGGGGCGTGAGATCGAGAGTAGGCGGGGGTTGGGAAAAGTAAAGTGCCAGATACCCAATCGCTAACGCTCCATGACCGATGTCGGAGGAGTCCATCAATTACTGAATAATCTCAGGTCGGCACGACCGCCGAGTTTATCCTTGGGAAGAAAATCTGGGATGGGAGTGCATCACCTGTAACCCATCCACCCAAAATATTTAAGAAGAAGGTCCCTCCTTTTTTTTCAATATGAAAATCTATTAATCCAAGAAGCCCCATGAGAAAAACATGCTCTTCACAACCAAACCTCTCCGGGATAAAGCACAGATCAAAATCATCAAAAACCTCATCAACAGAATAGTCCCCCGCCTCATAAAGTTTTGCGTAGGAAATTATGTCCCGCCTTAAAGAAAGGGCTTGAAAATATGATTTCCGCTGCATCCAGAGATCCACTATTTCTTCGACACTCAGCACTCCTACTCTTAGCTCCTCCGGGAGGTGATCGAGGATCCCATCTCCCAGGTCTTGCATAAAATCTATTAACTGCATATATCCGCGCATTATTACCTCAAGGTATAGGGAACGCTGTGACAATGTAAGCTGGCATGCGATTAAAGTCAGCGAACTCGATGACAACTCTTACCTTAGTCATCTTCACAAGTGAGGGGCGTCAGATCAGGAGCAGGCGGGAGTTGGGGAAAGTAAAGTCCGGGCAAGGTGACGAAGCATCTCCCCAGCCCAGCGCCGACTTGATCTAGCGAAAACCTAACCAGCCAAAGCCCTTGATCAACAGATCCTTTCGTTTTCTCTCAATATGGACGTCGATTGAACACAATATGCTCGTGAACAATTCCCACTCTTCACAGCCAAACCTTTCTGGAATGAAGGAAAGATCGTACCACGACAATATTTCATCTACGGAATAGTCTCCGGACTTATAAAGCTTTATATAGCTTATGAGATCATTCCTGAGGGAACGTGCTGCAAAATACGACTTCCCTTGCATCCATTCCTCTATTACCTGATCCACTGTGAGCTGTCCTACCCTCTGATCCTCAGGCAGATAATCAAGCACCCCGTCAGCCAGATGCTTCATGAAGTGGATGAGTTCCATATAGCCTCGCATGGATACCTCTTGAGGTTTCAAAGAAGTGACACTGTATTCAGGGGCCTGAGCCATCGACTGAGGTTCTCAGATTTCAAGCTACCTGAAAATGACCCATCGTCCGACATAGGGCGCCCTCCTTACGCAAATGGCTTGTTAGCGGTACTGTCCCAACCATCACACTGCCACCGTATGCACGCCGCTGTTGTGAGTACTCGAACTTGATACGACAGTCATTCGGGTGACCACTTCAACTGGGAAGCCAGACTGTTCCGCCCCCTGCCCACTCACCAAGGCAATCAGCGGGGCAATGGGCACTGAAGATGGTCAGAGCGCATAATTCAGAGAGGTTTTCTCGCGTCATCTTAAGGACTTGCCAGACGAAGAAAAATTTTAGCCGACCGTCCTCAAGAGTGCCATACCGTCAGAACCTTTCGCAGACGCCCAAATCTTCAAGCCCCTTCTTATTTAAAACCAAACCAACCGAAATATTTTTTAAAGCTTTTTTTCTTCTCAATTCAATATGCACGTCGAGCATACCCAGAATTTGAGCTAACAATTCTGGATCCTCACAACCAAATCGCTCTTCTACGAAACCGATATCGTAGTAAAAGAACAACTCATCAACCGAGTAATCCCCCTAAGCATGCTTACGAAGATATGATTTAATATCACTTCGTAATACACCGACTTCGTAGCAAGACTTCTTGTCCGTCCAACATTTAAGAAACTCCGTCAGCGACATAGGGCTGGTACGCTGATCTTCAGGAAGGTAATCCTGAATAGCTGTACCAAGCTCAAGCAGAAATTTGATAAGACTGTTATATTGTCTCATTTATCCTCACGGAATGGGAAAAGCAGTGACAATATAAGCAGGCATAAAGTTATATTCTTCGTATTGAATAACAACCCTCACTTTGCTCATGCTAACTAATTTTTCTGGATCTAAACGCAGTACACCGCTGCCAATTATTTCGTTTAGATCCATTACCAAAACAAGGCGCTGCTCTTTAAGTAAAAATCTAACGTTGGACAACATTTGGATTTTTAGTCTATTAGCCTTTAAGACCTGACTAACTGCCCATTCAGTCCACTAGCCACCGGCATTCCTTAATAATTTATTACGCAGGCGATTTTTGAACTCTTTATCAAGCAAGCTCAAAACATTTTTCAGAAAAAAATATAAATCACCTTCGAAATAATCCTCAACGAAAGACGTTTCCTGTCCAAACGGAGGATCTACATATTCTAGACCCTCTGGGGTCATATGGTTTTTAATGTAGCTTTTTATCTGTCTTCTTAAAAAAAATACGTTCAACAAATTTCGATCATCTATGTATCTGGTAACTATCTCATCTAACTCTAGTCGTTTGAACAGCGCCTTCTCATCATCGGTAATAAATTCGCCTACACCTTCTCCCACTTCGTAAATGAACTCAGTTATTAATCTGTACGCCACAATTAAAACCTCATAACGTTGGAAAAGCAGTTATTATGAAATAAGGCATATGGTTATATTCAACAAATTTAATTCTCACCGTTACTTTAGACATCTCAATCGCAACATTAGACGCTTCTCTTCTCACTCCCCAACCAATAGGCTTTTCTAGAGTAGTAAAAATATCATATTGCTTTTCTTTAAGAACAAGCCTGGCTTTGGATTGCATTAAAATCCTGAGTCTATTTCCTTTAATCGCTTGACTGACTGCCCATTCTGCTGTTTCAAGATCATAAAACGTCGATGAAACTACAACTTTCTTAGAAGCAAACCGTGTTTTTAAATACTCTATATCTTTTCCAACGTGTTTAAATATTGTATGTCCACCGCCAAGTTTTTTTGAGGCTTGCACTGGCTTTTCGCTTGTCGCGACAGATATCCGACCCGCACGGACAGACGAAACCCTGAAAGCGTTATAAAGCGAAGCAGTAGTAAGTGGAACTGCGAACTCTGTAGCTAAACCTATGACCTGCCCAGTGCTGCGAGACGCGCCCAAAGCCTCAGCAGCATTGGCTCCTGCTTTGAAGGCGTAAGAGTTAGTTTCTTTGCCCCGTCACAATTTGGTTTGACGCAGCTGCCAACTGATCGGAAGCGTGGACGCCCATTGCAACGCAACCTACTTTTGAAATCATCGTAGGCTCCGGGAGGGCGCACAACACGCCCGAACCTGCCAACTCGATAATGCCACCGACTAGCCTGAGACTACCGAATATGCGGTTAGACATGATCTCGGCAGGCGTAAGGGATTCATGCGTCAGCACCGCCGCCATCTGGGCGAAATTAAGTACAACGCGAAACGATCCATCGTCAGACATAGCGCGCGCTCCCTACGCAAATGGTTTATTAGCGGTCCTGTCCCAACCACCAGAAACGATACCTGCACTGCCACCGTCTGCACGCCGCTGTTGCGAGTACTCGAACTTTATACGACCGTAATTCAGGGTGACGACTTCGACAGGAAAACCAGACTGCTCCGCCCCCTGACCACTCACCAAGAGTGTCGCCATCCGTCTACCTTTCCAAACAGCAGAAACAAAAAAGCCCCAGAAGCATAACTTCTGGGGCTTTTCAAATAATGGCGGAGAGATAGTCCTACTGAATGCCATTCAACGGCATCCAACCCCATACCGTAACCCGCTGTAATAAAAGGGCTTTACGATCTAAATCGTCCAACGTAGTCCCATCAGATCTCACTGCGTCCGAGTGGAAATGTGGTAACGAATGGGGGAACATGGGTCGTCCGTAGAGAGTAGTGATCATGGGTAAGCTAAATCCTGCACAGGTCAAAAACCTTGTCGAATCCGGTACGTACGAAGATGGTCAAGGGCTCCGCTTTGTGGTCAAGGCCAGTGGTAAGAAGTACTGGGTTCTACGTTACCAGCTAGAAGGTAAACGACGTGAGATGGGGCTTGGTGCGTTTCCCCTCGTATCACTGAAGGAGGCGCGAGGCGCTGCCTATGAGAAACGCCAGCTGCTCACCAAAGGAATAGATCCGCTTGCCCGTCGAGATGAAGAAGCCTTAGCTAAGAAACGCGAGACACAACAAAAACTCGCGCGCTCGGTTACCTTCAAGACGCTCGCACTGGAGTACATCGAAACGCACCGCGCGGGATGGAAAAATGCCAAGCATGGCCAACAATGGGAAAACACGCTGATCACCTATGCATACCCGTTCATTGGAGACTTTCCGGCCGAGGAAATCACCACTGAGCATATGCTGCAGGTGCTGAGGCCAATCTGGGAGTCCAAGGCGGAGACCGCATCTCGCGTCCGGAACCGTATCGAGATGGTACTCGACGCGGCAAAGGCCCGCGGTTTAAGAGAGGGCGAAAATCCCGCCCGGTGGCGAGGACACCTCGACAAGCTGCTTCCACCCAGAGGCAAGGTCCAGACCGTGGTTCATCACCCCGCCCTACCATGGGCTCAAATGCCTGAGTTCATGAAAATGCTCATACTCAGGGAAGAACTGTCGAGCCGAGCGATAGTCTTGACGATACTCACGGCTTGCAGAACTAGTGAGGTGCTTGGCGCTACCTGGGCCGAGGTGGACCTCAAGAACAAAGTCTGGAAAATTCCGGCCGCGCGGATGAAGGCAGGCAAGGAGCATCGGGTCCCTTTAAACGAGGTGGCATGTGAGCTTATTCGCGGCTTGAAACAACTCGCAGGAAGCGCCTACCTCTTTCCCGGGGCTAAGAGTGGTAGCCACCTCTCGAATACATCGATGTTGATGGCACTGCGTCGGATGAATCGTACTGATCTGACCGTGCATGGCTTTCGATCAACGTTTCGAGATTGGGCGGCGGAATCGACGCATTATCCTCGGGAGGTATGCGAGCAGGCGCTGGCTCACATACGGCAGGACAAGGCCGAGGCTGCGTACTTTCGAGGTGATTTGTTCGAGAAGCGACGAGCAATGATGGATGAGTGGGCTCAATACGCCTGCGGTACTAGGTAAAAGGCTTTCTGGGGCTGTCTAGGCCCTAGGCAGCTTTATTTTTTTGATCCAAAAGCGTTATGGGATGGCTGAGTACGGTCCAACCTCGTAGACCGCTATCGGCCAGAAGCGGCCGCTCGCCACCGGCAGAAAACCGCTAAAACTGGACGGTACGAGAGATGAACTACCACTAACCAAAGAGTGCTGAGAGCCTGTCTGCAATTATGGGCCAGGCGGACAAAAAACTTACGTTACAAGTGATCCGGCAACTGCCTAAGCAGCCAGTTGCTGGATCAGCACTGCCTCGCGCTACCGAGGCACGGAGGCTAGGTGCTTGTTATTAAGCGGTAGTGATCTCCGGCATCACTGTACGAATTGCGTTGCGAAGACGATTGTCGCGCGAACTCTGAATAGCTCGCGCAACCCAAGCACTAAAAACCTCGACTTTCCAATTGCGTAAGTGGGAGGATGCCAGCGCTAAAAGTGGCTTCTTTCGATCATAAATGGCGAGTAGAGCGGCCAAATCACCAGCTGCGATTGCGGCCGCTATTTTAGTTTCCATTTCAGCTGCTAGCGCGACGACATCAAGTTCGCGCGTACGAGCAGCGTAACTGGCGGCAAGATCCGTGATCGACTTGTCCGCAGATAAATCAATCTGCTTAAGCATCCTGTCGATACGCCGACGGCAGTATCCAAGGACTACTTCGCTCGCGTTCTTTGCATCGGAAGCATCGGCGATAATTGCTGCCTTAAGATTGCAGAGCTTGTCTTCTAACTCAGCCCCGTCGAGATCGTTCATTTCAAGGATCGCGCGTGACACGGCCGGAAGAAGCAGAAGGTTTTCTATTTCCGACACTGGCAAAACCTGGATTCCTATTACGGAGAGTCTGGCGCGGTCAGTTGCGTCGTGGCCATCTGCGTCTACTAGTCCCGCACATTGAATCCGGGTGAAGGCTGCATTACGGCGCAACGTGGCGACAGAATGAATAACGCTCTCGCATCCACCACGCGGCACGACGGTCAAGCCTGGGTAGCATGCACGGTAGAACGCAACATCTAGGCTACACTTCTCGCCTTCTACAAAAAGGATCGGCTTACGACTGCCCAAGATCAGCGTAACAAGATCCTCACTAAATCCTTCTGCCTCGGGCACGTCTTCGATAACCCAGCCGGTAACAGTTGAGTAACTGCGCGCTACGTATTTCTTGCCCGCTCGCGACGCTGCAAACTCAAGGTCGTGGGTAATCAAGAGGAAAGCACAGTCTGCTCGCACGGCCTCCAACTCGTCCCATAGACGGCTGAGGATCGAGCGATGGATGTGAATTTCAGGCTCATCCATGATGAAAACTGAGTCAGGGTCTGCAATTAACGCTTGGCCAATAATGTAGAAAACAGCTTTTTCACCATCGCTCATCTGCGTGATGCTATACGAATCCCCTTCCAAATTTTCAAGGACCTGTGAAACGGTGATGTCGTCCGCTGTAATTTCCAAACAGCGTGTTGGCAGAATCCTATGAAATATAGCTTTAAGCCTTCTCACTAACGTATCTTGGCCCACTATCGGAGTTCCTTCCGCCAAGGCGTTATATGCCTTAACAGCGGTATTCGCCTGTTCAGCGAAAAGTACTTGCAGCAATGCACCAGCGTCATTGAGTATGAAGCGTGGTTGAGCTTGCCCCCATCGATTGACGTTGCGGGCATTCTGGAAGCCTCCATAGTCTTCCGGCTTGGCGTAGCCATATCGGAGCTGTCCTCTAGCTGCCGTCTCGCTAATTTTCTCGATAGCGGGGTCAAGCGCTAACATTCGCTGAGCAGAAATGCGATGTGCCTTTTCCCCCAGCTGCCGTTCGCACTCCACCGCCAACTTGGTTTTTCCGCTCCCATTCGCACCAACGATTATTGTGGACAAGCCCGCACGGAGTTCAATGGGCATACTCGAGCCTAGAATTTCCAGATCAATTTCTAACGGCATTGCTTCGTCCTTGAGGTAGGAATACTGTTGATGCTAAACCACCATGACGAAGTGAGTCCACTACGTTTATTTTGGTTAACTGGCGCTAGATGCGCAGTATCGAATTCGCGTTTAGCATGGCGCCGAGAATGCTCGATAAATCAGTCTGGCCCGACCGGTAGCAACCCAGCGGCCATAAAGGGGGGATCAGCGCTCGGCTGCTAGTGGCCGATCTCTGCCCATCGCCACTGTCAGCTTTGAGTCGAGTAGCGACGGCTGGAAGTCAACCGTCGCTAATCGACTCAAAGCCGACCCTGGCCAAAGTAGATATGCGGTCGGCGTAATGTCCTATTCGGACGCATCGGCAGCAGGTACAAAATAGCCCAAACGCTTTGATTTTCGGTTTTGGCGATTTTATGGGGGCGATCGAACAACATCGGTGTCAGTGGTTTATAATATGAAACTATACAAACTCAGGCGGTTTTTTGCACCCATTGCGCCACCAACCGATCTAACAAAACCGGAGAGTTGCTAATAAATAATTTGAGCCAGTGTGTACGTTCATCACTTGGTAATACTCTTGACGAGTTCAGAACGGCTCTGCGAGCCTTTCCGCCAAGATTATAAACAATCGCTTTATGATTTCGCACCCAAGCAACATTTTTGTTAGTTATTGCAGCCTGAGCCTGATTTTCAATGTTCGGCCCGTTGAAAATAAACGCGTGCAGTGCCGGCGATTTTAATAATATGAGGTTTTGGGCGATGTACCATTCTAGCCAAAAACGGCATATTTGGCTATCGACACAGGGCTTTTCGATTATTTCTTCAATGACGGACAGGAAGTGCTTCGCGAAATAATCGTCTGTAACTTCATGCAAATATAATGCGACGTCGTTTATGACGGGTGCAAAGAAATCAAAGCTTGAGAAAATTACGGTGGCAATATTTGTTTGCTTGTTGCGGCGAGCGGATCTGATAATGCTTCTTGCAAGGCCTAAGTCAAGGTACTCATAAGTAATGATTTTCTCTATCGCTGCCAATAATTGAATCTCTAATATTAAATCCTCGTCTTCTATTTCTATTTTCACCTCTTCCATTTCGTTAGTATATGCGTTGAAAATCTCCAGGGTTTCAAGTAGCTGAACCTTCTCTTCGGCATAGTGATTGTGTAGGTGTTTTTCAATGAACTCTTTCGAGTTCATTAAAAAGGTCTTCTCAGAAGAAACCGTTAGGCGGTGATTTTCATATAAGTACAATGTAAGGTACTCTAGTAAGCTGGATAGATGCCTAGTCGAATTTGAAAAAATCCGTATATCATCGACGTACCGTGTATGGTGCACTCCTTGATCTTTCAAGAAACGATCAATGTCTATGAATACCGCCTCGGCCATTATGATGCTAGCAGCGGGGCCAACCGGAATTCCCTGAGAAGACTTACTATTTTGTGTTGAAAGAAAAGTCTCTATGTCATCACCAAGAGGTTTGAGTGCGGAGTCAGCGATCTCGATCGCGTTATTCAGACGGTGAAGATAAATCTGATTGTAAAAATCAGTGATGTCAGTAATTAGCACGGTACTGTACTGTTCAGCGAGTTCTTCAGTTTTTTTGGTGAAATTTGCCCATCCCGACCCTGCGCCAAAAAAATTTCCGTCTGAAATTTGAAGGCGGTACGAGCAAGCAATATTTTCTTCGCTGGGTATGCGTGCTTTTTCGACCGCATCTGTGACCTCGCAAGCCAAGGCGGTGTAAATCACGGAGTCGATGGGTTCAAGCTGATGAACGATTCGAAAACCACCCTTAGGTTTTGCTATGGTCATGGCTCGTGGTTGGGTTACCCACAATTTAGCAATGTTCTTTGCCATCAGCTCTTTTTTCACATCCTCCCAGTGATACCAGAGGGCCTCGTACTCAATCGGCTTAGGAAAAAAATCTGAGTCGTAGTACTTGCTGATGTGTTCGCGTGCAAAGTCAAGCGATTTTTCGCTAAGTATGGCCATATTTTTTATGCCTTCCGTTGAAGTATTGAGGTTTTCCGTTAACTCCTAAAATTGTGCCTAGATTTTGTTGGTAAGCCATAACATTATTTTTCCGGCCGCCGCCAGTGCTAACTGGCCGGTCCTGGCCGTTAGCTGACCCACATGGATGACCGCTTTGGGTTGTGGATTCAACCGGTGGATGCAACACACTGGCCAAACCTTTGGGCTGGTGTTTCATAGTCTAGTGTCTTGCGCGGCCGTTGATTGAGCATGCGGGCAACATCGTTTAGCTGCTCCTGCGAGTAAATCGAGAGGTCGATCCCTTTTGGAAGGTACTGTCTCAGCAGTCCATTGGTGTTTTCGTTGGTCCCTCGTTGCCAGGGATTTTGAGGGTCACAGAAGTACACTTTAATGTCCGTCGCCAGCGTAAAACGGGCATGTGCCGCCATCTCCTTTCCCCGGTCCCAGGTCAGCGTTTTATAGAGCTCCTGAGGCAGCAGGCTAGCGTTTTCAATCAGTGCGCTGACAACAGACTTTGTATCTTTGCTGCCGACTTTGACAAGCATGACATAGCGTGTTTGTCGTTCTACGAGCGTTGCGATCTGGCTGTTCCTGCTGCCTAACAATAGGTCGCCTTCCCAATGCCCTGGGACGGCCCGGTCTGCAACCGTTGCCGGCCGCTCACTGATTGACACCGTATCGATTATCCTGCCGTGGTTCGCCGCTTTCTGTGTGTGGTGTCTGGATCTGCGCATTGCCCGGGAGCGCCTCAAGTGCTCCAAAAGCTCTTTCTTGAGCGCCCCGCGAGCTTGAATATAGAGCGTGCGATAGATCGTTTCATGTGACACGTGATTGCTCGTATCGTCGGGATATTCGCGCTTTAACCAGCCAGCTATTTGGTCAGGAGACCACTGCAATCGCAGCTTGCCTGCTACGGTTTGGGCGATGGAGGGGCTCATCGCAAGCTTGCATACTTTTGGACGGCGAGCTCGATCCCATGCGGCCTGATCCGCCGTATTGGCCCTGTAAGACTTGGAATCCCCATTTCGCCTGATTTCACGGCTAATGGTAGAAGGTGCTCGTCCAAGCGCACCAGCAATGTATCGAATCGAATGCCCCGCAACCAACGACCGCGATATTTCCTCACGCTCTGCGTTACTCAGCGCCAAGCGCGAGCGACGTCGTTGTGCAGGTCGAATGCCACCGGTTTCAGCCAAAATCCGCTGAATGGAGGAGTGGTTACGATCAAAGAGTTGAGCAATTGACTGCAGCGAATCGCCCGCACGCCACCGCTCCCACATCAAGGCTTTCTGTGTGTCGGTGTAGTAAATTCGAGGCCGCTGCTTCATGGAGAAACCCCTTTCTACCTACTGCATCTTGGACCGTTGCATCCACCGGTTGAATCCACAGTCGAAAGCAGCCTTTCGTAACAGGCCGAAATCGGCCCAATGCAGTCCTTCCGGGTTAGGCAAAGCAGTGGCCGCCATACAATCGGCTTTATTTGAACATTGCGCGCTGCGTAGGCATGACGCGCTCAGCCTTCTCGCTCGTGCCCAGGGCTTATGGCGAACTCCCGCACCTATGCGCAGGGCCGCAAGCCCAGAAGACATCGCAAAAGCTGTTGTCATGCTGATCGAGTCAGACTACCTGACCGGCAAGATACTCCTATCGGACGGCGGGTTGGATCTGACCTGAGTTTCACGTGCTCCGGTGGAGGTGTGAGTAGACGCATTAGTCCGTTTCGCCGAATCACTCAATGGCAGTGCGCGCCTAAGCCAACCGCCGGGGCAGCAACAGGCCCGAATTAGACTGTCACAAAGTGGATCTCCGCCTTTACGAGACGCAGGTCGGTTCTATAGGGCATTTGGCCGGTGCTGAGCTTGGTAAGGTGACTGCTACCCCACCAGAAAACAGCATCACACCGTGCAGCGCGCCATGCTTACTGCGGTTCGCGGAGAGTGCCAAGGAATACTGGAAAGCGCGTATATCGCCCGGCTCGCTTTAAACGATCGTACTGCCGACCGTATAGTCTTCGCCCGAGCGTGTGTTTTCCATCAAAGGCCCCAATGTTCAACCTGAACAACGTCGCCTCAGGACTGAGCAGACCTTGCATCTGAACGCACCAATTCAAGCCGGCGTGATCCCTTTCTTTCTATCAATACTCCTGAAACGCTGGACCGAAAGCACTTGGCACCCTCCTTGCTGGGAGATAAATACCATCATGTATACAAGACAGTATTTGTCCCATAACGCCACTGTGGTGGATTCCCTGAGGAGACGTCATGAATACCAAGATCAACCTAGCGCTATTACCTGCTCTCTTATCCGCATGCATGCTCGCCGCACCGTTCGCGCTGGCCAGGGATGTCGTCAAGATCGCGTTTGTCGGTCCGCTTACCGGGGGCAGCTCGGCCATTGGGCTGGGCGGTCGCAACTCCAGCGACCTGGCCGTCAAACAGCACAACGCCAAGGCCGACGGTCCTTATGAATACGAGCTGGTATCACTGGACGACGAGTGCAAGCCAAACGTTGGTGTGCAGATCGCAACCAAGATCGCCGCTGACAAGGACATTGTGGGTGGCGTTACGCACTTCTGCTCGGCGGTGGCCATGAGCGCGATCGACGTTTACCACAAGTTCAACCTGCCGGTGGTGGTGTGGGGCGCCGTGCTGCCGGACATCACCTACGCCAACGATTTCAAGGAAGTGCACCGGGTCAACGGCACCATGATCAACCAGAACCAGGAAGCGGCGAAGTTCATGGTTGACCACGGCTACAAAACCTTCGCCGTTATCCATGACACCACCGATTACGGCAAGGGCCACAACAAGTACTTCAGCGAGGCACTGGAGAAGGCTGGCGGCAAGATCGTCGGCACCTTCGGAGTGACCGCGGACCAACAGGACTTCACTGCCGAACTGACACAGATCAAGCAGCTCAAGCCGCAGGTCATTTACTTCGGCGGGCTGACGCCGATCGGCATCCGCATTCGTTCGCAGATGGAAAAACTGGGCATCGAGGCGCAGTTCGAAGGCACGTCGGGTATCAAGTCTGACGCCTACATCGAAGGTGCCAGCCCTGTATTGGCCGAAGGTTCGCTGTCGTTCATCGAAGGCGCTCCCTGGGAAAAACTGGCTGCAGGCCCGGCCTTCTTCGCCGCCTACGACCAGCAGAAATACGCCCAACCGCCTGAGGCTTATGGCCCCTTCGCATACGTTGCCAGCAACCTGTTGATGGATGCCATCGACAAGGTCGGCCCGAACCGTCGCAAGGTGCGTGACGAGCTCAACCACACCAAGGATGCCGACACCATGATCGGGCCGATCACCTTCGACGATCACCGCCAGAACATCGTGCCACTGATCACCAGCTACGTGGTTCAGGACGGCAAGTGGGTGCCTTGGCAGGATAGCGAGTACGCCACAGGTGCCCGCAAACTGAAGGGCATGTAAGCCTGCCTGATCCGGCTGCGCCGCCGCTGGCGCAGCCTTGATAACTCTGTTTTCGGGCCTTGCCAATGAATCTGGAAATCCTCAGTCAATACCTGGTCAACGGACTCATGCTCGGCATGATCTACGCGATAGTCGCGGTGGGCTTCACGCTGTTTTTCGGTGTGCTCGACGTGATCAAGTTTTCCCATGGCGATGTGCTGATGATAGGCGGTTTCGCCGGACTCTCCGCCTACATCGGCGCGCAATCAATGGGCATTACCAACCCATGGCTACAGCTGTTGATCATGCTGATCGCGGCGCTCAGCGTGACCGCCGCACTGGGGGCACTGGTGGCGCGTTTTCTGATCCTCCCCCTGCGCGATGCGCCGCCGATCAACCTGCTGCTGATCACGCTGATGCTTGGTCTGGTGCTCAGAGAGTGCGTGCGTCTGTTCTACCCCGACGGCTCCAACTCCAAACCATTCCCGCAGCTGTTGCCCACCAATACCTGGCACCTGGCTGGCCTGGTGATCCGGGCTGACAGTGCCATCCTGCTGATGGTCGGGGCGTTGACGATCTTCGGCGTGCACCAGTTGATCAATCGCAGCAAGCTGGGGTTGGCCATCCGCGCAGTGGCCCAGGACGGCGAAACAGCACGGATCATGGGCATTAACTTCGAGCGCATCGTGCTGCTGACCTTCGCCCTCGGATCGGCATTGGCGGCTACCGCCGGCATGATGAACGGGCTGTACTACAACGAAATCAACTTCAACGTCGGCCTGCTACTGGGCGTGATCGGTTTTTGCGCCGCCATCCTGGGCGGTCTGGGCAATTTCTACGGTGCGATTCTAGGGGGCTTTCTGTTCGCTGCCCTGCAGACGATCGGGGCTGTCGCCCTGCCCCACCTCATTCCCGGTTTTCAAGGCGCCTACAAAGACGTCTTCGCCTTCGCAGCGGTGATCATCCTGCTGGCCTGGAAACCCACCGGCCTGATCGCCGAACGCAGCAGTGAGCGAGTCTGATCATGAGCACATTCTTTTCCAAGGCCTCCAGGGGGCTGTTGATCGGCGCTCTGGCGCTGGGCTTTCTCGCCGCATGGGCATTGCTGCATGCCGAGAGCCAGCTTGAAATTCTGATTCTGGGCGTGATCGTCTTCGCTGTCGTCGGCGCCTCCCGGCACCTGGGCCTGGCCTCGCCACTGGGGGCGAGTGCCAGTGCCAATCCGCGCTTGCTGGGGCTGGGTTGCATCGCGGGCGTACTGATTCTGCTGGGGCTGTTCCATGACGAGCACTTCGCGCTGCTGCTGCTCGCCACGGTGCTGATTTACAGCGTCGCATGCCTGGGCCTCAACGTGCAGTTCGGCTATGCCGGGATCGTAAACTTCGCCGGCGCGGCGTTCTTCGGGATCGGCAGCTACACCGCCGCGATGCTGGCGCTTCACAGCGGCGTCCCGGACCTGCTGGCAATACTGATCGCAGGTTTGGTGGCCGCCGCGCTGGGCTCGTTGTTGATTCTGCCGGTGCTGCGCACCCGCGGTCATTACGCGGCCCTGGTGACCATCGCGTTTGGCATCCTGTTTCGCACGTTCATGGAGGTCAACGACAGCTTCGGCGGCCCGCAAGGCCTGCGCATTCCGAGCATGACGCTCTGGGGCATCGACCTGGGGGAAAGCCTGGAATGGGGCGACAGCGAGATCTCGTTCTACGCCAACTTCGTGATCCTGGCGCTGATCCTTTGCACCACCGCTTTCTGGCTGGTACGGCGTCTGGAGCGGTCATGGCTGGGAGTCGCCATGGACATGGTACGCACCGATGAAATCTCGGCCTCGGTGTTCGGCGTCCGCATTGCACGCACCAAGGTCATGGCGTTCGTCTTCGGCAATTTCCTGATTGGCGTTGCAGGCGCCAGCTACGGGCTGATGACTGGCTACGTCGCGCCCAACAATTTCACCTTTGGTGACTCGCTGATTCTGGTGTCAATCGTGATTCTGGGGGGCATCGGCAACCCGTGGGGAATCATCCCGGCCGTGGCCATCGTCATGATCCTGCCGGAAAAGCTGCAGTCAATTCAGGAGTACCGCTTCCTGCTCTACGGTCTGCTGGTGATTGCCATCCTGCTGTTCAGACCACAAGGCCTGTTGCCACGCACGGTCCGCCAATTCTTTCCGGGGCGTCCTTCATGAAACCATTGCTGCAAACCCGTGGACTGACCATGCGCTTTGGCGGCCTCACCGCCCTCGACGCCCTCGATCTGGACATCGCGCCACAGGAAATCCTCGCCTTGCTGGGTCCCAATGGCTCCGGCAAGACCACCTGTTTCAACGTGATCACCGGACTTTACAAGGCCAGCGCCGGCAGTGTCAGGTTCGGCGGCGAAGACCTCAGTGGTTGTGCACCACAGACCGTCTACAGCCATGGCATTACCCGCACCTTCCAGCGCTTGCGCCTGTCGCTGCCGTTGACGGTGTTCGACAACGTGGTCATCGGCAACACCCGCAACCTGGACGAAAGCCTGTGGTTCAACCTGTTCCGCCGCGCAGCTTTCAAGCGCCAGCATGGCGAGATGGTCGAGCGTGTTCATCAGCTCCTCAAGACCTTCAACGCAGGTCTGGCTGACAAGCTGTGGGAGCCGGCGATCAACCTCAGCATGCTGGACCGCCGCCGTGTCGAAATCTGCCGTGCGCTGATCAGCGAACCGCGTTTGCTGTTGCTCGACGAGCCGTCGGCCGGTATGACCCACGACGAAACCAACGAACTGATGGATGACATTCTCAAGGTTCGCCAGAGCGTCGCGCCCTTTGCCATCGCCTTGATCGAACACGAAATGAACCTGATCCAGCGCATTTCAGAACGTTGCGTGGTGCTCAACTACGGCAAGAAAATAGCCGAGGGCACCTACGCCGACATTATTCAGGACCCACAGGTCCAGGTGGCCTATCTGGGCAAGGAGTGAGCCGATGCCTCTGTTAAGTGTGCAAAACATCGCTACCGCCTATGATCGTATCGATGTCATCCATGACGTGTCTCTGGAGCTTGAGGAAGGCCGCATCTCCTGCATTCTCGGCGCCAACGGCGCGGGCAAGAGCACGCTGATCCGCTCGATCCTCGGCCTGACGCCGCCCAATCGCGGGCAGATCAGCTTTGCCGGAGAGTCGCTGCTGGGCCTGCCGACGCACCGCATCATCGCCAAAGGCATCGCCTGTATCCCGGAGGGACGCAAGATTTTCCCGAAGATGACGGTGGCAGAGAACCTGCGGGTGGGCGCCTATCAAGTGACCGATTCGGCCGAGATCGCTCGCCGCACTGATGAAGTGTTCGAACTGTTCCCACGCCTTAAGGAGCGCCGAGAGCAGTTGGCCGGAACCATGTCCGGAGGCGAGCAGGCCATGGTTTCGATCGGTCGCGGGCTGATGGCCAAGCCACGCCTGCTGATCATCGATGAGCCGTCGCTGGGGCTGTCGCCGCTGTACGTGAAGGAGAACTTTCGGATCATCGCCGATATCTGTCAGCTGGGTATCAGCGTGCTGCTGGTGGAGCAGAACGTCCACCAGACCCTGGCGATTGCCCACTACGGCTACGTACTATCCCAAGGCCGCATGGTCGCTCAGGGCGATGCGCGCAGCCTCGGCGAAAATGCAGAAGTCCAGGCCGCCTATTTCGGCTGACGTTTACTTTGGAGCCTCACAGATGAGCACCGACCACAACCCGATACACATGACTCAGACGCTGGTGCGGATGAACACCATCAACACCCCCGGAGATGAATCCAGCTGTACCCGCTACCTCGCCGAGCTGCTGGAGCCGCTGGGGTTCACTTGCACCCTCAGCGAACTCGCCCCCGGTCGCGCGAGCCTCATCGCCAGCCTGGGCGATATCAGCAAGGGGCTGCCGCTGGCGTTTACCGGACACGTCGATGTTGTGCCACTGGGCGATGCAGCCTGGACCCAGGCGCCGTTTGGCGGCGACATCGTTGACGGCAAACTGTACGGGCGTGGCAGCAGCGATATGAAGGCCGGCGTTGCGGCTTTCGTGTGCGCCGCCATCGCCTGCCGCGAACAATTGGCCAACAGCGCCGGCGTCACCCTGATCATCACCGCCGGTGAAGAAACCGGCTGCGAAGGCGCTTTCCAGATGGCCGCGCAACCGGGGCTGCTGCAACCGGCCGGCGCGCTGCTAGTGGCCGAACCCAGCTACAACAATCCGCTGATTGGCCACAAAGGCGCGCTTTGGCTAAAAACCACGGCGTCTGGCGTCACCGCCCACGGCTCGATGCCCGAGCATGGCGACAATGCCGTCTATAAAATCGCCCGCGCTGCGTTGGCGCTGCAAAGCTTTACCTTCGACTGCCCGACACATCCGCTGATGGGCCGGCCAACGCTCAACGTCGGCATGATCAAGGGCGGCCTGAACGTCAATTCAGTGCCCGATGCTGCGGAGCTGACCATCGATATCCGTACCGTCGCCGGACAGTCCCATGCTCAGATCCAGCAGACGTTGCAATCGCTGTTGGGTGATGACATCACCCTGAACGTCATGATCGATCTGCCGCCGATCTATACCGCCCCTGAGTCGCCGTGGGTCCAGCGCGTCGTCGCTCTGTGCGCCAGCGAGCAGACGCCAGGGACCGTGACGTATTTCACCGATGCCGCAGCGCTGCTGGCACCCTTGGGCAACCCACCGACCTTGATCCTGGGCCCCGGCGAAACCCACCTGGCGCACCAGACCGACGAATACTGCACGGTGGCCCGGATCGAGGAGGCCTTTGACCTTTATCGGCGAATGATTCTGGACTGGTGCCAGCCATGAGTACACGCTTTGCCGATGATCCCAGCCTGTTGAGCGCCAGCGCGGCAGCCGACTTGCTGCAGCAGCGCAGGCTGGGTGCGGAAGAGTTGCTGAGGGCCTGTCTGCGGCGCATCGCCGAGCGCGAGCCGGAGGTCATGGCCTGGTGCAGTCTGGACGCCGAATCAGCGCTGGCCCAGGCCCGGATGCTTGACAGCGGGCCGTTGCGCGGGCCACTCCATGGGCTGCCGCTGGCCGTCAAAGACCTGTTCGATACACAAGACTTCGTGTCCTCCTATGGCTCGCCCATCTATGCCCAACATCGCCCCGTGGCAGATGCGGCGGCCGTGGCGCTGTGCCGCGAGGCCGGGGCCATTGTGCTCGGCAAAACGGTCACCACCGAGTTCGCTACGTTTTCGCCTGGCCCTACGCGCAATCCGCACAATCCGGCGCATACCCCTGGAGGTTCATCGAGCGGGTCTGCGGCCGCCATCGGTGCACACATGGTGCCGCTGGCGCTGGGAACCCAAACGGCGGCGTCCATCATTCGCCCGGCGGCCTATTGCGGCGTAGTGGGCTTCAAGCCCAGCTTCGGTTTGATTGCCCGGGCCGGCATCAAAAGCCTCAGCGAATCCCTGGACACGGTGGGCGGTTTTGGCCGCTGCGTCGCCGATGTCGCCTTGCTGACTTCAGTGATGGCGTGCGCCCCCGCCTGGCGCCAGCTTGGGGTAGATCGTCCGCCACGCATTGGCCTGTGCCGAACCCCACAATGGCAGGCCGCCAGCGATGCGACCCGTCACGCGGTGGAAAGTACGGCGCAGCGACTGCGCCTTGCCGGCGCCCATGTTGTCGACGTGACGCTGCCAGCAAGCTTTGCAGCCCTGCCCGAGATTCACGACCAGATCATGTGGGCCGATGCTTACAAGGCTCTCGCGGACGAGCGTCTGCGGCACCCGCATCAGATCAGCGAGAATCTGCAACAGCGCCTGGCCATCGGCGAAAAAATCGACGTGGTGCAGAACCGCTACAATCGTGATCGTGTCGCCCAGGCCCGCGCTGATTTGACCCAGGTATTCGCCGAATGCGACCTTTTGCTGACACCCAGCACCCACAGTGAAGCCGAGGTCGGTCTGGGGCAGACGGGCGATCCGCTTTTTTCCCGAACCTGGAGTGCGCTGGGTCTGCCGAGCCTGCATCTGCCAACCGGCACGGGTACACGGGGCCTGCCGCTGGGCGTGCAGCTCGTCGGACCGCTGGGCAGCGATGCCCAGACCCTTGCCTGGTGCCATTGGACAGAACGACAGTTGAACCTTTCATAAGGACGGACCATGCAACTCGCCTCCACTTCAAGCCCAGGCAAGGATCGCCCGGAAGGTCTCGCCGACCGGATCTACGCCCAGCTCAAGGAAGACATCTTTGAGTTCCGCTTGCTGCCGGGCGATCGCTTCAGCGAAGGGGAAATCGCCAAACGCATGAATGCCAGCCGTACCCCGGTGCGCCAAGCGTTGTTTCGGCTGGAACAGGAGCACTATCTGGAGGTGCACTTTCGTGCCGGATGGCAGGTTCGGCCGTTCGATTTCACCTTTTTCGAAGAGCTGTACGACGTGCGCATCGTCCTTGAGCAGACTGCACTCAAGCGCATTTGCGAGCATGAGGCGCCCGGCCACCAGGAAGCCCTGCAAAGCTTGTTATCGATCTGGGGAGTCGCGGCCGAGCAACGTTCACGAGATGCCCATGAACTGATCCTGCTCGACGAACAATTTCACCAGCGTTTGCTGATCCTGGCCGGCAACGCCCAGATGAGCCGCATCCATGCGGAAATCGCCGACAAGATTCGCGTGATACGCCGTCTGGATTTCAGCCAGCAGGCACGTATCGACATCACCTATGACGAGCACTCACAGATTCTCAATGCAGCACTGCACCGCCGATCCAGCGAGGCGCAGCGGTTGATCAAGGCACATATAGAGGTGAGCAAGGCCGAGGTGCGCAAGATCACCCTGCATCGGTTATTCAGCGCACGTAGCTGAAGCCAAGCCACAATGGGATACAAGCCTGCCACTTGCACTCGACTTGACTAGCAGACACGAAAGCCAGACTGGCAGAAGACGGCCAATATCAGATATGGGGGCTCGGTCAATAGCTTAAGGGATATTCCCACAACCAGGTTTCGACCCAGCCCTCTCGCCTACCCCAAAGACGAGCCTGCAACCGGGTCTTGAGGATTGAAAGATTCAGCCCGCCAGCATGAGCACACCTGCTCCTGCCGATATCATACCGAGCGTGCGAGTGATGGCTGCCTCTGCAAGCGGCGTCCAGCGCGCCAAGGCATAACCGGCCGCGTGCAGTGCAGAGGTGGCCGCGACGAAGCCTGCCGCAAAGCCTGCCGGGCTGTTCATCGCCGGTAGTTCAAGCCCGTGGGCCATACCATGGACCAGTCCGAACAGTCCGGTCATCACCAGACTCACTGTCACGGGTGGACACGCCGCCGCAGCCACCAGCAAGCCAAGTGCAAGCACCGATGCGGCGATGGCGCTTTCCAGATACGGCATTGCCACCCCGTCGAAACCCAACAGGCCGCCCAGCAACATGGCGCCGACAAACGTCACCGGCAACAGCCAGCGAGCTTGACGCTTTTGCTGGGCAGCCCAAAGTCCCACGGCAAACATCGCCAGCAAATGGTCCCCCCCAATCAGCGGATGCGTCAGGCCGGAGATCAGTCCTGATTCATCGTGCCCGGGATGGGCAAATGCAACCACCGGCAGCACACACAACGCGGCGCCCAGAGACAGCCGTACACATGGAGTCAGTCGCATCTTGCGCTCCTCGATTCTGAAAGGAAGGGCAAGGACGCCAGCCTGTCAGGGGCCAGCGCCTCGCAAGGACGAGCTTACGCGCGCGGTGGTTTGGGGAATTCGCCACGCGCCTGTTCGTAGGCCTGGGCCACGCACAGCGCCAGGGCGTCCTTGAAACGCGGCGCCACGATCATCATCGCCACCGGCAGACCGTCCGCCAGACCTACCGGAATCGAGGTAGCCGGATGCCCGGTCAAGTCGAACGGTGCGGTGTTGGCGAGCATATCGAGGGCGCTGTGCACGTACTCCTCAACGGGCGCGTCTGCAGCGGTCAGTGGGGTCGCCACGAACGCCATGGTAGGCATCACCAGCACGTCGAATGCTTTGAAGGCCTCGTCGTATTGACGGGTCAACTCGGGCACCAGCATGCGCGCCTTGGCGTAGTAGGCACCGTGCAGGTTTTTCAGGCTGTAGTGACCTGTCAGGGCCACCGCTCGCACGCTGCTGGACAACGCGTCGGCGTGTTCTCGACGCTTCTCTCCGAAATAACTCATGATGTCCGGATCGTAGTAGCCATCGACATTCATGCCATAGCCGTTGCCTTGCAGCATCTGGTAGGCCGCGCCATCGGTAGCGATGACGTTCCACAAGTCCATGGCCACGCCCGCATGCCAGGGTGCACTGGCTTCACCCACCGTGGCCCCCAGTTTTTCCAGCTGCTCGACCGCCGCTTTGACCAACGCGTCGACCTGCGGCTCCGAGACGCCTGGAATGGCGAACCCTTCGCGCAACAGCCCGATTTTCAAACCGGCCACGCCTTGGTCGAGCGTGGCGATGCAGTTCACCGCAGGCGGGCTTTTCTGCCGCGAATCAAGACCGTCTGCGCCCGCGATGACGTCGAGCATCGCCGCCACATCACGCACGTTGTTGGCCATCGGCCCGACATGGTCGATGGTGCGTTCAATCGGAAACGCACCGGTGTAGGGCACCAGGCCGTAAGTCGGCTTATGGCCAACGATGCCGCTCCAGGCCGATGGCATCCGGATTGAGCCACCCTGGTCGCCACCAATGGCCATGTCGACTTCACCGAGTGACACCAGCACAGCGCTGCCGCTGGACGAGCCCCCAGCGTTGCGTGTCAGGTCCCAGGGGTTTTTGACCGGGCCGCTGGCAGAAGTGAAACTCGCGCCGGAGAAGCACAAGTCTTCGCACACCGACTTGCCAACAACCGTTGCGCCGGCCGCCAACAGGCGCTTGACCACCGTGGCGTCTTCGGAGGGCACGTAACCGTCCAGACTCAACGAGCCGTTGGCCATGGGCACCCCCGCCACTGACACGTTGTCCTTGATCACGACGGTTCTGCCGGCCAAGGGGCCTTGGGCGGCACCCGCAATGCTGGTTTTCACATACCAGGCGCCATGCAGGTTATCGGCGTCGGGCGCTTTGCTGTATTCGCGTTTGGGCGGTTGCTGCGCAACGTTGGCGGCGTACAGCGCATCGATGGCTTCGTAAGACGTCAGGGTCTCGTCGGCCAGCGAGAGGAAGGCCTCCATCTGGCTGTCGGACAGATGATAACCATGATCTTCGGCAGCGATCAGAAAGTCGGCTTTGCTGGGGCGTTTTACGGACATGGTGTTCTCCAGATAACGTTAAGGACAGCCCGTCGTTCGGGCTATCGTTGACTCGGACCGGCCGCGCTCGATGCACAGGCTTCGGTTCTCCGGAGGACTCCGTTGTCCAGGCCGGCCACCACGTGGCGATCCATACTTGCCGAGTGAGGGCGTATGGCAAACGTCCGCGCAGAAGAGGATCCCGCCATAAGGCCGGACACTCAAAGGCTGTTCAAGTACAGGCTCGTTGAAACAACTCGTGAGCCTTGACCAGCGCTTCGGCAATTTTCTCCACCGGTTCGCGCTTGGCCATGGCTTGATCGCGCAAGGCGTTGTAGGCATCGATTTCCGACATGCCCTTGGTTTCCATCAGAATGATCTTTGCCTGCTGCACGGTCCGCATCACGGCCATGCGGCCTTCCAGCCGTTTGACATGCTTCTCCCGTTCGCGGGCCTTTCGCGATTGGCCCAAGGTGATCGCCAGGGCGGTGAGCAGGCCGAAGGATCTGACCGGTGACGGGATCACCGAGCAGGCGTTGAGCTGCACCAGCGCTTCGACGATGATCGGGTTTTCATAGGCGATCACTGGAATGATCGGCGGCGTGCTGGCGTGCAGCAGCCACGGGGTATTGGTCGACAGGCTTTCCGGGGACACCGCCAACACGATGACATCGGTTTCCAGGGTCAAGCGCTCCGGAATCGGCCATTGCACGCGCACCTGGCAGCCGATGCGCTGTAATTGCTCGATGAGGTTGCGGCCGTCATCATCGTCCGGGTGCATCACCAGTACGCTGATGTCGCGTAGATCCTTGATGCCGCCGGCGCTGTCGTTGCGCAGGCGTTTCTTGGCGGCGCGCAGGGTCATGGCAGGCTCCCGGCCGAACTGGACCAGTCATTGAAGTTCGGCGCGATGGCGTAGGGGTCGGGTTTGAGCGCGGTCTGGCTTTCGTAGAGGATGTCGAACTGGCCCTGGGCGTCGGCCCTGCCAATCCTTGAAAACAGGTACGTGTGGTGGTTGTTGGCATCGACCCGGATACGTCCCTGTGGCGCTTCGAACTCAAGCCCACGCAGCGCCTGCAGAACATCCTCCACTTCAGTGCTGCCGGCGCGGATGATCGACTTGGCCAGCAAATGCACCTGAAAATACGCGGCCTCCCAGCAGCGGTCGGTGACCTGATGCTGACCGAACAGCTCGCGGTACTGCGCAATGCATTCACGGTTGTTCGGTGTGTCTACCGACTGGAAGTACGTGGCCGCGGAAATGTGCCCCGCGCCCAGGTGTACGCCCATTTGCTTGATATCGGTTTCGCTGGTGGTCAGGCTGGCGATTGGCATGACCGCTGGATCGAAACCGGCATCGGCGTAGGCCTGATACAAGTGGCCCATGGTTTCCCCGACCACGGTGGAAAAAATAAAAGACGGTTTCAGTTCCCGGGCCTTGACCATCAACTTGGCGAAATCCTCGGGCCGTGCGTTTTTCAGCGGCAGGTAATACTCGCCCAGCTTGGTCCCGCCGCGCTCATAGAGCAGGTCGCTCATCAACCGGTTGGTTTCGTACGGGTAGACGTATTCGGAGCCGATCATCAGCACGCGATTGCCGAAGTTTTCCAGCATGTAATTGCCCAGCGGCAACGCGTTGTGGTTCGGCGTGGCACCGGTGTAGATGATGTTGCGCGAGTACTCGAACCCTTCGTAATACACGGGGTACATCAGCAGCGCATCGTAACGTTCGACGATGGGCAGCGCCGCCTTGCGCGCGGCCGAGGTGTAGCAGCCGAAGAAGAAACGCAGATGCTCTTCGCGGATCAGCGACTCGATGTGCATGGCGTACAGCGCAGGCGTCGAGTCGGGGTTGCGTGTGATCAGCTCCAGAGGGCGACCATCCACACCACCGGCCGCGTTTATCTGCTGGATCGCGAACTGCGCACCGCGCATCGTCGAGCCCTCGGCTGCGGCGGTGACGCCGGTATCGGAAAACAGACCGCCTATGCGGATCGACTGGTCAACCATGGATATAAACCTTGTTCAACGTGGGATGAGACGCCCGCTCATGGTCGGGGGTCTGGAATCTGGCGGAGGAAGACTGAGCGATATACCGTCGACTAAGTAGACGGTTGCTCTCAGGCCGGTTGTGCCTGGGGCTGGCGCGACAACGCTGTCGGGGCCAGTCATGCGAGGGGCCTTCCACACCTGCCGAGGATGGGCGTGTGACAAGGGACCCTGCGAGGGTGTCGTGCAAGAGTAATGCAGATAGCGGGCCATGCCCAATGCAAGCCTGCACACCGCGAACATCCCGCAATTTCCTGCAGGCAAGTCCTGGTTTCCTCCATGGACGCTACCCCGCCCCCGGGAAAACCCCTCGCGCAGCTTCACGGTATTAGTGCGCGAAGGGCCGTTTCGCGCCAAAGCGGCGCAGGCAGTTTCGACGTTGCTATAGATGCAGCGATACGCCGCGCACCACCGCGAAGATGCCGAAAACCGTGCTGGCGGTAATTGGCACCACCCTTGCTTTAACTCTTCTGAGACATCGCGCCAGCTGTCTGCCCTACGCCCCGCTCGGCAGGTAGGGAGACACCTGGCGTACGACTGGATCGGACACAGTGGTCCCGCCAGATTCGGCACAAGAAGCCTGACCTCCCGGTTATTTATTTATCCGGGACGTCGGGCTTTTTTTATTCCTGGGGAGAAACGCAATGCACAACGAGAAACGCCGCTTGATCAAGCACGCCCTGCTCTTGGGGGCTTTCAGCCTGCTGCCGTTTTCCCTGGTCAGCCAGGCCCAGGCAGACACCGTGAAGGTCGGGATCATTCATTCGCTGACCGGCACCATGGCCATGAGCGAAGCCTCTGTGGTGGACGCTGAAAAACTCGCTATCGAAGAGATCAACGCCAGCGGTGGCGTGCTGGGCAAAACCATAGAGCCGATTGTCGAGGACGGCGCCAGCGACTGGCCGACCTTCGCAGAAAAGGCCCGCAAACTGCTGGAAAATGATCACGTCGCGGCCACTTTCGGCGCTTACACCTCGGCGTCGCGCAAGGCGGTGCTTCCGGTCTTCGAGCGCAACAAGGGCTTGCTCTACTACCCGACGTTCTATGAAGGCCTGGAGAAATCCCCGGCCATCATCTACACCGGCGCCGAAGCGTCCCAGCAAACCCTCGCAGCCGTTACCTGGTTGATGGCCAACAAAGGCAAGAGCGTTTATCTGGTGGGTTCGGACTACATCTGGCCACGCACCACCAACAAGCTGGCGCGGGCATCGGTGACCAAGCAAGGCGGTTCCATCGTCGGCGAAGACTACCTGCCGCTGGGCAACATTGAATTTTCCTCGGTGATCAACAAGATCAAGGCGGCCAAGCCTGACATCGTGCTGTCCACCATCGTCGGCGGCTCCAACGTCGCGTTCTACAAACAGCTCAAAGCCGCAGGCATCGACAGCAGCAACCAGACGCTGATGGCCCTGGCCGTGACCGAGGAAGAAGTCACCGGCATCGGCGCCGAAAACCTCACCGGTTTTCTCACCTGCATGAGCTATTTCCAGAGCCTGAAGAACCCGGTCAACGAGAAGTTCGTTGCTGCGTTCAAGGCCCGTTATGGCGAGAAGCGTGTCGTCGGCGATCCGATGGCAGCGGCCTACACAGCCGTGTACCTGTGGAAGAAAGCCGTGGAAAAAGCCGGCAGCTTCGACGTCCCGGCAGTGATTGCGGCCTCCTCGGAGCTGACCCTGGACGCGCCTGAAGGCGAGATCAAGGTGCACAAGGACAACCACCACCTGTGGAAGCGGGCGCGCATTGGCACCATCAACGCCCAGGGTCAGGTTGACGTGATCTACGAATCGGCACCTATCGAACCCAATCCATTCCCGAAACTGTAATACCGGACCGGGCGTGACGTGATGCGCGCCCTTTTCACCCACGTGGCCAGCTCACGTGGCCAGTCAGCGTGCAGCAACAGGTGGCGACGCAATGACATTCGATATTTTGGTGATGCAGGTGTTCAGCGGGTTTTCGCTGTTCTCGGTGCTGGTGCTGATGGCGCTGGGGCTGACGATCGTATTCGGTCTGATGGGCGTGATCAACATGGCCCACGGCGAGTTGATGGCGATGGGGTCCTACATGACCTACGTCACCTCTGTGGTATTCCAGCGGTACTTTCCGGACTACATGGGCTGGTATTTCATCATCGGCATCGGTGTCGCGTTTGTCGTGACATTCGCCTTTGGTTTCCTGCTCGAACGCTGCTTCATCCGCTTCATGTACAAGCGCCCGCTGGACACGCTGCTGGCGACCTGGGGCCTGTCCCTGGTGCTGCAACAATTATTCCGCCAGGTCTTCGGCCCCAAGGAAGTCAGCGTGCCCACCGTGCAGTGGCTGCAAGGCGCCTGGAAGGTCACTGAAGGGCTGGAATTACCGCTCAACCGGATTTTCATCATCGGCCTGACCCTGGTCATCGCCGGTGCCGTGTTTCTGTTTCTGTACCGTAGCCGTTGGGGCCTGCGCATCCGCGCCGTGACCCAGAACCGTGCCATGGCCGGAGCTGCCGGGATCAACACCGCCCGCGTCGATGCCGTGACGTTCGCCCTGGGCTGCGGCTTGGCCGGGATCGCCGGCAGCTCGTTCACCATGCTCGCTTCAACCGGACCGGTCAGCGGCCAGCAGTATCTGGTGGACACATTCATCGTCGTGGTGTTTGGCGGTGTCGAGAGTCTGCTGGGCACGTTCCTTTCGGCCTTCGCCATTGGCCAGACGCAGATTTCACTGGAATACCTCACCACCGGTTCCATGGCCAAGGCCATCACGCTGCTGGTGGTCATCGTGTTGCTGTTCTTCCGCCCCAACGGCTTGTTTGCCGCCAAAGTGAGACGCTGAGATGAATGACATGACGGACAAATCTCTGCACCGCCCTGACACTCAAGTCCGGGTGCCACGCTGGTTTTCCGGTGGCTGGCTGCCGATGATTGAACGCTACAGCCTGATCTGGCTGTCGATCCTGTTGCTGGTGATATTGCCGCTGAGTCTGGGCGACTTCCGTCTGGGCCTGGCCGGCAAATACCTGAGCCTGGCCTTCTGCGCCGTGGGCATGGTGATGATCTGGGGTTACGGCGGAATTCTCAGCCTGGGTCAAGGCATCTTCTTCGGCCTAGGCAGCTACATGATGGCGATGTACCTGAAGCTTGAGGCCACCGCCACCGACGAAGCCGCCAGCGCCCTCGCCGCCTTTTATGGCTCGGCGCTTCCGGATTTCATGATCTGGAACAGCGTCGACGCCCTGCCCTGGTGGTGGAAGCCGTTCGAGTCGGCGACCTTTACCTTTGCTGCGATCCTGATCCTTCCGGCGTTACTGGCGTTTCTGTTCAGCTACGCCTACTTCAAGAAACGTGTGGGCGGGGTGTATTTCTCGATCATCACCTTGTCCCTGGCGGCGATCATGTCGATCATGATCATCGGCCAGCAAGGCTACACCGGCGGCGTCAACGGCCTGACCGATTTCAAGACCGCCTTCGGCCTGAGCCTGCAAACGCCTCAGACGCCGTGGATTCTGTACCTGATTACCGCGCTGCTGCTGCTCGCCTGTGTCGCGTTGTGCGGATTTATCCTCCACAGCCGCCTGGGCAAAGTAGTGGTGGCGATCCGTGACCGTGAAGACCGTGTACGGTTTTCCGGCTACAACACGGCGCTGTTCAAAGCGTTCATCTTTGCCGTGGCAGCGCTAATTTCAGCACTGGGCGGCGTGATGTTCACCCTGCAGGTGGGCCTGGCCTCGCCTTCCCTGGTGGGCATCATACCGTCGACCGAAATCGTGATCTACGCAGCCCTTGGCGGACGACTGTCGCTGGTAGGCGCTGTGTACGGCACGCTGCTGATCGGCGTGGCGAAGACCTACCTGTCCGAGAATTTCGTCAATTTCTGGCAGTACTTCATCGGCTTCCTGTTCATGGGAGTGGTGCTGTTCCTGCCTACCGGGCTGGCCGGCCTGCTGCAGCGGTTGAGCAAAAGGGAGGTTGAACAATGAGCGGCATGCTGCTGAGTGTCGAAGACCTGACCGTGTCCTTCGATGGTTTCAAAGCGGTGGACAGCCTCAACTTCTACGTCGAGGAAAACCAGGTGCACGTGGTGATCGGGCCCAACGGCGCCGGCAAGACCACCCTGCTGGACATGATCTGCGGCAAGACCCGCCCAAGCGCCGGGAGTATCCGCTTCAAAGACCTGCAATTGGCCAACATGATCGAATACCAGATCACCCGCGCCGGGGTCGGCCGCAAGTTCCAGAACCCGTCAGTGTACGAAGACCTGACGGTGCGAGAAAACCTCGACATCTCTTCGCCGGACAAGCGCGGCATCTTCAATTGTCTGTTCGCCCGCAAGGACCCGGCTCTGCAAGCCGAGATCGAACAGACCGCCGAGATGATCTTTCTGCAGGACCAGTTGGGGCGCAAGGCCGGGCTGTTATCGCACGGCCAGAAGCAATGGCTGGAGATCGGCATGCTGTTGATGCAGCGCCCGGAACTGCTGTTGCTGGACGAGCCGGTGGCGGGCATGAGCGCCGGCGAAAGGGAGAAAACCGCCGGCCTGCTCAAGCGTATCGCCAAGGGCCGGGCGATGGTGATCATCGAACACGACATGGAATTCGTGAAATCGGTGGCCGACAAGGTCACCGTTCTGCACCAGGGCAAGACCCTGGCCTACGGCTCGATGGATCAGGTGCAAAACGATCCTCGGGTCATCGACGTCTACCTGGGGCACTGAGCATGCTGAGCGTCAATCAACTGAACGTGTATTACGGCGACAGCCACGTGCTGCGCAACCTCGACCTGGAGCTGGCGCCCGCCGAGTCGCTCGCGATCATGGGTCGCAACGGCATGGGCAAGACCACTCTGCTCAGGAGCCTGGTAGGCATGCTGCCGGCACGCAGTGGCAGCATCAAATTAGGAGGTCAGGAACTCACCGCCTGCAAGAGCTACGAGCGCGTCGCCGCGGGTGTGGGTTTCGTGCCCCAGGGCAGGATGATTTTCCCGTACCTGACGGTCGAGGAAAATATCCTGGCCGGCATGCAGGGCGCGCCCGCCGTATCTATTCCCGATTACATCTATGAGTACTTCCCGGTGCTGTTGGAAATGCGTCGCCGCAAAGGGGGCAACCTCTCCGGCGGCCAGCAACAACAGCTGGCGATTGCCCGGGCGCTGGTCTCCAACCCCAAGGTGCTGATCCTCGATGAACCCACCGAAGGCATTCAACCGTCGATCATTAAGGACATCGCCCGCGCCCTGAACCTGCTGAAAAAGGAGCGCGGCTTCTCACTGATCGTCTCAGAGCAGGTGCTGTCTTTCGCGATGGCCGTGGCTGACCGTTACCTGATCATCGAGAAAGGCGAATTCGTCCACAGCGAGGTCCGCGAAACCGTCGACCGCGAGCGCATCCTGCGCTACCTGACGATTTGAAGCCGGCCTTGGAGCACACGCCATGTTGATACTCGACCGCATCCTCGGCCAGGCCAGTGACCCTGCCCTCGCCGACCGTCTGCACGACCTGAGCCACGCCGGTCAGGTAGAAATCCTCAGCCTCTCCGGCAGCGATATCCAGCGCCACCGCCTGCGGCTTGCCAGCGATCGCGGTACCGATTGTGCGATTCGCCTGGAGCGCCACCAGCATCTGCGCAACGGATCGGTGTTGATGCTCGACGCTAAGCGCGCCATCGTTGTGCAGATGCAGGACCAGCAGTTCCTCAGCCTGCGACCCCGGGACACCGCTGCGGCGCTGGAGCTGGGTTACTTCGCTGGCAACATGCATTGGACCGTGCGTTTCGCCGGCGACACCTTGCAAATCCCTCTCAACGGCCCTGAAGCCGATTATCTGGAGCGTCTGGCGCCCATGCTCGCTGATGGCCGGGTGCAGCGCGCATGAGTGTGGCACTGACCACGTTGGGCAGCAGCCTCCTAGCCCTGCAGCAGGCTGACAGTTTTTTCCCCGGCGGCGCGGTGGCGTGGTCATGGGGCCTGGAAACACTAGTGGCCGATGCGCGCCTGGGTACGCCGCCAGCCGCAACCACCGGGCGCCGCCAGCGCGGCCTCAGGCAGGACTGCAGTGAACAGGTACGCGCCTTCGTCGAAGGCCAGTTGCGCCATCGATGGAACAGTTTTGACCGGGCGTTTCTTGACGCCGCCTGGCAGGCCGCGGACGAGCTGCCAACACTAATGATGCTCGACGCCCAAGTCGAAGCCCTGACCTTGGCCGAAGAACTGCGCCAGGGCTCACGGCGGGTCGGGCAGTCGTTGCTGGGAGTGCATGTCGCCCTCGGTACCCCGGGAGCTGCGCCTTATCAGCATCAGGTCCTGGCAGCTGCGACACCGGGGCATTTGCCGGTGGTTCAGGGCCTGATATGGCGGAAGCTGGGCATGCACCGCGAGCACTGCCACTTGGCGTCGGCCCACGGATTGTGCACCGGTCTGGTGAGCGCTGCGGTGCGGCTTGGCGTGATGGGCCATCTGGACGCGCAGCGAGTGTTGACCGATATCCAGCCGCTGCTGCTGGAACTGCAGGACACAGCGCCCTGCACTCCCGATGACGCCAGCGGTTTCACACCCATGGCCGAGATCGCGGTAATGCGCCACGAAACCCAGGACCTCCGTCTTTTCGCCAATTGAGTCGGCAGGCTGATCGCTTGCCGCCGACACAGGAGTTTCATCATGCTGCTGACACCCACCGAGCTTGAGCGGCTTACGCTGTACACCGCCGCCGAATTGTCGCGCAAGCGCAGGGACAAAGGCCTGCGCCTGAACTTCCCGGAAGCTTCGGCGCTGATCGCCGACGAGATTCTCGAAGGCGCCCGTGAAGGCCGCAGCGTCGCCGAATTGATCGGCTTCGGCTCGACGATTCTGAACACCGACGACGTGATGCCCGGCGTGGCAGAGTTACTGCCGGTGCTGCAAGTGGAAGGCACCTTTCCCGACGGCACCAAGCTGGTCACCGTGCATCAGCCGATCCGACCGGGACTGCTGGCACTGGCGGAAATGCCTACCCCCGGCGAGATTATTTCGCCGGACGCCGATATCCAGCTTAACAGCGGACGTCCTACTGCCATTCTGCGCGCGGTCAACACCGGCGACCGACCGGTGCAGATCGGCAGTCACTATCACTTTTTCGAGGTCAACAAGGCGCTGGATTTCCCCCGGGAAATCGCCTTCGGCATGCACTTGGACATCCCGGCCGGGACAGCGGTGCGGTTCGAGCCGGGCGAACTGCGCGAGGTGCAATTGGTGCAGTTCGGCGGCAGCGGTGACATCCATGGTTTCAGCGGTTTGGCCAACGGCAACCTGCACGACCCGGCCTGCAAGGCGATGGCCCTTGAGCGCGCCCGTGCACAGCTTTTCAAAGGGGCTTGAACCATGGCAACGATGACTCGAAAGGAATACGCCGCTATGTATGGCCCCACTACGGGGGATGCAGTGCGTCTGGGCGACACCTCGCTGCTGGCCGAGGTGGAATTCGACCATTCGGTGCCGGGCGATGAATGCCTGCACGGCGGCGGCAAAACCCTGCGCGATGGCATGGGCCTCATGCCAGGTCACGACAGCGAAGACGGCGCCCTCGACATGCTGATCTGCAACGCGCTGATCATTGACCCGGTGATCGGCATCGTGAAAGGCGATATCGGCATAAAGGACGGCAAGATCGTCGCGATCGGCAAGGCCGGCAATCCGCAGGTTATGGATGGTGTGCACCCGCAGTTGATCTGTGGCGTAGCTACCACCGTGCGTGACGCCGAAGGCCTAATCGTCACACCCGGCGGCATCGACGTGCATGTGCACTTCGACTCCGCCCAGTTGTGCGATCACGCTCTGGCCGCAGGCTTGACCACGCTGATTGGTGGCTCGCTGGGACCGATCACCGTAGGCATCGACTGCGGCGGGGAATGGAACGTCGGCAAGATGCTGCAAGCCGCCGAAGCCTGGCCGATCAACTTTGGATTTCTTGGACGCGGCAACTCCAGCAAACCGGAGTCGCTGCTGGGCCAGCTGCGCGGCGGTTGCCTGGGCTTGAAAATCCATGAGGACTGGGGCGCCATGCCTGCGGTCATCGACACCTGCCTAAAGGTGGCCGACGAGTACGATTTTCAGGTGCAGCTGCACACGGACACTCTCAACGAATCAGGTTTTCTCGAAGACACGCTGGCGGCCATCGGTGACCGCACGATTCACATGTATCACACAGAAGGCGCGGGAGGCGGTCATGCGCCGGACATCATCAGCGTGGCGGGCAAGTCCAACTGCATCCCCTCCTCCACCAACCCGACCAATCCGTACACCATCAACACCTTCGACGAACACCTGGACATGATAATGGTCTGTCACCACCTCAATCCGGACGTACCGGAAGACGTGGCCTTCGCCGAATCGCGGGTGCGTCCGCAGACCATCGCCGCCGAGGACATCCTGCACGACACAGGGGCCATTTCGATCCTCGGCTCGGACAGCCAGGGCATGGGCCGCATCAACGAGGTGATCTGCCGGACCTGGCAGCTGGCTTCTAAGATGAAGAACCAGCGCGGCCGTCTGCCGGAGGAGAAAACCGGGCTGGGCGACAACGAACGCATCAAGCGTTATATCGCCAAATACACGATCAACGCCGCACGGGTGTTTGGCATCGACAGCTACATCGGCTCGCTGGAGCAGGGCAAGATCGCCGACCTAGTGCTGTGGCGCCCGGCCTTCTTCGGCATCAAGCCGGAGCTGGTGGTCAAGGGCGGTTTCATCGTGCACGGCATAATGGGCGATTCGGCGGCGTCGCTGTACACCTGCGAGCCACTGATCATGCGCCCTCAATGGGGTGCCTTTGGCGAAGCCAAACAGGCGCTGTCGGTGAACTTCGTAAATCGCCTCGCGGTGGAAGCCAATACCGCCGAGAAACTGGGCCTGAAAAAAACCATGTTGCCGGCCTTCGGCACCCGCGCCCTGCGCAAGTCCGACATGCTTCACAACGACGCCTGCCCGGACATTCGGGTCGATCCACAAACCTTCGATGTTTACGCGGACGGCGAGCGCCTGACCTGCGAGCCGGTCAGCGAAGTACCCCTGGCCCAGCGCTACATGCTGCGCTGATCAACGCTGTAAAAAGGAAGCCTGCCCATGAGCATTGCATTGAACGCCCTACCCCAGCTCAACCCGCACCCCGGCGCGGCGCGCGTCGGCATCGGCGGCCCGGTGGGCTCAGGCAAGACCCGTCTGCTGGAGCAGTTGATCCCGCGCTTCATCGCGCGAGGCACGGAGCTTGCGATCATCACCAATGATCTGGCGACGCGCGAGGATGCCGAACGGGTCCAGCGCAGCGGCCTGATCGATCCGCACCGGGTGATCGCCGTGGAAACCGGTGCCTGCCCGCACACGGCAATCCGTGAAGATCCGACCCTCAACCTGCAAATGGCCGACGAGTTGGAAGCGCGTTTCAAGAACCTTGACCTGATCCTGATCGAATCCGGCGGAGATAACCTGGCCTCGACCTTCTCTCTAGATCTGGTGGACTACTGGATCTTTGTCATCGACGTGGCGGGCGGTGACGACATCCCCCGCAAGCGCGGGCCTGGGGTGCTGATCTGCGACCTGTTGGTGGTGAACAAATACGATCTTGCGCCCTACGTTGGGGTGGATTTGCCGCGCATGCGTCGCGAATCGGCCCAAGCCCGTGACGGACGTCCGGTGCTGTTCACCAACTGCGCCACCGGTGACGGGGTCGACGATGTGGTCGACGCCATCAGCCGCGCCGTGCTGTTTGACCATCCATGAACGCGCCGCAAACGCTATTTCCGCCTGCGTCGCTCCCGCCTCAGGTACAACCGGCGGTGCAGGCGCGCATCGCCTTCAACAAAGCACCTTCCGGGGCGAGCTATATCAGTGGCCAGCAGGTGGGTTATCCCTTTCATTTGGGTCGCCCCCTGAAATTGCCAGATGATCCGGCCGGTATGGCGGCGGTGTACCTGCAATCGTGCTCCGGGGGCATTTTTTCGGGCGAGGATTTGCACGTGCAGCTGCATGCCGGACCGGGCAGCGAGGCTCACGTGAGTACCGGCGCGGCGACTGTTGCCCACAGCATGCTCGAAGAATCGGCGCGGCAGACTGTCAGCCTCTCCGCCCAAGCCGGTGCGTTGCTGGAATACCTGCCGATGGCCACGATTCTGTTCCCCCGGGCCAAACTGATCAGCCGGGTAAACGTGGTGTTGCATCCCGGCGCTAGGGTGATGTTGTGCGATGCGTTTTGTCTACACACGCCTCTGGGCAACAGCGGCGTCTTCGACTTTTACCGGGCGGAACTGGAGATTCGGGACCCATCAGGGCAACTGCTGGCGGGTGATCGCCTGGCGCTGACCGGGCAAGACATGGCACATCAAAAGCCGGGCGTGAGTGATCACTTTCAGGCGCTGGCGACCTTCATGCTGGTGGGTCAGGGCTTGCCCGTGGACGCGTTGAAAGCCGCACTGCGGCAAGGCCTGTCGGGGCTTCCCGACAGCTATCTGGGCATCAGCGCTCTGCCTAATGACTGCGGCGTGTCAGTCCGGATCATGACCCTGGATGCTGTCGCGCTGCGCAACGGCCTGCACGCGACATGGGCCAGCTTGCGCAAGCAGCTCACCGGCGTGGCGCCGCGTATTCGTCGCAAATAAGCAATCTCTGTTCTTCTTTAATGGATGAGTGACTGCCGTTGGCTTAAGTTTGCTTGGGTCGAGGTCAGGACCGAACGGCGCAATCTACAAGTCCAAAGAACTGATCGATAGCATTTTGCAAATTCGCACTTTGCTATTGGACAGTTGGGTAAACCAGCGCTGTCATCGCAGGTACGCATTGACAGGCAGCTATCGGCCAAAAGCAGTCGTTTAGGACGTGCAGACAGCTGACGTTTTACTCTGGCGAAGAAGAGTGAATGGGATATCTTGTCGAGCTGTCGATCCGTACAACACCAAGGATGCCAATGCTCTGTTCACTCGTATCAAATGGTCAGCCACAAACGCCTGACCGATTAGAACTGACGGCTCCCTGGTGGAGTTTTACGAAAACAGTCTTGGCTTCGACAGCCCTATCGTTAGTGCGTGATGGGCTCATCGGACTGGATGACCCAATTCTTGATCAGCCTTACACGTTACGTCAGTTACTGCGGCATGAGGCAGGTCTGGCCGACTACGGTGAGCTTGCGCAGTATCACGCTGCTGTTACGAACAATGAGCCAGCCTGGTCAGCAGAGGAAATGATGCAACGCCTTGACGGTGCTCGACTTCGATACAACCCCGGAACCGGTTGGCGTTACTCAAATGTTGGCTACCTGCTTATTGGCAGGCTGATTGAACAGCTAACTGATCTGACACTCGATGATGCGGTGACTCAAAGGGTACTTTCTCCTTTGGGCTTGTTGAACGTTCGCTTTGCTAAAACGCGAGCTGATTTACAAACGACCTACCTTGGAAGCACCTTAAATTATGACCCCGCGTGGGTTTATCACGGACTGTTGATCGGCCCAATTTCGCAAGCAGCGCTATTTCTGGATCGACTCCTCCGTGGAGACCTGCTCTCCACAAGCTTGCTCCAAGAAATGCAGACAGCACGAGCATTAGGCGGCCCGATTCCGGGGCGCCCATGGATTACTCCGGGCTATGGCCTTGGCGTCATGCAGGGTTCAATTGAAGGGGGACATTCCCTATGTGGGCACACAGGCTGTGGGCCAGGCAGCGTCATCGCTGTCTACCATACCTGTGCCGGCGAAACATCGGCTTGCTGCGCTGCTTTTGAGGTGGATGCTAGTGAAGGTACCGTCGAAACCATTGTTGTTGGACAGCTGATGCAGTTGCTGGAGCCGTGAGCTGCAACCGGGTAAGTTCTTTTGGTGTCGATCTCATCATTCACCGGATAACTGCTTTGGGTCGATAGCTGCCCGTCGGGGCCGGCCGCTTCCGACCCATTGCAGCCGGTTGTGACAGGTCTCAACCGACCCAAAGCGGACTGGGTTTCCCCAGCCCGCAAACTATGATCAGCTTTGGCAGAACCGAATTCGATTGCCGAATGGGTCGTAGACTTCCAGCACTTGCCCCCAGTCTTGCTGAACTATATCTGGTCGTCCGTATCCGTAGCGTTTGCCCTGCAATTCGTCGCGCAGCAGTTCGATATTTTGCATCGGAACAAATACGGTCGATCCCGGGCTCGCATCGCCATGATGTTCGGAAAGATGGAGTTGCAGGCCGTTTCGACTGATTCCCAGGTATAGCGGCAGATCTGCTTCAAATCGGTGCTCAAATTCGACGCTGAACCCTAGAAAATCAAGGTAAAACTGGCGCGCCTTGGCTTCGTCAAACATCCGCAATATCGGGATGGCTTTGTCGAAGCTTATAACAGGTTGGGCCGGCTCATAGGGAAGCATCGCAGACGCGGTGTTCCAGTCCTTGAAGCCCAATTGATGTGCTACCAGTTCAAGCGCCGTTGAGTGAGACGCCTCTTGATTGCGCGCCTCAAGCGAGGCACGCAGCCTCTTGGCCATCTGCTTGGCTTGTTCGATTGAAAACATCGTTCCTCCTGTAACCGAGGCATTCTGGTGCTCGCATTGCCAAACCTCGACTCTCAAGAGTTGCGACAGGATTTGGGAGGAGAAGAAATGCTTTCACCTTTCCTTTCAGGAGCGAGCGGCGGGCAGCATCAGCCCGCCCAGATAATACACGGCGGCTCCCACCAGCGAAAGTTGTCTCGATTGCATGTCTCCGGCACGAATAATCAGTCTGCTTTGGGTCGATTGCAGCCCCTCGTCACCGGCGGCACTCAACCCATAGCCGACGTTGGAGACAGGCAGAAATCGGCCAAGGGCTGCCATAGAGATGAGGCGGGCGACCCCTCTATCGCGGTTTACGCTGCCTTCATTCAGCCCAACTCCACGCATGGTGGCCGTTCGGCGCTTCGCCTTGACATCATCGTCATTTCTGACGATGCTTGGCGCATGAGATATCCAGGCGGAAAAGGCAAGTGCTACCAGCGCTTGATCAACCTGATGCCACCGCATCAGACATACATCGAATCCCACCTTGGTGGTGGGGCAGTCATGCGCAACAAAAAGGCTGCGCAGCGGAACATTGGCTTGGACCTCGACGCCCAAGTCATTGAGCGGTGGAAAGCAGAGTGTCCAGATACCTGCGAACTCCACCAAGTCGACGCCGTTACGTTCCTTGAAGGGTATACGTTCGAAGGCCAGGAGTTGGTCTATATCGATCCACCCTACGTTCCGAACACCCGCCGTCGAGCAAAGGTCTATCGCTGCGATTACTCTCAAGAGGACCACATCCGCTTGCTGCGGTGCTTGGTCGCATTACCTTGCAAAGTGATGCTTTCGGGCTATGACTGTGATCTCTACAACCGCGAGCTCATCAGGTGGCGCAAGGTGAGTTTTCCGGCTAAGACCCATGTAGAGCTGCGCGAAGAAACGGTGTGGATGAACTACGAACCTCCCAGCCGTTTGCACGACAGCCGATACATGGGCGAAACATTCCGAGACCGCCAAACCATTCAGCGTCGCCAAACCAGGCTCCGTGCTCGTATCGAGAGCCTAGATCCCATTGAGCGACACGAGTTACTGCAATGGATGCATGAACACTACGGCATTGCCGAGGAGGCCGCCTGATGCAATTAGGCGCTATTTTCATGGACCAAGCGGTCTTCAATGTCGAGCTGCCCAAAGCAGACGCAGAAGTTATTCCGGGCGTCCCGTGGGGGGCCATGGAAGCGTTCCCTACTCCTGCGTACTGGGCCTACCAAGTGTACGCACGCCGTCTCACTGGCGATCGGATCAACTACAAGCTCGGGGCAACACTGAAAGAAGAAGTCGGCGCGTGCTTGTTGGGGGGGCATGGCATCCCCGCTAGCGTCGGGCTCGCCGCCTTTCACCACGTCAAAGAACGCGGTGCCTTTGGCGAGCAACCACCTTCAGAAGAAGGCTTGCTCGAGTGGCTGAAAGAGCCCCTTGCTATCGATGGTCGCCAAGTACGATACCGTTTCGCCGCACAGAAGGCCCGCTACCTCTGCGCGGCACTCCAGAAGCTGTCAGCTGAACGGCCTCCGTTAGGCTCCGGCAAAGCGTTGCGCGACTGGCTGCTGGATATTCCAGGCATTGGTTACAAGACCGCATCGTGGGTTGCCCGTAACTGGCTGGATGCGGACGATGTGGCCATCCTGGACATTCACATTCTTCGCGCGGGGCTACTGGGTAGGTTCTTCGAAGGCAACTTGACCGTTGAGCGCCACTACCTGGAGCTCGAAGAGCAGTTCATTCGCTTCAGCAAAGGTCTTGGCGTCAGAGCATCGGAGCTCGATGCCCTGATGTGGTTGGAGATGATGTCATCGCCCGCCACCGTGCACAGCATCATAGGCATGGGGTACCACTCACCTGAATCAGGCTCTCGCAGCCGAGCCAAGAAGAGCAAGGCCAACCCCGGCCAGCTTTCCCTGATCGGCTAGGGCACTAGCCCACGGCTCACCGGTAATGCCCAGCGGACAGAAGTTGAGTCCCTGGGCTGTCGCAGTCAATGCCATGACTGCGAGCAGCGCCCCCGCGTCACGCCAAACAAGGCTGCAACCATCTTGGTATTTGCCCAATGTTTTTCCGGGCTCGGCCAGAAATAGAATGCGTGTTGCCTCATCACTATCCAGAACCTGCAGACTGAGTTCATAAAGGCCTGCAAGCTTGCCGGTCGCATGTCGGAGCTCCACCAGTTGGTGGACCCTGGGCTCATACATCCACCATCGATTATCTTCGGGCCGCTTAACGACGATGTGTATAGGATGGATCGCGCCAGCCGAAGGGGCAGCTCGATGCTCCAGATCAAAACCCAGGTTTGACGTATCGGAACCTCGAGTTCTACAGGCATGCCAGAGGAAGGCTCCGAGCTGCTGGTCATCGATGACGCCGAACTCGCGATGAGAAGCACGCGCATCCAAAACCTCGCCGAACGGCCGGGCTAATGCCTCCGAGGAAACAGGGAGCGGGCAGACATCACCCATTTCCCACTCGAAAGGCTCATACCGCTCAGGCGCCAGCTTTGGAATAGGGTCACGCAAGTCGATCCAAGTCATACCCCACCTCTTGAAACACTTCCATGTACTTGTTGCAGCCGCGGCAGTTACCACACGCAACATGCGACTTGTGGCAGCTGTGCGCCCAGGCCAGGAGACTCGCAGGGATGCCCGATTTGCGGACAAGCTCAGCAGTAGAAAGCTCTATTGCAGGAGCCTCAACCACCATGCCGCCCTCCTGCAGGGAAAGCAGATGGCTGATCGCCGACATGAACTCTGGCGAGCCATCCCTATGGAAGCCGTCCGATTTCACGGTACCCAACCACAGGTGCGTAACACCGAACGAGATTGCCTTCATCGCCGCCAGCGTAACCAACATCTGGTTCCGGTACGGCCACCAATCCGAGGCTGGAGCCATGCTGTCTGCTTGGCTACCTGCCATATCTCCCGAGCCAAGCTGGCGGCAGTCAACCTCAATCACATGATGAGAGATTTCCAACTGTTGGCAGATCGTCCTTGAAGCCTCGATTTCGGCCTGCGCCGCGAGCTGACCGTAGTTCAGGGTGAACGCGATGTCCGGCCGCTTCCACCAGGCAATCGTCAAGGAGTCCATCCCGCCGGACAACAATAATCCCGTCTTCATAGCACTACCGCTTCCCAGACCGTCTGATAGATCGCACTGACGTAGTCATCGGTGATGCGGCAGTCGGAGCCTTCCATCATTTTCTTGTCCTGTTCGGACTCATTTTCCGCGTAGAAAACTACAGGTTTGTTCAACGCCCGAGCATAGCCAATCTCGTAGATTGTACCCGAGTCGAGCCCATCACCAATCGCAAAGAGAACGTCGCAATTACGCACCCCTTCAAGGTCCTTTTCGACCACGTCCTCAGCAGAGCCAAGACCGACGTCATGGTATGGGGAAAATACATCCAGCCCCATTGCCAGCAGGTCTCTGCGTGCCTGCCCGACCATCCACAGCTCTGCGAGGGTGAAGAATGGCCCTGCGAGGTACACCTTAGGGGCGTAGCCATCGCGATACCGGGCTGACGGTTGCAGTGGGTACGGCTTGAAACCAGCAAGCAAAGCCGGGTCAGGGAAGCCTTGATTTTCGCAATAAAAGGCCGTCGCAATGGAGGCAATCGAGGCTGCATCGTGAGCCGAAAGACCTTTGTCCATCCAGCCCAGTGCAAAGTGGCCGGCGAAGGTATCTCCCGAACCGATCTTCCATACCCGCTCAGTGCGGTATGCAGGTACCGTCGAGATTGCGCCGTTGTCATAGACCAAGGCACCCAGCGGCCCCATCTTGATGACAACCACCTCCGCGCTCTCCTGCTCGGCAAGCACGATTGCGAGCTCTTGTGCGTTCAACCCACTGGAAGAAGGCACCAACTGATTGGCCTCGTGGCGGTTCAGGACCAAAGCCAGGTGCTTTGCTTCAGAGCCATTGGCCCTGAAGGACTCCGTACCGTCGGCATTCTGTGGGTCAAACACCGCGTACTCAGCATCAACTACTGCCGTTCCATCGATCATGCCGAATCGAAGTACCTTCTCGGCGCTAACCTGCAGCTCCGATTTGACGTGAGTACCACGTCGAATATCTGGATTGGCGAGACCATGGATATACTCGAAAGTCACCCCTGCCTGCGCAGCTGTGGCATTGAACTGGAAACCTTCCGCAGTTGCGCGTGCATCAACGACGATCTGGGTGCTGTCATCTACACATGCGTGTAATTCCGCCTGTCCACCGAAACGGGCAATCGCCGTCGCTGCCCGCCCTGCCGACCCATAAATATCGTCCCACGCCGGGCGCATGCAACGCTCTCTGTAGACGCCTCCTACGATGGTGATCATAGAGCTCTCTTTGCTCGCAATTAGATGTGGTAAACCCGAAGGCGTACTTGCCCGCCACCAATGTGCAGCACACGTGCCTGGTACTGTTCGCCCTGGCTCATGCAGCTTCGCAATTGGTTCAGATGTGGGTCGACAATCCCTCCTGCCTCAGCGCCGTTCCACAGTGCGGAGACGACCTGCTGATTGCCAGACTGCGAAAAGACAATGTCGAGGATGTCGTTGACGCTCAACTGTCCAACCACCTGCGCTTTTGGTGAAGCAAGCTGGGTATCAAACTGCAGGGCCGTACAGGAAGTGGTGGGTGTGGATGGACCCAGATAGCTACCGCCAGAACCAGACATTCGCATTTCCTTTCGCTAGTCAATTTAGCGCAAAGCAATATCACATCCAGAGGGCAAAAGGCCATTCTGAATCACCCCTTGTTTCTTAGACACATCCACTGCATGCCCAGATCCCTTCAAAAAACTCACACAACCATAGGTTAGATAAACAGATAGCCCCAACCTTGTGTGGAAGGGCCGCCACAACGCTGCCGGCACCGGTGAAGCGGCCGAAATCCCACGAGCTGAATTTCCTTTGAGGGAAGGGAATTACGTTCAGGCGTATGAGAGCCAAGCGCCTTTAAGTGGTTCGATCGGTCACTGCACTTCTGGGTTCGCCGCGTTCTGCAATCGCCACTGGGCTGGCGTCTGGCCGGTCCAGCGTTTGGATGCGCGCCAGAAGGTGCCGGGTTCGGCGAAGCCCAGGCTCTGGCCGATAGGCACAGGTGCTTGTCAGACGTTACGCATACAAAAGGCTGCTGCTCAGATTGGCATGCCAAATAACGGTCTGCCCAGCAATCCTCATCGTGTTGCCGGGCGCCTCACCGATCGCAGATGTCTTACGACACGCTAGCCTCGGTCAGGACGCCCCAAAGATAGCTACTCCCGAATCTTCAGGAGGCCTTTCTCATCGACCAAACGACCAGAGACGACGACATGCTCGACCATCGCCGCCACACGCTCTCGTACCGAGGCCGAGATAGCTCGGATGCCCATGGCGCGCGCAACGCGTTCGATGACCTGATCGCGATTCGCGCCAAAGTTACGCGCTACGACGATGACGATGGCCTCTGCAAGTTCTGCCTCCGGTAGGTACTCCGCCCGGCGGAGCGCCAGTGAAGATACCTGCGAACGATCGCGTGGAACAACAGGTGCGCTGGCGATGGCGAGCCAGGCGCCGTCCCGAACCACGGAGTTCTGGCGGACAGCCACATCGATTGCCCTTTCGACGGCGTCCTGAATGCGACTTCCAGCTCGCTTGACGCCCCAGGCGTCACGGACACGGGACACGACCTCATCGGTATGCACGGGCCCTTCGATGCGCACAACATCAACCGCTATCTCGGTAAGAATGCCTGTCGGAGTCTCGTGGATTTCTTCCGAACGATGTGTTGGCCGCTGTGGGCTCGCTTCGACATACGGTTCGAAGGTGAAATCACCGTCTTCAGCCCTCACTTCCCGTTCGATGGCGGCTGCAGCGACAGCCTGCTCAACTGAAAGGACTTCCTCGGCTACGCGCTCGTCGAACGCAGCACCCGCTGCATCGATCTGCCGGCAGACAAGGTCGAGCTGTTCTTGGGGACGCTGGAACCAATCGGTGCTCCAGATGCGGTGGAGGTTCCAGCCATGATCAAGCAGGACCTGCTGGCGGAGGCGGTCACGGTCCCGGGCGGACTGAGCGCTGTGGTACGACGCGCCATCGCATTCGATGCCCAGGAGGAAGCGACCTGGGCGCTCCGGATCAGTCACCGCAAGGTCGATGTAGAACCCGGCCAGGCCCACCTGACGCTGGACACTGTATCCCCGAGCCTCGAGCGCTGCTGCAACCTGCTCTTCGAAGATGGAATCGAAGTCCCGTCCCGTGACGGCCGCCGTGTCGAGCTTCCCCGTGCGGGCATAGCGGAGAAAGATGCGGAACGCCTCGATCCCTTTGCGGCTGGCGGAAAATGCGGGATCGATGTCCTCATCGGTGATCGAGGAGAACACCTCGCATCGCTGCTTGGCACGGCTGATCAGCACGTTGAGCCGGCGCTCGCCGCCCTCGTTGTTGAGAGGCCCGAAACGCATGGGTACCTTGCCGCCCGGTACGGTTGGTCCATAGCCAACCGAGATGAAGATGACATCCCGCTCGTCACCCTGAACGTTCTCAAGGTTCTTGATGAAGAACGGCTCACTGTTGCGGCGGTTGAAGAAGGCCTCCACCTCCGCTGGCAAACCACGGCGCAGCACTTCAAGCTCGTCGAAGATGGCGCGGCTTTGCGATGCGGAGAACGCTGCCACACCCAAGGACAGCTTCGGGTTCAGTCGGGCGTGCTGGACGATGGCCTCAGCGACTACCTTGGCCTCCGGCCCGTTGACGCTCTTGACCGGTGAACCGAAGACGCCATCCCTAACAGGGTGAAAGCGCAGGCCCCGCCCACCCTCCTGAGTCCAGGGGCTGGGCACGATGAACAGCTTGTTTTCATAGAACTGGCGGTTACTGACCGCAATGAGCGACTGGTGGCGGCTACGGTAATGCCAGCGGAGCATGCGCATGGGCAGGCCGCGTGCGGTAAACAGGCCAAGGATGCTTTCAACATCGCCGACCTTCGTTGGCTCATCCTCGTCGATGTCTTCATCGCCACTGGTGAGCTTGGCAAAGAAACTTGTTGGCGGTAGCTGACGAGGGTCACCGACCACAACTACCTGCTTGGCGCGAGCCACCGCACCCAGGGCGTCGACCGGCTGGATCTGGCTCGCTTCGTCCATCACGAGCAGGTCGAACTCTAGTGCGCCCGGCGGCAGGAACTGCGCGACCGACAACGGGCTCATCATGAAGACCGGCTTCAGGGCGGTAAGCGCAGGGGCCGCGCGTTCGACCAGCTTTCGCAAGGCCATGTGACCCTTCTTCTTCTGAATTTCCCCCCGAAGCACCCCGAGTGGGCCAATCGAACCACTGTCCCTTCGAGGAACATTCTGGTGGTGAGCCTGAACGACTTCGCCTGCCGCCGCTGCGATGCGCTGGCGGTCAAGGTCGGCGAACTCGCGGACGATATGGCCGTGGGCGACGCCATCGAAGCGGCCCAGAGCCGGTTCAGCCTTCAGCACCCGACGGTATTGCCCTTCAAAATAAGCGAACTCGAACGCAGCGACCGCGCTCGTCGTCGATAGCCGTCCATCGGCAAGTCTGGCGACGACATCCGCGCAACCGTCGCGAATGGCTCGTGCAGCACGATCGCGATAGGCCAGCCACCGGTGCAGTTCTTCCTGTTCGGTAACCCAGCGTGATAGCCGTGCTGCCAGGGAATCCAAATGCACCTCATAGATCCGCGGCGCACCGACACTGGCTGAAAGATCTAGTGCAAGCTCATCTGCAATGGAGTGGAAGGCCGTGGCGAGATGCGCGGCCTGCTCGTCAAGAGCCACGGCGCGAGGAATAAGCGCCTCACGCTCGTTGACTCGACCGGCCAGCGCGCGGATGTCTCCATTGACTTTCAGCCAACCAGCGGCTGTCGAGAGGGCGTCCCAATCACTGTCAAGCCCTCGCCACGCGGAGCCGAACAGCGCGTGGCCGAGGCTATACCCATCTCGTACGCCCTGGCGCTCCTCGCGCCCCGCGTCCAGCCTTTCAAAAATGGCACAGGATGATGCTGCGCTGGTGGGGGGCTGAATCAGGAAGCGGCTGGCCGTCGACCAGGCGTTCGTGTGGCGGACGGCGAGCTGCAACAACGACTCGAGGTCGAGTTGTTCAGGCGCGGTGGCGTCACCGAACACCTGCGTTGCCTGCGCAAGAAAATCGGTATGGACGCCGGACAGGTCGGGAGCGACCTGGGAGAGCAAAAGGCTTACGTGCTTCGAACGCTGGGCGACATCATCCTTCTCAGGACCGCGGGAAGCGATGAGGCGGGGTTCTGCCCCGAGCCCGCGCAGGGACCGCATCCATTCAACCAGAGCCACCAGCGGCGCGGAGGCCGAGCGATCGCCTTGCCAGTCTTCAGCGAAGGCAGCCTTGCCGAAGCTGTCTTCATCGCGCAGCACGCGCCGCGCTTCCTGACCGCGGATCAGGGTATCGAGAGAAGCCAGGGTCACCGGGAGAGGTTGGGCGGGCTGAACCAGGACCGAGCGCATGAGCTTGTTGGCTGCACGCCAGTCGCCACTGAGGAAGCGGAACAGGCTCGTGCCCTTGGCCGCGAGCGCGGCGCGGGCGGGACCTACGTCGATATCCCAGGCAAGCTCGTGGAGCTGACCTGCCAGTGACGTACGAACCCCTTCGAGGTCGGCAGCGGTCTGGGCGATCTGCCCGGCCCGCTCTACGCCGCCGTCCCATAGCTCGGAAGCGAACGTTTCGGGGCTTGCCGGTGGCGCATTTGCAACCCGCTCGCCGATCTTGGCGAGGCGGGCAAATTCCCCAGCGGTCGGCGTGCATTCGCGGCCCAGTGCGTGAGCGAGACCGCGGCCCGCCTGCAATAACGCCGGGATGGCGTCGCGGACGGCGCAGAGGCGGCGAACAGCGTCCGCATCGAAGTCACCAGGGCATTCGGTGAGCGCCTGCTGCACTTCGTGAGTGTCCTCGTCCCACGCCTCGACATTGACTTCGCTCGACAGCGACTGGCGCAAGGCGGCATAGCGATGACCCAACGCCAGCAATGTATCGACCGCCGATACGTTCGACCAACCGTCATCTGCCATGGCGTCGGCATCAAGCACAGGCGCCACACTGATGCGCCGGGCGAGTGCGCTGACAGCGGCCAGTTCGTCGAGCCTGGACGGAGGCTGGGCTTCCAGCAAACTGGCAGTAGCATTGATGTACTGCCGGGCGTCCTCGAGCTGGCCGCGCAGCGTTTCGATACGGGCGACGAGACGCTCACGATCGGTGGGCAGCATCGCTTCAATGCCCACCCCGGTAAAGGCGTGGTCGTCGGGTCTGCCGATGATCTCGATCCGTGTGACCAAGTCATTCAGAAGCGCATGACGCCGTTCGAAACCATCCGCCCCCCAAGCTTCGATCCCCTCCAGAACGACATCATTGGGCATCACCCCCGCTTGCCGCAGGCGTGCGAGATGGCCCATGACCTGGAAAGAGGACAGACTGGATGCTGGGTCGACGGCATGCAGCCGGGCCACATGGCCGTTCAACTCGTCCCGCGCTTCGGTCAGGCGAGCAATCAGGCTTCCCGTGGGAGCTGGCTTCGGGGCTCCGAGATCCCAGGTGCGTCGCAGCTCATCGAGTACCGCGCGCTTATTGGCCTTGTTGCTATGGAGTTCCAGGCACGCATCCCCCACGCCCTTTTCGTCAAGGCGCCGTTTTACCACCTCCAGAGCAGCCATCTTCTCGGCCACGAACAGGACCGTTTTGCCGTCCTTGATAGCCGACGCAATAATATTGGCGATCGTCTGGCTCTTGCCGGTGCCAGGAGGGCCCTGGATGACCATGTCGCGACCGCGACGCACCTCATGGATGGCAATGGCTTGCGAACTGTCGCAATCGAGGATGTGGAGCATGTCCGCCGGCGAAATGACCGGATCGATGTTGGCGCTCTCGTCGAGCATTCCCTCTCCACCTGGGAAGCCGTCTGAGAGCAGGCCCTTAATGAGTGCGCGATCGACGAGTGTGTTGCCCTTGGGCCACACGGCAGGGTCGAGGTCTCTGTACATCAGGAATTTGGCAAACGAAAAGAACCCGACGGTCATCTCATCCGGCAGCACTTCCCACTGGGGCTTGTCCGCCACCGCAGCCGCGACCTCTGCAAAATAGGCATCGATGTCGAAGCTGTCGCTGGCTTCGAAGGCGGGCATACGAAGCTTGTGGATGCGGTCCAGGTACGCTTCCAACGACAGGTTGGATGCGACATCTTCAGCGCGGGCCTTGAGTCGGAATTTCTCGCCCGCCGTTCCGCGGTTCAACTCGACCGGAATTAAGATCAGGGGCGCATGGCGAACGTTGGCCGCATTGTTTGGATCGATCCACTTGAGGGCGCCAAGGGAGGCAAAGAGGACGTTGACGCCCTGCTCTTCCTCGAGTGTCTTTGAGTTCAGGTAGAGCTCGAGCAGATGCTTTTGCAGACCCTTGCCCGTGAGGCGAGTCTGGAGTTTTGTGTCGCTGTGACGGGTGAGCACGCCCCTCTCGTCGACGCTGTCGTCGGGTTGGGCAAGCTGGTCGATTTCATCGGAGTCTTTGGCCGGCTTTGCATCGTCGGCTGCCGAATCATTATCGGACTCATCAGTTGCCGCCTTGCCGGCCAGGAAGGTAAACGCCTTTCCCTCCCGAACGAGGAGGCGATAGACCTCGGATGTCTTCTCATCGACGATCGCAATCGCCGAGGTACGGCTCGATCGCGGCATATTAAGGAGTCGATTTCGCGCTGAGAGGTCAAGCAACTGTGTACGTGCCTGCTCGAGCTTCTCGGCGTTGGGAAGCGTGCTCTGGAAAATCGACGCATCCATGGTCGAGTCGGGCGTCGCTGCTTCTGTCTTACTGTCCATCGTCATGTCCCTGACGGAGCATTTCCGCCGAACGGGCCCTTCATTGGGCGATCAGTCTATTTTCGCATCTCGGGCGGACATACGTCAGCTGCCGATAAGGCCAGGAGCCACGTTGTGACCAGAAATCCCCTTCCAACATCGAAACTGCGTGCGCCTGTTCTAGATAGCATCCATATTAATCCACTGGGAGGCACTTCCAGTGCAGTGTTTTGATATCGAGCAATCAATTTATGTAGAGGGCACGATAGGTATGTCCTTACCAATTTTGTACATTCCCCCTGTCATACCATTCCATAGGCTTCTGTACTCTGTCCTCGATGTGCCCTTGCCGGCCTTTCCGCACAACCCGCCAAAACCAGGGACGCCTATGCATAACTATGGTTCTCCTTATCATCGCTGTGTCGCGACTCGGTGCTATCACCCCCGGCAGAGCTTGATGACTTGATCGACCTAGCCTTCTTCGTCCTCAACTTATTTGGCCGGTTTATAGGCCGAACCTACCTTATTCGGATCCGCATGGGAACAACTGCGTATCCACCCAGGTCTTGAGGTAGCCGATCTCTTTCAGTGCTGTTGAAATGGTTCCGCGGATGCCGTGGCCAGTCAGATGATTCTCGTAATATATTTGCTTCAAAGCTGCGTTGAGCGTGTTCTCGCTGATGCTTTTTTTGAGTTCGCTGGGCTGCGCACGCAGATGTATCTGGGCTGGGCGCATCGCTCGCAAGAGGTAGCACTATGGCACGGTCGGAAACTGATTTTAGCTAGAGAGGCAATCTGACATGGTGAACGAGCCCCATGAAAGACAGGACACCGTTCCCCTTTTAAGATAAGGGATAGGCAAACGGGCATGTCATGACTAACAGCAACGAAGGTTGGCGAGCTGCTCGGCTAGGAACGCCGCCGCCGCTGGAGCACCGACCAGAAGCTGGCCATGGTTCGCGAGAGCCTTGAACCGGGACAAAGCGTGTCCGTGGTGGCTCGACGCAACGGCATCAACGCCAACCAGCTGTTTCTAAGGCGCAAGCTGTACCAGGACGGAAGCCTGTCGGCGGTCAGTGCCGGCGAAGCAGTGGTACCAGTGTCGGAACTGAGCGATGCGCTCAAGCAGATCCGCGAATTACAGCGGATGCTGGGCAAGAAGACGATGGAAGCCGAAGTCCTCAAAGAGGCCGTGGAGATCGCCCGGTCGCGAAAGTGGATTGCGCACTCACCCTTGTTGCCGGGGAGGCCCGGTAAGGGGACGACCAGTGAAACTGATCAGCGAATGTCTCGGTATGTCGCTCTCGCAATTAACGGTTCGAATCAAGCAATTGGCATCGCCTAAAGTAAGGCGACGCTGGGTCGTGAACGATACGGAGTTGGTCGACGAGATTAAGCAGCAAGTCAGCGAGTTGCCAAGTTATGGCTACCGTCGGGTTTGGGGGTTGCTGCGCCGCGAGCGTGAAGTCCAGTTGCAGGCCCCGATCAATGTGAAGCGGGTTTACCGCGTCATGCGCGATCACAATCTGTTGCTGGAACGACGCATGAAGCAACCTGGCGTCCAGCGACGGCATGAAGGACGAATTGCCGTCACTACCAGCGATACACGCTGGTGCTCGGACGGTTTCGAGTTTAGCTGCGACGGCGGTGGGAAGTTGAGCGTGACCTTTGCTCTGGACTGCTGTGATGGCGAAGCTATCGGCTGGGTTGCCAGCCCGACGGGGTATAGCGGCGATGACATCAGAGACTTGATGTTGGAAAGCGTGGAAAAGCGTTTTGGCGATCAGCTACCGAGCACACCGGTGCAGTGGTTGAGCGATAACGGCTCGATTTATATCGCCGAGCAAACGGGTCTGTTTGCTCGCCAGATCGGCCTACAGCCGGTGACCACACCGGTACGTAGCCCGCAGGTAACGGCATGGCAGAGAGCTTCGTGAAGACGATCAAGCGTGATTACGTGGCGCATATGCCCAAGCCGGATCGAGAAACGGCGCTGCGCAATCTGACGATTGCCTTCGAGCATTACAACGAGCAGCATCCGCACAGCGCTTTGAAATATCGGCCGCCGAGAGAGTTTAGGCGCTTGGCAGCAGCATCAATTTAACGGGGAGTTGGTGTCCGGTTTTTTAGGGCAAGTCCACATGGCAGGACGCTTACACTCCCCTAACATCGAAAGCTCAACGAATATCAATAGGTGAGTTCGAGGCTGATTCATACCCACTGGCTAACGCCATTCTCCACGGAGCGCGGCCTACCGCTACGATGGCCTGCTGGCAACGGGCCTAGCTGGCCCTTGCCCATGCACCGGTAACCCGGCAACGCCAGGCGCATGAACTCATCCGGTTTGGTCATGTACTCGGCATAGCGCTCGAAGCCTTTACGGGCTTCGACGTCGGTGTGATGGACAACCCCAAGGAAGCATTCTTTGTAAAACTGTTTGCGCGCGTTGCAGTTGTAGTGGGTGCCCATGCCCTGAGTTACGTCATGGTCCCAGTACAACCCGATACGCTTAGCGATTTTGAAATCTTGTTGGGTTTTTGAGCCATCGAAGAAGAACACACAGTGATAGTGGTAGCCTTTGCGCTTACCCACCTCCAGCTTCCAGGCATACCCCACAAGCGGCCCAAAGGCGCCTTGGTTGAGGGCTGCCAGCAGCGCCTCACGGTGTAAGTGCGTGTCTTGGGCAGAGACTTTGCGCTCAGACCTGAAGTGCTGTGCGTAGGCAAGGTCTAGACGCACGATGCACAGCTTGGCATGCCTACGGAACAGGTCAGTTGCGTACTGCATGATGGAGTCGAAGTTCTGCTTGATCGGCCTACGGTACCGCTTGAGGCTTACCTTGAACTCAGCAGAACGCGTGACGGTGCGGATGACTGCTACGCAGTCGTTGAGCTGCTGTACGCCTACAGGAGCACCCTCCCCTCGCATATCTGCGATGGTTAGGCACAGACCACTCAGCCCATGTGATTGGGCTGAGCTGTAGAATACTTCGAAGTAGGGATTTAATTCGTAATGAGGAAATAACTCTGCTATCGAAGCATGGGTATCGGCTAAACACTCTAGGAAGTGCTTAGCATTCCGTTTAGCCCTGACGGCAGGTATGCCGTTGCGAGTATGGTACAACTCGAATAGCTGATGACTGGTGGTCATCAGGTCTGACATTAGAGGTAGTAGCTTAAAGACTAGCCTCATTCGTATAAGACCTTCGAGGTCGTTATAGAAGGAACCTTCTTCCTCAGAAGCATTCCTAGCTAGGAAGTGGTTACTGGCATCAGCCATCGCTTTGATCGATGTCTGAGCGCGGTTATTATCCTGTACTTTTTTAGACATGATCTCCTCCTGAAACCTGGTGATTGCATGTTTAAGTTGGCTAGTTACTCAATTAGCAGGCGACAAAACATTATCGGTACATAGAAAATACCCGAAGTCAGAAATGCTCAACCATTCGGATTCAAAGGGCTAGAGCTAGCAAAAGCCTCAAAAAGTTAAACTACCAGCACTACCAAATAAGAAACCATATCAGAGCAAATAGTACGATTAATGAATACACTGAGCGCTGCATCTGTGCCCCACCCGATCTTTAGGAGAAAGGCAGTAGTAGATGCTAAGCAATGGATCTCGATCGCACTGAAACTTTGCGCTCAAATCCTGAGCTATAGCCACCAGCCCCGTGTAACCATGCCCCTTATTGATTTCAATACTAGATTCTTTCGAAAAATGTGCGAAGTAGCAATGGTTTGAGGACGGTACACCTAATGCCTGCCCCCAGGCTGAGCGGACACATCTCAACAATCTAGAATGCGCAGTGTTGTCAGCTACTCGATAGGCGTAGAAATTCACCATAGCTAACATTCTGTACCGGACAGCGCCTATAAGGACCGCGGCGTCCCTAACGAAGACCGTCCTAACTCCAGTCATTTGCATGCGACTGTTTCGTTTGTTTTCGCGTAAACAGTCACGTAATAGTTTGACGTGAAAGATCTTAGAAAACTTATAAATCAGACTGAAACTACTCTCCTCATAGCCAGCTCTGGGCGTGCAGAGATCAAATGCAGCCACATTTAGCCTATGATTTTCCGAGATTGCAGCTCTGAATACACTATCAACTACACTCTCGACGAGTAACGGTTTCGTAAAAAAGTACTTCATAGCCTTATCCCCTAGATTTTACTTTGAGATGCAATAAAAACGAGCACACTCTGATTTTTAGGATGCAGAGAAAGGCAAAATTACCATACCGCTCGATAAATAGTTATATAGCGGTTAATGCTTTTTTGCTAATCCAAACTTCAATATCACTTTCCAAAAAACCGATCGCCCCACCTTTAACCCCCGTGAGATTGATACGCTTTGGGAACGTCAGGTCGTAGTATTTAGACTTTGGGTTGATAAGGTTATAGATTGTGGATCTGGAGAGCCCTGTGCGGCGTTGGACCTCTAGCAACCGTAAAAAGCACGCGCACACAAGCAAAGTCATTGCTTCTGAACTGCTCATCATTAAGTCCTCATCATGTTCCTAGGGGTACGATACAACGAGGCTTAACGTATATGAGGATTCTGAAACCATTACAGCGAATTACAGTAAAATTTCAGCTATGCAGGCAATCATAAGCTGGCCACAGCTGAGATCGGACCGCCAGCCATGATGAAGCTAAAGGTCTTCCCTACGTGGCCAATCAAGGCTTTTCAGCCAAACGCACGTAGCTTGTGAACACTATCGTGAACTCAAGCCTATCCGTAGATTGCAGTAGCCCACCAGCAAGCTACGCTTCGCCAAACGGAAGGGTATCTTTGCCTGCGCTCGACAGGTATATTCCAACTGAGTACACCATCATATTTGGATGATCGAATGGGCAATAATCTTGAGGAGTTTCGAGCTCCGTTCACAGTGCAGGAAGCAGTTGATGCAGCGGAACTGCCGCTCGAACACACTCTCGACCTGATTGAGTGGTTGGAGGTTACCGTATTAACACCCATGCCAGATAATTGCAGAGTTGCTCTATTTGTTACTTGCAAAACTGTTGATCCTGGCAGCGTAATCGAGCCAACACTTCTCGACCTTTCACCCGAGTATTTGCAGATAGCTTCAGCGACCTTCAGAGTATTGCGACAGGAGGTAGCAAACCCGTACATAACTTCTCTGGAGCGGTCAATAGCAACAACCACAAAACAACAAGCAAAGAACAGTTCAGCCTAAAAATAGAAGAGCTTAGACGAAAAAACCCAGGCACCCCCATATGGGGACTCCCAGGATTTTTATTCAAAACTTGGTTCAAGTTAGTAAGTGACAATATCAATCAGCACCGTATTTTTATGGTTCCCCTAATCTCGCCTGACGAAATAAAAACCATTACAATCGACAAATGCACAGTCTTTTTATATGCTCCAAACTTCCTCTCCCTGCTTGATTTTATAGAGGCCCACCGTCGACCAACAATACTACAGAACACAACGACAAATCTTGACATCATCAACAGCGCAGCCGAAAAATTTAAAATCGAAATAATAAATCTCATTGAAACAGGCGATTACAACTACAAGTCACTTAGCGATTCTAAAATCGCATCTTATCTGAAAATAAACCTGAAGGGAGGCGGCAAAAGAACGCACGAACTATGCGTACGCATACTCGTAGATGACTATGCAATATCCCCCAAGCCTAAAATAGAAAACATGTTAAAAATCGAGTACCCAAAGTACTACTCACAAAGATTGATACTTCTCAATGAAATAGTCAAAAAAGCGTACCAGAGCCACAAACCATTCAGCAAAGCGGCCAAAGAAGAAATACAAAAAAGCTTGAAAGACAAAGAATTTAAAGACACACTATTCACACACGTAGAATGCCTTTTTTAGTAATTTCGCGCCAATTCAGATAGTTTCATATCCCTGAAGGGTAGAACTTTAGGCTAATCGAACTGCTGCCAAAGTAATGCGCTGATAAAACTCCTCTCCCCATGAGAATTTCGAGCGCTGCGTTAAGCCGCTCTGCTCGGCGCAAGGCAGCCGGGCCATATTGCAGAATATTATTTTTTACGTGAACCGTCGTGTCATGCTCCTGGTATCTCTGCATTAACCACTTATATAGCCGTTGAGCATCTGCCTCATCTTGACCCTTTTCTCCGAACATAATCAAGAACTGATCAACATGCCAAAAGCAAATTTTGCAGGCAAACTCAACTGTCTCTATTGATATATCACCAACTTTCCCTTCAAATTGATGAAGAATAGCAGCCACGCGTATTATGTTTTCAGGCGTCCTTGCTGATAAATCTTTAAACCCCCTGAATCTCCCTCCTACTTTTGACTCATAAACTACCGAGTTTTTAATGCTGAGCCAATACTCTTTAGCACAGGGAGTCAACCTCAACACTGTTCGGTTACATTTTACCGTACCATCCTGCAAAAACACTCGAATCCGATCATGAAACTGAGCCAGGCTGGACCAATTGAGTTTTTGCCCATCCTCATAGCCTCCTACATCGGCCTCACGGACTGACATAACTAGACATCGAGCGAAAAAACCAGAATCTCTTGCTGTCGAGCCATGCCGCTCGACAAAGCTTTCAAATATACCAGGCTGGCACATAATCATCACTGACACTCTAACGTCATCCAAAATGAAGCTTTCGGAGCTCTTGCGATCAACTGTGACCCGATCCCCGCTCCACAGTTGATTTAGCGCTGGCATATTTTTCATAGCGTGCTGGGAAAGAACTATACCCCCTTCACTTGTTTTCAAATAAGCACTTTTCACACCGCTCCCCATGGCAGAAAGAAGAGCCTCTGGCGTCGTGTCTTCGAATACCATTCTAAAGTCGCTTATAAATGACGGCTTATTTATATCGTGCGCTTTCAAGTGCTCAAAAAACTCTTCGCTCTCAAGATCGTCACGCCATACTCGCTCTAACCTCTTAAGCTGCAATTCCCATACCCGCAGTCGGGTTTTAAAATCTACGAGTTCTCTCTCCCTATCCTGAGCCATCTTCCTTTCGAATTCTTCGATCGGGGCCTGGAATAACTTCATTGTTCTGTTTTTTCCCCCACCTGAAGGAACCGTGATCAGCACGTTGAGTGAAACCGGAATGGATCCTCCAGAAGGCATCTCAACGTCTATTGATCCCTGAAGCGTTGCTGCAATTGCACTAAGGGCGGTCAGGCACATCATAGAATTAGGTAATTTAAGATTTGTAGATGCCTCCATTATTGTTGAGGTGAAGCAAGGGTGGTGATCCGAAAACACCGGAAATGTTGAGTTTGCAGACGGCAACATCCAACCACTGTAGTTTATGAACATATGTCACTCTGCTCCTGTGTTAAGGGTTTCTTTCCCAACGACCCTATCACCACGCAAGCGATCAACGTGGATTCTGAAACGGTTACAGTGAATTACAGTGCAATTTCAGACTAGATAACGGAGGTAGACGGGGCCAAAGGACCAGATCTGCTATTCGATAGCAGGAATAGCTGCTACTAGAGTGAGAGATACACTGGCCGGGATGCGCCGGCTTCGCCTATTCGATTCCACAAAATTTGAGACCTATATAGCCCAGGTGAATCCACAGCTGAGCTCTGTCAAATGTCAGCCAAATGCCCCACCTGCAGCAGCTGTAAGACCCTCTCAATTAGTTCGGCACACCGCATCGCAGTCGTGGCGAAGGCGGTCAACCGGCTGATCATTCATCAGGTCTCAAAAAGTCGGAAAACTGCTCGAAACCCCTTAGTAGTAGCCACTCTTGAAGAGTTAGCCGTCAGGCTTTTTGATGCTTTAGACCTAGCTTTAAAAATCAAATATCAAAACGCTTCAGATACCAGTGCAACTCATGTCTGCATTCGCTGCGGCCTTTTATTTAGCGTATGCCCCAACTCATCTCTAGATACAAATCCAAACCCATAGGGGATAACTAAGATGGCACATGAAATCCAACAAATGGCTTATGTCGGTGCTACACCCTGGCATGGTCTGGGTAACCAGCTACCACAGAATCAGCCTCTTGAGGTTTGGCAGCAACAAGCCGGTATGAACTGGCAGATTGAATCTAGTCCAGTCCATTTCAAATCCACGACTAAAGGCCCGCTGTCCGAGATCCACTCCTTCGCCGATCAAAAGGTGCTTTATCGGTCAGACACGCTGGAGCCGTTGTCCGTCGTGTCGCATCGTTACCAGGTGGTTCAGCCAGCCGAAGTCCTCGAATTCTACCGAGACCTTACCGAGGTCTCGGGTTATGAGCTTGAGACCGCTGGCGTGCTCAAAGGAGGCCGCAAGTTCTGGGCCCTCGCCCGCACTGGACAGTCGACAGCGCTCAAAGGAAAGGATGAGGTGGGCGGCTATCTGCTGCTGGCAACGTCTTGCGACGGCACGCTAGCCACTGTAGCTACGCCCACCACGATTCGCGTCGTTTGCAACAACACCTTGGCTATGTCGCTCGGGAGTGCAACCGGCGCGATCAAAGTGCCTCACAGCACCCGCTTCGATCCGCAAGCGGTGAAAAAGCAGTTGGGTATCGCCTTCTCGCAATGGGACGACTTCATTTACCGCATGCGCCAACTCGCGGAACGCAAGATATCCCCTCAGGAAGCCCAAGCATACTTCGGGCAGATCCTACACACCGAAGTCACCCCACGCAGCAGAACCAAGCCTGCGGTAAACCATGCTTTCCAGAAGACTATGGCGCTCTACACAGGGCGCGGCCGAGGGTCTGATCTGGTATCAACCAAAGGTACTGCCTGGGGCTTGCTGAACGCCGTCACCGAGTACGTGGATCATGAGATGCGTGCCCGATCGGTAGACTACCGCTTGGACTCGGCCTGGTTCGGCCCAGGCGCAGGGATCAAACAGCGTGCGTTGGATGCTGCGCTTGAGCTCGTTGCCTGAACGTTCAGGCGCATACATGGGATGCCCTCAGGGCATCCCATATTTCTTTTTTAGGTAAAAAGGAGTTCATAATGTTGAAGCTAGCGCTGGGCTGCGCCCTTGCGGCATTAACCCTGATACTCAGCACGGCGAAAGTTATCGTCGCTGCAGAGCTCAGCCTGCTTACGGTAAGCTTGCTTGCCGCAGCATTGGGATTGGTGGTCCTGGCCGCCAGGGCTGCCCGTGAACCGAACAGCGGTCATACAGCCGCTTAGTCCCAATAGAGGCGCACAACTGCAGTGGGGGGACAGATGGGTGAACAACTGACGCTAAAAACCAAAAAGCCCCGCATTGCGGGGCTCTTAGGACACATAATGGCGGAGAGATAGGGATTTGAACCCTAGGTACTGTCGCCAGTACAACGGATTTCGAATCCGTTTTCGGCACCTACAAATATTAGGCGAAAACTCTGCAGCCCTTCTATTCCGAGCCTTTCAGCTAAGCATGACACAACATGGTTCCACACGATTCGGGGGAGTCACTCCCCCAAAATTCCCCCACCTGTCCTCAGTTATCACCAGACAGGGTTTTTATAGCGCTCCCGAGCTTCTCGGCCCTGTAAGCCAGACCCCGGAAGCACTTGTCCTGCTCGGGCTCTTGGAGACGCAAACAGCGAGATGCCTCGTCAGCGATACTCTGTTGTCCTGCATATAGTTTGTATGCCAGAAGCAGCGCGCCCAACATGAGCACCAAATAAAGCCAATACAGTCCTTTCATTACAGCTCCTTTTTTGAATACGCGAAGATATTTGGATCAGGGACGTCAATAGTAGCGCGGCTTAACGGCGGCTGGTAGCCACCGCTGCCCTACTCAACCTGTGTAGAGCTGAGCCAGTCTCGATACGCAAGCTCCTCCGATACATGCCCGTAGGCCGCATCGGCGTACTCGAGCATTTCCCTCAACTCGTCTTCGTCAATGACGCCGGTCCGGTGCAGCGCCTTGGCGTGGCCAGCCAACTCCCCCGCCCAGTGATCGATCGCGCATTCGCGCCGAGCCTCGTGCTCGATCAGGTCGTTCCAGATCTTCGATTCTCGAGCTTTGACGTCCATGCTCAATTCCTCCAGTGATCCCGAATGCTGTAAGTGACCACGCCCCAAATATCGAAGTCGTCCCCTTCCATGATGAAACGGTCCGGGTATTTTCGGTTCGCCGAGCGCAGCACCGTGTGACAGCTCACGAAGGCGAGGTACTTGACCAGCGGTTGCTGATTGACGACGCCGATGATGACCTGCCCGGCCTTGGCGTCGATCCCCTTATCCACGATCAGCAGATCACCGCAGAAGATGCCCGCCCCCTCCATGCTGTCACCTTCAACCTTCACCAGGTAAGTGCCCGGCGCGCGGATGTTCAGGAGCTCATCCAGTGAAAGGTCCAGGTAGTCAGGCGCCGTGTCGTCATTCAAAGCGGCACCACCACGACTGGAAGTAGAACGCCTCTTCGATCTGCTCGATGCCGGAAATAATAAGGCCCTGGGTACCCATGCTCGTCACGCTGGCATCGAGAAGCCTTGGCAAAGCATCCCGCGCGTGGCCGACGCTGTTCAAAATGAAGGCTTCCCGGGTAATGCGGCCGAGGGCGGAGCACTGAGACTCAACGATCTGCACGTCGCCTTTGAAGGGCGGGAGCTTGCTGAGCTGGTCTTTCGGTATGGCGACGCCCATTTGGCGGCGCGGAGTGATAAGGACGTACATGGGAATGCTTCGCTTAGTGATACTGTATATGCGTACAGTTAACTAAGCGGGACGAATGCGGTCAACACTGTGTAAGCCAATTTGCGACAGGTGACCTCATGTGCGGACGCTACTCGATCTACGAGCCGATGGACCATTACCTCAAAGGAGCTTTTCCCAGAGCAGTTGGTCATCAATGGATATCACCTTTCGCCGATCGGGCGCTACAACGGTATGCGATGACTCGTATCGTGATCATCAATTCGACCGAAGCCGAATCGAACGTTTCTAGGCCTCAGGTAAGGAGCCGCTAGCTGGCCGAGCGCTTTTTTCGGTCGAAAGGAAGCTGGATGAGGGTGGGGGTTGCCCGGTCAGTACTGCGAAGCGCTCTTCAAAAGCTCGAGTGTAAATCTCAGCCAGAATATTGAACTGATGCGGGGTAACTGCTCTCACCAACCCGAGCCCTACGCCGAGACCAAGCGCGCGGCCATGAGCGTGGCTCAGACCAGCGATGGTTTCCGCGTTCCAAATAAGTTCGATGCCAGACTCCAGCCCCCATTGGACATCGTGGCCCAACCGCAACCCGCGTATAACGCGGAGCGGATCAGATGGCGAATTAAGCAAGCGGTAGGCCATACAGCTCTCCTCTGCCGGTTGAGTTCAAAGGCGCTCATACCGTATCAGGATTACTGCCAGTCTACGCCCCCTAAGTCAGCAGCTGACGAAAGTTCAAACCGTCCGAAGCCCAATTTGACGGATCCGCCAAAGAATCTGGCACGGCCCGAGACTCAAACTCGGGTCCTGTCGCCAACTTGATCGCCGTTTCGTTTGAGTTTAGGCCATACATCGAAGGACAAGCAAACCGGGGCTTGTTCTTGGAATCATCAGACAGCGAGCCTGAGCAACTTCGGAGGCGATATTAGTCACCGCCAAGCCCGCTGGAAAACCGAACTAGCTACGTAGCTCTGACCCGCCTAATCCTACTCCAAGAGTGCAAGCATTCATCAACAGGACGTGCCGAATTTACAGCTGGAAAATCATGGAGCTGTTGGGATCTGAGTTAAAGTCGGAATTGTGCCACCAATGTGTTGAATGAAATTGCCAGCCGCGATAGCTCCTGACTCGAAGCGCTCGTTTGATTGGCGCCTGCCGCCGTTTGAGTGGAAAGGTCCTGAATGTTTACAAGATTTCGGTCAACCTCGCGCGCTACTTGGGCCTGCTCTTCTGCCGCGCTGGCTATCACCAAGTTTCGTTCATTTATCTGGCTGACGCCCTGGTTAATCCTTTCCAAAGCCAAGCCGGCCTCAGTCGCCAGCTGCTGAGTACTTCTCACGAGATTTTGGCTTTTCCCCATAGCCTGCACTGCATCGTCGGCGCCGCTACGAACCCGGCTGATCATGGCTTCAATCTCGCCAGTCGAGGTCTGGGTGCGGTGTGCCAAGGCACGAACTTCATCGGCCACTACTGCAAAACCACGACCTTGCTCGCCCGCGCGCGCTGCCTCAATTGCCGCGTTGAGCGCGAGGAGGTTTGTCTGCTCAGCAATGCCCCGAATGACGTCCAGAACCTTTGTAATTTCGTGGATCTGTCCGGCCAGCGCTTCTACCCGCTGCGTCGAGTCAGTAATTTCCTCAGTCACGGTATTGATGGCCGTCACAGCCTGCTGCACCTGTTTCTGGCCTTTCGACGCGTCTTCAGCGGTTTGAGTGGAGATTTGAGATGTGCTGACAGCGTTACGTGCCACTTCTTCCACCGCAGCCGTCATTTCGTTAACTGCAGTGGCCGCTTGTTGAATTTCATCGTTTTGCCGAACCAGTCCACGAGTGCTGTCCTCTGTAACGGCAGTTAACTCTTCGGCTGCTGAAGCCAACTGGTTTGAGGCATCTGCAATTTGCTGAACGGTACCCTTGAGATTGCTCTGCATATTGGAAAGGGACTGAAGCAGTTGGCCCGTTTCATCGGTGCCTCGAACTTCTATGGCCTGTGTCAGATCGCCCTTAGCGACTCGCGCAGCCCCTTGCACCGATAGATGGATTGGTCTGGTTATCATGCCAGTGACAATAACTCCAAGCGCACCTGCGCAGGCCATGGCGATGAGACAACCAATAATCAGAACCCAGGTCACTTGACTGCTGGTGCTCTGACCGGCCTGCATCACCTCCCCGGCTTGCCGAGTGTTAGATTCGACCATAATCTTGATTTCGGATACGACTTTTAGGTAAGCGGGCGTCACGCTTAATGCGGCAATTTTTCTAGCCTGGTCAATATCGCCATTTTTTAGTGCAGCAAGGCCGGTATCAACCGCCGAGGTGTATGCAGGCCAGTCGCGTTCAAAATCGTCGCCCGCTGCTTTTTCGTCGGGCTGCAAGGGTGTGGCGCGGTAGATTTGGAATGCGCTTTGAGCTTCGGACTGATTCTCATGATATGACTGGAGAACGGCATTGATATCATCGGCGCCAGCATTCGAAGCAGACAATACGATGGCTTTGAAGAAGTCACGGTTGGTGGCAATGGCGTTTCCTTTGATCGCGTCAGTTTTTTGGATCGAGACCAGATTGTTGGTTACGGTATCTTCCAGCTGGCCATAGATAGTCGCGATGCCGGACTGGCCAAGCGCGGCCACGACAAGGGTAATCAACGCGCATAACCCGAATGCAATTAGCAGCTTGGACTTCAACTTCAGCTTTCTCAGCCAAGACATATAGAGTACTCATTCATAGGTCAAAAGGGATTAGAAATTCCGTTCTATGAGGAGCATAGCGGCTGACGGGCGGTGAACTTGAAATACCTTTCAACTTTACGCCCGATGGCTCGATGTACAAAGAGTCACCCCGAACTCGGCATAGCAGATTCAATCTGAGCAGATCTGCTTGAGTCAGTTTGCGTTGACCTCTTCGCCTAAGCGTAGAGAACGTAAAGCTACACACCAATCTGTCCCTGCCTCTCCGCCATTGTCGATGGCGGGGTATTCGATGCCAGGAGGGGGTCAGGGCACATCGCGCAAGAAAATGTATCACCTAGACCCAGCATCCGCTTAGCCTTGGCGCTTCAGTCCCGCTTCGGCACTGCGGTCGCGTAATTGTGTGGGGCGCCGCGGTACGGTTCGGCACCATGCCGCCGACGCTAGGTCAGCAGCAATCCGCTCCAGCGCGCTTGGTGATATCCGAACCTGGCTTTTCCCGACCCTTGTCTATTCTTAAAGGGGCTTCAGCAGTACGAGGCCTAGCCCGCCAGGCCCGCCTACCTCCTCTGGCGGGCTCCTGCTGCCGGGATCTGTTCCGCGCATTCGACTCACCGGATAGAGTACAACCCCCCCTACACCTTCCTGATTCCGAACTGGCCAGCTTTCACACGAACACCCTCCAGATTGACGCCGGTCGCCAGATACAACCCCATCCGGGCGGTCACCAGTGTCTCCGATTTGTCGACCGTGGCTCGCTGGGTCTCAAGAGCTCCCGAGAACACGGCTGGCAAGGTGAAAGGCTCCTGGTACTTGTCCATCGAGCGGTAGTAGATCGCCGTTGAGGCGCCGTTCACCGGCTTCGTGAAGATCAGCTCGGCCTCCCAGCCAAGTATCGCGCGCGATGTCCCGGCGATTTCAACTGCCGATACCATCTCGACCAGGTCACCAGCCAGCAAGCTGTCGAGCGTGACGTTGGCGTTCGGCTGCAGGTAAATATAGCCGCCTGCGGCTGTCATGCTGCCGTTCAGTTCAATGCATTGCACCTCGCCGTATTGGCCTTGCTCTTTGTACCAGCGAGTGGTGACGCCAGCCAGGCCAGAGCCGGCCGCCTTGTAGTTGTCCGCCAGCACCGAACCGGCCACCGCATTGACGCCGGCTGGCAGCGTACCGCCCACGCCGATCATCAGAGGGTTGGCGTTGAGACAGCCGAATGGGCGAATTGCCGAGTACAGATCGGCGGCATCCGTAGGCAATGGCACGCCGAAGAATTCGAAGTTGGCATTGATCACTGGTACGCACCGCGACTGAATGAAGTCTGCACCGATCAGGTTCGGGTGCAGATCATCGACAGTCATGTCTTGAGTGAACCCATCCCAGATGTTGACCACCGGCACGAACTGCCTGACGTAGCTCAGCACCCAATCCTTGTAAGCGATCGCGTCTGCCAAGGCCTGGCCGGCCAGCGCCTTGGTGCCGAAGCGCGGCGTGCCCGTGCCGACGATCAGGTATTTGCCAGGTGTGTTCTGGAACGCAATGATCGCTTTCACCACGTTCGCCTTGCTGTCGGCCAGACTCATTCCCACCGTGGTGCTGTCGTTGGTCCGCGACAACAGCATCCACAGATCGGCAGTGAGTGAGGTCAGGCAGGAAGGAACCCGCGCGATGAACTGCCCGGAATGGTCGCCAACCTTTCCCTGATTGTCCAGGTAACTGGGAAATAGGCCGGTCTTTGCCGCGATGGCGCCGGCATAGCCGTATGCTTCAGTGCCGAACGCCTTCGGGTCAATCGTGTGGCAGTTCGCGCTGAAGCTGTCGCCCAGCAATCCCAGACCGCGACGAATACGGCGCCGGGTTGGCTGCGCCTCGGCGAGCAGGCTCATGCGAAAACCTCGAAGGCAGCGCCGTTCGCCGGCACAAAGCGCACCGTCGCGCGCGGGATGTTGAGTGGATACGCCCCGTCATTCCAGAGCGTGTCGGATGTTAGCCAGGTGTCAGCCGTTTTTATCTGAATGGCGACCGAGCCGCCGTTCGTTTTTACGGCCAGCGTCACGCGCATCGCGCGCGAGAACGTCTCTTCTTTTATCGTCGTCTGCACAGCTTTCTCCGTCAGGGTCTCCCCTTCCAATGTTGATCTTTGGGCTCAGGGCACATCGCGGAAGAAAACATGATTGCCGAGTTTCAGCGTCCGGCTTGCCTTCGCCGCCCAGTCCGGTGCCTTGGGCATCGAGGTCGCGTAGTAGTGGGTTGCGGCGCCGGTGGGGTCAGCCACCTTGCCATCGATAACCTGGTCAGCAGCGATGCGACATTGCGCCAACTCGCGGAATGGGATCTGGCGCGCGCCGATCAGGAAGGGGTAGTTCGGATCGTTACGGTTCCAGCAGCTGAACTGATACGGCTTCTGGCAGACGCCGGCGTAACCCTCGCCCCACCACGACTTGTCTTTTCCGTCATCCACGCGGTTGCGGATCGTCCAGGCCACGGCCACCATTCCGACCAGCCCCTCCCCGCGTGCTTCGCCCCACAGCGTGCGCGCGAGCACGTCACGGTCTCTCTCAGTTACGGCCATAACTATTCTCCAGGCGAAAAAAATCCCGCTCGGCGGCGGGCTGAAATGTTGCTGTTCTCGAAAACCCAGCTATGGTTTTGGCGAACCTTGTGTCGGCTTTTCCATGAATGCTGTGGCGAAACAGCCACGGCTGCCGATATAGCGTTTATTAATCTCTGGAGATCCCCGCTATGGAAAAGGCACGGCTGGATAAAACCCTTCTGCTGTTGAGCGACTGCACGGAAGGTCAATTCTCGTTCGCTGAGCTTCAAAGCACCCTGGACTTCGAGGCAGCAAGGCATCTGGCCAGCCTGCAGCTGGTCAATTGCTCGGTGGCATACCTCGACCAAGGCGGTTACCGATTCAGTTGGACGTCGAGCATTCCGTTCACAGCATCAGGCTTGGGTCTGATATCTGCTTTAAAAGCAAAGCGAACGCATGCGACTGCTTCGGTGGTCTCCACCCCCAAAGTTGCGAAGGCAAATTACCTGCGATACGGGCAGGGCTTTTAAAGGTTTGAAACATAATAGTGAACGGCAGCATACAATCAACAAGTAAAGGACACTGAGGCAAGAAATGGCATTATGGAACTCAGCAGAAGAACTCGGAAAGTTTAATTCATACCTGCAAATGGGCCTTGTTATCTTTGGCATTCTAACCGGCCTAATCGGTGCATCGTCATTCATCGTATCGCAACGCAAAGACCTTTTAACCGGCCAAGAAGAAGCGAGCCTCAAAGCCAAGGTAGCCGACATTAGTAGTCGCACTACAAATATTAATGATTTACCCCAGCGGCACCTAACAGTTCAACAAGAGGAAATAATATTTAAAGCCTCCAAGGAATTTCCAGGCACAAAGCTGCTATCTATCCGCTCGAATTCCAAGGAAAGCCAGCAGTATGCCTACGAAATCGAGGCCGTACTGAAGCGCGCTCAATGGAACGTCGATCAGTTCCTAACGTCCTCTGGGCGGAATGTAGCCGAGCCAACGATAGGGTTACGGGAGGATATAAACTCCAGCCCCGCCTTCGAGGCTCTAAAGAAGTCATTCGAGGAGGCTGGGCTTCCATTCAAGGCCGGTACATTCACCGGCGGGAACGCAGAAACGAGTTTAGATGTTGGCATAGTACCAGCGAACGCCTACCAGTCTCTTATAGATAAGATCAACTAAACTGCGTTGTTGGGTGGATAATCTTACTGTCCATTCGCACTCGCAAAGACGAGTACAGTTGCGACACCTAAGGCTTGGGCATCAAGTCTCAGGGAGTCGACAATGCTTTGATGCTAGAAAATCGGCGTGGCTGGCCACTCGGGGCCTTGTGCCACCACTTCCACCCTGTTCACGGCAACCCGATACTGCTTCCACTTCTTGAGCAGAGCAGCCTCTGCCGCCGTCGCATCATCCAGATCAGTGGCGTCCTGCAGCGGCGCAATCGCCAGCGTGGCAATTGACAGCAATCTGTCTCGCTCAGTGACGTTGGCTGCTCTGATTTCCTCGGGGCTGGGCTTGTACGGCACGGGCGGCGCAAATTTTTTGCCGTCGTACGTCCAGTTCTGATCCGGCATCGGGTCCAGGCCAGTGATCTCTATCATCTCGGCTACAAGCTCGGGGACGTAACGCTCATTCACAGGGACGTACTCGCCTTCATCATTGGCGAACGGCGGAATGATCTCCCACACCGCGCCGTCCAGCACTCGTGCGTAAACCTTCATCATGCGTACTCCCAAACAATCACCAATCCCATGCCGCCTGCACCGCCTGCAAAACCGCCGCCGGTGTTGCTTTGCGAAATAGCTCCGCCACCACCGCCGCCGTAGACGCCAGCGCCGCCAGGCGCGGAACCCACCGCTTTGAATCCACCACCGCCGAAATGGCTTGGCCCTCCCGCCCCTGAAATACCATTACCAGACGCAAGGATCACGCCTGCACCTCCACCGGCGCCCGGCCCGGCTACCACGTTGCCAGCGCCGCCGACGGCGCCATTGGCCCCGGCTGCCTGAATCGGAAAAGAAGCCGATGCAGCCATGAACGAACCGCCACCGCCGCCACTGGCACTGACCAGACTGCCAAATGAAGAGATGCCGCCCGTGCCACCAGAAGATGGCGAGGCGGTACCGCCGGCGCCGCCCGCGCCCAGTGTGACGGCCACGCCGGCAAACCCGGAAGTGAGGCGAGCGCAGCTATAGCCGCCGGCGCCGCCACCGCCCCCTGCACTGCCGGCTCCGCTGGCCGTCGCGGGCGCACCGCCGCCGCCACCGCCCCCACCTTGAACTTCAACCACCACAAAGTTGGTTCCAAGCGCCGGCACATAGGTGCCACCGGCAAGCGTAAACGCCTGCACACCGATCAGCCTGCCGCTGAGAAAGGTCCCTCCGGACGCTGACACCAGCAGCCAGCAATCGAACGTCGCAGAGTAGGTGACGGTGCAGTAACCGCCTGCCGTGATTTCTCCGCCCACCAGGGAGTTCTGGCTGAGGTTGAGGATGTTTCGTGCCGCGATCTTGTTCGGCGCGAAAGTGGCGGCGCCGGTGTTGGTGGTGTTGGCCCTGAACCGCAGCGTCATACCGTCGACGAGGTTGACGACCTCCGGCGCGTACGAGGCTTTATAGGTGTTTGCTCCGCCTGTAGTGCCCGAGTGAGAAAACGCGCCTGCACGAATCGCCTGTACCAGTTGCGCCGGGTCCGACTCGGCGGCGGCCAGACCACCATTGTTGATGACGGCCAGGATCTCGTCTGTGACCGCATTGCCCCAGGCCGCTGGGATCAGCGAGCCTGGCGTGCCGGTCGCGGTGTTCTCGTCCACAAACTTACCGCCAACCAGCCCGACGTTGGGCACGCTCTTGGGATAATCCAATTGTTATTTCCTCATGAGTAATTGATGTGCGGCACGGTGTGCGCCGGGGCGTAACGTCTGATCAGGCACTCGAGCGAGCTGCCGGCATTGGTGCCGAACCGCTCGCCCCAGAAGCTCGCGCCGAACCGGCGACCCAGCTGCAGCCTGCCCCCGGTGTTGAGCGTCCACATGAACTGGGCGCTCCAGGTTCCGAAGTGACTGACGCCAAACCGCGACCTGCCAAAGCGCGGCGCCCTGTACTGGGTAACGGAGGCGTTCGGGTAGCCCTGGCTTTTGGCGATCGCAATGAAGTAGGACGCGCGCTGGCTGCCCACCGCGATGAGGCGTTGTTGAACCGCCTTCTGCCGGTCAGAGAAAGAAGGGTCGAGCCCAAGGCATGCGTCCGGCAGATCCATGACGGCTTCCCAATCCGGGACAAGTTCAGTCACCAGCGCGGGGTCCATTTCCGAATTCAGTGCCACGGCACGGGTGTCGATCCGGGCCATTTCCTGCGCGATACCCATCAGAACACTGCTCAGCTCAGGTGCTGTTTCCAGATCCCAGGCCGGACCTTGAGGAAGCAAAGCGGTCAATTGCGAGAGATACTCCGCGGCCGTTCTTATTGCCATGTGATCGTCCCTACCGTGAGCAGCTCATTCGGCTTGGCGGTGACATCATTGGCGGGGCTGCCAACCAGGCTGTCCACTTCGCCTTGGGCACTGCTGATGGCTTCCCGGATATGACTGATCAACAGCGTCTGACCCAAGCCGGCCTCCCGCTCGTGCAAATCGGTTAGCTCGGCAGCAACAGCGGCGCGCACCACGGTTGTATCGGGCGTCAGCTTGATTGTGTAGTTCACCGCTTTGAGGACCGGCGCCGAGGCGAAGACTTCGGCGGTAACCGGGGCCTTGCTTTCAAGGTAAGCCTGAACGGTGGCGACTTCGTTAGCATCCGGAATGATCGTTGCGTCACCGTCGCGCACGAAGAAAACCCCGACGGAACCGGGGCCCAGATAATTCTTAACCGTCCAGGCGCGCGTCACGCCGGCACATTCCAGCGCCCACGTAACGTAGTCGTCCGCGTCTCCGCCGTGAGGGATGACCTGATAGCTGCGAATAACGCGACTGCGCAGCGACTCGACTGACTCTTGATCACTGCCGCCGGTGATGCCTGGCGCCAAGACCGTGAACGTTTCAGCAATACCTGCGACAGGCTGCACCAACTTCAATGCCAAGCCCGCGACGGCATTGCCCAACACCCCGCCATCGACTGCCTCGAGTTTTGCAGTGTTCGCCCCCGAAACAGGAGTGATGGAGGTCACGACACGGTACTGACGACCGTCGCTCGCCTGCACCACCAGGTTGGCATCCAAAATCGATCCCGCTGAGGCCTGGAAGCTTGCCGATCCGGTGGCACTTTTTGCGGAGATGCGCGGAGTTTCCAGCCGTAGCAGGGCTTGCCGCTCGAGCGTGACAGCGTCCGCCGTGTCAGGAAGGATCTGTTTGGCAATCCAGTTGAGGTAGCCGTACAGCCCATAGGCAGCGCCGCTGATAGTGCGCGACAGCACTTGCGCATCTGACTGACGCAACGCATCACTGGCAAGGTCAGCGGCGGTGCGGCTGATGAGCGTGGGCAGGGTCGGGGTTTCAAACGGCATAGAGCACCTGCCAATTCTCGTTAGGGTAGATATCGAGGGTTTCGCCGGAGGGCAGCGTCATGGCGACGCCCAGATTGAGTCGTGAGTGCCCGGTGCGCTCCGTCAGCACCTGCACCGCAGTGGCGTGTCCGTCATCCAGCAACCATTTGAGCGCCTCTTGCGCATAGGTCACGGCATCTCCGATGGTTGCAGTCGTGAGCGTGCGCCGGCGCAGTAGCCAGAGCCGCGAGCCAATGCGGTCGTTCGCGACCAGCGGAAAGCTGTCACCCCACCAGCCGTAACGCTCTTCGTCCTCAACCTGGTCGGAGGCATTGGCGCGGCGCCATGTGAACAGGCTTATTTCCACGGCCCGGCGCAGGTTGACCTCTACGCCATCCGCAACGATGACGGTCATGACGCACCCCCAGGGATCGGCGGACCGCTCTGGTCTGGTCCTGACTTCACACCGGTGTGCGGGTGATTGATCTGGCTGACGTTCGCGGCGATCTGGTCGCCCTGGCTGACGATTGTCCCGGTTTGGGTGATGCTCGGCGTTTCGAAGTGAACGCCCTTCGCCGCGCGAATGTTCAGCGTCTGGGTTTCAATGTCGATGATGCGGCCGCGCTTGAAATGGATCTTGTCGCCCTCATCGGTGAATATCGCGACTTCGCCCGCCTCCAGAGCTTGCAAGCGATATCGTCGGTCCGCGACCACCACCACAACGCCATGGGATCGATCGCCCCCCATAAACGCGGCCAGGCCTTCCGCCCCCTCGTGGGGGCAGCTTGTGAAACCGTAGGGCTCAAGGTGCTCCATCCCGTCTTTGAGCTCGCCATGAGTCAGGCGCATCTGCAGGCTTTGCATCTTGCCCGTGGACTTGACCATCGCCACGACGCCGCGCGTCAGCAGGTTCATCAGTCGGCTCATTTGTCTTTGTAGTCCGCAGGTAGGAGGTATTCGACGGCGTCGGTTTTTTTGGCTTTGCGCTTCTTGTGCGGGTCGTCGGGCTCTTGCAGGTAGCCCTCGGGCGGTCCCACTCGAAGACGGCAGATCGACCCTTGCTCGTCGAGTGTGTAGGTCACCTCGGCGATGAGCATGTCGCGGTCGTAACCGATCACCGGGTCAACGACGCGCACGATGGTGTTGGGCAGCCACAGCGCACCGTTGCTCTGCCGCCAGCCCTGGACGTCATAGGTCACTTCCAGCGCCTTGCCCACGGCGGTTCCGCGTTCCCAGTTGGCCCGGTCGGCCGCCAGCTTGTCGCTGAGCTGTCCACTCTCATGGATGACCTTGACTCGCTTGCGCGCCATACGCGGGTCCGTGACGGAGCTGTTGACCTCGGTGGTGGTCTTGGCAAAGTCCTCATCGGTGCCTGAGCGCTGGCCGATGACCCGGTATTCGGAGAACACGCGTGTGAAATCCAGCGCGGCGTCTGCCTTGAGCACATTGCGGCCCAGCTCCAGCGATTCGGCTGAGCGCCCTGCACTACCCACCTCGGCCAGCACAACGTTGCCTTTCGCATCGTCGGTGCTGAAAACCCGATACAGGGTGAGCAGGCGATCGATGGATTCAAACGCCGTCTCTCCCGGCTCAATAGTGTGGTCCGTCAAACTGCCGGTGGTCGCGATCTCACTCCTAACCGAAAGTCCGTAGGGGCTGGCGAGCGCCTGGACGATTGCCTGCACACTCTGGCCTTTCCACTGGCCCGGCTGATTAATCGCGCCGCAGTCGATCAGGTCACCGGTTGATGATCGGCCTGCAATGGAGGTGGTGACCTTCTCATGGTCGTAGCTGATCGGCGTGGCATCCACCCAGCCCGTCACCACCAGATCACCGCCGATGCGCACTTCGCAGCGAGCACCCTGCTTGACCGGCCGTAGCACGTTCTGTCCGGGCCACTTCCAGGTGATGCCAATGTTGAAGCTGCGCGCCTGACGCTCGAGACCTGCACTGATTTCTACCGAGGTCCAACCGGAATAATCCAGCCCGTCCACGGTCAGGGTCACAACCGTGTTCGGGTCGGACATGCGGTTACTCCCTGGCTACTTGAAGGGGTGCGGCAGGCACAAAGCCTGGGTGATTAATCTTGTTGCGCTGCACAATTTCGCCCTCGCGAGTGGCGTCGCCAAACCGCCGATAAGCCATCACCAGCGCCGGCACGGTTTGCAGCGGGGTCACGCTGATCAGTTGAACACCGGAAGCGGCAACCGCCGTCAGGTGCCTGGATACCTGCTGGCGTGCCTCATTGATGGTGGGGTAAAAGGTCGCATCAGCTTTGAGAGCGGCCTGCCAGAACGCCGAATCCAGTGCGTCCCTTACAGCAACCACCTCATCGGCCACCGGCACCTCGGCTCGCGCCACGGGTTCGACGACTTGCTGTTGTAGCGATGCCGTTGACTGGTCTTTGCCGGTAGGCGTCAGCGTAGGCATCTGCGCCACCGTGGCCGTTGCCTGCACCAGAACGGCGTCCTGCACGAGATTGGCGAGCGCCTGTGCGGCCGCTGTCGTGTCAGCGCCGCTGCCTGCCACGACCGTATCAATGCTGAGCGCATCCTCTGCCTGCCTTGTCACTATCCCCACTGCATCGGTGTAAGTGTTGAACATCGATGCGCCGGCGCTGGTAGCGCTCGTGGCACTCGCCACGGAGGCGGATGAATCGACGTCACTGCCGCTGGAGCCCCCTCCGGAGCTTGCGCCGGAAGATGATCCGGTACCGCTCGACGCCGCAACGCTCGAGCTCTTTGCTGAGGACTGACCCAGGTCGCTGAAGTAGCCACTGAACAGGCTCGACAGCGCGCCAGGCGAGTTGGTCAGCATCTGCGCCAGCGATCGTGCAGATCCGATTGCGCTGCCCAGCGGCGAAAACTGCCCGGTGATGACGCCAAATAGACCGGTGACGGTGTTCTGCAGGCCGATCAGGTTGATGCGCGCGGTGTCGACCGTGGCCATGGCCGATTTGTACCGCCCAAGCGCGGCGCTCCAATAGCTGGCCGAGGTCTGCCCTGCCATGCGCGCAGTATTGGCGCGCACCGACGGGTTGGTCTGGGCGTTGCCTGGATAGAACGTAAGGTCGAAGGTGACCATGCCGCCCTCTCGGCGGCTGTGGGCCATCTCACAAGCACCGGGCACAACCTGCAATTGCCCAAGCCAGGGATGAACAAGTGTCCCCTCCCCCTCGGTCTCCAAGGCTTTGAGCAACTTGTCACGGCGCTGGAAGCAATCGTCGCCGATGACGTACGCCTTGACCTTGTGCACCCGGGCGACTTTGCCCATCTGTTCGGCGAACGACTCGTCTCGCTTGGGGTACTCGTGAAGCTGAACCTTGCGCCCCACTGGCACCGACGTGTCCTCGATGAGAAACGTCTCGCCCCGAAACGACGCCGGCAATAACTGCTCGCGCCAGGTATCGGCCATCTATTGCGCTCCAGAAAGGGATCGGTAACCGACGTTGGTGCTGATCTTGAGTCCGGGCTGATCGGTCGTGGCCGGTTGAGGCCGCACGCCCCGCGTATCCCCCTCCAACCGAATGACCAGCTCCCCGTTCAGCTGCGATTTGCCCGAAGCGCCAGCAAGCAGATTGCCCGGCGCAGGCAATATTGAGCCGGGCATCAACGGTAAAGGGCCCCCAAAACCGGAATTGCCCCCTGAGGCAACTAGCCCAGGCGACGCAACGACGCCTCCGGCCACGATCGGCGCGGCTTCTTTATTAATGCCTGCCGCCAACTGTCGAAGCCCCTGAGTACCATCGCTGATCAAGCCGCCGGAGATGGCGGCAGGATCACTTTTGGAAAAAAAGTTACTGACCTGCGCAGCCTTGCCCTTTACCCAGCCGGTGGCCGCATCGGTTTTCTGATTGGCCCAGTCACCTGCATCCATCAGCGGCTGGATGTAAGGCCGAATCCTCTCGAACAGGCCCTTGAAGTACGCCACCAGTCGCTCCCACTTCTCGGTGACGATCTGCACCGGATCGAAGCCCAGTTGCTCTTTGATCCAGCCCCACGCCGCGGACATGGTGTCTTTGATGCCCTCCCAGGCGACCGCTGCCAAAGCGCGAATGACGTCCCACAGCGCGCTGAAGAATTCCGACAACGGTTGCCAATTACGCGCGATCACAGTTATCGGTGCCCAGTTGAAAGCCGCCTTCATGAAGTCCCAGGTGGACACAGCGGCGGCCTTGATAACGTCCCAGAGCGCTCCGAGGAATTCGCTGATAGGCTCCCAGTTGGCAATGATTTGTCCTACTGGCGAGAACTTGAACAACTCTTTCATCCAGCCCCACACCTCCATCGCCGGGCCTTTGATGCTGTCCCACAGCTGTTCGAAGTACGGGGCCAAGGTGTCCCAATTTGCGACGATCACACCGACAGCGGCGGCGATAGCCACAGCCGCGATGCCTATCGGAGTCGCTGAAAACGCAAGACCCAGCAAACGCGTGGCGACCGTAGCGGCCACAGCGCCCACACGAATCGCGGTAAAAGCAACGCCCGCCATCGCGAGCCCCCTGACAAACGCAGGATTGGCTTGAATGAAGTCCGCCATTCGAGTGATCAGAGGCTGCACCGCTTTCACAACCGCATTGAGGGGTGGCAGGAATGCCTGGCCCAACGCAATACCCGCTCGGTTAACGGAGTTGCGCATGAGCGTTAGATTGTTTTCGGTGGTAGCCGCGCGCGATGCGTACTCGGCCTCCATCGAGCCGGCATACTGCGAAGCGTCCCCAGTTTTTTTCAGGTTGCTCTCGAGCAAACCCAGATTGGTCAAAAGCGGCGAAATTGCCGCAACGGACTCAGTGCCAAAAAGGTTTGTCAGCAGGGCTGGCCGCTTGACTGCATCAACCTCTGCAATGCGTTTGAGCACCTGGAGCATGGTGCCTTGAGCATCCTTCTGCATCCCTGCAGCCACGGTTTTTGAATTCAACCTGAGCGACTTCATCGCGTTCGATTGGGTCTTCGTCGCGGCGCTGCCTTTGGTAAGCGCGAGCATGAAATTCTTGATGCCGGTGGCGGCCACCTCCTGCTCGACACCCGTGCCAGCCATGGTCGCGCCCAGAGCAGCAATCTGGCCCGACGCTACGCCCGCGACTTCCCCCAACGGCCCGACACGAGTAACGATGTCGGAGATCTGCTTGGTATTGGCCGGCCCTGTGTTCCCAAGGTAGTTGATCTTGTCAGCGAGCCCGACCACCTCGGCCTGGGTCATTTTGAAGGAGGTCCGCCACTTGGCCATCATGTCGCCGCTCTGCTCAGCAGTCTGATCAAACGCGATGCCCATCTTTACCGCGTCTTCTGCAAAACCCAGAAGCTCACCCCGGGCAATGCCCGACTGCCCGCCCGCTGCAACGATCTTGGCGATGTCATTGGCGGCCATCGGCAGCCGCTCCGACATTTTGGTGATGTCGTCGCCCATCTCCTTGAATTGGCTGGGCGCGTCAAAGTTGACCACTTTGCGCACGTCGGCCATCGCCGATTCGAATTCAATCGCTGCGCGCACGCCCATCACAAACGGCGCTGCCAACGCACCACCGGTGATGACCTCCTTGAAACTGAGATTGCCCAGACCTGTGCTCTGCAAGCCCTTGCGGAAATTGGCAACGTTCTTGCGGATCCCGGCCAAGGTCGGCGACAGCTTGTCGACGCCGGTGATCAGCGCCTTGAGCTGAAATTGATCTGCCATCAGTCCACCTGCAGCGTGCGGTTGATGCGCTGCGCCTGCGCCAGCGATTCAAGAAAGATATCCAGCGGCCTGGCCATCATCTGTTCAGGGTCAACCTTCCAGAAATAGGCCAGGTCATAGACCAGCGAAATCAGGTCTTCGAGGCTGGTGACGCCGGGGTCATGAAAAAACCTGCCACCATCCAGGCAAGCTTGTTGAGGTCGGCCAGATCCAGCTGGTTCACCGAGGAAGGCGGGATACCCGCACACACTGCGATGTACTTGGCCGACACATCCAGATCCAGGCACACCGCCTCATCCGCATCGATCTTGTACGGCAATGCCTTGATCGCCCGGGCTTCCTGAGAGGTCGGGCGGCGCAGCACCAATTCAGTGAGCTGTTCGCTATGCGCCTGAATCGGGGCGCTCAACTGGATCGGCGCGTTCGGGTCAACTACCTGCTTTTCTTCACTCACAGCCATACCCCTTTAACGCCGTCAAATTGCAGCTCAATGGTGCCTTCCTCGCCGTTCGAGCTTGGCTGATCCACCAAGTAGGCGCCGGACAGTGTGTAGACCTTGCCGTTTTTGAACTCGACGGTGATGGTCATGTTCGTGCCCTCGGTCAGAGCCTTGAGCGGGAAATTTGGCGTGTGTACGGCCGAGAACTTGAGCCAGGGGGCTTTGTCCTCTTCCTTGAAATAACCGGGCACTATCGTTTCCCGGGTCTTATCCATCAACGGCGCTTCTGCGCCGCCCTTAAGGGTCAACTGCGTGCCGTCAACTTTGACGTAGCAGGTACCTGCAGCTTTCTGCCCCATGAGTGGGCCTCCAAAAGAAAAGGCCCGCGCGCGGCGGGCCTTGTGAACGGGACAGCGTTACGCTGCTTCGGCGGTGTACTGCAGGCGGAACTGGTTAAGCAGCGCGAAGATGCGCAGCCCGTTCACGTAGTCCGGCGGGTACAGCACGTTGATGCGCGTCGGGCTCTTGCTGTCGCGCTCGACGATCAAGTACTGGGCAAACATTGCCGAGTTCTCGACGTGGCCGTCGCGCTCCATGTTGCCGTATTCGCTGATCAGCTCACCGCGAATCACGTTGGGCGTGACGATTGGCTGACCATCGCCGAACTGGGTGCCGTCGCTGGCCAGCTTGTGGCGACCGTACTTGCTGGTGATGATGCCTTTGAGGCGACGCACGATGTACGCGCTCTGGTGCATGGTCTCGCTGTCCAGGTAGGAATCATCCGCCTGGCCATAAGCGTTCTTCTGATAGGTGGTGATCGCACGCTGAATGCGCACGTAGCCGCCCTCGTAGAACAGGGTCGCAATACCGTATTGCAGCAGCGAGTTGAACTCGGTCAGGGTAAAACGTGCCCCTTCAGGCGCGGGGTCGATGCCCACCAGCACGCCGGTCTGGGTTGGCCGGCTGGCATCGGCGGACAGGAATACCGCCTGACGTGCAGCGCCGGCTGCGGCCACGCGCCAGAATGGCTGAGGAACGCCAGCCTCAAAACCGAAGATGGTCATGTGCTGGTCGTTGCGCGGCTGGCCGGCGGCCACCAGCGTACCAAGCGTACCGCGCAGGGCGCTGTAGACGTGACCATAGAGCTGCTTGGCCCATGACCAGCGGCCGCTGGCATCCCCCATCGCAACCTTCCACGCATCCAGGGTGGTAGTGTCGGCCCAGGGTACGCAAATGAACTCGAACGGTGCGTCGCCCAGCGCCGCGAGGGCGGCTGTGGCATCAGGAGTCCCCGCGCCGCCAGACATGGGCGCTACCACAACGGTCAGGCCCGCCGGGGTGAATTCGCCATTGCTCTTGCCAAGGCGGTTCAGGCTCAGGCCGATATCGTTTCCGGAATCACCCAGCCACTTGGAGGTCAGCGTCACCACGCCTGCCGCCGCAACCGCCGTTACAGGGAGATCGGCCGCAGCGTTGATCTTGGTGGCCAAAGCGGCGGCCGCGACGGCCGCAGCAGCGCCAGAGGCCACGGTCGCCTGAACGCGCACACCCGCCACATACAGGTTGATCAGCCCGGTTTCAATGGCAGCGTTGGTGATGGTCACCTTGCCCGTCGCCGCAGTACCGGCACTGGCCTTGACCGGCAAACACCAGATCTCGCCCACCAGGTCGTTCTGGCGCCAGGTGTCGTACATCGCCGCGAGCATCGAGCCCTGGCCGCCGATCGTCTTGGCCTGGGCCAGGCTCGACACCAGTACCAGCTTGCCGATTTCCTCGGCCGTGGACAGGTCGTTGACCTGGCCCACGATCAGGCGGCGCAGCGCGCTCGACGCGCTATTGGCGTTCGAGTTGTCCATCTCCGCGTAGAACAGCGGTACGCGGATGTCCGCGGGGATCTGTTGAAATCCTACGCTCATTTGGTCGCGACCTCTTTGGCAGGAGGGTTAGGGATCACGACGTCGCCATCAGCAAGACGGCGGCGCCAGTACGCGTCATCGGGCACATCCCGACCGTCGGGCAACAGGAGTTCCCCGGTTTCCGGATCGGGCACCGCGCGCCCCTTGGCCGGCACCACAGTAATGCGGTTCATGGCAGTTCCTCTTTGAGTTGAATTTCAATACGCCCATCCGGGCCGGGGTACTTGAGGTTGCGGTCTGCCGGGTCGATGCAGTCCACATTGATGTCCATGCCTTCCAACCTGGGCAGGCCGTCGAGCTCAAGCTCATGCCAGGTCTCGGCAGGATCCGTTGCAGCGTTGCGGCCCAGCTGGAAAGCAGTCACGAAGGAATAGCGGTAGATCACCAGCGCGCGGTCAATTTGCACCAGGTCGCCGCCGTCGTAAGTGATGGGGTCGTACTCGGCGCCGGGCCTCCAACCCACCAACGCACGCCACAGCTGCGCCCGGATGTCGTGCAGCACATCCACAGCCAATTGCCCGCGTTGATCTTTCGCATCCAGGATGACGAGCACATCAAAAGCGTCTGTGATGTCTTGTCGGATGCCGTTCTGCAAGTCGTTGTCCGTGGCGTCATCGCCGGTCGCGATGACAAACGCACCAGGCCGGTCAACCTGCTGACTGGCCTTCACCGCGTCGAAGTCGATGCCGCCCGCCACGCGCCCACCCAACAGCGGGCAGCGCTGCCGCAGGTGCAGCACCACAGGAGTGATTTTCATGGGTTGTCTCGTTGATCAGCGCAGAGCGGCGGCAAAGGCCTGCTTGAGAATGGAGCGCACGCCGTCATTGCTGTTGTTGAGCGAGTCGACCATGTAGTTCTCGCGAGGCTCGATGCGCCACGCCCCGGTCGCTTCCTGCTTTTTATGGGACTTGCCACGTTTGGCACCGCGGCGCACGCCGTACCAGAGATAAGCCGGGTAGAAGTCCTTCATGTCGGCGGTCTTCTGCGGTTCGATCTTCACCAGGAAGCCGGCACGGCTGACCCGGTATGTGATCGAACGGCGCAGCCTGCCCTTGCGCATGCCGGGGTACTGGCCTTTTCCTGACACCGCGCGCTTGCTGACCAGCTTTCGGCCCTCGGCGCGCACCAGCACACCGGCCTTGCGCATGCCCTTGCGGATTTCTTTCTTGTCGAAGTCGAGCTTGCCGTAGCTGTCGAACTCACCGAAGTGTAAATAGGCTGCAGGTCTAGCCATACAGGCTTCCTCCCGGCTGGTCCATGCCGAGTTCCTCAACCTCAAGAACAGTGAATTTATGGCTGCCGTTCATATCGGTTGCACGGCTGACACGGTAGACGACGGCGCCGTGAACCACCTCGAAATCGATGGGGAGAACACCGAGATACCTCAAGGTAATGCGGTGCGTGATTTTGGAATCGGTCTGCGCACTGTCGTGGTAAATGGCAGTGCCAACAGGCTCTATGCGGGCCCATCGCTTTTTTTCTTCGCTGAACTGCGAAGTCAGGCCACCGCCATCGGCGGGAGAATCTGAGCGCCTCCTCAGGGTAACGCGGCGATTTAAGTCGCCGGCACCAGGTTCAGACATCGCCATCAGACCCCCATTTGGACACGATAAGGTGCAAGGAGAAACCTCGAACCTTGCGGCAGGGCAACCGCGGTCATTGTCCCGGCACCTGCCACGACATCCTCTCGGTTGGTATAGAGGTGCCCCAAGATGAGCAGGCAGGCAGCCTGAATCGCCGGAGTGAGCACGACGCCCAGGCTCATCGCTTCCGACTGAGTGGTCGCATCCTTGAGACCGTATTCAGCAATCTCAACCGCAGACAAGCGATCATCCTCGTCATAGATGAGGCCAGCCGTTGCCACCGCTTCGCTGTAGCTGACTCTGGACTGGGCACGCAACTCAATAGCAGCTGCCCGGCCTGCGACCATAGCGGGAGCATCGGCATACACCCGGCGGGCCAAGAAATTGCAAGCCGCTTCCTCTGCCGCGTCCAGCAGGCCTTGGATGAGGTCGCGATCATCATCCTCGGCGCGCAGGTGATCAATCGCCACCTCGATACTGATCGCGGACATTGGTTACTCCTGAACGGGCTCGTCCGACTCGATCACCGGAGGAAGTGTTTCATCCGTTACCAACTGCTCGGTGGGAAGTGCGATGGGTGTTTCTGGTACAGCGGCAGAGGCCGCTTGAGCTGCAGCCAGCTTCGCAAGCTCGGCTTCGGCTTCATCACGTTTGCCGATGAAGTCGCCGACCTGAGCGCCCTGGGCGTCAGCGACAATCCAGCGCTGGCCCTTCTTGGCAATTTTCAGCGCAAAGGTCGGGTCAGATTTGGACGGCAGGTCCATCGCCGATGAGCCATCTTCACTCACGATCTGGCACAGCTTGAGCTGTTCCAATTCCTTCGCGAGCCATACCGGCGCCGCGTAGGGCTCGTTATCGACGTCGCGAATGGTGCCGCGGTCCTCATAGGCCCGCAGCGGCTTGATCAATACATCTGGCATATCTCACCTCGATGGGGACGGCAGCGCCGCCCCATTTCAGGGGTTGGGTTTAAGCAGCTGCAGCGAGCTTGCCGGTGACGAACGCTTCGGTACGGTAGATGGCGAAGGCCAAGCGCTCTTCGGCGCGAAGCGTGACCATGTTGTTCTCGAAGTCCTTGTCGTTTTCGGTAGAGATGAGGACCTCCACCTCCATCCGGTCAAAGATCTGCGCGCCCAACTTGAAGGCACCCACCAGGAAGTCGTTCGCCTTCATCGCCTGAGTGGCTACGACAGGGCGGTTCCACAAGCGAGCCGCGGTGCCGTCTTGTGGCTGACCGATCAGATAGCGACCGGTGTCGTCCTTGAGCAGATCGATCAGGGCCCAGTCAGTCGGGTTTAGCACGATGCCATCGGAAGGAAACTCAGCCAGCTCGGCTTGCAGAAGAGCCAGGCGCAGGCGATCGATGCGCTGCTCGCCGGTGGCACTCCAGCCCGCTGGTGCGGCGTAGATATTTGCCAACGGAACCAGACCTTGCAGGTTCGCACCGGCGCCGCTGCCGTAAAGCAGCTGGGCCTCTTCGGTCAACAGCAGGCCATAGCGAGCACGGGCGTCGATATAGCTTTGCAGCGCCTTGGCATCGTCGAGGATCTGACGAGACGCCTTGAAGAGGTGAGCGATGGTGCGGACCGGTGCCGTGATCAACGCGGTGGTGATTTCGGAATAAGGCTTGGCAGCCCCTTCCGCCACGATCGCGGCGTTGTTGGTGAAGCCTGTCTCGCGAACGTACTCGAGCGAACCTGCTTCGGTCTGACCAGGCGCGACCAGATCGCGAATGGTCGCCCGGCGCACGCCCGGCAGGGCGACAGTGTCCAGGCGCTCTGTAGCCGCGAGGCCGCCGGCAGAGGTGGTGGTAATTGCGGCGCGCGGTACAGAGACGCGACGAGAGCCGCGGAAGGACGAGTTGACACCCTCCATTTGGTCGCTGGCAACGAACAGTTCACCAGCGGACTTTGGCGGCTCGTTGCGCTGAGTGTCCCGGTTTGCATTGACCAGCTTCTGCTCCGCTTCAAGCACGCGCGCCTGGAGCTCGCCCTGCTTCATCAGCAGCTCGTCGACCTTGGCCGAGGTTTCTTTGCTCAGACCCTCGTGGCGATCAACGTGCTTCTGTGCAGTCTCGGCATGCGCCTTGAGCTGATCACCGATGTCCTTGAGGTTGGCCTGAGTTTCCTTGTACTGGGTTTCGATGTCGGCCTCACCGATCTTGCCCATCTGGGCATTCCAGCCGGTGTAGCGGGAGGTGCCCCGTTTCACGAGCGTGGTCGCGAACCCGACCAGAAAAACCGCACCGCCGATGGCTTGGGGGGTTACGCCGAAGGTCAGCGGAATCAAGGCAGCGATGGCCAGCACCGCCATCAAGAATGCCGGGGACAGACGAAATTTCATCATGGTGTGAAGCCTCACGCAGGAATTGAGAAAGAGAGTTTTGGCAGGGGTGCAAGGTCGAGCTCGACAGCGCGGGGCTTGTCGGACGAGGTAGCGTGTTGCGTACCCCCGCCAACAGCGCGCGGCGTGCTGGACTTGAAATTGGCGAAAAGCTCGCGGCGCGCGCTGCGGGCCATCCCCGCCTTCGCGAGAGCCACATCCATGGCTTTGAGCGCGTTGCTTTGCTGGGTCTGCTCGTCTTCCCGCTCGGTGATCTCGTCGGATGACAGCAATCCGGTCGCGAAACCGAGCTCCACCGCTCGTTTGCCGCGGATGAAGGTCTCGTCATCCAGCATTTCAGTGATGTCGGCGACGGCCTGACCGCTGCTTTCCGCGTACAGATCAGCCATTGCCGCGTCGAACTCTTCCATGGTGTCTGCGGTGTTGTGCAAGTCGTGGCGGTTGCCGACGGCAACGGTCCAGCAGTTATGGATCATCAGGAAGCCGCTACTTGCGACCTCACGCTTTTCGCCGGCCATGTAGATGACAGAGGCAGCCGAGGCAGCCAGACCCAGAACCTTCGTGGTTACCGCCTGGCTGTGCTCGCGAAGCCGGTTGTAGATGGCCAGGCCTTCGAACATGTCGCCGCCCGGCGAGTTGATATAGACGTCAACTGGCTTGTCGCCGATGGACCGCAAAGCCGCGTCTATGCGCGAGACGGTCACGCCTTCTCCGTACCAGTCCTGGCCGATCACACCGTAGATGGTGATGGTGTCGTTGGTTGACTCCACGGCTGCCTTGATGGCCGGGTTCCATCTGTCGAGCGCACGCGGACTCAGCTCGCAGTTGAAACTGCCAGCCTTCGATTTTGGTTGCATGAGTTAGTCCTTCGAGTTTGCCGGCTGATCGAGCCAGTTCTGCAGAGCAGCCCTTGCGGCTTGCCCGTCGTCGCCCCGACCGAGTTGGTCGATGGGGGAGAGGTTAGTTTGTACGGTGAGCACCGAGGCATTGCCTCCCATCCTCGGGAGGTTTTCCTTCATCCGGCATTCGTCGCGCGTGTAGATGCCGTTCTGCACCATCTGCGAATACAGCGTGGCGCGGGCGGCACTGTCAGCACGCATCAAGCCTTCAATGGAGAACTCCGGGTAAATCTGGCGACGCTGCGCAGGCGTCAGTAATTTGCGGCTGATCGCCTCCTCGATGCGGCGCATGTAACTGCGCAGCGTAAAGGTCAGAAACCGCAGCAGCTTCTGCTCCAGCCCGGTGCCCCAGTTCGAAGCTTTATCGCTGTAGCCGACCAGCGTCGGGTCCACCATGTAGAACCGGCAGATTTCCTCAGCGCTGTATTCACGCGACTCCAGCAGTTGAGCATCGACGGGGTTGATGCCAATCACCTTGGCACTCACGCCCTTCTCCAGAACAGGCGATTTGCCGGCGTTCATCGCACCACTGATACGCTGGACGTAATCCCGAAAGTCATCGCGTTGCTGCTTGTTCAGCGTCTGATCAACTTCGAAGGCCACGGTCTGGTGCATACCGTTCTTGAAGGTCGCGCTGGCCACGTCCTCGGCCGACATAGCCGCGCCAAAAACATCAGCACCGTAAGCGATGGGTGAAAGCCCGACTTGCCCGTCCAGAGAGAACGCCGGAATGTGCATCATGTCGCTGCCGGCAATGTCACGGAGCTGGCCGTTTTTTTCGCGGTACCGGTAAAGCAGCTCACCGTTTTCGGCTACGTCCAGCTCTACACGGTTTGGCAGCAAGAACTCAAGCGCCACAATTCGCCCGCTGATGCGGATGATCTCAACGAAGGCATTGCCTCGCAGCAACATGGAAGCAACCACGGCTTCCCAGAACTGCACCGCTGTCATTCGGCTGTTGGGATTGGTGTTGAGTATCCAGTGCAGGTCGTTGTCGCCGGCGACCTCTCGACCGCCGTCCGGCATTCGGCGATACAAGCCGAGGGGAAGCGTGGCGATCGTTTCGGAGATAAGGCGCACACAGGACCAGCAGGCCGCCAGGCGCATGGCCTTGTTGATCGTCACCGTCTTGCCATTGGCGGAAGTGCTGCCAACTGTCTGCGCCCATATCCCGGAAGCGCCACCGGAGATTGATCGGCCTACCCAATCGATGATCGAAGATCGTGGCGCCGTCACCGCACTGCTTAAAACAGATCGCAGAGACTTAGCCACTGGTCAGCCCCCTTCGAATGAAGGCCGCAGCAACGAAGCACGATGATGCGGCGGCAAGTAGTGCCCAGCCGATGCCGAGCAGGATGTAAACGCCCGCCACAGCACAGGCGAAGCCCAGCACTGCGATCAGCAAGTAAATAATCGATGCTGTGTTCATTCGAATATTGGGTCCCGGATTGAATCCATGAATCGGTCCACGCCGCCATCGCCGAGAACAACTTTCGTCATCGCCCGACCTACCGACATGATCAGCGCAACCGCGCCATCGATTTTGTTGTCATCGCCCTGCTTGATCGGACGGACGACGTCGTTGTTGCCTGGCAGGTGCTTGCCGATCACGTTGGCAATACACCAGGTCATGACCGGGTTGCCGTCATGGTGGAACCGACCGGCTTCGATCGCCGCTTCCAGTTCCTTCATGGGGTCTGACATGTTGGTGTAATTCTGGATGATCGTGATCGGGTTAAAACCCTCGTCGTCCAGGTCGTGGCTCAACCCCGTTGCACCGTGGGGGTCGATGGGGGATTCGCTCAAAGGGGCCTGATGATTGGCTTCCTTCGTGTCCTCGAGGATCTCGCGGTAATCGATCTCCGCCCCGTCGGTCACGTCCAGATGCCCAGAGTTGACCCAAGCCTGGAACCGTTCGGCCATGCGTTTGTTATCGGTGTTGTAAGCGGTGTCGTAAGGGACCCAGAATTTCGGCTTGATGCTGTAGTAATGGGTCTTGCCATCGATGACACGCCAGAAAAGGCGAGCCCTTGAGTTCATGTCCAGCTTGCGCGCCAGGTCGAAACCGGCAATCCACTCCTGCCCCTCGAACTGTTCGAGCGTCAGCGACGTGTCTTCGCAAGCCTTCCAGCTTTCCATGTTGAAAAAGCCGGCCTTGGCGCTGACCCACAGGTTTAGATGCTTAGTTTTGAACGTATTGGCGAAGCGAGCAGAACGAATCGCCCGGGCCTGCTGGCTTTCCAGGTACTCCTGAAACACCGAGACGCCATGATTCGGGTTGGCCTTGGCCAACATTTTTGGATCGGTCCAGTCGTCCCCCTCGTCAAGAGTCCATATCCATCCGAACAGCTCCTCATCGGGCACGGTGCCGGCCAGCATCTCTACGACTTGGCGCCGCTTGTCGTAGCACGGCCCTTCGATATCTGCGCCCGCGGTGGTGATGATGAACATCAGCGGCTGACGGCGTGCGCCCATACCTGTGAGCATCGTGTCGTACTGGGCCGACGTCGGGTGTTCGTGATACTCGTCCACGATCGCGCAGCTGGGCGACGCACCATCGCCAGGGTTACCTATCAGTGGCTCGAAGCGGCTGAAGTCAGAAGGGATATTCATGTTCGAGGCGTTAACCTCGATCCCGGCTGCCTGAATCAGCATTGGCGACTTGCTGACCATTAGCTTCGCGGGCCGGAACACCTCCCACGCTTGCTTCTCCGTGGTCGCACCCGCATACACCTCGGCGCCGAATTCGCCGTCGGCCACAAACATGCTGATACCAACGCCGCCGGCGACAACGGATTTACCGTTCTTGCGAGGGACTTCCCAATAGCTCTCACGGAACCGACGGTGTCCGCCTTTTTTTTTGACCCAGCCAAACGTGACCGCCAGGCCGAACAACTGCCAAGGCTCAAGGCTGATCAACTGACGCTTGAAAGCCCACTCGCCCTTTGTGTGCGGCAGGAGCTGCATCAGCTTGAGTTTCTTCTCGGCCTTGGCCGGATCGAACTTGAAGCGGTACCCCCGCTTGCGGCTGGCAGCCAGGTCGTCGAATTGACGCTGGATAGCCTGATGAATAAAGCGGCACGCCGGGACCTTCCCTCGGAGCACGGACCTTGCCCATACCATCGCCTTGTCGACGTTGGGGTGGGCAAGTTTCGGCATCAGCTACTCAGTAATTTGGCGAACTCGTTGGTTTCCTTTTCCTTGTTGCCGCCGATCAAGCGTGTGCGGCTTGCCGGGTCCAGGCCTAGCATTGATCCGAACGTCACCATCTGGCGCATCGTTTCGTTTGCCGCGGTCAGCGCTGGATTCTTCATCGGGCCGCCGGTGGCCCCGGTCACCACAATGCCGTGCGCCTTGATCGACTCCTGCGCCATACGCCAGTTGTCATAGGCGGTGCAGAAGGCTTCCACGTTATGAAGGTCGGTGATGGCAACCACGTTTTCTCGCAGCAGCTCCGGAACAATCATGTTCCACATCGTGGCGGCCCGAGGGCTGAACCACTCGGGAGGATCTACCTGGGTGATCTTCGAAAATTGGGGCTCGGCGGTGTTTAGCGCACGCTTGCCCGGGTTCCCGGCCAATGCTTTCTTGGCCGTTGGTTTGGGTTTGCGACCACGGCCGGCGACCGTGGCGGTGCCTCCCATCGCGCAACTCCTGATTTTTTAATTTCGCGGGTGTAAAAAAACGACGGGCAGGCGGTGTCCGCCTCCTAAAGCCCTGAACTTTCGACCCTCTCCCGCCCCAAAACGGTGCATATCCGACGAGCGGTCGGGGAGTTGGCGTGCCACAAGGGCCTATGACGTGCCACACGACGCCGCTCCGCCTCAGCCGTTGCCGCGGGCGGCCTGTGCCTCGCGGGCGGTCTTCAGCTTGTGGCAGTCGTGATGGATCGCCCTGAGGTTGCTTGGGTAGTCAGTGCCGCCATGTGCCAACGCCACGATGTGGTCGACCTCCGTCGCAGCACGCACTCTGCCAAGCCGAACGCAATCATCGCAACGGCATAGGTAATGATCGCGCGCGAGAATCCGATCTCGCAGTCGGCGCCAAGGCCTGCCTCCCCGGCCTGAGCCTTGCCTGGTTCCCCAGGCCTTGGAGAGATCCAGGTGCGCGTCGCAGTACTTGGCGTTGCGAGTCAGCGCATTGCAAGCTCGCGCGGCGCATGGCTTGAGAGTTCTCTGGGGCATGTGCGCCTCAACCTACGGAGCTGGTCGGCTACCTGCAGCGCGCGAAAGTGAGAGCGGTTGCATGGTCGTGTCCGACCGGCATGATTATGGGAAACGGCTAAACGACGAACCGCTGTTGTTAAAGCCGAAGCATGCATTCTTAATGCTGCTATGCATTTGGTTAGGCGCAGCAAGTCATGTCATCAACCTCAGTCCCACTAATACTCGCCTCGATGCCCGAATCTGTGGTGATCGCCACACTCCAGGCGGTTCAGATTCAACTCGCCGAGCTTTTAGCTTTGCCAGTGAGTGAATGGGGTCCGAATCACCAACTGGACTATTCACAGCTGACGCTTTACGAGGATTCGCTAAGAGCTCAGCTTCTGCGTGAATGACGTCAACTCCTCGCCTATTTGCTATGACTGCGCAGGATCTGGGCGTCTACCTGATCGGCACATGTGTCGAGCAGCTTGATGGCATGATCCTTCAGCTCCCATACGTCGCCGTTGTCGCGCAGATCGGTATCGTCCGCATTGACCCGCTCGCATGGGATCAGCTCAGGGGCTTCCAGCCTTATGGCTGTTGTCTTTGTTACCACTTGCGGCTTTGCCGCGCAGGCCGTCAGGCAAAGGCTGAGCAGCCCAATCACGAACAGGTTTGCTGTTGCGCTTGAGATCATCGAAATCCTTCTTGGCCTTTTTGGCCTTGTCTTCGCTGGCTTTGATCCGCTTGTTCAGGTCGGCGGTGTAAGCAGCATTGCGTTCAGCCTCAGCCTTCAGCGTGGTGATCGTCGCCTGGCTGGCGTTGTTCGCATCCACCGCCTCCTGCTTGGCTTTAGCCTCGACGGTCACAGCGCCCTGAAGCGTGACGACGCGGATCTGCTGGATAGCGATCAGCAGGCTCATCACGATGACGATGACGATGGCCGCCGCAATGGCTCGCAATGTGGAGCCGACCTTGGCTACTGCTACAACGGGTTCGAGGCTCATAGTGAATCCGCCTTGCGACCGAGGAATCTAATGATCAGCTCACGGATCGCCGTAACGCCGATGAACCCGATGGTGCCGCCTGCGGCGACAGACAAGCTCGACGGCCAAGCCATCCATTCGATGACGCTGCTTGCTGACAGGCTCAAGGCACCACAGATCAACGCCTCGAGGATGACGCGCCACTTGTTGGCCTCTTTTCCTTCGTACAGCACGCGCAGCAGTGAAATGGTTGCGGCCATGATCGCTCCTTGCCAGAGCGGATTCGACAGGACGAGCCAGACCTGCGCCCAGAAGTCAGGTGATTTTTCAGGCATATTCGTCGTAGTCCGATATCCACCCTTTCGGGATCGGAAATGAATCGGCCCCGCTGCACTCCCAGCTCGGAGCGATGGGTGTGGCGGGGCTGAAAAAGAAAAACCCGGCGCAGGGGCCGGGTTTCTGATGTTGGCTTATATGACGCAAACCCGCCTCGTAGACGGGCTTTGCTGGCGGAAAAACCGCAAAGTAATCCGAAATCTACACATTCAGACCGGGGGCGTCAACACCAAAAAAGAATTGCTGGACTTGCTTGTCCACCTAGCCATACAGCGCTCTGCAATATCAATGGTGACGCTGTATCATTTCGAGCAGGTAAGGACAGTTCCTTCAGCCTAGAAAAATCCACGGATTTGCAGACCCCTTCAATGGAGCTTGAACATGCGAAAACTAATCTTGGTGGCCCTTGCGACGGCGATCTCCTCGGGCGCCCACGCGGCCGAATGGAAGAAATTTGTTCCCACTGCTTATGTGCTCTCCCCTGCCGAAGACGCGCACATCGTCGCGATGGCGAACTTGAACGGGGATGCCTTCGTAGTCAATCTGGTTGACCTATCTGGGTCGTTCTGCAAGGAGTCTCAGAATTCTGATGTCTCGCCAGCGGGCCCCTACAAAGTTAATGGTCAGAATCTCAAGTTCATTCAGGCCTGCATAAGCGGCAATCGTATTCTTTCGCCAGAAACGCCGAAGGGAAAACAGTTCCTCGCTAGCGCTATTACAAGCGCACCAGCCACGGTAGAACTGGACCTCGGCGTTGTGCTTCACTTCGCTAGCGAAGACTTCGACTCAGCGAAAAAAGCGATGCTAGACACTAAATCAGCAATGTAATCCTTATTAGGCGGCCTCTCGGCGCGACTCGAGAGCGCCATCAATCCAGGCGATACCTGCTTTCCACAGTCCGCGAGTTTTCTCCTCACCAAAACCCATCTTCTTGCCAACCTCCATTAGGGAGGTATCGCGTGTCGTGTAGTACTTCATAAGCACCTGACCGCACTCGTGATAACGCTTTATCAGCCGCCCCATAAGTCCGTCGATAATCAGCGCGTCGTCGTCCGTGATCATCGGTGACAGGATGGTGTTCTCGCGGGACGCGCAGCTGGACACGCCAGAGCCCAGCACGACCCAGCGCCCCCAGTGCTCTAGAAGATCTTCAGCAGTGCGATTTTTGAAGCTTGGTGTGTAAGCCATGGATCAATCCCCTGTGTAGTTCGAGCCACCGGCGCCGCGGCGGTTGTTCTGTTCATATTGTTCGTGCGCGCCGCCTTGGCTGTATCGTGCCCTGTTCAGCTCGGCGGTGACGTTGCGCAGCTTCATGTTCAGTTGCGGCACCAGGTCTTCCAGTGGCAGCGCATCCCCGGTTGACTGGCAGACCCAGCCCGAGCCGTGGCAGGCAGTGCAATCAAGCTGATGGAAAACCCCGCTGACGACGCCGGCGCCGCGGCAGGTTGCGCACTCCATCAGCGGCTTCAATTCCTTCCGGAAAGCAGGTCCATGGCTTTTTTTCATAGGCGTTCACTACCCTCTCTTGCGCCGATAAAGCCTTCGGCGAAGCCCTCGACAGCCGCACCGACCAAGAACGTAACGACAACGATAGTTGCGACCCATCCGGAGTCGAACAGGACCGCCACACCCATCCCAGCAACACTGAGGATGGTGACGTAGTGCTGCCACAGGGTGACGCTTGGCTTAAAAAGGCCCTGATTCAGCATTTTGAAACCTCGCCATTCACAATGTTGGAAACAGGCTCGCAGACCTCGCCGTTCGCGGCGTGCGCGGGGTTTTGCGAATCTTCATATTGGGTGTCTGTCAGGTTGTGAATCGCGTTAAGGCCGCGCTCATCTAACCAGTTGTGCCACTTCTCCAAAGCCGCCAGACGCTGTGCCCGGGCCTGCGTGTTGATGTAGGTGCTGGCGATCTTGCCCAGCGAGTGATTGAGCAGCATCTCGCCGATGTGCCCGTCGATGCCGAGGTCTGTCCACGCTGTGCGGGCAACCTTGCGCAGGTCGTGACTGGTCCACTCACCTCGGCCGATGCGGGTGAATACCGCGCTCGCCTGCCCCTCGCTCAGCACACGGCCGCGGCGTGACGGGAACAGGTAAATGCCCTCGTAACCAATAGCCAGCTGGATGGCCCGGTACCGGGTCAGCAGCGCCTTGGCCTGAGCGGTCAACGGAACGCGATGTTCGGTCCGGGTCTTGGTGTTCTCGGCGGGAATGAACCACTCGCCGTCCGGCATGGAGATGTCTGACCAGCGCGCCATTCGGGTTTCACCGACTCGGGTGCCGTGGCACAGCATCATCAGCGCCAACATGGACTCGCCGGGCTGGCTCTCGAACAGGCCGGCCAGCATGGGCACCACCGCCGCCAGGTGTCCTCCGCGCAACCGGGCCGCCTTCGGCATGATGCGAGCCTTCGTGAAGTCCACGAACTTCATCTCAGCCATCGGGTTTTTATCGATCAGGCCCAGCTTCGAGGCCTGCAGGAACGCTACCACCAGCAGCACGAATAACTGGTGCACGTACGACAAAGACAGCTCTTGCTGGCATGGCCACATCAGCTCCCGATCCAGCACGGCGGCAGTCAGGTCACGCAGCGGAACGTGCTCCAGCCTGGGCTTCAGGTGGCACTTGATGGCTGACTTGGCGCCGGCCTTGCGCTTCGCCGACAGCGAGCGGTCAAGGCTCATGCGCTCGCCGTACCAGTCGATCAGTTGCCCGCACGTGGCGAGCTGCCCCACCGCTACGGCGGCTTCTGGATCGTGAAGCAGGCGCTGACGGAGCGCAGGCAACTCCGCAACAATGGCGGCCGCACTCAGTTCGGGCCAGCGCGCGAGGTGCTTCCACGCCTTGCCTTTGACCAGATACCAGGAGCCGCGCTGCCGATCTTTGCCGAATCGCAGGTACAGGCCCGGGTGACGAGGGTCACGGAGGTCGTGCACGGCGACGTCGGCCGCCTGCCGGCGGATTTCTGCATCGCTGAGCTTCACAGCGCGGGTCTTACTCATGCAACCAGCCCCATCAGATGCTGCGCCAGCACGACCCAGCTCAACGGCGGAAGCGTTACGCAGCCGAGCGTCAGCCAGAAGCCCTTGGCGACCGCGATGCCACACACCCATGCAGTGACGATCACCAGATATACAATCGACTCACCCGTGCTCATGCGGCCACCACTGTCGGAGCGAGTCGCAGGTAAGCGCGGATCTGCTCCATTGCGTCGAAGTGGCCACGGCACACGATCGCCAAATAGCCCTGTTCGTTGAGCCGGCGAATCCACGCGTGCTGGTTTGCCGAGACCGGAGCCGCACCTGGCGGCGTAGCCTTGAATTCCAGGTACAGCCCGAAATAGCCGCCGCGGGCCATAGGCAACACCAGATCAGGAACGCCGGCTTTGACTCCCTGCTCTTTCAGTTTCACGGCCACCAGCTTGTGACGGTGCCCGCCATTGGGGACGTGGTAGATCAAAGCGGCCACGGCCGGCAGGCACAGTTCCAGTTCCTTCATCAGCGCGGCCTGCTCCAAGCCTTCGCGGTCAACAGGCTTGGCGCGGGTGGTCTTTACCTTGAACAGCCTCACTTGGCTGCGCCTTTAGCTGAGCCGCGGGCCGGGGTGAAAACAAAGCCGTCCCGGCCGGCACGGATCACCGTGGAGTTATTCAGCAGGGCTTTCAGTTGGTCCCAAGTCGTGATCACGCCGCCACCTTCCCTTCGCTGACCAGAATGTCGATGGTCCGCACCATGCCTTCCATGTGCATCGTGCGGAGTTCTTCACGGCTGAATCCGGTGTTGCGGCGCGCGTCGACGGCGTCGTGACAGGCCGAGCACGCCCAGGCGGCCTGCAAGTCGTGCGGCTTCAGGCCGGTCCCGCAGCGAGTACCGGCCATGCGGAGATGCGCCAGCACGGTGGTTTCCGGATTGCCGTTGCACACGCCCGGGATTCGGATCTGGCAGTCGCGGCCCCGCGCGGCCTTGGTGAACTTGGTCTGCTTGGTCATCACATCCACGCCCCGAACTGAGATTCAACTGGAGGGACAGACCCGTCGTAGCCGGCCCCCATGACAGCAATGAGGCACCTGGCGACATTGGCGAGCGCGTTGATAGTTCTCATCGTGCGGCCTCCATCAGATCGACCACTTCGAAGGTGCTGGGCCACATCAGGCGGCCAAACGACTCGGCAACGCCCTTGCGATCAAACAGCGCAACAGCTGGATCCGGCGGAACTGACAGCTCGATCTTCGAGGAGCACGCGTACACGGCGTACCGGAACGCCGCCGGATCTGGTGGGGTTAGTCTGTTATTTGTCATCAGAAACGCTCCTGGCCGGCGGCGACCTTGAGTTCGGCAAAGGCGGCGCGGGCATGGCGCTTGCGGAGGTAGCTATCAACTCGGCGGCGCTGCGCTTGCTTCAGGCGATCGCGCTCTTTCAACCGCTTGCTCTCTTTGAGAATCTGACGGACTTCGTCGAGCTTGGCGCGAACATGCGGGACAACATGAGTCGGCTGAGTGCCGGTGAGCAGACCCGCAATGGCTTGGCCTTCCTCGGTGATGGGAGCAATGCGCAGGTCAGCAAGGTATTTGCTGCCAGTCTCATGGGTGATGAGTTGCGAGCGCACGGCGGACTCAATGGCGACCGAGCGACGAGCCGAGTCGTGGCCCAGCGATACTTCCCATTTCGCTGGGCGATCTTCGGCGCGGGCAAATGCGACGAGGCGCTCATAAGCGCTCATGAAGGCCATGCGTGCGCCCACCTTGTCGCCAGCTTGGAGAATCGGTGTTGAGGCAGACATGGCTTGGCGGATTTCCGCGGTAAGTACGACGGTCTCGTACTCATCACTTGCCGAAAGGGCAATCGACCAGGCTTCATCTTTGCCCGGGCGACCGTCGGCGGCGTGTATGTTCTTCAGCACCATGCCGAGGCAAAGCTTCCCACTCGGCTCACGGCGGCAGGCCCGAAGCGCGGCGATGATCACGGCCGCCTCATAACCGGCGAGATCCTCGGCAATAACTTGGGCGCCGGCGGCGCTGATCGTCTGGCCCATCGCTTCAGCGGTGGCGCAGATTGCCCCTGACAGTTCGGCGATTTCGTCATAGGAAAGCATTGCGGCGACCTCCTTGGCGGATGTTCTCGGCAGCCTGTTGCGCGGCGTTGATGTTCGCTTGGGTCTGCTCGATCTGGCGCGCCGTGGTCGCGTTCATTTGGCGATTAGTCGTCCACTGCGTGTGGTAGGACTCGGCCTTGGCCAGTAGGTCGCCGATGCTGTGCATGTTCCCCACGACGCGGGCATCGTTGATGCTCAGGAAGAATGCGGACACATGATGAGCAACATCGATGCCCAGCCGGTCCACCAGCAGAGATACCTGCTTTGCAACCTTCGCGTTCCATACCGGCCAGGCGTTGTGGCGCTTGCGGTAGGCCATGGCGTAGTTCGCCCAAGCCTTGAAAGTTTTGCAGGCCTGATCTTTCGGCCCTGGCATGTCATCAGGAATTACGCAGCGAGGTGCCTCGTTGGAAATCAGAGTCAAAGTGGCGGCTTGCGACGGCGCAGCCGGGGCGAGTTGCAAACCCTGACTGGTACCCTGATTGGTATCCTGATTATTGGTATCCTGATTTGTCGGAGATTTTTCCGACCCTTGCTCGGATTTTTTTCCGACCTTGCTCGGAGATTTGTCCGAGGTAGCTCGGATATTTTTCCGACCCTTTGCTCGCTCTTGGGTCGGATATTTTTCCGACCCATCAAGCTTCCTGTTCCACTCGGTGCCTTTTTCGGTCAGGCGGAACAACGTGATGTTGGAAGTGCTGGAGAGCTCAATGAGTCCTGCCTCGTCCAGGGCCTTCAGCATCCTGTAAGCGGTGTCTGGTTTGTCGGTGAGCAACGGCAGCTCTTCGACGATTTTGGCCTTGCTGAGGGCAAAGAAAATACCGGCATCAGTCTTCACCGGCTTGGCCCAGCTCGGGCAGCCATAGACGAATGCAAACAGAAGGGCTTGCTGGGAGTTAAGCCCCCATTCCAAAGCCTTCACCTGGTTTACGGTCACTGTGAACTGCATGTCAGAACTTCTCGCTCTGGAAGATTTCAGCCAGGCGAGTCAGGCCTTTGGGAGTTACCAATGGCTGGAAAGCAGCACGTTCGATCCCGGTCTCAGTATCGGGTTTGAGGGCTGTCACCTTGTGCTTGAGGAAGCCGGACCGGATTCGGGGCTGCATCGCGATCCAACGAGTGGAACCACCGCGGCGATAGATCCAGCGGTTCGCTTGGAGCCAGTCGAAAAGCTTGGAAGGCGTGAGCCCGAGTTGCTTTGCCGCGTCGGTGATGCAGATCGCGCCCTCTGCGGCTGCAAGACGTTGAATAGCGGCGACCTTCGGCGCCTGAAGTTGAATCACGCCCAAGAGACGGCTGTTCTCACGGGCTTGATCCGCCGCCAGCTGCAAGGCCTCTGCGTAATCCGCCGGTATCCGATGGACGCCAGCCGCTTGGCCCTCCAGTTCCTGCCAGCGGTCAACCAGCCGAGCGGTGAACTCAGGGCTAAGCTGGGCGACAACCACGAAACTGTCACGCTTGCACAGGTGGTAAACGGATTCGGTGCGAGGACGGCCCAGCGAGTCTTTGATCTGTTCGTCCCCCAGTGGGGGTTGGACGACGGTGCCCCGTTGGACAAGCCGTTCGATGGATTGCTTGACCTTGTCGTGGCGTGAATTGAGCAGGTCCGATATCTCCCGCGACGACATGGACTGACGTGTCATGTTCTGCCGCGCCGGGAAAACTGACGCATCAGTGGCCCTATTGCTCTGGGTGTTCGTGGTGTGCATAATCGGACCTCACAAGTGTTGTTGAAGAAGCCGGGCCGCAATCCCGGCTTTTTTGTGCCTGCGATTTAGGCCGCCTTGATCGAAACCTTGAGAACGTGCAGCGCCTTCTCTGCCTCAGCGATCTCGCGCATGATTCGCGCCCGCTCGACTTGATCAACGCGACCGTCAGCCATTGCGCGGTGCGTCTCGACAGTCACTTCGGAAATCTCCAGGGTTACGTGCCCCAGCGCCTGGTGAACATCAATCGCCGCAGGCTGCTCCTTCCCAACGAGGTCAAAGCCGAACCCGGCAGCGAGCGCCATTAGAGGACGCATGTCCTGGGTGTGAAGCAGAATCCCAAACAGATGCTCGATGGTCAGGTGATGCGCGGCGTTATCCGGGTTGGAGCGCTGTAGCAGGCTCACGTGGGCAAGACACATCTTTCCGGCCAGTTCTTCAGCGCCACTCTCCTTCACAGTCGTGTGGCAAGCCCGCAAGAAATCTTCCATTCGTAAACCCTCAGATTTGTTTCAGTGGCTGCGTGCCACCACACGTTGCAAAATATTTCCACACCGAGCGCTTACGCAGCGCCGAGCAGCACCTTGTGAGCCAGACACAGCAAGTCAGGACGAAGTCCAGCGATGGTGATCTCTCCACCCGACGCATCCTGCAGACGCTCAGCAAGCTCGGCAGAGGCCTTGCGATGACCGCCGGCGAGCTGCCAGAGGTGCCCAACAGTGGTGTTTGCCGCTGCTGCAACTTCTTTACGGCGCGGCGGAGGAGCGGCAGCAAGCCATTCACGCAGGTGGTGATTCATAGGGGTCTCCTAAAACATAGGAGAAATTTAGCTTAGGGCTAATAACAGAGCAAGGAATATTTAGCTTTGAGCACATTTAGCATTCAGCTAAACACTGGCATTCTTGCGCGCATGGACATCTATTCAATCCGCAAGCAGCAGCTGATCAGCCTCATTGGTAACCAGAAGAAAGGCGCGTGCGCTGAACGATGGGGGATGGCGCCTGCTCACTTGAGCCAGATCCTTTCAGACAAGACTGCAAAGAATCTTGGCGATGACGTGGCTAGGCGAATCGAAACGGTCGAGGGCCTGCCGAGAGGATGGTTCGACTCACTTGGGGCCACCGACAAGGGTGTTATGCCTGCTACAGCAGCAAGCCAAAGCTCGGAAGATGCCCCAAAGTCCACAGCGGCTGATTTGGTGAAGCAAATGCTGGCTAAGGTGGGCGGACTCTCGACAGCGGCTCGTGATCGAATAGTCGCCGCGGCGGAAGAGCCGGACGACGGCTCGTCTGGTCTGTTGCCGGCCAATTTCGCAGCCCTTCGCCCAACGAATGAAGAGATCGTCATCCGCCAGTACGACATCCGCGCTGCGATGGGCCATGGACAGGTGCCGCCTGATTACACCGAGGTTGTGCGCAACCTGGTGGTGAGAGAAGAGATTCTTCGGGAGAAGGGGGTCAGCTACACATCAAAGACTGCACTGGCCATGATCAGTGGCTGGGGCCAGAGTATGGAAGGAACCATCAACGACAAAGACCTGGTGATCGTCGACAAAGGCGTGCAGGACTTTATCGGTGACGGGATCTACGTGCTGACTTGGCACAAAGACCTCTACATCAAGCGCGTCATGCGGCTGGACGAAGAGAATTACCGGCTGATCTCAGACAATCAGCATTACGAAAATCAGACAGCAAGGATTGATGACGTGACGATTCACGCGAAGGTTCTGCTGATCTGGAATGCTCGCAAGGCTTGAAAAACCATAACCTGCGAATTTAAGTGTTTATCGCTATCCCGCAAAGCCGGCGGGTAACTGAAAAAGCCCGCCATTTGAGCGGGCTTTTTTGCGCCCGTCAGAAAGGCGCCGCCTCCTCCACAGCTTCGAATTCGTCCCGCAGCTGAACGCGCGGATCCTCCTCTGATGGGGCCTCCCACTTCAGCGTGACGGAACAGTCCTCATCGTTGAACACCATCTCTATGCCGTCCACTTCCGCGATCGCGCCCATCACCTCCTCCCACTCTCTCTCGCCGTCCGTCTCCAGCTTGTGGATGGTCACCCACATCTGCTCCTGCGCCAGCGGGTGATTGATCATGTTCGCAACCCTCAGGTTGAGCCGCTCTATACCGGACATCGGCTTGCGTTCTAGGGGTTTAGCTTTTTGAGCCTTCGCCATGTTGCCTCCTCTATTGCTGTATGTATGTACAGTATTTCCGCATATTATCTGGCTGTCCAAGCGGCCCACAACCCTCAAGTGGAGTGACGGCAGCAAAAAAACATAAACCCTAAAGTTTCACCACAAGCTAAATTATTTAGCTTGGAGCTATTGACTGGTGTTTAGCTTGCGGCTAAATTAATTTCAACGCCAGATAGTCTGGCGCCAGCGGCGAAAAGCTGCGGCGCTCTTTAAAAACCAGCAGTAACAAATCAACAGACCGCATTGCCTCTACCGGCGACCGGCGATCAGACAGGTGAACGAGGAAAGCCTGCCAACGACAGGGAACACCCTGTACGGCTGATCGATGACGAAACGTCAGAACCGTGTGAATGACCCGGCAAGCAGCGCGCCCCGCCACCCCGGCGGCAATGGGAAAGATTTCACTGGCTGGCCTTGGCAACAGGGCCAGACGGGAAATCACCCCAACCCGAGGTATCAATATGTTCGGCAAACTGTTCGGAAAGAAAGGCCGCGAAGCCCGCGCCGCGATGGGCGTTATCCAGAACCGCGACCTGATGCAGGCGATTGTTTACGGCGCTTTCTACGTCGCCGCCGCTGACGGCGAGGTCAGCGAAGACGAGCTGAAGAAAGCTGAGAAGCTCATCGCCAATACGCCACAACTCAAAGGCTTCGGCCCGGAGTTGTCCAACACCATGGACCGGGCCGAGAAAGACTTCCACGACGGCGGCCATCGCATCCTGCGCATGAACGCCGAGAAGGAGCTGAAGGATCTGGCTCATTCGCCAGAAGAGGCCCAGGTCGTCATCAACGTCATGCTCACCATCGCGGAAGCGTCCGGCGACATCGACGACAAGGAAATGGCCGTGCTGGAAAAAGCCGCCAAGCTGATGGGGCTTTCGCTGAAAGACTATCTGTAATGCCCCTGCTCAGCGAGATGGTGAAGCGCCTTCGGGCGTTTCTCATCGTGGCCTTGCTGATCGGCGTGGTGTTGATCGACTCCGTATCCCGGGTGATCAGTATTTGTGCCGACGGCTTTCTCGCCGCGCTGGTCCTGCTGCTGGTCTGGCCGCTGATTCGGGGCAAGAAGTGAAGCCAGCCAACATCAGCTACACCATCACGGCCGATGACAGCGGCGCCGACTTCGACGGCGAGCTCTACGAGGGCCTGCTACATGCAGTGCGCCACTTGAGCAGCGAGGAACGGCTGAGGTTGATCGAAGACCTGCAGGCCGCTCACGCCGAAATCGAAGGCACCAATCGATAGACAACCAGCGCCAGCGTCAGCCTGACGGAAACTGCCCGATCGCCTCGAAAGAGGCTGCATCGGAATGTCGGCGCCCCATGAAAAAAGCTGATCCAGGCCAACTGTTTGTATGCGAACGGGCGGACGTAGTTGAGCAACTTGGTCAGGACCGACATTCCAATGCAGCTTCAAATCCAACCTACCCGCAAGGAGCAACCCATGGAACAAACCCTTCAGCAATTACTGGCCGAACGCGTCAGTGCCTATGCGTTGTCTGATCGCCCTCGCGAGTTGATCGATGACGGTATCGACAAGATGTTCAAGAGCGTCGTCGACGACGCATTCCGCTCCTACGGCACCATCGGCGAGTCGATAAAGGATGCAGTAAAGAAAGCGTTCCCGGCCAATGTCACCGACGTTTTCGAACTGCAGCGCTACAACGCCATGATCGCCGCGGCTTTGCGCGAGCGCTGGGAAGCCGCAGGCATGGAATCAGCGATCCTCGCCCAAGCAGATGCCTCAATTACAGAGGTGCTCACCGGCGAAGGTCTGCTCACCGGCGAGGTTTCGCTGAAAGCGCTGCTGGAAGAGTTCGTAGACGCCCACAAAGAAGAAGCGGCCCAAGACCATTGGAGCGCGCCAGAAATCCGGATTACAGAGGACGACTCTCACACCCGAAAATTCGTCCACATCTACTTCGACCCTGCCCCAGAGGGTCAAAACATCTACAGCTCCTCACGCCGCAGTGACTATTCGCTGAAGCACAACCTGCACGTGATGATCGAGGGCGAGCGAGATACCGGCGACCGCTGGCAGCCAAAGTTCGCCTTCGGCCAGGTGTACAGCGCCCAGCTCGACGATGAAAAGGTTTCCCTGAATAGAAGCGTACGCACCAAGTGGGAACGGATGCTCGCATCTCTGTATTTCGGCAACGCCGTTCTGCTGATCGACTGCGAAGAAGGGGACTTTTCATACGGTTTCGACGATTGAAAACCGCTCCAACGTCAGCCTGACGTTAACTGCCCGATGCCCTGGTACTCCCCAGCACCAGGCCGCATCGGAGAGTGAGCGAAGCGTGCCCGAGCGGGCTGCAGCGCTAGGATCGCAAAGCCCCGTGAATGTCCTGAGCCGGTACAAGCGAGACGGCCAATACCAAAAACGCGGCGGGAAACAAGCAGGGGTTGCGCCCTGGTGTTTCGATCACTCTCCGATGCGGACGAAGCTGCGGCCTATAACCGCCCACCTGCATTGTGCCTATCAACTAACCGAGGGTTTGCAGCCATGTAAACGACATTTACCCGGCCTACCGCATCAGGCGGCGCCGGCAAGCAAGGCTCACGTAGGGAGGCCTCGTGAACCAGCGAAACGAAAAGCCCCACGTAGATGGGGCTTTTTTTCACCCCGCGTTTACCCGTCAGCACTCTCCCCTGCGCCCAATCGGCTTTCGTCAGGTGGCCAGAGTGCTGACGAGTACACGCACCGAACTGAGGAAAGGACATGCACCCACAAATCCAACAACGCGTGGATGGCCTGAACGCCATGCGCGCCCGCACTCATCTCGCCACAGCGGAGTTCTACGCCATGATCGGTAAAGAGCCGCCAGCCCAGAAGATTCGCTACCAGGTGATCGCAAAGAGCGCAAGCGCTTGGCATGTCGTGGAGATCAGTACCGGCAAGGTTCGCGGCTTCCGCTTCAGCTACAAGGAAGCGTCGAATTTTGCCCAGGTCCTCGAAGCGCGCGCCGATGGCGTGGTGTTCACGCTGTCGCAGGCGGTGCTGCAATGATCGGCGAGAGCGTGCCGGACCAGCACAAGCAGGCCATCGCGCAACTGTCCGCCCAGATCGACCACTTTCTCGCCACCGGCCACCGTATCCAGAAAATTGACCAGGGCGTCAGCGCCAACGCGCCGCTGCTGGGCACCACGAATCATCTGGAAACGCTCAAGGCCAAACGCGACAAGCGTGCGCCGCGGATACGGGCGCTTGCAGAGGCCGGGCTTAACGCCCGCCAGATCGGCATGAAGCTCGGCGTCGATACCCGCACCGTCGCACTCACCGCCCGAGAGCACGGCATCACATTCACCGCGGCCACCTGATGCGGCGTCTATTGAAATGCGCCAACCAGCGCAGGCGTCAGACCTGGCTCAGCATGCCAGCGCACCAGATCGGAGATTCACCAGATGGAAAAGACAGCAGCGGCGAAGCACTCGGCGGACTACCGCCGGCGCCAAAAAGAGGAGAAGGAAAAGCTGGGGATCGAAACGCTGGAAGTCGATGCCCCATTGGGCACTCGGTCGGGCATGACGGTTGCGATGAAGGATCACGGATACAAGCAGATTCAGGAGCTGTGGCAGGATCTGGCGCTGTCATTTCTTGCAGCACCTCGCGAAGAGCAGGCGCGGCGGTTACGCAAACCTAACGCGTCAGATTTTGTAGTTACCCCAAGCCTAGCGCGCCAGTTGAAAGCGGCCGGCATGGCCCAGGTGGACCCCGATGCAGACGAAGAGTGAACTCACCCCGGCGCAGGCTAAAACACTGGCCTTCATCCGCAGCTACATCGCCAAAAATGGATACTCGCCGACCTTCGCCGAGATTGCCATTGCCGAGAAGGTCAACGTCAACGCGATCGGCGAACGCATCGCGCAGATGGTCAAGAAGGGCGCCGTGACCAAAGCTGACGGCATCGCTCGTAGCATTCGGCCCGTCACGCAGGCATAACAATCAGCACCAGATGTTATGCAGACGAAACGCCTGCCCGCGCCCGCGCCCGCGCCACGAAATGAAGGTATCGCCGATCGTGGCGCGGAGGCTTGGACTTGCCTATCAGCGTGGAGTTGAGGACAGACCGGGACGATTGAGTTTTCTACTCCAACGACCTCATCATGTCCTTCACCAAAGCTATCGCGCGGTCGCGGCTTGCTTCGAATGAAGAATCCCGGGTGTTGTCGTCGTGCTTCGAGCCCCTACCATCCGTTGTCTCTACAAAGATACGGAAGCCTCTCGGCGTTGGGTCAGTGGACAACCCCCACTTAAATTCGATGCGACCTACTTCATGGTTCGGCCCGGTCCAGGTGATGTTGCGCGGTCGATCAATCGGAATATCCATTCTTCACTCCTCGATCCGGTCCCTTGCCGGTCACCACGTATAGCCCATCACCAACCCTTTCGCCACCGTCCCGCATCGGAGGACGGCGCATGCAATGGAGAAACCCATGAAATACCTCGCCCGCGTCAATCCGAAGTACTTCGCAGCGATCCACCAGTGCGCCGCCAAGGGTGATGTTCGCTACTACCTCAATGCAGTCCAGATTGAGGCCCATGCAGCCGGCGGCGTTGTCATCGTCGCCACAAACGGTCACTTCATGGGCGCCATCCACGACCCAGAGGGCTGGATTCATCCTGATCACAAGTCGGTTCTCATTGGCACCGTCTCCAAGCGGATGCTCTCTGCCTGCGCTGCCCGGAAAGGCCCGGACGGTGAGCCCGCTGCGGTGCTCTGGATCGCGGAAAAGTTCTCGCTCATCACCAGCCTGGCCGACGTCTCGGCAGAGCCGGAGCTGTTCGGCGAATTCTCACACCTTACCGAGAAAACCGACCTAGTCGACGGCGTGTTTCCCAACTGGCGCCGCGTAATTCCAAAGAAACGCCAACAGTTCGAGGGCTCGTATCCATGCCTGAATGGTGAATACTTGGAGGTGTTCAACAAGATCGGTGTGATGCTTTCGGGGCAGAAGCGTTTCGGAGGCGGCGGAATGCACCTTGAAACTGGCGAGGACAAAGGCTCAGTTATCGTGCGGTTCGATGGCCTTGACCTGATTGAACGCTTTGTCGGCGTGCTCATGCCGATGCGCGGTGAGGATTTGAAAGGGTTTCTGCCCGCTTGGACCGAAACAGAAACCGCTTCTGAAGCTGCCTGATCAGTGAATCACCGGCAGCGCATCTGCCGCCACCTCGATCGCCACAGTGGCCTCAGCCACATCCGCTAGGTCGTAGAGCTGTTCGCCGTACATCGATTGAATCGCCAACTCCGTGAGCTCGTCGATATCGACGCAGCATTCCTGCGCCGCGACCAGCACCGCCTTCAGCGCCATCTGCAAAACCCTTTCCCTGTCTTCGCTCATGACTTTACCCCTTCCTGTGGAGAGGTAAGCGTAGGCGATTATCGCGTTCAGCGGACGTTGGGTTTCTTAGGTCTGCAGTGCATCGGTCGCTACCTCTATCTCAGTGATAGCCATCGGCACGTGCTCGGCGTCATACGCGCGGTACATCAACAGCTCATCAGCTGCCGCCTCTGACAGCTCGTCGAGGCTCAGCCCCTGTTTCCGGGCCACGTTAATAACTGCCTTCAGCGCCAGCAACAGCGCCTTTTCCCTGTCTTCGCTCATGACCGTATCCCTTCCTGTGGAGCGGTAGGCGTAGTCCATTCCCGAAGGACCCTCATGACAATCTCCGCTCCGGTGATTCGCTACCACGGCGCCAAGTTCAGGCTGGCGCCTTGGGTGCTCCAGCACTTTCCGCCCCACACCTGCTACGTCGAATCGTTCGGCGGCGCCGCCGGTGTGCTCATGCAGAAGCCGCGGTCGTATGCGGAGGTCTACAACGACCTCGATGGCGACATCGTGAACTTGTTCCGCACGCTGCAGGACACAACCACGCGGGCAGCGCTGACCGAGCGCCTGCTGCTGACGCCTTACTCGCGGGCAGAGTTCGAGCTCTCTTGGGAGTCGACTGATGATCCTGTTGAGCGCGCCAGGCGCACGATCATGCGGGCACAGATGGGGTTCGGCTCTGCAGGAGCGACGAAGGGTGTCACAGGATTCCGCATCGATACGAAGCGTCAGTACGGCACGGCCCAGTCGCTGTGGGCCGAATATCCCGACTCGATCGCGGAAGTAGGCCGGCGGCTGGCGGGCGTGTTGATTGAGAACCGGCCGGCGATCGAGGTCATCACCGCACATGATGCGCCAACCACGCTTCATTACGTTGATCCGCCCTACGTGCATGACACCAGGTACAGGGGCGCATCGAGTGGGCGGTATTACCGGCACGAGATGAACGACACCGAACACCGAAAGCTGCTGGGCGTTTTGCTCGAGCTAGAAGGAATGGTCGTCCTTTCCGGGTACCCGAGCGAGCTTTATAGCGAGTTGCTTCCGGACTGGAGCTGTTACAGCACATCGGCGCGCATCTCCGCCGCGCGCGGGACAGCAAGCCGCACCGAATGCATCTGGCTGAACCCCGCCTGTGTCGATCGAGTAAGTCAGATCGGCCTTGACCTGGGCGAACGCTCCTGAATCCCCTTTTCCAAATTTGAATCACGCCACTGGCGAGGATCCCTTATGTCCGCACATCAGAAGAAACACCCCTTCGATTTCAAAACTCAGTACGGCCTTGGCTTCGACCCGCAAGACGATGAGATCGTCGTGGACTTCTTCTGCGGCGGTGGTGGCGCCGGTACCGGCCTGGAAATGGGCCTCGGTCGCAAGGTCAGCGTTGCGAAGAACCACAGCGCCAAAGCGATCAGCATGCACACAATCAATCACCCGGGCGCCAAGCACTTCACCACCGACGTTTTCGACGGTGATCCGGATACTGAGTGTGGCGGCAAGGCGGTGGGCTGGTTCCACATGTCGCCGGACTGCACCCACCACAGCCAGGCCGCCGGCGGGCAACCGCGCAAGCGCGAGATCCGCAACCTATCGTGGATCGGCTTGAAGTGGGCGGGTATGAAGCGCCCTCGAGTCATCAGCCTGGAGAACGTAAAGCAGATATTGCAATGGGGCCGGCTTATTGCGAAGCGCGACAAGGCCACCGGACGGGTCATCAAGCTGGGCGGCGCGATCGCCGCACCTGGTGAGGTCGTGCCGGTAGACCAGCAGTTCCTGATTCCAGATCCGAAGCAGCGCGGGCGCATCTGGCGCCGATTCGTGGCCCTGCTTGAAGGCATGGGCTACGTCGTCGAATGGAAAGTGATTAAGGCCTGTGACTTCGGCGCGCCAACCAGCCGCGAACGGTTGTTCATGCTCGCCCGTTGCGATGGGCAGCCGATTGTCTGGCCGGAACCGACCCACGCCAAGAAGCCGGCCAAGGGCCAAAAGCCCTGGCGCACCGCGGCGGAGTGCATCGATTTCTCCGATCTGGGCAAAAGCATTTTTGGCCGCAAGAAGGACCTGGCCCCCGCCACGCTGCGGCGCGTAGCGAAAGGCATGAAGAAATTTGTCATCGACAACGCGACACCCTTCATCGTGCCGATTGCCAACTGGTCAGGCGAAACGGTGCAGTCAGCCAATCAGCCTCTGCGCACCGTCACCTCCTATCCGAGAGGTGGGGCCTTCTCAGTTGTCAGCCCGGTGATTGCGCCAGCCACCCATCAGGGCAGTGACCGTATCAACGATCCACTTGAGCCGCTACCGACAGTGACGTGCGCCAACCGCGGCGAGCTGACGCTGATCAGCCCCGTAATGGTCACCGCCGCCCACGGTGAAGGTAGGCCGGGCGGTGTGCAACGATGGGGCGATGGTAGTAAGGCTGCATCAGATCCAATAGGCACTATTACTGCGTCCGGTGGGCACTCGGTAGCAGCAGCGACACTTGTACAGCTTGGCAACGGCGACAAGCCCGGATCCGCGCCACGTACGGCTGACATGAACGACCCTCTTGGCACAATCATGGCTTCTGGCGGCAAATACGCGGTAGCCGCTGCGCACTTGGTGAAGTTCCGCTTCGACGATGCGGGTAAGCCGCTGGACGAGCCGTTACCGACGATCACCAGCGGCGGAAACTATCAGCGCCCCGCCGGTGCCGCTCACGCGATGGGCGTCGCCACAGCGTTCATGGCGCAAATGAACGGCGGGTTCAACGCCACGCACGCCAAAAGCGCCGACGAGCCGATGACCACAGTCACCAATACGGGCAGCCAGCAGCAGCTGGTTACCGCGAACCTGGTGCATCTGCGCGGCAACTGCCATGCCCGTGACGTCAACGATCCTCTGCATACCGTCAGCGCCAGCGGGACACACCACGGACTCGTCACCGCTTTCATGGAGCGCCAGTTTGGCGCCAGCGTCGGCGAGCCTCTGGATGAGCCGGCACCGACCATCACTGCGGGCGGCGGAGGCAAGAGCTCGTTGGTCAGCTTCGAACTGTCACCCGAGCACGAAGAAGGAGCGCTGCGCGTCGCCGCGTTCCTGATCAGCTACTACGGCACCGAGAACATGAGCGGCTGCGACCAGCCCGCGCCAACGATCACCACAAAGGATCGACTCGGCCTGGTCACCGTGATGGTGAAGGGCACGCCGTACGTGATCGTCGACATCCGGCTGCGGATGCTGCAACCGGCTGAGCTGTACCGGGCGCAGGGTTTCCCGACGGACTACATCATCACGCACGGCGCCGACGGCAAGCCGTTCACGAAGACCGAGCAGGTCCACATGTGCGGCAACAGCGTCAGCCCTCCGCCGATGGCCGCCCTCGCCCGCGCCAATGATCCATGGCGTACCAACGTTCAGCACCAGGTGGCCGCATGAAACGCATCTACCTCAGCGGGCCCATGACGAGCCTAAAAGACTTCAACTACCCGGCATTCAATGCGGAAGCCGCCCGGCTCCGCGCACTGGGCTACACGGTCGAGAACCCCGCAGAGAACCCGCCCGTTCAAGGCGTGCCCGTTTTGCGGCACTGACGATGATATCGACCCCGCTGGCGTGCTGAATGGCGATGGAACACGATCGCCAGAGTGCATAGAATGCGGTGCTACCGCCCCAATCGTAGCGACTTGGAACTGTCGCATAGCCGCCCCTGCCGAGGATGTCAGCGCAGTGGTGACGACGGCCGTTCTCCCGGAACTGACCAGCGATCTTCGTGAAATCCTCGGGCGGCCGAACTTCACCTGCCACTTCATCGCCAAGGCGCTGCGGCTGATGGGCTTAGACATCCCTCAGAAATCTGAGGAAGAACAAGCCGTAACCATTTACTGGATGCTTGGGCACTACCTTCGAGATCCGGTTAACTGGCGAGACGCCGCTTCCGCCGAACTGAAAGCGAGCATGCCAGAACCACCCGCTCAGCAATAACCCCGCCGCCCGCTCGGCCCCACCCTATCCCTATTGCCTGCTGCGTATGCGGCGAGGCGGAGCTTTGCCAATGGAACTTGAAGCCATCACCACGGAGACTCAGCTGTGCGCGATATTCATGCTGGAGTTCAACAGCCTGCCTGGCTGGACCTGCCACCCTGAAGCTGCAGGGTTCGACGTGCTGGTCGTGCATGAGGATGGCCGGCAGATCGGCGTCGAAGCCAAGCTCACCCTGAACGCGAAGGTCGCCGATCAAATACTCCCATCACTGGGCGATGAATTTTACGGTAGACCCGGTCCGGATCACCGCTTGGTTATCGTCAGCAAGATATCGGACGCAAGCGAAGGCATCAGGAAGATGCTCGAGCACCTCGGTGTTCGTGTGCTGGTAGCGAGCAAGTACTCCAGAGTGAAAGGCTGCTCGCATGGCTTCAGCATCGATTCCGAGCTGTTTTGGCCTGAAAAGGCGGTCCCACGCTGGGGCTATTCCAACCGTATGTTCGACTGGTGGCCCACCGAGCGCTGCCGGGTGCCTTCTGTTGTCACCACTCTCCCGGCCGGCGTGCCGTCTCCGGTCAGGCTCACACCCTGGAAAGAGTCAGCCCTCCGGGTGATAGCGCAAATGCGCCAGCAGGGTTTTATCACTGCCAAACAGATCGCCTCCTATGGCATCGGTGTAACGGCGTGGACCCAAGCGCCTGGCAGCAAGCCCGGATGGCTCGCTCGCGGGACGTCCCGAGGACAGTGGATTGAGACAGAGCACATGCCTGCCTTCGACAAACAGCACCCGGATGTCTATGCGCTGGCAGTCGCGGAGGTGGCCGCAAAAGCCTTGGAACCGTTGGAGCTCACATCATGATCAAAGAACGCCCGATCCTTTTCTCGGCGCCGATGGTGCGCGCCATCCTGGAAGGCCGGAAGACAGTCACGCGCCGACCTGTGAAGGTACAGCCCTTCGATCTCAGCTGGTCGCGGCACGATCACCGCATCGAGTACACCGCCGGCCGCGCCGAGAATGGTGATGAGATAGACGGTTTCCATGCGTACAGCACCCGCAGCGGCGGCGAGTGGAGCGCCAAATGTCCGTACGGTCAGCCCGGCGACCGACTATGGGTGCGCGAGACTTGGGCTCAACCCGCAAACCTTGATCCGAGCCCGACGGTTTACCGAGCGACTTATCCCGAGTGCATCAAGGGTCAGGGCTGGGAAAACCTTATCCCATCCGGCGCGATCCGCTGGAAACCCAGCATCCACATGTTCAGGCGTGACAGCCGCATCCTGCTGGAGATCACCGATGTGCGCGTCGAGCGCCTGCAGGATGGGGAAGGCGAGACCGCGTCCGAAAGTCGGTACATCGCTGAAGGCATTCACCGCATCCACCACGGTGACGGTGATTATTACTTCCACCCCTTCAAAGACGAGCCCGGCCCGGGCAACTGGTGCGATCCGTTCGACGCCTGGCGAGAGCTGTGGGTATCCATCAACGGAGCCGACTCATGGAACAGCAACCCATGGGTCTGGGTCGTCGAGTTCAAGCAGGTGACGCCGTGAAGATCGTCCCTGATGCAGGCACCGGAATGCTTCCACGCCGCTTGCAAAAACACGGCCGCGAGCTCGAGGTTTACCGGTGCCCCGATCATAGGAACACCGATTGTGGTGTGTGCGGCGGTACTGGATTCCGCGCCATCTGCAATCTGACCGCGTGCCACGAACATGGCTGCCAAGGCGGCTGCTCACGCACCGCAGAAGGTTATCGGCTTCAACTACTTGCGTAACCCCTTCCCCATCTATCCACATGCCTGCCGGTGTGTAAGGCGGGCGGGAGATTTCCTGTGAAAAAAGAAGACATCGCGGCTCTCGGGCCAAAGATTGCCATCGCCATCGAGGCCGGCAAGTTCGCATCCGATGCCCGGCCGGATGATGGAGGCAGCGCCAACTGTGATCGGTTGGTCATCCCGATGCCCGGCGCCCGTGAGGCCTGGGTCGCTGGATTGCCTGGCTGCCTGCAGGAGCGCAGCGGGTGGCACCGGCGCGGCCTGCACCTCGATACACCATTCGGTGGCATCGGTAACCGTCGAGCCGCCGGCGTTCAGGCGATGCACCGCTCACTCAAGGCCCAAGGCGTCGACTGCTACGTCTATTACCAAATTGATTGATCAGCCGCATATACAGCGGACGGAGAATGCCATGTCAGAAGAATCAGAAGTAGTGAAGGTGGACGGTCTGGCGAAAATGCTGGGCCGTACCGAAGCATCTATCAGGGAGGGGATTCGCCGGGGCGTCGCTTGGCTCCCTCCCAGCTTTAAGATGGGAGGCAAGCACTGCTGGCTTAAAGATGACGTGCGCATTTTTTTGCAAGACTTCCGTGACGGCCAGCACTTGCCCGCGAAGCTAGGTAGACCTAGAAGGGAGCCTCCGACTCTTCGGATTCATATATAATTTTTATCCACAAGTCGCTGTACCCCCTTGAGAAGTGTTTGAAAACTAGTCGAGGCGTTGCGATCGGGATCAATATGCTTAGATATTGTTCTTGCGCCACTGACTTTCTGATAGCCCGGAATAATTCTCGCCAACTCCTGGCTAGCATTGGAAAGCAAGTCGGGGTTTCTAAATTTTCGATTTGCGGCCATAGCCTTCAAGTTCGGCTTCCCATACGCGTTACCGACAGCTTCCAGGTCCCCCAATATCCAACTTTCAAGATGGTGAACAGCGATGCGGACCAGTGAGTCCGGACGGTCACATTGCACACACATGTCGATGAGCCGTTGTTTTAGAACAAGCGGTTGCTCAGCATCCTTATCACGGAGTATAACGAAGTGACTGTTGGGAGCACGCCACCCCTTGAGCTTCCTGGGTATCGATTTTTCCAAGTCCTGCTTACCTTCGTGAACAAGATACTGCACATGTACACCCTCAGGGAGATATCTCGCAATAAACCCCTCAAGAAAGTACTTCATTGATGGTTCTTCAAGCATGAAGATGAGATTCATGACGGATCAATCTCTGGAAAGGCGCCCTGCTTCCACAACGTGCCCGGCAAATCTCCCTCAGCGACAAGTGCTGCTAGCTGCTCATTCTCACTAGCTCTGCGGATATCCGTCCTACCGTTTAGCTTGGACAGCCAATATATTTCATCGAGCTCAATACGGTTGAGTAAGTCAGGGGAATGGGTCGAGACGATTACCTGCCCGCCCCGCTCTGCGTATGCCCTGAACTCCTCAGCCAGTTCGATCATAAGGCTTGGGTACAATTGATTTTCAGGCTCTTCAATACACAGAAGAGGGTGAGGCACAGGATCATGAAGGAGCAACAAGTAAGCGAACATCTTAATAGTGCCATCGGATACATAGCGCGATATAAATGGATCTTTGAAGCTTCCGTCCTGAAACCTCAAAACAATTCTACCGTCCTCCGTTTCTACTGCTTGAACTTCCTTAACTCCAGGGACACGCTGCTTCATTTTCTCCAAGACAAGATCAAACTGTTCGCGATGATTCTCATACATAAACTGAGCTACAAGGGCGAGGTTTTCACCATTTGGCGAAAGATGCTCTGCATAGCCGGCTTCTTGGGTCTTCCTCGCATCATGTATATGAAAGTCGGAAAGGTGCCACTTTTCTATAAGCTGTCGAAAGGCGCTCGCCGCTTTGAAACGCTGAAACTGCCCGAGTCCTTTAATAGCTAGGATATCGGCACTCTCAAGCTGCTGGGCCTCGCGGGATAGTTCCTCATCCGGCCTGTCGAAGTCTTCCTCGTTCTCGATAGCGAAACCGCTTCCGTTTTTAAAAATAAGGAAATTGAACGGCGAGCCGTAAGCCGCGCGCTTATACTTCAAGCGCTCTTCTGAGACTACGGGTCGACCATCCTCAAGCTTTATAGAAATGCTATAAGTTACAAGCCGCTCAACCGTAGCGATAGGCATACGGAACTGCAGTTCTATATAAATTCCCTCATCCTCGCATCCTCTAGACACAACCTCTTTATAGCCTCCTCGGCGTTGAAGAGCAGCCCGGACATTGGTTACTAAGCAGTCTCGTAGAAAACCGAAAACATCGAACAACGTACTTTTACCACTGCCATTAGCACCGATGAAGACACCGAATTTGGGAAGGTTTTTCAACTCAACATCATATAGAGCCTTAAACCGCTTAACCCTGATCGTCTCTAGTTTCATTCGCTTCCCGCCTAATCTGCTGATCCGTGCGCACAGGCCCTAAAGGTTGAGCACTTGTCGAATCCGATTATCACTTGCGGGCCAAATAAACGCGATACAAAGCTTCGAACGCAGCGATATGAACTGCTCAGCCCAGCTTGTCCGCCAGGTCTTGCGGGCTTAAGTGCGTGTAGCGCTTGAGCATGGCCAGGGTCTTGTGCCCAGTGATGCTTGCTACCTCCATCAACGTAAATCCGCGCTCGAACAGACGGCTTGTAGCTTCGTGGCGGAGGTCATGTAGACGCAAATCCGTGATCCCTGCCTTCTCGCAAACCAGCGGGAAGTAGTTACTGATGGTGTCCGCTTTCAAATGAAAGTACCTGCCCCCGGCGATGGGCTTCGGCAATCCTTCCAATAGCGCCAAGGCCCGCGATGAGAGAGGGACCGACCGGCGCTCGCCGTTCTTCGTGTCTTCGAGGAACGCCACCTTTCCCCTCACCTGGTCTTTCCTAAGCATCACAAGCTCAGATCTACGCATTGCAGTTTCAACCGCAAGCTCGATGATAATGGGCAACTCCGGGTTCATGTCGGCGGCGAGTTTATAGATGGTCTTCAGCTCTTCACCGGTTGGGCGCCGCTCACGTTGCTTACTGCCTTTCGGCATACGGATCGCCCGACACGGGTTTGTCAGCCCTTCTATGCCCCAGTCCTTTGCCGCTACGGTATACAGATGACTGATGACAGCTAGGTCGAGCCGCACGGTGGCGGTGGACTTCCCGGCCCTGAGTTCGGCGTCGCGGTACGCGGCCATGTCGCTTGACCTCAACGAGGCGAGCGACTTGTGAGCAAAATCGGAATCCTGCCACTTCTGTATGCGAACCCTTTCTTGCTTCTCGCCCTTCTTGCCGACCGACACCTCAGACTGGTACCGCTTCAGAGCTTCAAAAAGCGTAGTGGACTCGGCCTCGCGGATATCCACAAAGCGAGCACGCGACATATCGCCTTCGATCTCGGCTGCCCAGCGCTGGGCTTCTGCCTTGGTGTCGAAGGAAGCAGATAAGGTGGGATATCCTTTGCGACGGATCTGGGCGCGCCAGCTCTCGCCACGTTTTTCGTAGTAGGCCATGGGGGAATCATAACCGGTGGCTGGGGGAATCGCACGTTCCCCCATTCCCCCAATATTCCCCCAAATGAAAAAGGCCCCGAGCGCTACAAACGCTCGGGGCCTTACATATGGCGGAGAGATAGGGATTTGAACCCTAGGTACTGTCGCCAGTACAACGGATTTCGAATCCGTCCCGTTCGGCCACTCCGGCATCTCTCCAACGGCGCGCATCATAACAGTTCGTCCGAAGAACGCGAACCCTTTTTACGGATTTTTTCGCGTTCTTTCAGATGCTTGCAGCGTTTTCCGCGTGAAGCGTTGGATCAGAGCGGTACGCCAAGACGCTGGGCGACTTCTTCGTAGGCTTCGATGACATCGCCAAGGCCCTGACGGAAGCGGTCCTTGTCCATTTTCTTGCGGGTTTCTTTGTCCCACAGGCGGCAGCCGTCCGGGCTGAACTCGTCGCCCAGGACGATCGAGCCGTCGCTGAACACGCCGAACTCAAGCTTGAAGTCGACCAGCAGCAGGCCGGCGTCGTCGAACAGCTTGGTCAGGACTTCGTTGACCTTCAGGGACAGCTCTTTCATGCGAACCAGTTGCTCGGCGGTGCCCCAACCGAACGCGACGACGTGGGAGTCGTTGATGAATGGGTCGCCCTTGGCGTCGTCCTTCAGGAACAGCTCGAAAGTGTAAGGGTTGAGCTTCACGCCCTCCTCCACGCCCAGGCGCTTGACCAGGCTGCCGGCGGCGTAGTTACGCACGACGCATTCGACCGGGATCATGTCGAGCTTCTTGACCAGCACTTCGTTGTCGGCCAGCAGTTTATCGAACTGGGTCGGAATGCCAGCGGCTTCCAGCTTCTGCATGATGAAGGCGTTGAACTTGTTGTTCACCATGCCTTTGCGGTCGAGCTGTTCGATGCGCTTGCCGTCAAACGCCGAGGTGTCGTTGCGGAACACAAGGATCAAGCGGTCAGCGTCATCGGTCTTGTAAACCGACTTGGCTTTGCCGCGGTAGAGTTCTTCACGTTTTTCCATGATGGGCTCCGCTTGCTGAATCTGGCTGAATAATGGGGGGCGAGTCGCCCGTTTGGGACGCTAGGCGATTTCGCGCCAGTCGAGCCCTGAATCCTGATCGGCCAATTGTAGCCAGTCCTCGTCGCACCCAAGGGTGTCGACGAAACATTGCCGGGCCAGATGCGGCAGGTTGTTCTTGCTGCTCAGATGGGCCAGCACCAGGTGCTGAAGATCCTGCCATCCCAACTCGTTCACCAGACTGGCAGCCTGATGATTGTTCAAATGACCGTGATCACCACCCACCCGCTGCTTGAGAAAGTACGGGTACTGACCCCGGGCGAGCAGATCGCGGCAGTGATTGGACTCGACCATGAGCGCGTCGAGGCCGCGGTAGCTGTCGAGCACCATCGGGCAATACGATCCAAGGTCGGTCAACAGGCCGAAGCGACGGCGCCCGTCGTTGAACACGAACTGCGTGGGCTCCAGCGCATCGTGAGCCACCGACACCACGTCAATGTCCAGACCGCCAATGCGCAGCCCCTGCCCGCCCACCAGCCGAAGACCGGCTTCGACCGGTTTGCGCATGCCGCGCAGCGTGCCGTCGCTGAGGTACACCGGCACATCGTAGCGCCGAGACAGCAAACCCACGCCATGCACATGATCGGCATGTTCGTGGGTCACTAGAATGGCGCTGAGCTGTTTACCGCTGACGCCCAGCCTGTCGAGCCGCCGTTCGGTTTCCCGCAAGGAGAAACCGCAATCGACCAGCACATACGTGTCGTTGCTCGCAACCAGCGTGGCATTGCCACGGCTGCCGCTGCCGAGAACCGCGAAGCGCACTTAACCCAGGTTGTCCTGAATGACGCTCAACACACGACGAGCGACTTCCGTCGGCGCCACGGTGTTGATGTTCTTCTCGACCGTTACCTGAACGTTCTCGCCGACCTTGCTCAGGCGAACCTGATAACGCTCGGCGCGGGCTTCTTTCTCTTCCTTGGACTCTTCACTGCCGAACACACGGCTGAGGAAGCCAGGCTTGTTTTCAGGCTTGTCGGCTTTTTCCGCCAGGTTGATGTAATACAGGCCCAGGCTGCGGTTGATGTCCTCAACGCGCCAGTCGCCCTGGTTAAGCGCACGGCCGACGCTCGACCACGCCCGATCCAGGTCTGCGCCCAGGTTCAGCACCGGGTTGCCGCTGCCGTCTTCACTGAGAGAGACGCGGCTTGGGGTGTCGAAATCACGCGCCGCCAGCAGGGACACCGAACCGCCCTTCTCGGCCGTACGGGTCAGGCTTGCCAGCATGTCGTCGGTCAGCACGGAGTCGAGGCCGGCGTTAGTGCTGCGCGACGGGAATGCAGGATCATCACGGCTGCCGGCCGGACGTTGCACGCTGACCACATAGATTTCACTGGTGTTGCGCTGCACGCCCGGCTCAATACGAACGCGGACGCGGGTCTCGGTGTTGGCGGCATCGCCACTCGAACCCATGCGCTTGGCCACCGATGCGGACAACTCGTCCATGCGCTGCCAGGTGGTGTTGAATTCACCGGTTTGCGGACGATCTTCGGCGATGCGGAAACCGTTGTCTTCGAAATACTGATGCGCCACTGGCCAGACTTCAGCCGGTGCGCGCTGGGCAAGAATCCAGCGGTTGTCGCCGCTCTTCTGCAGCGTGTAGTCGCCGGAGTCCTGAGCGGTGGTCAGCGGTTGCGGACGCGGCACGGTGAATTCACCCTTCTGGGTGTCGTCGGCAACGTTGCGCGGAATCGGCAGCAACGGGTCCAGTCGTTTGACTTCCTGGACGCCTTCGGGCATTTGCATCGGCGGCTTCTGGGTCGCTTCCAGGTAATCGCTGCTGCGATCGCGGAAATAACCGTCCTGGCCAAAAAGCCAGCTGCAACCGCTGGTGCTGGAGATAATCAAGGCTAGTGCGGAAAGTCCGGCCAGTCGCTTCATTGCGTAATGCTTCCTCATTAGACCAATACACCGGACTGGCGCAGGGCCTGACGCAGCGGCTCGTGGCAGGACTCGCTGAGCCAGGTGAGTGGCAGACGAATACCGTCTGGCATCAAACCCATCTCATGCAGGGCCCATTTCACGGGAATAGGGTTCGATTCGATGAACAGAGTCTTGTTCAGCGGCATCAGTTTTTCATGGATGGCGCGGGCGGCGTCGGCGTCACCGTCCATCGCGGCCTTGCACAGGTCGGCCATGGCGCGCGGTGCGACGTTGGCGGTGACCGAAATATTGCCTTTGCCACCGAGCAACATCAGCTCGACAGCAGTCGCGTCGTCGCCGGAATAGACCAGAAAGTCGCTGCTCACGCCGGCAAGAATATCCTTGGCGCGCTGCAGGTCTCCGGTGGCTTCCTTGATGGCGATGATGTTTTTGACTTTCGACAGGCGGATGACGGTCTCGGCAGACATGTCGCAGGCAGTACGACCCGGCACGTTATACAGAATCTGCGGGATGTCGACGGTTTCGGCGATGTGCTTGAAGTGCTGGTACAAGCCTTCCTGGGTCGGCTTGTTGTAGTACGGGGTGACCAGCAGGCAGGCATCGGCACCGGCGTTCTTGGCGTTGGTGGTCAGTTCGACCGCCTCGCGGGTGGAGTTGGCGCCGGTGCCGGCGATGACCGGAATGCGGCCAGCGACCTGCTGAACCACGCGGCGGATGACTTCGATGTGCTCGTTGACGTCGAGCGTCGCGGATTCACCGGTGGTGCCGACGGCAACAATGGCGTTGGTGCCCTCTTGCAGGTGAAAGTCCACCAGTTTGCTCAGGCTGTCCCAATCGAGACGACCTTGTGCATCCATGGGTGTGACCAGTGCCACCATACTGCCCGCAATCATGCAAACCGCTCCTGCCGGAAAAAGAGAGCGGTAATGGTACTGGCGCCATGATCCTTGCACAAGGCGAGCATTCCCCTCGGCGCCGGTTTTCGCTACCCTTCGGTCTTTGATCGGTACGGGTCATCTGCCCGGCTCGTTCGACTGCTCGATTTTGACGTCACTTACCCCGCCCTGCGTCGTTATCGCGCGCCATGACAGGCTCATGGCAGCGATTGCCGGCTGTGGGTCGGGGCGACGTCACGATGCCTTCGTCCGTCGAGCCCGCCGGCAAAGGCCTGCTGCGTACCGACCGCTCATCGTTTAGGAATGCTGCATGTCATCCATCCCCACAGTTCGCGAACAATTCCTTGTCATCAGTGCCCTTGGCGCCAACCCAATGGAGCTGACCAACGTCCTGTGCCGCGCCAGTAACGAAAGCCGTTGCTCGGTCGTCAGCTCACGCCTCACTCGCCACGGTGAGTGCAGCGCGCTGATCCTGCAGATCTCCGGCAGCTGGGACGCCCTGGCGCGTCTGGAAACCGGTCTGCCCAACCTGGCGAAGAAACACGCCTTCACCGTCAACGTGGTGCGCAGCGCTTCGCTGGAAAACCGTCCGGAAGCCCTGCCCTACGTGGCCTACGTCAGTTCGGCGTACCGTCCGGACATCATCAACGAGCTGTGCCAGTTCTTCATCGACCACAACGTCGAGCTGGAGAACCTGATCTGCGACACCTATCAGGCACCGCAGACCGGCGGCACCATGCTCAACGCTACGTTCACCGTGACATTGCCGGCCGGCACCCAGATCAGCTGGCTGCGTGACCAGTTCCTGGACTTCGCCGACGCCCTCAACCTCGATGCGCTGATCGAACCATGGCGCCCTCAAGCACCGATGTAAGGAGCCCCGAATGGCTGTAGAACTCGACCAACCCGTTGCCGACTTTCAGGTGCAGGCCACGAGCGAACAGGCAGTCAGCCTGTCGGCGCTCAAGGGTCAGCAGGTCGTCCTTTATTTCTACCCGAAGGACAGCACCCCTGGCTGCACCACCCAGGGCCAGGGCTTTCGCGATCATCACGCCGACTTCAAGGCCGCCAACACGGTGGTGTTCGGTGTGTCGCGGGACAGCCTGAAATCCCACGAGAACTTCAAGGCCAAGCAGGAATTCCCGTTCGAGCTGATTTCGGACAAGGACGAATCGCTGTGCCAGCTGTTCGATGTCATCAAGCTGAAAAAGCTGTATGGCAAGGAATACCTGGGCGTCGACCGCAGCACCTTCCTGATCGACAAGGAAGGTGTGCTACGCAAGGAATGGCGCGGCGTGAAGGTGCCGGGGCATGTGGCGGCGGTGCTTGAAGCGGCTCAGGCGCTTAACCAGGCTTGATCGCCATGATGTAGGAGTGAGCTTGCTCGCGATCGGGTTCGTTTAGTCATCGTAGGTTGACCATGACGACGCCGATCGCGAGCAAGCCCACTCCTACAAAAGCACGGCAACATTTACAGCAACGGCGCCACCGTCGGTTCGTTTCGTGGCCACGCATCCAGCACGGCCTTGAACAGGGTCGCCAGCGGGATCGCAAAGAAAATCCCCCAGAACCCCCACAGCCCGCCGAACAACAGCACGGCGCAGATGATTGCCACCGGGTGCAGGCTCACGGTCTGGGAGAACAGCAGTGGCACGAGCACGTTGCCGTCCAGGGTCTGGATGATGCCGTAGACCGCCATCAGATAGATGAACTGATCGCTCCAGCCCCACTGGAACAGCGCGATGAACGCCACGGGCACCGTCACCACCACCGCGCCCACATAGGGCACCACCACCGAAATCCCCACCAGCATCGCCAGCAACGCCGAGTAATTCAGGCCCATGGTCACGAAGGCGATGTAGGTCACCCCGCCGCAGATGAAAATCTCGATAACCTTGCCGCGAATGTAGTTGGCGATCTGCCGATTCATTTCCTCGGCCACATGGGTAATCAGCGTACGTTCGCGTGGCAGATAGCCCCTCGTCCAGCGGCTGATCATCCGACGATCTTTAAGGAAGAAGAACACCAGGATCGGCACCAGCACCAGGTAGATCATCATGTTGACCAGCAGCGGCAAGCTGGACAGGGAAAACGTCAACGCCCATTGCCCGAACTTTCCGACCTCGCCGCGAGCCACTTCTATCGCCTGCAAGACCTGCTCGTCCGACACCAGGTGCGGATAACGCTCCGGCAGCAGCAACAGCAGCGACTGCCATTTGGCGAGCATGCCGGGCAATTCGTTGAACAAGGTAATGAGCTGGCGCCACAGCAAAGGCACGAGCACCAGCAGAAACAGCGCCAGCGCCCCCATGAATAAAGCGAAGACCAGCCCCACGGCGCCGCCTTCGGGCACCCGCAGACGCTCGAGCAGGTTGACCAGCCCCTGCATCAGAAAGGCGAGCACCAACCCGGCGAGCACCGGCGCGAGCATGCCGCCGAGGGTGAGGACAACGGTAAATCCCAGAACCAACAACACCGCCAGCACTACCGCTTCCTCGTCGGAAAAGTAGCGCTGTATCCAGTCGCGAAGCACTTTGAACATCAAGAATCCTAAGGGGGTTGCGAGGGGTCAGAAACGCTCAGGCCTTGCGTAGCCAATACCGATAAATGCCGTCAGCGTTTTCTTCGTGGAGCAGCGCGTGCCCGGCCAATTTTGCGAAAGTACGGAAGTCACGCTGCGAGCCGGCGTCGGTGGCCGTCACTTTGAGCACCGCGCCGCTGGCCAGACGGTTGAGTTCCATCTTGGCTTTGAGCAAGGGTAGCGGGCAATTGAGGCCGCTGGCGTCCAGCTCTGCATCGCAGGCTGCGGGGTGTCCTACAGCGTCAGACATCGTTTCTCTCCGGATAGACACATCCGCCATCGCATAAAAGCCAACGGGCGGAAGAACATTCTTACAAGTTTTCCAGAATACCCCACTCTGGTCAGCAAGCCATTGAGCCAGCTACAGTGACGCCTTTCTGCCCCAGAGTTTCGTGCATGAATTTTTTGCGCCCCACGCTGCTGACCCTCGCCTGCCTGCTGGCAGCGCCGAGTTTCGCAGAAGACGACCTGCCCTCCCTCGGCGACGCGAGTTCATCCATCGTTTCTCCGCAGCAGGAACACGACCTGGGGCGTGCCTGGCTCGGGCTGCTGCGCTCTGAAGTGGCGCAGCTGTCCGACCCGCTGCTCAAGGACTTCGTCGAATCGTCGGTTTACCGGCTCGCTGAAACCAGCCAGGTGCAGGACCGCCGTCTCGAGTTCATCCTGATCAACACCCCGGAGATCAACGCCTTTGCAGCGCCCGGCGGGATCATCGGGGTCAACGGCGGGTTGTTCCTCCACGCTGAAACCGAGGGCGAATACGCTGCGGTCCTCGCCCACGAACTGGCTCACTTGTCGCAGCGGCACTTTGCCAGGGGCGTACAGGCGCAACAGCGCATGCAAGTGCCGGTAATGGCGGCGATGCTTGCCGGCATCGTCATGGCCGCTGCGGGCGCGGGCGATGCGGGGATTGCCGCGATCGCCGGTACCCAGGCTGCCGCGATTCAGGAGCAGGCGCGATTCTCCCGGCAGAACGAAGCAGAAGCCGACCGCATCGGCATCCTCAATCTGGAAAAGGCCGGCTACGACCCGCGCAATATGCCCACCATGTTCGAGCGTTTGGCGCGCCAATATCGCTACGACGCCAAGCCGCCGGAATTCCTGATGAGCCACCCGGTGACCGAATCCCGTATCGCGGACACCCGCAACCGCGCCGAACAAGCCAAGCCCGGCGGCAAGGAAGACAGCCCGGCGTATCAATTGATGCGGGCACGCACCGTGCTGATTTACGAAGAAACCCCCGGCATGGCCGCCAAGCGCTTCCGTGCACAACTGGCCGAGAACCCGAAAAACGACGCGGCTCGCTACGGTCTGGCGCTTGCCCAGACCAAGGCGGGTCAGCTCAACGAAGGCCGTGAGACGCTGAAGCCTTTGCTCGACAAGGCGCCGGACAATATTCCCTACAACCTCGCCGCCGTGAACCTGGACATCTCCAACAATCGCCTGCCTGACGCTCAACAGCGGGTGGACCGAATGCTGAATCTGTATCCCGACAACTACCCGCTCAATCAGGCGAAAGTCGACGTCTTGCTCAAGCAGTCCAAGGCGCCCGAGGCGTTGAAGTCTCTGGAGATTCTGTTGAAGAGCCGTCCGGACGATCCGGACATCTGGAATCAGGTGGCTGACACCCGCGGTCTGTCGGGCAACACCATCGGCCTGCATCAGGCCCGTGCGGAATATTTTGCGCTGATGGGCGATTTCAAGCAGGCGATTCAACAGCTCGAATTTGCCAAGCGACGGGCGAACAACAACTTCCAGCTGGCCTCACGCATCGACGCGCGGCAGCAGGAAATCATCGCCCAGGAACGGGCGGTGAAGGACATGATGAATTGAGGCGAGCTACGAGCGGCAAGCTGCAAGCTGAAATGCGGCGAGTTCGCTTTTCGCTTGAAGCTTGAAGCTTGCGGCTAACCGCTGCTACTCAAGCATTACCCGAGTTTTTCATCCGCGCCGCCTGGGTAAAGTCCAGCATGCGCTGCAACGGCCGGACGGCGTGAGGGATGACCGCTGGGTCAACGAAGATTTCGTTGCTGCCTTCGCGCAGGCATTGAAGCGTGCGTGCCAGGGTGTTCATCGCCATCCACGGGCAGTGCGCGCAACTGCGGCAGGCGGCGCCGTTGCCCGCAGTGGGCGCCTCAATGAAGACCTTGTCCGGGCAGAGCTGCTGCATCTTGTAGAAAATGCCGCGGTCGGTGGCGACGATGAAGGTTTTGTTCGGCAGCGTTTGCGCCGCTTTGATCAACTGGCTGGTAGAGCCCACAGCATCGGCCAGGTCGATGACTGACTCGGGCGACTCCGGATGCACCAGAATGGCCGCGTCCGGGTACAAGGCCTTCATGTCCTCCAACTGCCGGGATTTGAACTCCTCGTGCACGATGCAGGCGCCGTCCCACAACAGCATGTCCGCCCCGGTTTCGCGCTGGATGTAACGGCCCAGATGCTTGTCGGGCGCCCAGATGATTTTCTCGCCGTTGTCCATCAGGCTTTCGACGATCTCCAGCGCACAACTGGACGTCACCACCCAGTCAGCACGGGCTTTTACGGCGGCTGAGGTGTTGGCGTACACCACCACAGTGCGCTCGGGATGTTGATCGCAGAACCCAGCAAACTCATCGACCGGGCAACCGAGGTCCAGTGAGCAGGTCGCTTCGAGGGTCGGCATCAAGATGCGTTTTTCAGGGGTCAGAATTTTTGCGGTTTCGCCCATGAAACGCACCCCGGCCACCAGCACGGTTTTCGCCGGATGGTTTTTGCCGAATCGCGCCATCTCCAGAGAATCCGAGACGCAACCGCCGGTTTCTTCCGCCAGTGCCTGAATCACCGGATCGCAGTAGTAATGAGCGACCAGCACGGCGTCCTGGGCCTTGAGCTCGGCGGCGATCAAGCGGCGGTATTCCGCTTCCTCGTCAGGGCTCAGGGTTTTGGGCTGTTTGGCGTCCAGGTGCGCTTGGACCAGAAGGCGTTCGGAGATGTGTGTCATGTCGATGAACCTGAGTACGCGTAAGGAGCAAAAGTCCGCAGGGTAGAAAACGCCGGGGAAGTTAGCACGGGTTCTGTTGAGCGATCACTTACCGGCAGTCCCCGCCCTCAATGTTAGCGCCATCGCCACCGCCTCAAGCGAGGGCATCGTAAAAACACGTCCGCAATGGTTGGAACGAGTCAGTCAAAAAAGCACCGAAACCCTCAAGCCCGCCATTCAATGGCAGAATCTGCGTCACTGGACAGTTTTGGAGATCCTCATGCTGCGCGTATTTGAACGACGCCTCGACCCCTTCCCACCCGACGAAGCGCCGCCGCCACCTGTGGGTCTGGTACGTTTTCTGTGGGCCTGCACCCGGGGTGCGCGTGGCTACATCCTCGCCCTGGCAGTGCTCAGCGCCTGTGTATCGATTTACGAAGCCTGGCTTTTCTCGTTTCTCGGCCAAGTGGTCGATCTGCTGTCGACCTGGAAGGACGGCGGCGCCACCGCAGGCGAAGAAAGCCGAGCGCTGTGGGGCATCGGCATTGTGCTGGTGATCAGCGTCGGGCTGGTGGCCATGCGCACGATGGTTCAGCATCAGGTGCTGGCGATCAACCTGCCGTTGCGGCTGCGCTGGGACTTTCACCGGCTGATGCTGCGGCAGAGCCTGTCGTTCTTTTCCGATGAATTCTCCGGCCGGGTCACCACCAAGGTCATGCAGACCGCGCTGGCGGTGCGGGACGTGCTGTTCACCCTGATTGAAATCGCGCCCGGCATCGGCGTTTATTTCATTGCGATCATCGCGCTGGCAGGCGGTTTCGCCTTGAAGCTGATGCTGCCGTTCCTTGCCTGGATCGTGCTGTTCGGCCTGGCGATGGTGTACTTCGTGCCGCGCCTGGGCAAAGTCGGTCAGGAGCAGGCCAACGCGCGGTCGTCGATGACCGGGCGAATTTCCGACGCCTACACCAACATCACCACCGTGAAGCTGTTCTCCCACTCCAAACGCGAAGCGCAGTTTGCCCGCGCGGCGATGGAGGACTTCAAGCACACGGGCTTTCGCCAGATGCGTCTGGTGAGCCAGTTCGAAATCGTCAATCAGGCGCTGGTCGTCGCGTTGATTCTGGGCGCAGGCGGTTACGCCCTGTGGCTGTGGCATCAGGGTGACGTCGGCACTGGCGCGGTGGCGGCGATTACCGCGATGGCGCTGCGCATCAACGGCATGTCCCACTGGATCATGTGGCAGATGACCTCGCTGTTCGAGAACATCGGCACGGTGCAGGACGGCATGGCGACCCTGACTCAGGGCCCTAAAGTACAGGACGCGCCGAATGCAAACTCGCTGAAAACCACCGGCGGCGCGGTGACCTTCGAGAACGTCAGCTTCAACTACAACGGCGAGCGCCAGGTGCTGGAGGGTTTGAATCTGGCCATCCGCCCGGGCGAGAAGATAGGCCTGGTCGGCCGTTCAGGCGCCGGTAAATCCACGCTGATCAATCTGCTGCTGCGCTTCTATGACGTGGACAGCGGCGAGATTCGCATCGATGGTCAGAACATCAAGCAGGTCACGCAAGACAGCCTGCGCAGCGCCATCGGCATGGTGACTCAGGACACCTCGCTGCTGCATCGGTCCATCCGCGACAACATTGCGTACGGTCGGCCTGACGCCACCGATGAGGAAATCCACACCGCTGCGGTCAATGCCCAGGCGGATGGGTTCATCAGTCAGCTCAGCGACAAGCATGGCCACAGCGGCTATGACACGCTGGTCGGTGAGCGTGGCATCAAGCTCTCGGGCGGCCAGCGCCAGCGGGTTGCCATTGCTCGCGTGATGCTGAAGAACGCGCCGATTTTGCTGCTGGACGAAGCCACCAGCGCGCTGGATTCGGAAGTCGAAGTGGCGATTCAGGAAAGCCTCGATGAGATGATGAAAGGCAAAACCGTGATCGCCATCGCCCACCGGCTGTCGACGATTGCAGCCATGGACCGGCTGATCGTGATGGACGACGGGCGCATCATCGAACAAGGCACCCACGCTGAACTGCTCACCAAGAACGGTACTTACGCGCGTCTGTGGCATCACCAGAGCGGTGGGTTTCTGGGTGAGGATCAGGGCGTGCCTGAAGCGGTGGATCAGGTATAGCGGGCAGACTCGCGGTATAAACGCGCTGAACGACGGCTTGGGGCGCAGCCGTCGTTCGACGCGGGCCGCGCCGACCCACGACAGCATCGTCCATCAGAATCCTCTAGTAGACCGACTTACTAGGATGTATTCTCCGACGCTATGAATACTCCCCAAACACGTGGTTCATCTGATGTTCGTCAAGGCATCCTCGACGTCGGCCAGCGCATCATGGCCGCCAAGGGGTATTCCGGCGTTGGCCTGAACGAAATTCTGGCCGCTGCGGGCGTGCCGAAAGGCTCCTTCTATCATTATTTCGGCTCCAAGGATGCCTTCGGGGAGGCGTTGCTTGAGCACTACTTCGACGACTACCTCGCTGACATTGATCGCATCCTCGGCGAGCCCGGCCTGCCCATGGGCGAGCGCTTGATGAACTACTGGCGCGTCTGGCAGGACACGCAGTCGTTTCAGGAATGCCAGGGCAAATGCCTCGCCGTGAAGCTTGGCGTTGAAGTGGCCGATCTGTCGGAAACCATGCGCGCCGTTCTCAAGCGAGGCACTGCCGGGATCACCGACCGGCTCGGCAGCGCGATCGAGGCTGGCGTTGCCGACGGCTCGCTGCCCGCCTGCGAGAATCCTTTCGCCGTTGCGCAAAGCCTGTATCAACTGTGGGTAGGGGCCAGCGTGATGGTCAAGATTGAAAGAAGCCTTGCCCCTTTTGAAACAGCCATGGCGACCACGCGTGTGATTCTGCGCCTGGCCTGATTGGCGCACGGCAACCGTGCGCCGCACCATCTGCAACCCCTCATCCCTGGTTCACGCCGCCATGACGCCTGCCGGCCTCGTGCGGCCCAGCCCATGCACCTCATTTGCGCGGACCTCTCCATCGCTCAATCAACGCGCAAATAATTTTTTGAATTAACTCTAGACGACTGGTCTACTCAAGACTATGGTGTACCTACTTTAGCCCGTCACAAGGAATACACCCGATGAAAGTTCTCATGGTTCTGACTTCCCACGACACCCTCGGCAACACCGGCCGTCCTACCGGCTTCTGGCTGGAAGAGCTGGCCGCGCCCTACTACTCATTCAGCGACATCAACGCTGAAATCGTTCTGGCTTCGCCACAAGGTGGCCAACCTCCGCTGGATCCGAAGAGCAACGAGCCTGATTTCCAGACCGACCTGACCCGTCGTTTCGAAAAAGACGAAACCGCCAAAGCCCTGCTCGCCAATACCGTTCGCCTGGACAGCGTGTCCCAGGCAGATTTCGACGCTGTGTTCTACCCAGGCGGCCATGGCCCTCTGTGGGATCTGGCCGAAGACAAAAATTCCGTTCAGCTCATCGAGTCGTTCATCGCAGCCGGCAAGCCCGTCGCTGTCGTCTGTCACGCCCCTGGCGTGCTGCGCCACGTGAAGAGCGCCGACGGCACGCCACTGGTGAAAGGCAAGAAGGTCACCGGCTTTGCCAACAGCGAAGAAGAAGCGGTCGGCCTGACCAATGTGGTGCCTTTCCTGGTGGAAGACGAGCTGAAATCACTCGGCGGCGTCTACTCCAAAGGTCCGGACTGGGGCTCGTACGTCCTCACCGATGGTCTGTTGATCACCGGTCAGAACCCTGCTTCCTCCGGTCCTGCGGCAGACGTGCTGATCGAAGCACTGCAGAACAAATCGGCCTGATCACCGCCCAGCGCGAGGGGTGTTCGCACCCCTCCCCGCTTCTCACCTTCGCAACGAGATAACTGCCATGAACTGGTAATGAACGGATTCAACCCGACCCCAGGCCCGACTTTATGTCGGGCTTTGTCGTTTCTGGGCGAAGGCGAATAACCAAACAAACACGGCTTTAACGGGTCTACCACGGTGGTGGCGGGCATTGATGAACACTCATGATGCCCATTGCAACTGGATCTGTTGTTTACGGCGATCGCAGTACCAACCCCTCTATCGCGAGAGAAAAAATGGCTCAGGGAACGAAAGCGGCATTGCAGAGTGAAGCGGTTGTCATGACTGCTCATGGCACCTATGACAGCTACGTGGGCACGGCGGATGACGACACCATCACGGGCACCACAAAGCGGGACTTCATCTCTGGCGGCGATGGCGACGACATCCTCATCGGTCAGGAAGGGGATCCCGACCCGTTCAGCAACGCACAGGATCGCTACAACGGCGGCGCGGGCGTCGATACGATCACCAGCCACTCCGCTTATGTCTACGGGAACACGTTCGTCTACACCTCGGTGACGGACAGTTACTTCGACAAACAGGGCTCCCACTCGGACCTGATCAAAAACTTCCAATCCACTGACGTACTTGACCTGACGGCCCTCGGGCTGGAGCGCGTTGGCAATGGCCACAACGGTGATCTGGCGGTCACCTACAACGCCGACGAGGACATTACCTATGTTCGCTCGCTGGATAAAAACGCCCAGGGCCAGGCATTCGAAGTCAGACTTGAAGGCGATCACGCCGCTGAGCTTGGCACGCAAAATTTCGCTCTGCGTTACGACCTGACTGCAGAAAGCACTGGCCGCGAACATGGTCTAAGCAACAAGCAATACGTCATCACCGGGACCGATGGCGATGACGTTCTGGTCGTTCCCCGCTCCGGCAACATCGTGACCGGTGGAGGCGGAGCGGACGACATGTCCGGCGGCGGTTCCCGTAACACGTTTGTCTTCGAGCATCTCACCGATAGCTTCGTGAACGACGGCACAGGCCAATCCAGCGTTGACCTCATCCACAATTTCAGACTCGGTGACGGTGATCTGCTGGACGTTTCGGCACTGGGGTTCACCGGCCTTGGTAATGGCTACAACGGCACGCTCAATTACAGCTACGACAATGAAGCTGGTTACGCGATTGCCCAATCCTTCGAGGCCGATGAAGCCGGCAACCGATTCGCCGTGCACCTGACTCAGTACGACCGGGATCCGCTTACCGGCCTGCAGGACATGGATCGCTTCACCTTTGCCGGAGACAGTGCAGCAGACCGCGCCAACCAGACGCTGACTGGCGATAACCACCGTGACACGCTCACCAATTCGACCGCGGGCGGCATCCTCGTCGGAGGCGGTGATGATGACCTGTTGGTGGGCAACACCGGGGTCGACACCTTCCGATATGTCGAGAAGAGCGACAGCTTCCGGGGCAATTCGGACTTCATCAAAAACTTCGACGCTACTCAGGACCGCATCGATGTTTCAGCGCTGGGTTACACAGGCCTTGGCGATGGCACCGATGGCACGCTCAAGGTGATCTACGACACCGCCCTGAACCGCACCTATCTCAAGGATTACGAAGCGGACGCTGACGGTAACCGATTCGAGATCAGTATCGACAAGAACGTCGCCAAGACTTTCACCGCCGATAACCTGATCGTGGCTGACGCGAGCGCTGCGCATATCGAGCTTGTGGGCCTGGCACCCGCTGACCTGCACCCGATCGGTTGAATCGAGAAGCGCCCTTCCAAATGGCAGGTACGAAAAAGCCGTCGCAGGTGCGACGGCTTTTTTGCAGCATGGGCGGTGACACAGCTTCTCCCATGCGGGTACTGCTCACTGACTCTCAGTCAACGCTTTTGGCCCACACCGCCTGGGCGTTGGTGAATTCGCGCAACCCGAAGTGGGACAGCTCGCGACCATAGCCACTCTTTTTGACGCCTCCCACCGGGATGCGCGCGTTAGTGGCCGGAAACCCATTGATGAACACGCCGCCGGTTTCCAGACGCCGGGCGATGCGTTGCGCGCGCGGAATGTCCTGGGTCCACAGGCTGCCGCCCAGTCCGTAGTCACTGGTGTTCGCCAGCAGGATAGCGTCTTCGGCGTTGGCGGCGATGGTGATCGCGGCCACCGGCCCGAAGGTTTCTTCATCGAATGCGGCCATGCCTGGCTTCACATCGGCCAGCACGGTAGGCGCGTAGAAGTTGCCGGGACCGTCGATTTTCTTCCCGCCCAGTAGCAACGTCGCGCCGGCTGCAACAGTGCGTCGAACCTGACCATCCAGCTCATCGCGCAGATCAGCACGAGCCATCGGGCCGACATTGATGGCGCTGTCCAACGGATCGCCCACTTTCAGTTGCTCGACCGCCGCAACGAATTGACGGGTGAATTGCTCGGCGATCGGCGCCTCGAGAATGAAGCGCTTGGCCGCGAGACAGACTTGGCCGGCGTTCTGAAAACGCGCTTCGACGGCGGCTTTCACCGCAAGGTCGATGTTCGCGTCGGCCAGCACGATGAAGGCGTCCGAACCGCCCAGCTCCAGCAAGCTCTTCTTGAGTGCCTTGCCTGCGGTGGCCGCCACGGCAGACCCTGCGCGCATGCTGCCCGTCAGCGTCACTGCAGCGATGCGCGGGTCTTCAATGGTGCGGGCCACGGTGTCGTTGTCGGCAATAAGGTTGGTGAACAGCCCTTTTGGAAAGCCCGCCGCCTCGTAGGCTTCTTGCAACGCGTAAGCCGAGCCCATGACGTTCGGCGCGTGCTTGAGCATGAAGCCATTGCCCGACAACATGATCGGCCCGGAGGCACGAATCACCTGCCACAGCGGGAAATTCCAGGGCATCACCGCCAGCACGGTGCCGATCGGCAGGAAGGACACATGGACTTCATCGTCGCCGTCTACATTGACCGGCTCATCGGCAAGAATCGCCGGGCCGTTGTCGGCAATCCACTCGATCGTGGCCGCGCACTTCTCCACTTCACCACGGGCCGCCGCCAGGGTTTTGCCCATTTCAGCGGTGATCAGCGCAGCGAAGGGTTCCGACCGCTCACGGAGGATGGCTGCCAGACGACGGTAAGCCGACACTCGCTCAGCCATTGGCGTGGCGCGCCACAGACGAAACGCCGCAGCGTTCACGTCCAGCAACTGCTCGACTTCAGCCTGCGTCTGGAAGAGATAAGTGGCGATCAGCTCACCGGTGGCCGGGTTGCGTGATGTGGCGACGTTTGCGGTGGAGATCGTGCTCAGGTCAGACATCGTGATTACCTCGTTGGCGGTCGGTGCAGCACATGTGCGCTGCGATGACCGTCACTCTAGGCAAGCCCGAAATAGCCAGGAAGGCGTGTTGTTATCCTATGACCGTGAGTCATAGGCAGTGTGGCGGGGAATGTAGGTCACCAGCGACAGGTCCGGCCGCCCTTCTGGCGTCAATGCGACGTAGGTGAAATCGATATGGCCGCTGATGGGGTGCAGCAGGCGCTTGCGACCCTCTTCGAAGCCTTTGACCTCGGTGTCCTGCCACCACTCTTTGAACTCGGGGCTCTGCGCCGAGAGTTCTTCGATCAGGCTGTCGAACGGTGCCTTGTCCTGAGCCAACGCGCGCGATGCCCGAAACGCACTGATCATGCCCCGCGCCATCTGCTCCCAATCCAGGATGATGGTGCGGTACGGAATGTACAGAAACAGCAGACGCAGCGTGTTGCGCTCATGGGGTTGCAACGAACCGTAGTCGACGAACAGCTCGGCGATGGCGTCGTTCCACGCCAGGATGTCGAGTCGGGCGTTGCGCACATACGCCGGAATCGGGTTGATCGCGCGCACCAGCATTTCCAGCCCGGCCGTCACCCCGCCGCCGGTCGCAGCAACCGGCACTTCCAGCGCGGAAAGCGCGTACAGGTGCGCGGACTCCACACGGTCGAGCTTGAGGACTTTGGATATCCGTTCCAGCGCGTCCGGCGAGGGCTGAATGTCACGGCCCTGCTCAAGCCAGGTGTACCAACTGACGCTGACCCCGGCGAGCGCCGCCACTTCTTCGCGGCGCAATCCCGGCGTGCGCCGGGGCCCCTCCGGTAGACCGAAGTCCTTCGGATCAAGGCGCGCCCGCCGGCTGGACAGGAAATTGCCGAACTCGCGGCGCTGCTCTATCGACGGTCTTTTCGCCATAACTCACTCGTGATCCATGCTGTCGTTTATCGCCGACAATCAGGCATCGTGGGTCATGGTCTGGCGTGGGTCAAGCCGGTCAAGGTATCGGCGATGGCTTTAGTACGCCGCGCCGTGCCTTCGGTGGCCTGGTTCGAGTGTTCCAGGGAATCGAGCATTTCGCGCAACGCGCCGACGCCGGTGGACTGGTCCTCGATCTGCTGCGCCACCCGCTGAATCTCGCTGGAGAGCAGGTCGATGTCGACGCCGATCTCCGCCGCGTTCTTGCGGGTGATTTCCGCCAGCTTGCGCACTTCGTCGGCGACCACGGCGAAGCCTCGGCCCAGGTCCCCTGCCCGCGCGGCCTCGATCGCGGCGTTGAGCGCCAGCAGATTGGTCTGGCCGGCGATCTGCTGAATCACCTGCACGATGGACTGGATGCGCAGGCTCGATTCCGCAAGGGCCCGTGCGCCGACCACCGCTTCGTCCGCCTGGCTGACCAGCGCTACCACGGTATTGCCGGCGTTTGTCGAGACAGTGTTCTGCTGGTCAATCGTTCCGGCCAGATCGTCCATGGACAGGTGCAGCTCGCCGGAATAGTGCTTGATTTGCGTGGACATCTCTTCCTGCTGCTGACCGGCCTGGGCAAGGACCCTACCCAGTGCGGCCAGGCCCTCGAACACGGGCAGCACTTTGGTATCCAGCCCGCGAGTGTCCAGCGCATTGTTGAAATCGTTGAGCTTGAACGCCTCGATCTGCTTCACGATGACGTGGTTCAAACCCACCATCTTTTTCAGCTGGCGGCGCAGGAAAAACGCCTTGAACTCTCCGTAGTGGGCGATGAAATTGTCCACGTACTCATCCGTGAATGACGCGCCTTTTGCCACCCGGAAGAAAAAGATCGCCGTGAGCGTCTGGTTCAGGTTCAGGCCGAGAATTTCGCCGAAGGTCGAGAACCCCACCACCGGCACGTCACCGAACAATCCGGTCATGCTGCCCAGGTCCTTGCCGTTGTTGGCCCGACGCAAGATGCAGTCGTTGAGGATCGCCGCCACGGGCTGCCCGCCCTTGCCGCGCAGGAATTGCTCGTAATCCACCTGGGTGGCTTCGCGCAACGGGGTGCGCTTGACCATCACCAGCTCCTCGCCGGGAGCCACGTCGCAGAACAGCTGAATGATTTGCTGTGCATGGTCGATGCGCGCGATCGATCGCACGAACAGTTCGCCGCCCACGCGAATGGCGAAAGAGTACTCCGCGAGGTTCTTTTCCAGCGCGTGAGCGTCGCAACTGAAGGCGTTACACAGCGCCTGGACCATGCTCATGATGTTGCCCTGGCTGTCGATCACCTGGTCGATGGTGCGGTCTTCGACCGACGCTGTCAGGACACTGAAGGTCAGCCCGGCGGGTTTGAAGTTCTGACTTTTGAACACGCCGAACCGTATGTCGGCAGCGGTCTTGATGAAGACAATCTGCGCATGATTCTGATAGCTGCGCTGGCCGTCGTGGATCAGGGTCTTCTTGAAATCCGACTTGCCACCAGCCGAACCGCCGACAAAAAGGCATGGGAAGCGACCGGACTCGTAAAGCGCTTCCATGAAGAACGATTCGGACGCCGACAAGCCGTCGAACACCACATAGGCCAGGGTGTCGCGGTGGTCGATGGCCGTGCTGACCTGGGCACGCTTGATATTGTTGACCAGTTTTTCAATACGCTCACGCATTTCCATGCGCTTGCCGCCGCTGCGGATGTCTTCGCATTCCAGCGGCACCATCACCACTTCAGCGGAGGCAATCACGCTTTTTTCGAAAAGCTGCAAGACGATGCGGTCCCAGCGATCGCCCGTCGCACAATACAAACCGGTCGCACTGTTGCACAGCTCGCCGGAGGTGGTGCACAGGCTCAGCGCGCTGCCGGGAAAGCGCTGCTTGATACGCGCCGCGACCTGATCGATGTCCAGATGGGGAGAGACGAAACCCGTCACCAGAACGGGAACCGAACGCACGCCTGCCAAGGCACGATCCAGTTCACCAGCGGTGCAGTTAATGCTGATCGCGTCCTGACGGTTGGCACGGGATCGGTTGAAGAGGTTGAGTGGGTTCATCGTCGGCTCACTAGAAGGGATCGCTGAGCGCATGACTGCATACGCGGCAGCTTTCCTCTGTATCGGCCGTGGAAAATCTGACTTGAAGGACAACCCGCGGGATTGGTCGGGGGGGCGAACCTAAGCCCGCATGATTGCTTCAGTTTCAATCGCCGTCGGTGCGATGGATGCGAAAGCCGTGGCGCCCGCCGCGAAGCGGGGCTTGAGCGTGAGCGCCGGGATTTCATAATCTCCGGCGTTCTGTCGACGCCCACCTGTGGCGGCGCGACCTCATTGCTTCGACGATCAAAACGACGTCCTGCCCGCCGCACTGATGCTGAGGCCTGCATCTGTCATGCGCAATCAAGGCGCGCTGACCCCATGGCTGAATCCTGGAGCCCCGTCGTCAGCGAAGGCCAAACCCCATCCGGATCAATTGCTCAACCAGATGTTCACGGCCATGGAGGTTGGAGGTGTCACGAAGTCGGTTGACGACTTGTTCAGACCAACCGTTTGCCCTCATCCCCTCGCGCTGGTAGAAAGCCCCCAACCGCTGATCATACGCGGCGACTGCGGCCGGCTCTGGCTCCGCCGCGTAGGTTTCGTGGTGAAGCACCGCGGCCTGTGGAAGCCTCGGTTTGACCTTCGCGGGCAGTTCGCTGGAGGGATAGCCGACGCAGAGGCCAAATACGGGGTAAACGTGTGGAGGCAGTTCTAGCTCCTTGGCGACCCCCTCGATGTCATTGCGAATGGCGCCGATGTAAACGCTGCCAAGCCCCAACGATTCGAGTGCCACAACGGCGTTTTGAGCCGCCAGCGAAGCATCTATCGTGCCCAGCAACAGGCTTTCGAGGTAGGGAAGCGCGTGCAGTTCGGCGTGCTGCTGCTCGGCTACACGGGAGACGCGAGAAAGGTCGGCAAGCCATACCAGAAACAGCGGCGCCTGTCGGATGTAAGCCTGGTTGCCGGCCAGCGCCGAGAGGCGCGCCTTGCGATCCGTGTCCCGCACCGCGACCACGCTCCAGACCTGCAGGTTTGAAGAGGTGGCTGCAGACTGCGCAGCAGCGACCAGTGTTTCCACCAGCCCATCCGGCAGAGGCTCGGTGCTGAAAGCGCGAACGCTGCGATGGTCGAGCAATTGATCGATGGTATCGTTCCAGGTGGTGAGCGCAGACGCATCGGGCTCGCCGTACCGCGCCGCCATTCTGGATTGGCTGGTTGTGGTCATAAATCTCTCCAAAAAAGTGATGCGAGGCTATCAAATCGATGCCACAGGCGCATGCCTTGGGTGGGCATTTTCATGTAACCGCCCTTCAAACTGAGCCAACCAAGGAAAGCCATTTGTCAGCAGAGCCTCTTACTGCGCGTGACACCTGTCAGGTCCTGCGTGACATTGCCCTCGGCATTCGTGTGATGCGTCGGGTGGGCAGCACCGCTCAAATCCAGACCGACAGCGGACTGATGACCGTCGATGCCGATGGCTGGCTGATCACGTTTTACAAAGAGCACAACGCCCTGGACCACTGCGACCGCTGCGTCAGCCCCGAAGGCCGGGCCTATATGTTTGACGCCCGCCAGCGTTACGGCACTGATCCCCTTGAGCTGCTGAGCACGTGGGAACGCGGTCAGCTGGAAACGCTGCTCTCCCTCATCTAATCGAACACTCATACACCGCGCGTCAAAAGAAACGGGCTCGGCCCCATAGCGTGGGATGACGGAACCAAAGCGGATCAGTTGCCACTCAAGCGGTATAACGTCCGGAGCGATACGGGTGCGTCTTCTCAAGGCAGTGGCAGTGCGCAAGGCAAGGCGTGAGATGGGCTGGAAGGCTCTGACTTACTGACTCAACCCGACCACCTACCTTCAGACAGGCAAAAAAATCTGGAAAACCCGTTTTCATGGGCCTTCCAGATTTTCAAATGGTGAGTCGTGTGGGATTCGAACCTACGACCCATTGTTAGAGACAAACGGCCGTAAGACTCGCTCCAAGCCCCCGTGACATAACGTGCTTAGCCCAAGGCATTCGGCAATGCAGCCCCTAATGAATCCCCATTAAATGCGACTGACCCGCTCCGCCTGGGCCGGCGCTTTGTGACCCAGGCGTATCAGTTCGTTGGAGAAACACAAACCAGCGATGATCAGGGCCGCTCCCAGATAAAGGCTTTCGCGCGGTACTTCATTGAGGGCGACAAATGCCAGCAGTGCCGCGAAGAGCGGTTCGGTCAGTTCAAGCGCTTGCACCTGGGATGGCTTGAGGTATTCGATGGCCTTGGTCGTGCAGAAAAAGCCGAGGATGGTCGGCAGCGCGGCCAGCGCCAGCAGTGCGGCAATCGCCATGGATGACAGCTCGCCTATCACGAAGCCATCGGCAGCGGCAGGCATCAGCAGGTACAGGCTGCCGAAGAAGAGCAGTTGACGAGTGAAATGCAAGCCTCCTGAAACACCCATTTTTTTCATCGCAACTGAAAACGCTCCGTAGCCACAGCCTGCGACGGAGGCCAGCGCTGCGCCTTCCAGCGTGAAACCCTGCTGCAAATCAGCGCCGAATATCACTGCAATCCCTGAGATGGCAAGTGCGGCACCCACGGTTGCGTTTGCAGTGATGGCATCCTTCAGGAACAGGCGCCCCAGAATGATCGACGAAATTGAGGCACTGGCCATGAGTACGACGACGACACCCGCGGCGGCGTAATGCCGGTAGGCGGAAGTCTCGAAATGGAACAGCACGAAAATACCAAGGAACGCGCAGATCGCTGCCTGACTCCATTTGGCGGCTGAGGTCGGACGCTTGAGAAAAAGCAGCACGATCGAGAGCAGGATGCACCCCACTATCGTTTTGATGACGGCAACGCTGCTGGAAGTGAAGCCATTGCTCATGAGCACCTTGCTGAGCACCCCAATGGTTGCGTTCAGTGCGGCAGCGGAGAGCGCGAAAATAACGCCTTTGCTGAAATTAGATTGCATTGATGTCGGTCCCTGTACTGGTTTGTCGTCCGAGAAGATGTTGGCCCGTATCGACGGGGCGAAATTCGAGGATGTGAAGATGCTGCCAAAGCCCGCCGTGTAAGCAGGCTGATGGGGCAGCTACAATTCTTGCGCAGATATGGATCCAACAATCATTACTGATGTCACCATGAGAGCGCAACCGCGAAGGCGTGCCGAATTCTCACTGGGTCGATCGTTGGAGCAAGGCAGGAAGGGATCGTAGGTGGGGTCAGGTAGACAATGCGCGGGCGACGGCCCGTGGTGAAGTCTGCGCGCGACTACACCTCAGGCTTGATGGCTCCGCTGGGATACCGCACGTCTGCGACTTCCAGCGAGGCCACCTGAGCTATCCGGATGTCGCTGGAAGGGGTGACCCACAAAAGCATCACATCGCGCTTCGGTAGACGGCCAGTCAGATGCGGCGCGCATCAGGTGATTGGATGCGCAGGGCGAAAGGAGGTGGACAGCTTCAACAAGCTGCAGTCGCCTGGCACAAAGCGAAACTGAGGGAATAGTCGTGCCCAGTTCCCAGTTGCATCGCCTCAGTTCGCAGCTTTACTCACGCCCTACTGCTTTTCAGACAGGCAAAAAAAAATCTGGAAATCCGCATTTTCATGGGCCTTCCAGATTTTCGAAATGGTGGGTCGTGTGGGATTCGAACCTACGACCAATTGGTTAAAAGCCAACTGCTCTACCAACTGAGCTAACGACCCGCTTCGTTGTGGCGCGTATATTACTGATATTTCACAGTAATTCAATACCCAAGCGAAAATAATTTAAAAATAACGCGTCGGGTCCGTCACACCCGCCGCCGCGAAGCCCTCAGCACGCAAGCGGCAGCTGTCGCATTTTCCGCACGCACGCCCCTGCTCGTCGGCTTGATAGCAGGAAACCGTCAACCCGTAATCCAAACCCAGACGCGTACCGGTTTTGACGATATCGGCCTTGCTCAGCATCTGCAGCGGCGCCTGTATCCTGAAGCCCTGCCCTTCCACGCCAGCCTTGGTGGCGAGATTGGCCATGCGCTCGAACGACTCGACGAACTCCGGACGGCAATCTGGGTAGCCGGAGTAATCCACGGCGTTGACCCCGATGAAGATATCCCGTGCGCCGAGCACTTCGGCCCAGCCCAACGCGAGAGAGAGGAAAACGGTATTGCGCGCCGGCACGTATGTCACCGGTATGCCTTCGCCCGGCGTCTCCGGCACCGCGATGCTGCTGTCAGTCAGCGCAGACCCGCCAATGCCGTTGAGGTTAAGGCCGATGACCTTGTGCTCAACGACGCCCATATCCGCCGCTACCCGCTCCGCCGCCTGCAACTCGGCGCGATGCCGCTGGCCGTAGTCGAAGCTCATGGTGTAGCAGCTGAAGCCATCGGCCTTGGCCATTGCCACCACGGTGGCCGAATCCAGGCCGCCGGACAGCAGGATTACCGCTCTTTTCTCAGTCATCGATTGCTCACTCATTCAGCGCCCCGGTTCGTCGTTCCAGAGGATTTTATGCAACTGCAATTGCAGGCGCACCGGGAGGTTGTCGGCAACGATCCAGTCGGCCAGGTCTCTGACGTTCAGATCGCGATGGACAGGGGAAAACAGCACTTCGCCGGCGCGACGGTCCAGACCGTACTGAATGATCTTCGAGACGGCCCAGTCGTAATCTTCCCGCGAACAAATCACGAATTTGATCTGGTCGTTGGGCGTGAGCAGGTCAATATTTTCGTATCGGTTGCGTGTCACTTCTTTTGAACCAGGGGTCTTCAAGTCGACGACGCGGCTCACGCGGGGATCGACTTTCGAGATGTCCAGCGCGCCGCTGGTTTCCAGAGAAACCTCGTAGCCCGCGTCACACAGCCGCTGAAGCAAAGGAATAGCGTTCGGCTGAGCAAGGGGCTCGCCGCCTGTGACGCAGACGTAGCGCGGGCGGTAGCTGGCAACCTGCTCCATCAATGAGTCGAGGGTCTGGATCGTTCCGCCCGTGAAGGCATATTCGCTGTCGCAGTAACCGCAACGCAAAGGGCAGCCGGTGAGTCGCACGAAAACGGTAGGCAAGCCTGCCGTGCGCGTTTCACCCTGCAGAGAGTAGAAAACTTCGGTGATGCGTAATGTGTCTTGCATAGGGGCCACGGGCGTAACGGCTAAACAGGCCATCCGCCTCCGTCAGGCACTTCTGTAAACCCTGCGCACGCAGAATCCACAGAAGCGTAATCAATACCGGAATTTCGGGGGCGGAATTCTAACGAAGAAAGCCGCGCAATGCGCGGCTTTCTTGAATCAGCGGTCAGATTGAGTAGCAATCAGAGACGCTGCAGGTCTCGCTGAGCCAACTGGGCGGCTGAAGTGCCCGGATACTGAGCAACCACTTGCTGAAGAATACCCTTCACTTTGTCAGTGTGACCCAGTCGACGTTCAACGTCCGCCAGCTTGTACAGGGAATCAGGCACTTTGGCGTGCTTTGGGTAAAGCTGACTGACCTTTGCGAAGGCCTGACCGGCACCTTGAAGGTCGCCCTTGGCGAGATTCACTTCGCCCAACCAGTATTGAGCATTGCCCGCGTACTGGCTGTTCGGGTATTTGCGCAGGAACGCCGCAAAAGCCTGACTGGCCTTGTCGAAGTCTTTCGCCTTGATCAGATCGAAAGCAGCATCGTAATAAAGCTTTTCTTTCGCTGGGTCACCGGGTTCGCTGCTCGCCTGAGGCGCTTGGGCGGCTGATGACGCGGGTGCTCCGCCGGCATTGCTGCCACCGTCGGATGCGGAATTGTTGGTAGCTGATGGGGCAGATGCGCCTCCAGCTCCGATACGGGAATCGAGATCTTTGTAACGATCCAGCGCTTCTTGCTTCATCTGCTGGATATCGTTCTGCTGGACTTCCACTATTCCGCGCAAGCGCGAAATTTCGTCCTGCATTTGCTGCAATTGCATGAACAGCTGACCTTGCGCCGAAGGCGCGGCCGTAGCCGCACCCCCGGCGTAGGCGCCAGACGTGCCATAACCCGATGGCGGATAACTGCTACCAGCAGAGCCAGAGTTGTCATCGACCACAGGAACCGCACCCATCGCTGCAAGAGGAAGGGTGAGAGCCAAAACGGTTAAAGCACGTCGGCACGTTCGCATGTCAAATTACTTACGCAGTTCAACGCGACGGTTTTGAGCCCACGATTGCTCGTCGTTACCGGTAGCAACTGGACGCTCTTCACCGTAGGAAACGAGTTCCAGCTGAGCTGGCGAAACGCCTTGCAGAACCAGGTAGCGTTGAACGGCTTTCGCACGACGCTCGCCCAGTGCCAAGTTGTATTCGCGAGTACCGCGTTCGTCGGTGTTGCCTTCCAGAACTACGCGAGCGCCGTTGGCTTTCAGGTCTTTGGCGTGAACGTCCAGAGCGCGCATGGCTTCTGGCTTCAGGTCGGAACTGTCGTATTCGAAGTAGAAAGTGGTGATAGCGCGCAGAGCAGCTTCTTCGCTCAGGCTGCCATCAACAGCGCCAGAGTTAGCGCCGTAACCAGCGTTAGGATCAACAGCAGCGCCGCCAGCACCGGCATTGTCGCCGCCTTTGGACGAGCAACCTACAGCTACAGCCATGGCCAGAGCCAGCGCAGCAAATTTACCAAACTTCAGCATTTCCATCGTAAAACTCCTAATGAACCCCAAGTGTGTTAAGTACAACGTAAAGCGCCGCGTCAGTTCAGGTAAGGGGACCAGGAAGGTTCTCTGACTTCGCCTTGAGCGGTAGGAAGCGGGAGCCTTACGCGTCCATTAATGGACACGAGCATCAAGACTCCCCGGCCCTGCTGGCGGGTGGCGTAGATTACCATGGTGCCGTTAGGCGCAACAGTAGGCGACTCATCAAGGTTGCTGTCTGTGAGGATTTTTACGCTACCGCGCTGCAAATCCTGAGCTGCCACCTTGAAGTTAGTGAAGCCATCTTGACGATGGATCATCACCAGAGTCTTTTCATCCGCCGATAACTTAGGGTTGGCATTGTAGTTACCGATGAAAGTAACGCGCTCTGCCCCTCCGCCATTAATATTGGTTTTATAGATTTGTGGCTTGCCGCCGCGGTCAGACGTGAAATAAAGCGTGGAGCCGTCTTTACCGAAGAACGGTTCTGTATCAATGGAAGAATCGTTGGTCACTCGCGACAATTGACGCGACGCCAGATTCATCACATAGATTTCCGGGTTGCCATCTTTCGACAAGACCATGGCCAGCTTAGTGCCATCCGGGGACCACGCAGGGGCGCCGTTCAGGCCTTCGAAGTTGGTGATCTGCTCGCGACGACCGGTGTCGATGTGCTGAACGAAGATCCGTGGGCGCTTCTGTTCGAACGACACATAGGCAATACGCTTGCCGTCGGGCGCAAAGCGAGGCGACAGGATCGGCTCACGGGACTGCAACAGCGTGACAGCGCGGGCGCCATCGTAGTCTGAACGCTGCAGGGTGTAGCGCGTGTTGTCAGTCGAAAAACGTTCCGCAGTCACATACAGCATGCGGGTCGAAAACGCACCCTTGATGCCGGTCAGCTTCTCGAATGACTGGTCGGCAATGTAGTGCGACATGTCACGCAATTGGTCTGTGGTGCCCGAAACGTTGCCGGTCAGGACCTGCTGCTCGGTGGCCACATTGAACAGCGCGTATTGGACCTGCAAGCGACCGCCCGAAGGAACAATGCTGCCGACCATGACGTACTGGGCACCCAGCGCCTTCCAGTCACGGAAGATGACTTCGCTGGCCTGGCTTGGCTGGCTGATCATATTTTCCTTTGGAATCGGCGAGTAGTAGCCCGAGTTCTGAAGGTCGTTGCCAATGATCTTGGCCATGTCTTCCGGCAGCACACTGCCGCCCTGCAAGCCGAACGGCACCACCGCGATTGGCGTGGCGCGGTCACTGCCGCTTGTTACCAGAATGTTCTTTTCGTCGGCAGCGGCGAAACCCGCTGCGCAACACAGAACGACAAGCATTCCTCGAAGAAGGTTAATCACAAGGCTAGGTCCTCAGGTGTGAATGTCATCTTGAATGAACGGTAAGGTGCGAAGTCCGAAGGCTTCATTCCCTGCATCTCTGTCAAACGACCAATGTTCTTGACCGCCGCTACTGCTGAACTGTCGAAAGGACCATCGCCGCTGGACTTGCTCACGTTGACCGAAGTCACGGTGCCGTCCGGCAACATGTTGATCTGCAGCACGACTGTCATGCCCTTGCGCGCGGAAGGGGGACGTGCCCAACCTTCAGCCGCCCGAGAGCGAATCAAGTCATCGAAGCTGCCAGCCACTTCGTCGCCACGCTCATCGGCCAGCGCCTGTTGGCGTTCCGGCTTGTCGGAAAGCAGGTCGGCCAGTGCTTGCGCCTTCTTGTCTTCCGCTGATTTGCGGGCAGCGTCCTGGGCTTTCTTCTTGGCGTCTTCCGCAGCCTTCTTCTTGGCGTCCTCAGCCGCTTTTTTCTTCGCGTCTTCGGCAGCCTTTTTCTTGGCGTCGTCTGCAGCCTGCTTCTTCGCGTCCTCGGCAGCCTGTTTCTTGGCTTCCTCGGCAGCCGCGCGCTTGGCGTCTTCCTCGGCTTTCTTCTTCGCGTCGTCTTCGGCTTTCTTCTTGGCTATATCAGCCAATTGTTTCTCTTCAGCGGTTTTCTTCGCGTCATCCGCTTTTTTGGCTTCGGCCTTCTTGGCGTCGTCCGCAGCTTTCTTGGCGTCATCGGCTTTCTTGGCGTCGTCAGCTTTTTTCGCTTCCTCGGCCTTTTGTTCTTCGGCTTTTTGAGCGGCATCGGCTTTCTTTTGTTCCGCCGCCTTCACCGCCTCCTGCTCAACTTTTTTCTGCTCCATCTGCTCGACTTCGGTTTGTCGCGCAGCGGACTTCTTCGCCTCACCGGCAAGCTTCTGGTTGGTCTGGGTGGTTGCCTGACTTTTTGATTTCAACTGATAGAGCGTGGCCTGAACAATCGGCCTGGCTTCAGGAAGCTCGGGCGTCATTGCGAAGCTGACGAACAACAAACCAAAAATCAGGACGTGCAGTCCTACCGCCCAGACGGACGGCCAGAAGTAGCTTTCCGAGGCGGACGGCTCTCGAATCGGCTGCATCAGGGGGCCTCGGTAATCAAACCAACGTTCCCGACCCCGGCCTTCTGCAACCCGCCCATCGTGCCCATGACAGCGCCGTAGTCGACCGTCTTGTCGCCACGGATGAACACTTGGGTCTGCTTGCCCGCGTCACGGCCGGCTGCAATGATTTTGGTCACGGCGCTGGTCAGTTGGGGCAAGGTCATTGCCTTGTCCATTTGCTTGTCGGTGTCGACTTCGCTGCCAAGGTTCCAGTAATAGGTCTTGTCAGCCTTGATCGAGATCGTCAGAACCTGATTGTTGTTGTCCTGCGGCAAAGCCTCGCTGGAGACCTTGGGCAGATCAACTTTCACGCCCTGGTTTATCATCGGAGCCGTCACCATGAAGATAACCAGCAGCACCAGCATCACGTCGATGTACGGCACCACGTTCATTTCGGCGACCGGCTTGCGCTTGTTGCGTCGGCCGCGAGCGATTAAAGCCATTGGGAAATACCTGCTTATTCTTCGCTGGTGTGCACTTTACGGTGCAGGATCGCCTGGAACTCATCGGCGAATGTGTAGTAACGACCGATCAGGTTCTCGCCACGAGCGGCGAAACGGTTGTAAGCGATGACCGCAGGAATCGCGGCGAACAGGCCGATGGCAGTGGCGATCAGCGCTTCGGCGATACCCGGTGCAACCGTGGCCAGAGTGGCTTGTTGCGCAGTGGCGAGGCCGCGGAAGGAGTTCATGATGCCCCAGACGGTACCGAACAGACCGATGTACGGGCTGGTGGAACCCACGGTTGCCAGGAAGGGCAGGCTCTGCTCGAGTTTCTCTTCTTCACGGGAGATCGCGACGCGCATGGCACGTGCAACACCTTCCATGACGGCATCCGGATCGACGCCAGCCTGCTGACGCAGACGGGAGAATTCCTTGAAGCCCGCGCGGAAGATCTGCTCTACGCCGGAGTCCGGGTCCGGATTGCTGCCGGCCTGACGGTAGAGCTTGGACAGATCGATACCTGACCAGAAGCGCTCCTCGAAGCTGTCCAATGCGCGACGACCGGCGCGCAGCATGGCGCTGCGCTGAAAAATCATGATCCACGAGGTGACCGAGGCGGCCACCAGGATCAGCATCACCAACTGCACAACCACGCTGGCATTGCTGACCAAACTCCACATGGAGGAATGGTCGACGACGTTAGCTTCCACGCTGTATCTCCTGCTCTGAATGTGTACCCGCGCCGCCCTGCCCGGCAAAGGCCGTGCGCAGAGCTTCGGGAATGGCCCGGGGTTTCAAACTGTCGGCGCGCACACACGCCACCAAAAACTGCCCTTCGCAGAGCAGTACATCATCCGCAGCCCGCCTGACCTGTTGCTGAAAGCGCAGGCTGGCGCGGTTCAATTCGATTACTTCGGCGCTGATCAGCAGTTCGTCGTCCAGCCGCGCGGGCTTGTGGTATCGAGCCTCGCTTGAATGCACGACGAACAACAGGTTCTCGACACCCGCCATTGCGGATTGGGCAAAGCCCAGTTCCCGCAGTCGCTCGGTTCGAGCCCGCTCCATGAATTTCAGGTAATTGACGTAGTAAACGATGCCGCCGGCATCGGTGTCCTCGTAATAAACGCGACAACGATGTGCGAACGACTGAGCCCCGTTTTGCGCGCGCATACTCTAGTGCTTACTCCTCAGGTTGCCAATCCGGCCAGGCAACTGTTTTTCATCGTTTTTACTGCCCGCGTCACATCACTTAACGGTGACTGCCCTTCAGACCCTCAATCACCCGAATAAATCGGTCAATTGTGCATTTATTCGTCAGGGTCTTCGACCGGTTCATCCATCACCGCCCGGTCACCCATCCGCGAGGGAATGTTCAGACCGAAGTGCAGGTACGCATGCCGCGTGACCATGCGGCCGCGAGGTGTGCGCATCATATAGCCTTGCTGAATCAAATAGGGCTCCAGCACGTCTTCAATTGTGTGTCGTTCTTCGCTGATCGCCGCCGCAAGATTGTCCACCCCGACCGGCCCGCCATCGAACTTCTCGATCATCGTCAGCAGCAAGCGCCGGTCCTGATGATCGAAACCGCGTTCGTCGACGTCCAGCAGGTTCAGCGCGAGGTCCGCAATCGCCTTGGTGATCTCGCCCTTGGCGCGCACCTCGGCGAAATCCCGTACCCGACGCAGCAGCCGGTTGGCGATCCGTGGCGTGCCCCGTGCACGGCGGGCAATCTCGAATGCGCCTTCGTCCTCAATGTACAGCCCGAGAATTTTCGCCGAGCGCGACACGATTGTGGCCAGATCCGCGGTGCTATAGAACTCAAGACGCTGCACGATACCGAAGCGGTCACGCAGCGGATTGGTCAGCATGCCCGCACGGGTGGTCGCCCCCACCAGCGTGAACGGCGGCAGGTCGAGCTTGATGGAGCGCGCCGCAGGGCCCTCACCGATCATAATGTCCAGCTGGAAATCTTCCATTGCCGGGTAAAGCACTTCCTCGACAATGGGAGACAGACGGTGGATTTCGTCGATGAACAGCACGTCGTGCGGCTCAAGATTGGTGAGAATCGCCGCAAGATCACCCGGCCGCTCGAGCACGGGCCCCGAAGTGCTCTTGATCGAAACGCCCATTTCCTGAGCGATGATGTGTGCCAGCGTGGTTTTACCCAGGCCCGGCGGACCGAAGATCAGCGTGTGGTCCAGCGCTTCACTGCGCCCGCGCGCCGCCTGGATGAACAGCTCCATCTGCTCACGCACGGTGGGCTGACCAATGTAGTCGGCCAGGCTCAGCGGCCGGATGGCACGGTCCAGTTGCTCGTCACGGTCACGCCCGGTGGCGGCGATCAGACGGTCGGCATCTATCACTTACAGCATCCCCTTCAATGCGCGGCGAATGAGGTCTTCGCTGCTGAGATTCTTGTCCTTGATCGCGGTCACTGCCTTGCTCGCTTCCTGGGGTTTGTAGCCCAGGGAAATCAAGGCGCTGACTGCATCCGACTCCGCCGTCGCCACTGCCATCGGCGCGCCTGGTCCGTCCGATACCAGGGCGAAGGTGCCCGGCAGCGAATCCCACGCCTTGAAGCGATCCTTCAGTTCAACCAACAGACGCTCGGCGGTCTTCTTGCCAACGCCCGGGACGCGGGTCAGCGCGGAAGTGTCCTGCGCCTGGACACAGCGCACCAACTCATCCACTTCCAGCGTCGACATGAGGGCCAGCGCCAGCTTTGGTCCGACCCCGTTCAGACGAATCAGCTCGCGGAACATCTCGCGGTCACGCTTCTCGTAGAACCCGAACAACAGGTGCGCGTCCTCGCGGACCACCAGATGGATGTGCAGCGTCACGGTTTCGCCCAGATGAGGCAGGCGATAAAGCGTGGTCATGGGCACTTCGACTTCATAACCCACGCCGTTGACATCCAGTACCAGATGCGGCGGCTGCTTCTCGACCAACGTACCGCGTAGACGTCCAATCACGAATCAAATCCTTTCCAGATGCCCGTCGCTGCGACGGGCCGTGCTAACGCAAATAATGCCATCAGAGCCGCAGACGACCGCCACGACTGCGCGCGGTATTGAGGCCGTGAGGGATGAGGCTGGATCGGGTATGCGCGTGACACATGGCAATTGCCAGTGCATCCGAAGCATCCACCTGAGGCTTGGTGGTCAGCTTGAGCAGATGCATCACCATCATCATCACCTGATCCTTGTTGGCACCGCCTGTTCCGGCAACCGCCTGCTTGACCTGGGTCGCAGTGTACTCGGCGATCTCCAGCCCCTCTTCGGCGCCCGCAACAATAGCGGCACCGCGGGCCTGACCCAGCTTCAAGGCCGAGTCGGGGTTACGCGCCATAAACACCTTTTCGATGCCCATGGTCACCGGGCCGTACGTCTGAATGACCTCGCGCACGCCGCGGTACACAATCTGCAGCCGTTCATGAAGCAAGCCTGTGCCCGTACGAATGCAACCCGAGGCCACGTACTCGCAGCCACGCCCGGTATCACGCACCACGCCAAACCCGGTAATTCGTGAACCGGGGTCGATACCTAAAATAAGAGTCATAACGCCTGCAGCTTGAGAGGTAACGCGAACAATTGGACGCAGCATAAAGGCAGAAGCCGGAGGCCGATAGCGTTGATCATCAACGCTTCGTGCGCTCCGGCCTCAAGTCCGAGCGGGCAAAGGATCAGCCTAGCTGCTCCAGCACCTCGTCCGGGATTTCTGCATTGGAATAGACGTTCTGCACGTCGTCCAGGTCTTCCAGCATATCGATCAGCTTGAGGACCTTCTCCGCCATGTCCAGATCGAGCACCGCACTGGTGGTCGGCTGCATCACGATTTCCGCATCGGCGGGCGTGAAACCAGCGGCTTCCAGCGCATTGCGCACAGCGTAGAAACTGGAGAACGAGGTGAACACGTCAATGGAGCCGTCTTCGTGGGTCACCACGTCGTCAGCGTCCGCTTCCATGGCAGCTTCGATCAGCGCGTCTTCATCAACGCCCGGTGCAAAGGATATCTGCCCCTTGCGCTCGAACAGATAGGACACCGAACCGTCAGTCCCCAGGTTGCCACCGCATTTGCTGAACGCATGGCGTACGGCAGCCGCGGTCCGGTTGCGGTTATCGGTCATGGTTTCGACCATGACCGCGACGCCGCCGGGGCCGTAACCTTCGTAGCCCAGTTCGACCATGTCATCGGCATCGGCCGCACCGGCGCCACGAGCGATGGCGCGGTCGATGATGTCGCGGCTCATGTTCGCGCCGAGGGCCTTGTCCTGCGCCAGACGCAAACGCGGGTTCGACGCCGGATCACCACCGCCCTGACGGGCAGCGACGGTCAGTTCGCGGATCCACTTGGTGAAGATCTTGCCTTTCTTGGCATCCTGACGCTCTTTGCGGTGCTTGATGTTCGCCCACTTGGAATGACCAGCCATAACACGCTCCAAACCTTGAAACACGCACGCCCGCGCTTGATCGCTCACACGCAGACGCTTCACTCGAATCTGTGCCCGGAATGGGCGGGGATCAGGGCGGACCGAATGGTCGGTCCGCCGAGCCCCCATGTTCTACAAGGCCTACACGGCTTACTCGGCCTTCGGCGTCTCGCGCAGGCGGATGTGCAGCTCACGCAATGCCTTGGCATCAACCACGCCCGGCGCCTGGGTCATCACGTCCGCAGCGCTCTGGGTTTTCGGGAAGGCAATGACTTCACGAATGGACTGAGCGCCGGTCATCAGCATGACCAGACGATCCAGACCGAACGCCAGACCACCGTGGGGCGGCGCGCCGTACTTCAGCGCATCGAGCAGGAAGCCGAACTTCTCTTGCTGTTCGTCTTCGGAAATACCCAACAGACGGAACACGGCCTGCTGCATTTCCTTGCGGTGGATACGGATCGAACCGCCGCCCAGCTCAGTGCCGTTCAACACCATGTCGTAGGCGCGGGACAGCGCCGTCGCAGGGTTGGCTTCGAGCTCTTCAGGGGAGCATTTGGGCGCGGTGAAAGGGTGGTGCAGCGCGGAGAAGCTGCCGTCGTCGTTCTCTTCGAACATCGGGAAGTCAACGACCCACATCGGTGCCCACTCACAGGTGAGCAGGTTCAGGTCGTGGCCCAGCTTGATGCGCAGGGCGCCCAGTGCTTCGCTGACGATTTTGAACTTGTCAGCGCCGAAGAACACGATGTCGCCGTCAACTGCACCCACGCGATTAAGGATCACGTTGAGGTTGGCTTCCGGGATGTTCTTGACGATCGGGGACTGCAGGCCTTCGACGCCCTTGGCGCGCTCGTTGACCTTGATGTAGGCCAGACCTTTGGCGCCGTAGATGCCAACGAATTTGGTGTACTCGTCGATCTTGCTGCGCGGCATGCTTGCGCCGCCGGGAACGCGCAGCGCCGTGACACGGCACTTCGGATCGTTCGCAGGGCCGCTGAACACCTTGAAGTCCACAGCCTGAAGCTGATCGGCAACGTCAACCAGCTCCAGGGGGTTGCGCAGGTCCGGCTTGTCGGAGCCGTAGCGGCGCATGGCCTCTTCGAAGGTCATGTGCGGGAAGTCGTCGAACTCCACATCCAGCACTTCCTTGAAGAGCTTGCGGATCATGGTCTCGGTGATGCCCATGATTTCCTCTTCGTTGAGGAAGCTGGTCTCGATGTCGATTTGAGTGAACTCAGGCTGACGATCGGCACGCAGGTCTTCGTCGCGGAAGCACTTGGCTATCTGGTAGTAACGGTCGAAACCGGCAACCATCAGCAGTTGTTTGAACAGCTGAGGCGATTGCGGCAGGGCGAAGAAGCTGCCCGCATGGGTGCGGCTTGGAACCAGATAGTCACGGGCGCCTTCGGGCGTGGCGCGGGTGAGGATCGGCGTCTCGACATCCAGGAAGCCGTTGCCGTCCAGGAAGCCACGGATGCTCGAGGTAATACGCGAGCGAAGACGCAGCTTTTCAGCCATCTCCGGACGACGCAGGTCGATGAAGCGATAACGCAGGCGGGTTTCTTCGCCGACGTCGGAGTATTCATTGAGCGGGAACGGCGGGGTTTCCGACTCGTTGAGCACTTCTAGCTCGTAGCCCAGCACTTCGATCGCGCCCGACGCCATGTTCGGGTTGACGGCGCCGGCAGGACGCGCGCGCACCTTACCGGTCAGCTTGACCACGTATTCACTGCGAACACGGTCGGCGATGGCGAAGGTGTCAGCACGATCCGGATCGAAAACCACTTGGGCCAGACCTTCACGATCGCGAATGTCGAGGAAAATCACCCCCCCGTGGTCGCGACGGCGATGGACCCATCCGCAAAGGGTAATTTCCTGACCTTCCAGGCTCTCGTTCAGTTGGCCGCAATAATGGCTGCGCATCATGATCGTGTGTTCACTTCTCGTAATTCGGAATTCGATGGAGCTTTCGCCCGTCGCCGGTGCAAGGGTGCGCAAGCTTTGGCATGCAGTCCGACCTGACGGTCAGTTCCTGCCTTCCACAGTAAGGCGGGGGATTATATAGGGATAATCATCGCTGTGCAGCCGCGCAGCCCGATACCGGGCAAGAAGATGTCGGCGCGGCGCGTGGATGGCGCGGTGCCGCCAGCGAATGCAGGCCCGCCGCAACGGGCCCGCTGAAATCAGGTCATGTCGGGGACGGCGTCAACCGCAGGCCCTCGGCACTCAATACGTGCGCTACGCACACGACGCGGATCAGACCGCTGAAGTTCTTGACGCCGCCGTAACGCAGGTGAACCTCGCGATCGACGTAGGACAGCACGGCATTGATGGAGCAATCGTTGAATCGGGCCATTTCGGACAGAATATTCCAGTACACCTCCTCAAGTCGCAGGCACGTGGCCAGCCCATTGAGCCTCACCGATCTGGCGTGCGGCTGGGCGAGGCTCATGTTGAAATTTTCGATAAAAGGGTCGCCCCGGGCGTTCAGACACTGGGTCGGCTCCCATCCCTCTCGGGCAGTATTCAGGTTCATGCAGGTCCCCCTTGTTGCGATTACGGATTTGGCATCGGCACCTTCGCAATCAGTTGAAAAGAGGTGTCTATCAAGCCGTATTCCAAAAGGCGCAACCAGCAGAAGGAGCACTCTGAACCTGTAGGAGATCGCCACGCTGCAGGGGTGATTTTCGAGAGGCGGCAAACGGCCCAGACCCTATCTCCCTCGGGGTGTTAGATATGTATTTTTTGCCGATTTATTTCGTCCCGTTCAGCCGACGACTGCAGTCAGCCCGACTCGACAAACTCGGCGAATGCGTTTTACAGATGAGCGCGATGAGCGGAGGGATTTGACACAGAGGATGAATCAGGAGGGGACAGTCGTGCGAGGCGGGTAGCAGCAGTGCGGAGCGGGCACTCGTTACGTTGCCCGCGCCTGTGTTTCGTTGATCAGTTGTCGCTTACTGCGTGTCTGATTACTGGGTTTCCAGCATCGAGCGCAGCATCCAGGCCGTTTTCTCATGCACTTGCATGCGCTGGGTCAGCAAGTCCGCCGTTGGCTCGTCGCTCACTTTGTCCAGCAACGGGAAGATGCCCCGTGCCGTACGGGTGACCGCTTCCTGCCCCTGAACCAGCGAACGAATCATGTCCTCGGCCGCAGGTACGCCCTCTTCTTCCTTGATCGACGACAAACGTGCATAGGTCGAATAGGTACCCGGGGCCGGGAAGCCCAGTGCGCGGATACGTTCAGCGATCTGATCCACCGCCAGCGCCAGTTCGTTGTATTGCTCTTCAAACATCAGGTGCAGCGTACGGAAAGCCGGGCCAGTCACGTTCCAGTGAAAGTTATGGGTTTTCAGATACAACACGTAGGTGTCTGCCAGCAGGCGGGAAAGACCGTCCACGATGGACTTGCGGTCTTCTTCGCTGATGCCGATATCGATTGCCATGTTCAGCCCTCTTCTATGATGGTTTTTTTCAAACGACTGCCGACCACTCTATCAAGACCATTGACCCTGCGCAGCCATCTGTCGGGATTAGTTCGGCCACGACGGCCGCGGTCAGACCCGCTTCATTTAATAGCAACGATCGGCGTGACGGTTTGTTTATGGCGGCCGCTCTGGAACGAGCTTTTGATCGCAATCAAAAAAAACCGGCATACGGCGGCAATCATCCGCCTGCACGGGCGCTAAGCGCTTGATTTGAGTAGCTCTCGGCTTTGCTGTTAAATACAGACGCGCTGCCACCAAAGTGCCGTCCGGCGGCAGTGCATAGGCAGGACCGACACTCGTGCATCACGCCTCCCTTTTTTCCCGAAGCGTACCGAAGGTCACCCGCTATTTCCTTGTGATCCATCTTAATGTGAGTCATCGAAATGTTGAAAATAGTCCACCTGCTAACGGGCGCAGCTGCCCTGCTGCTGTCTTTCATCCCCAGCCTGCGTAGTGAAGCGCTGTCTTCTTACCTGTCCCAACCGGATGCGCTGTACCTGGCGCTCTTCGGCCTCATCAACCTGGTGCTCGCGCCAGTCATTCCCTACTGGAATAAAGGTCCACGTCATCAACTGCAAAACCTGGTCAGCGGCTTGCTCGTCCTGGCCGTCGTGCTTCAAATCCTCACGCTGGTCGTTCCACTTGAAACCATCGCCGGCCAACCGGCCGTTCTGGTCAGTCTGCTCGCTGTCGTGATTGCCGTGGCATTGCACCTGGCTGTCAGCTTTTATCGCTCCTCTCCCGCGCCCGCCGCGCAGTCCCAGGACTTGGGCAACCGCGATACCGGCACGGTAAAGTGGTTCAACACCTCCAAAGGCTTCGGATTCATTTCCCGTGATTCGGGCGATGATATCTTCGTGCACTTTCGCGCTATCCGCGGTGAAGGTCACCGCGTTCTGGTCGAAGGCCAGCGTGTCGAGTTTTCGGTGATGAACCGCGACAAAGGCCTGCAAGCGGAAGACGTCATCGCTGCGCTCCCGCGCCGTTAACGTCGCCGCAAAAAGAAACCGCGCTCACAGGCGCGGTTTTTTTTGGCTGAAATTCCTGCCCTTAGCGCCCTTTCCCTTAATAGTGAGGGGGACGCGAGTCTTCAGCAAAGCCGTCGCCCTGCCCGCCCATTTCCTCCTGACGCTTGATCAGGGCGGCGATCTGTAATTCCAGACGATCAAGGCTGCGCTGCTGGGCAACCAATACGTCGTTGAGGGCCTGAATCGTATCGTCCTGAAAAGCCAGTCGACTTTCCAGCTCCATGACCCGAGATTCGAGCTCCATGGTCAGTCCTCCTTAAAGGTGAATGCTTCGGTCAATTCCGACTTCAGTAGCGTGGTAATTCGGGCCACCTCCTCCGCCGAGTAAGGCTTGGCGGGGTGCTTGCCCCACACCGGCGCAGGCCAGGCCGCGTCGCCGACCCGGCGAACGATGACGTGCATATGCAGCTGATTGACCACATTTCCCAAGGCTGCAACGTTCATTTTGTCGGCCTTGAAAGTACGATCAAGTACGGCCGAGAGGTAGGTGGTTTCCCTCCACAACTGGGCCTGCTCCGTCTCTGAAAGCTGAAACACTTCACTGATGTCCGGACGCTTTGGCACCAGGATGAACCATGGGTAATTGGAATCATTGGACAGCAGCAGCGTGCACAGCGGGAAATCGCCAATCGGCAGTGTGTCTTGCAGCAAGCGCGGATCCAGAACAAACACGTTGATACTCCTGATCGCCGATTAGATTTAATGAGCCAAGTCACTGGCCCCGATGGAGGCCTTGGGATAGGGAAGGATACTCGTGAATTCCGCGTGATTCATCTGGCACGGCGGTTCAAGGCATTTTGCGGATTTGGTGTTGACCGGCGAGCAGTACGCGCCCGCCTCGCACCAGAAGCGCGCATAAAAAACCGCAGCGCACGCTCATGAAGCAGATCAAGGCCCGCGTTGATCGCTGCGAATCAAGCACCGGATTTCGGACAAACCCTTTGAACTCGGGCCTCACGCTCAATTTTAGACACTGACCCTACCGGCATAACGCCTGGCATCAAGCCGACTCCGATCCGAGAGAACCAAACGCAGGCAACTTCGCCGGACGACGCACCAAAAAGACTCAGATGAGGCGCGAATATGTGACAGCTATCCGCGATTTACCCACTCCGGAGGGGTAACAGGTAACGCCAGTGACATTTGCCCGCGTTATCCTCAAGGCAACTGATGTTACAAAGCAGGCTATCTAAAATATTTTTATCGTTTTAATTCAGTGGGTTAAGGGCTACATCGAATGTTTCCTCACCGCTTTCGACATTTTTTTCATGTTCGTCGAAATTTTGTGCACGGTTGTTGCTTTGTCACACACAAGCTTGAAGACGAGCGCGTCGAAAGACAGGCCGGACCCGAACGGACTCAACGTCGTTTGACAAGGTAGCTGGAGCGGCTGGATTCGGTGAGTGATGAATGAATTCAGCGTCCACAGTGACCCGGTAGCGCACGGTTGAATAAACAGGAGCTGTTCAGTAGCGACATGGACAAAGCTGGCGGCGACAAGGCCGTAAAGAAACTGAAAGGATAGGTTTGTCACTATCGCCAATAATGTCAGCGTGTTGTAGATTTCGCCGACACCAAAAAGAAAGAAGCCGGCCAGATAAAAAAACAGGTGGACGGCAGTACTCTTCTTAAAAACCAAAGGAGCAAAGTCACGATGAGAGTGATGAAGTGGAGCGCAATCGCACTGGCAGTTACTGCAGCCAGCACCCAATTGGCATCGGCTGCGGCATTCGTAAGCGATCAGTCCGAAGCAACTGGTTTTGTAGAGGGGAGCAAGCTGGATGTTAAGGCTCGTAACTACTATTTCAACCGCCACATCCTGCACGACGAAGGTCGCAAAGACCAACGTGACTGGACTCAGGGATTCTGGGGCAACTTCACTTCGGGTTACACCCAGGGTCTGATCGGCGTAGGTGTCGACGCCTTTGGTTATGCAGGCTTCAAACTTAGCGGCGACGACAAGCACTCGGGTTCTGGCAACCTGACGCTGGACACCACACCGAATTCCGACGGCTTCCGCGACAACCACGACAGCTTCGGCAAAGCCGGTGCCGCCGCCAAGTTCCGGATTTCCAAAACCGAACTCAAGATCGGTGACATGCAGCCTCAGAACCCAGTGTTCGCGGTGGGTGGCTCTCGCTTGTTGCCACAGACCGCCAGCGGCCTCAGCCTGCAGAGCAGCGAGATCAAAGGTCTCGATGTTGAAGCCGGGCATTTCTATTCGGGCACCAGCCAGAACGATACCAGCCATGACGGCGGCATTTTTGCAACTTACGCAGCGGTGGAAGCGAAAACTGCCGACTTCGGCGGTGGTAAATACTCCATCACCGACAATCTGGGCGTTGGTTTCTACTACGCCAAATTGGAAGACGTTTGGAACCAGTACTACGGCAACATCAACTACGCGCTGCCGTTAACTGACGACCAAGCCCTGGCGTTCGACTTCAACATCTACAACACAAAAGATACCGGCAGTGCCAAAGCTGGCACTATCAGCAACACCGCATGGTCGGGCTCGGCTGCTTACTCCTTCCTGGCTGCGCATACGTTGACACTCGCCTTCCAGAAAGTTAACGGTGATACGCCGTTCGACTACATCGGTATCGGCGACAATAATAAAGGCGGCGACTCGATCTTCCTTGCGAACTCGATTCAATACTCCGACTTCAACGCTCCGGGCGAGAGATCGTGGCAAGGTCGTTACGACCTGAACATGGCGCCCTACGGTGTGGCCGGCCTGAGCTTCATGGCCCGTTACGTCAGCGGTACCAACATTGATGGTACTCATACTCCATCCAACAGCTCTTACACCGGTCTTTATGGTGCTGACGGCAGCCACCATGAAACAAACGTCGAGGCCAAATACGTCGTTCAAGCTGGCCCGGCCAAAGACCTGTCGTTCCGTATTCGTCAAGCGTGGCACCGCGCCAATGCCGACGAAGGCGAAGGTGATGTCAACGAGTTCCGTCTGATCGTCGACTACCCGATTTCGGTCCTGTAATCGCACTGTCTGACACTCGTTATCGAAAAGCCCGGCCTTCGCGCCGGGCTTTTTCATGGGCGCACGGTTGACAATCCCTCCCCTTGCGGCGCCCGTCCGGCCTGTACTCAGCGATACCACCACCGTACAATGCCGGGTCATTTCCCAGTCACCGCAACCGACAACGGCCGACCATGCGTACCAGTCAATATTTGCTCGCCACACAGAAAGAAACGCCATCCGATGCGGTCGTGATCAGCCATCAGCTGATGCTTCGTGCCGGCATGATTCGCAAACTTGCCTCCGGTCTCTACACCTGGCTCCCCATGGGCCTGCGGGTATTGCGCAAGGTCGAAGCGGTGGTTCGTGAAGAAATGAACGCAGCGGGCGCGCTGGAAGTATTGATGCCGGGCATTCAACCGGCAGAGCTTTGGCAGGAATCGGGCCGCTGGGAACAGTACGGCCCTGAGCTGTTGCGCCTGAAAGACCGTCATGATCGCGAATTCTGCGCGGGCCCGACCCACGAAGAAGTCATCACCGATCTGGCCCGCAACGAGCTCAACAGCTATAAACAGCTGCCGATCAACATGTACCAGATCCAGACCAAATTCCGTGACGAAATCCGCCCGCGCTTCGGTTTGATGCGCGGCCGCGAATTCATCATGAAGGACGCCTATTCCTTCCATGCGACCCAGGATTCCCTTCAGGAAACCTACGACCGTATGCATCAGGCGTACTGCAACGTGTTTACCCGCCTGGGCCTGAACTTCCGCCCTGTGGTGGCTGACAACGGCTCCATTGGTGGTGCGGGCTCCCATGAGTTCCACGTACTGGCGGAGTCCGGCGAAGACGACATCGTATTCAGCGACACCTCCGACTACGCCGCCAACATCGAAAAAGCCGAAGCCATTCCGCGCGAGGCCAGCCGCCCTGCCCCGACTGAAGAACTGCGCCTTGTCGACACCCCCGACGCCAAGACCATCGCGGCCCTGGTCGAGCAGTTCAATCTGCCGATCGAAAAGACCGTCAAGACCCTCGTTGTGCATGCTGCCGAGGAAGGCAAGCTGATTGCGCTGATCATCCGTGGCGATCACGAGCTCAACGAAATCAAGGCGTCCAATCTGGAGCAAGTCGCCAGCCCGCTGGTCATGGCCTCCGAAGCCGAACTGCGTGACGCCATCGGCGCCGGCGCGGGCTCCCTCGGCCCGCTGAATCTGCCGCTGCCGTGCATCATCGACCGCTCGGTGGAGCTGATGAGCGACTTCGGCATTGGCGCGAACATCGATGACAAGCACTACTTCGGCGTCAACTGGGAACGGGACCTGCCGGTTCCCGCCGTGGCTGACCTGCGTAACGTCGTCGCCGGCGACCCAAGCCCTGACGGTCAGGGCAATGTGATCATCAAGCGCGGCATCGAAGTCGGGCACATCTTCCAGCTGGGCACCCAGTACAGCGACGCGATGAAGTGCCAGGTGCTGGGCGAGAACGGCAAGCCGGTCACCCTGACCATGGGTTGCTACGGCATTGGTGTGTCCCGCGTTGTGGCGGCTGCGATCGAGCAGAACAACGACGCAAACGGCATCATCTGGAGCGACGCGCTCGCGCCTTTCCAGATCGCCCTCGTGCCGCTGCGCTACGAAACCGATGCAGTCAAAGAGGCAACCGACAAGCTGTACGCCGAACTGACGGCGGCGGGCTTCGAAGTGTTGCTGGATGACCGCGACAAGAAGACCAGCCCGGGGATCAAGTTTGCCGACATGGAACTGATCGGCATTCCGCATCGCATCGTGGTCAGTGACCGTGGTCTTGCTGAGGGCAACCTCGAATACAAGAGCCGCACCGAAGCCGAAGCGCAGGCCCTGCCTGTTGCCGATGTGTTGTCTTTCATCAAGGACCGGATCAAGCGCTGACCGGATGGCGCGCCTGCGATTGTGCAGGCGCGCTTTCATCCGCCACGCCTCTGCGATGCGCCTTACCTGCACCTAGAGATCTCATGTTCAAGCGAAATACCTCACGTCTCGCGGGCACTGTGTTGTGCACCAGCCTGGTTCTCGGCGGCTGTGCCAATCATCTGTCCCAGCGCAGCGAGCATGAAGAACGTGTCGAGCGCAAATTGCTCGACCACAGTTTTCAGGTCGACCTTGGCGAGCCCAAGACGCTGGAATTGCCCCAGCGCCGGATACGCATCCACGAGCTGAAAACCTTCGACATCACTGAATTCGAAGTCACCCGCCACTACGACCGGTACACGCCGTATCAGCCTTGGCGGGAAGTCTATGAAATCCCCCTGGGCGCCGTGGCCATCGTCGCGGGCGTCGGCGCCAACGTGGTCAACGTGCTGACGTTCGGCAGCCTGCCGGACAGTGTCACCAAGGACTGGCTCACTTACGGGGTCGCGGGCGTCAACCCGTTCATGAATGCACCCTCCCATGGACGCGCTCAACAGAACCTGGCCGGTATCGACGAGGTGCAGCGCGATCATCGCGTCGAGCATTCGAGCCTGCCGTGGAGTGAAGCGCCGGTTGAAGTCACTGCGGGCAAAGAGGCCCACGAGCTGAATACGGACCGTAACGGCGTGCTGCGGGTGAATCTGCTGGACAGCCCGTTCGCCGAGCAGAACCTGAGTTATGTCACCCAGCTGAACATCAAGGTTCAGGATGACCAGAGCAACGTCCAGGCAACTGCCACACTGCCGCTGAGCAAATCACTGCGCGGCAAGCTGATTGAAGCCCATGACCTGATTTACGACGATCTGGAAGACGACGAAGTCAGCCAGTGGGTGCATCGCGTCAAGCGTCTGTCCGAGCTGGGCCTGGAAGAAGAAGCCAGTGAGCTGGAACAGTCATTGATCGAACTGACCCGCAACGATCCGCAGTTGCAGCACGAATTCCTTCGGTCACTGGCAAAAGACGCCGGTCGACTGGTCGCAGTGCCGCCGGGCAGCGAATAACCTGGCCTGAACCAGCCTCAGCTGAACAACTCCAGCTGTTCATGGGCAGCACGAAGGTCATGCAGACGCACGCCGATTCCCAGCAATCGCACAGGCTTGCCACCGCGTGCGAACGCCTGGGTCAGCAGTTGCTCGTAACTGCTCAAGTCCCGCCCTGCCCCCGCCTGTTCCAGCGTCGTTTGGGTGAAGTCGTGAAACTTGACCTTCACGAACGGCTTGCCGGGGCGGTAAAGGCTGTCGATCCGCCCGATGCGGTCGTTCAACGTTTCCAACAACGCCGGCAACATCAGCAAACAACTGGCGAGGTCCGGCAGATCGGTGTCGTAGGTGTTTTCGACGCTGACCGACTGGCGCCGATTGTCGTTCTGCACGGGACGCTCATCCACACCATGGGCCAGATTCCACAGCCGCTCGCCGAACGAGCCGAATTCCCGCACCAGCGACAACTTGCTCCAGCCGCGCAGATCGGTGCAGGTGATGATGCCGAGGCGGCCAAGCTTGTCGGCGGTGACTTTGCCGACACCGTGCAATTTGGACACTGGCAACTGGGCGACGAAGTCTTCAATCTGATCAGGCGTGATCACGAACAGCCCGTTGGGCTTTTTCCAGTCACTGGCGATCTTGGCCAGAAACTTGTTCGGGGCAACGCCGGCGGAAACCGTGATGTGCAGCTGATTGGAGACCCGCCGCCGAATGTCCTGGGCGATGCGCGTCGCGCTGCCGGCAAAATGCTCGCATTCCGTGACATCCAGATAAGCCTCATCCAGCGACAGCGGCTCGATCAGGTCGGTGTAGTCGCGGAAGATCGTCTGGATCTCTTTCGATGCTTCTTTATAGGCATCCATCCTCGGTTTGACGATGGTGAGGTCCGGGCACAGTGTCAGCGCATGACGGGATGACATCGCGGAGCGAATGCCGTAGGCCCGGGCCTCATAGTTGCAGGTGGCGATCACACCCCGCCGTTCTGCCGACCCACCCACTGCAAGGGGCTTGCCGGCCAGGCGCGGGTCATCGCGCATCTCAATCGCGGCGTAGAAGCAATCACAGTCGATATGGATGATTTTGCGCTGCGGCATCACATGGGGTCGTAGGAAAACGGTCGCGCAGTATCTCATTCACGCGACTTTCTGACACTTAATAAGCCTCGCTCCCTACGGAATGTGCGCGCCACCCAACCAGCCAAAATACCCCTAAACCGAGGCGCGCCACCGATATCCGTCCCACCCGCCACGCTAACCGCTTGAAGAAAAAGCATTTTTTTCTGCCGATTGCTTGACACCCCGGCGATCCTCTGTAGAATGCCGCCACACAGACGCGGGATGGAGCAGTCTGGTAGCTCGTCGGGCTCATAACCCGAAGGTCGTCGGTTCAAATCCGGCTCCCGCAACCAAACATCAAAAAAGGCTACTCGAAAGAGTGGCCTTTTTTGTGGCCGCTGTTTGAGCAAGCCCGCCCCCATCGTTACCCCCCTCACCTCTTCATATGAATTAAACCGGGTCCATGGATGACGGCGACCTGCCCTTCGGCGCGGATTTCGATAAAAGCCTTGTCCAACCGCCACTTAGGCGACCCAACGCTCCCGATACGGTTATTTTGTCGATCCTTGGCATTAAAGGTTGACACTTTGTCGTTCGACTGTAGAATGCCGCCACACAGACGCGGGATGGAGCAGTCTGGTAGCTCGTCGGGCTCATAACCCGAAGGTCGTCGGTTCAAATCCGGCTCCCGCAACCAACATCTAAAAAGGCTACTCGAAAGAGTGGCCTTTTTTTTGCCTCGCTGAAAGCTCACGAACAGCGGGTCGGAATCCTTGTCACATCCCATTACCGGGGTGCGTTCATCCGAGAGGTCTTGTTACTGTATGTTGCCGGGGCAATAGTTTTAATCGCCCCTGCCGATACGCTGGCCAGCGACTGAACCTAGACTGAACGGTCACTGATACGTACCCGTGGTATTCGCCCGTTAGACGTTGAAGCGCTAACATCCTGAATTATTTTTTGCGTAGGGATTGGTAACTTGGCTGTATACCTCCATCCTGTCGCGCACGATCCAAGGAGTGATTGATGCGCGCCAACCCGTCCGACACAAATGAAGCAGTGACGGAGCATCCTCCGGCTCCCCCGAAACGATTGCGCCCACGCGAACTGGTGAGCAAGTACCGTCAACCCATCGGGTTGGGCGTCACCATCCTTTTGTTCGCCGTCGCCCTGATCGCCTGCCGGCACATGCTGACCGAGCTGGACATCTACGCCCTGCAGGATTCGCTGCTCAGCGTGCCGCTGCCTTCTCTGGCGGGCGCGGTGCTGGCGACGGCGATCGGCTTTGTGATTCTGCTGGGCTACGAGTGGTCCGCGAGTCGCTACGCCAATGTCGATCTGCCACCGAAGTCGCTGATCATGGGCGGGTTTTGCGCGTTCGCCATCGGCAACGCCGTAGGCCTGTCAATGTTGTCCGGCGGCTCGGTTCGTTACCGTCTTTATTCGCGACTGGGAGTGGGTGCGGGCGAAGTTGCCCACATGACCCTGTTCGCCAGCCTGTCACTGGGTTGCGCACTTCCCCCGCTGGCGGCCCTGGCGACCTTGAGCGACCTGCCCGCCGCTTCGCTGGCGCTGCATGTGTCGGTGCCGGTGCTGGCCACCGTGGCGGTGGCGGTGTTGGCCATCAGCGCAATCCTGGGTTATGCCATTTATCGCCGACGTCTGCCGGAACAGACGATCCCGCATAACTTGCTGGTGCGCGCCGGCCGCCGAACGCTGCGTTTGCCTGGCGTGCGCCTGACGCTGATGCAGCTGGTGATCACCGCGCTGGACGTTGCAGCCGCTGCGGCCGTCCTTTATCTGTTGCTGCCCTCCGCCCCACCCTTCGGCGCTTTCCTGCTGGTTTACCTGCTGGCCTTGGCCGCCGGTGTTCTCAGCCACGTGCCCGGTGGAGTCGGCGTCTTTGAAGCCATTCTGCTCGCCGCATTTGCCGACGAACTGGGCGCTGCACCGTTGGCTGCCGCGCTGCTGCTGTACCGCCTGATTTACGTGGTGATGCCACTGCTGATCGCGTGTCTGGTGCTGCTCTACAGTGAGGCCAAGCGACTGCTTTTCGCGCAACAGGCCATGCGTGTTGCATCAGGCCTTGGCGCCCCGATTCTGGCGTTGCTGGTGTTCCTCTCCGGCGTGGTACTGCTGTTTTCCGGCTCCACGCCCGAGATTGATACCCGTCTGGAGAGTCTCGGGTTCCTCATTCCCCATCGACTGATCGACGCTTCTCACTTCGGCGCCAGCCTGATTGGCGTGCTCTGCCTGCTGCTTGCCCAGGGCCTGCGTCGTCGCCTCTCCGCGGCATGGATGCTGACCACGATTCTGCTGTTTGTGGGCTCCATCCTGTCTATCCTCAAGGGCTTCGACTGGGAAGAAGCGAGCCTGCTGCTCCTGACCGCGTGCCTGTTGGCGATCTTCCGGCGCTCGTTCTACCGCCCGAGTCGTTTGCTGGAGCTGCCGTTTTCGCCGCTGTATCTGGTCGCCAGTGTTTGCGTGCTGGGCGCTTCGGTCTGGTTGCTGCTGTTCGCCTACCAGGACGTGCCCTACAGCCATCAGTTGTGGTGGCAATTCACCCTGGACGCCGACGCCCCTCGCGGGCTGCGTTCGGCACTGGGCAGCGCGGTGTTGCTGTTGATCGTCTCGCTGACCTGGTTGCTGCGCACCGCTCGCCCTGTGATCAACCTGCCTGACGAGGCGCAACTGGCCAAAGCGGCAGAGATCATCAAAGCGTCCAGCCAGCCCGATGGTGGTCTGGTCCTCACCGGCGACAAAGCGGTGCTGATGCACCCGGACGGCAACGCCTTTCTGATGTACGCCCATCGTGGCCGCAGCCTGGTTGCGTTGTACGACCCGATTGGCCCGACCCAGCAACGGGCCGAGCTGATCTGGCAGTTCCGCGATCTGTGCGACGTTCACCATGCCCGCCCTGTGTTCTATCAGGTGCGCGCCGAGAACCTGCCGTTCTACATGGACATCGGCCTGACTGCTATCAAGCTGGGCGAAGAAGCCCGGGTGGATCTGCACAAGTTCGATATCGAAGCCAAGGGCAAGGAAATGAAGGACCTGCGCTACACCTGGAACCGGGGTGGGCGCGACGGTCTGTCGCTGGAAATCTATGAAGTGGGTCAAGCGCCCATGGATGAGCTCAAAGTGATTTCCGATGCGTGGCTAATGGGCAAGAACGTGCGCGAGAAAGGCTTCTCGCTGGGCCGCTTCAGCCTGGAGTACCTCAAGCATTTCCGTATCGCCATCGTCCATTTCCAGGGCAAGCCGGTCGCGTTCTCCAATCTGCTGGAGACCTCGCGCAATGATCTGGCGAGCCTGGACCTGATGCGCTCGCACCCGGAAGCGCCAAAGCTGACCATGGAATTCATGATGGTCGGGCTGATCCTGCATTACAAAAAAGAAGGTTACGCCCGCTTCAGCCTCGGCATGGTGCCGTTGTCCGGGCTGCAACCGCGGCGTGGCGCACCTCTGACCCAGCGTCTGGGTTCGATGGTGTTCAGCCGTGGCGAACAGCTCTACAACTTCCAGGGGCTGCGCCGTTTCAAAGACAAATTCCAGCCTGACTGGGAACCTCGTTATATGGCCGTGCCCGCAGGACTTGATCCGCTGGTGGCACTGGCAGATACCGCCGCCCTGATCGCGGGCGGCCTGACTGGATTGGTGAAACGCTGATGATTCAACGCTACTGGCGCTTTTTGCTCGCAGCCCTGGTAATTCTGGTGGTGGCATTGGGTTTCTGGCTGTGGAACCGCCCCGCCGCGCAACCGACCCTTGAACACATCACCCTGGACGACGGCTCTGCGCTGATCCGTGTAGTGCCCTCGACCAAGGTGAAAACCCAAGTCGCCCTGGCCGTCACCGCCGAAGAATCACTGACCGAGAAGCAACTGCTCGCCCTGAGCTACGACGCTTCCGCTCGTGTGATCCAAGTGACACTGCCGAAGGATGACTGTCAGCTTCAGGCCAAGACCTTCAATGCTGCGCTGCAGAAGCTCGACGGTGCCCCTGATCTGGTCGCCGGTGTCGGGCCTGGTGCTTCGGTGGCCTGGCGCTGGCTGGCCGGTCAGAACAACGACAACGCCCGGGCCATCTCGGTCGGCTTCGTGCGCGATCAGCCGGGCTGCACCGATCCTGTGCCGAAAGCCGCCGCCCACGGCAAGTGGACGGTCGCCTGGAACGATGGGCCTGACGACGAAAGCGCCACGCTGGTCCGTGACGCACCCAACACCGAAACCAGCATCAGCGATTACGACATCAAATACCCGCAGGTGCTGAACAACGAAGTGCGCCGTCGCCTGATTGGTGGTGATGACAACGGCGGCCTGAACATTCCTGTGGTTGAGGTGCCGTCTTCACAGCCCTCCGACACGGTGACGCTGTTTCTGTCCGGCGACGGCGGCTGGCGCGACCTGGACAAGGACGTGGCAGGCGACATGGCGAAAATGGGCGGCTACCCGGTCGTCGGCATCGACACGCTGCGTTATTACTGGGAGCACAAATCGCCTGAACAGACCGCCGCTGATCTCAGCGAGCTGATGGCCCACTACCGGCAGAAATGGGGTGCCAAGCACTTCGTCCTTGCCGGCTACTCCTTCGGCGCCGATGTGCTGCCCGCGATCTACAACCGCTTGCCGGAAGAAGACAAGGCGCGGGTCGACGGGATCATCCTGCTCGCCTTCGCCCGCACCGGCAGCTTCGAGATCGCTGTTGAAGGGTGGTTGGGCGCTGCCGGTAAAGAAGCCGCGACAGGGCCTGAAATGGCCAAGCTGCCCGGCGACAAGGTGTTGTGCGTCTACGGCATCGAAGAGAAGGACGAAAGCGGCTGCACCGAAGCCACTGCGCCCGGCGAGAAGATGCAGCTGCCCGGTGGCCATCACTTTGACGAAGACTACCCTGCCCTGGCCAAGCGCTTGAGTGCGGTGATCGACAAGTGGAAGGGCAAAGAGCCCGCCGCCGAGTAATCCAGCACCCATAAAAAATCCCCGCGCTCTTGCGAGTGCGGGGATTTTTTTGTTTTCGGGGTCTGCTCAAGCCGGTTAGCATCTGGGATACGTTTCATCCCCGGGGGATCGACGTCAGCCGGGCAGAGGCCTGTATGTACGCCATCAATCTCGCGTCGTGACACCCGACACATTCCCGGTTAAACCCCATCGCACCGAAACGGAGCTGATTACATCTCCACCTGCGTACCCAGTTCGATCACCCGGTTAAATGGCAGCTTGAAGAACCTCAGATTGCCGTTGGCGTTCTTCAGCATGAACGCGAACAGACCCTCGCGCCAGCGGGCCATGCCCTCCAGTTTCGACGAGACCACGGTTTCGCGACTGAGGAAGTAGGTCGTGCGCATCGGACTGAAGTCCAGCTCCTTCAGGTGACACAGGCTGAGGGCCGCCGGCACGTCCGGCTCATCGATGAAGCCGAAGTGCAGAATCACGCGATAGAAGCCCTCGCCAAACGCCTCGACCTCGAAGCGTTGCGCTGCCGGCACGCGCGGGGCGTCTTCGTACACAACGGTCAGCAATACAACTTGTTCATGCAGCACCTGGTTGTGCAGCAAATTATGCAACAGCGCATGGGGCACGGCGTCCGCACGCGCCGTCAGAAACACTGCCGTACCCTGAACGCGATGGGGCGGCTGCACGCGAATACTGCTGATGAAGATCGGCAGCGGCAGACCCCCTTCGTCGATGCGGTCCACCAGCAGCTGCTTGCCGCGCTTCCAGGTGGTCATCAGGATGAACAGCGCAATGCCCGCCAGGAACGGGAACGCCCCGCCCTGCAGGACTTTTGGCACGTTCGCCGCGAAGAACATGCCGTCCACGAACAGGCATCCGGCCAAAATCGGCACCGCGATCAGCGGTGGCCACTTCCAGGCCAGCAGCATGACCGCCGCCACCAGAATCGTCGTGCAGAGCATCGTGCCGGTCACCGCCACGCCGTACGCCGAGGCCAGCGCGCCGGAAGACTCAAAGCCCAGCACCAGCAGGATTACCCCGACCATCAGCGCCCAGTTCACCGCGCCGATGTAGATCTGCCCTTGGGCGTCGCTTGAGGTGTGCTGGATGTACATGCGCGGGATATAGCCGAGCTGAATCGCCTGCAGCGTCATCGAGAACGCCCCGGAGATCACCGCCTGCGAAGCAATAATGGTCGCCAGGGTCGACAGCGCGATCAAAGGCAACAAGGCCCAACTCGGCGCCAGGAGGTAGAACGGGTTGCGCACCGCTTCCGGGTCCTGGATCACCAGGGCGCCCTGACCGAAGTAGTTCAGCACCAGCGCCGGCAATACCAGCGCGAACCACGCGCGCGAGATCGGCTTGCGACCGAAGTGGCCCATGTCCGCGTACAGCGCCTCGGCGCCGGTCAGTGCGAGTACTACGGCGCCCAGGACCGATACGCCAATGCCGGGATGATCGATAAAGAAGCGAACCGCCCACACCGGATTGACCGCGTGCAGCACTTCCGGCTGCTGGAGGATGCCGTGGACACCGAGCACGCCGAGGGTCACGAACCACAGCACCATGATCGGGCCAAACATCACGCCGATCCGCGCGGTGCCGTGACGCTGAATCAGAAACAGCGCCACCAGCACAACAAGAGAAATGGGCACCACCCAGTGCTCAAGCCCGTCAAATGCCAGCTCCATGCCTTCGACCGCCGACAACACGGAAATCGCCGGGGTGATCATGCTGTCGCCGTAAAACAGCGCTGCGCCGAACAGGCCAAAGACGATCATGCTCGCCTGCAGCTTCGGGTATTTGGCTGAAGCCCTTCGCGCCAGCGCCGTGAGCGCCATGATGCCGCCTTCGCCGTCATTGTCGGCACGCAGCACCAAGGCCATGTATTTGAAGGAGACCACCCAGATCAGTGACCAGAAGATCAGCGACAGAATGCCCAGTACGGCGTCGTGACCGGCTTGCACGCCGTAGCCGCCGACGAACACTTCTTTAATGGTGTACAGCGGGCTGGTACCGATGTCGCCATAGGCTACACCCACCGCGCCCACCAGCAGACTCAGCGGTTTTGCCGAAGAATGCCCGACCCCTGCCTGACTCGTTGCGTGACCCATTTACCACTCCTGAAACCATGACTCGATCACCGCGATCCGGCGTTGTCGGATTGACCTGCGCCGCACCGGTAAATTCCGATGCGCCCGGCCCACTTGGGGCGCCGGGCGTAACGCCGCGAAGCATAGCGCAGCACTCGTCGTAATTCTCTGTATAACACTGGTCAATCGTTCGACGCGCCGCTAGAATTGCGCACTTTTTGATCAGAGGCGCCCCAAGCGCCCAGTCAATGCTTCGGCTATTCGCCGGGCATCCTACGCCGAGGTTAGTCAATGTCCACCGTCACCACGTCCGCCGCCCCGAAGGTCGGCTTTGTCAGCCTCGGTTGCCCGAAGGCCCTGGTCGATTCCGAGCGCATCCTGACTCAGCTGCGCATGGAAGGCTATCAGGTCGTTCCGACCTACCAGGACGCTGACGTGGTCGTGGTCAACACCTGCGGTTTCATCGACAGCGCCAAGGCCGAATCCCTCGAGACCATCGGCGAAGCGCTGGCCGAGAACGGCAAAGTGATCGTCACCGGCTGCATGGGCGTCGACGAAAGCGTCATCCGCAACGTGCACCCGAGCGTACTGGCCGTGACCGGTCCGCAGCAGTATGAGCAAGTGGTCAATGCCGTCCATGACGCCGCGCCGCCCAAGCTCGATCACAACCCGCTGATCGATCTGGTACCGCCGCAAGGGGTCAAGCTGACTCCCCGTCATTACGCGTACCTGAAGATATCCGAAGGCTGCAACCACAGCTGCAGTTTCTGCATCATCCCGTCCATGCGCGGCAAGCTGGTCAGCCGCCCGATTGGCGACGTGCTCGACGAAGCCCAGCGGCTGGTCAAAGCCGGCGTGAAAGAGCTGCTGGTGATTTCCCAGGACACCAGCGCCTACGGCGTCGACATCAAATACCGCACCGGTTTCTGGAACGGTCAGCCGGTGCGCACGCGCATGACCGAGCTGTGCCAGGCGCTGAGTTCGCTGGGTGTGTGGGTGCGCCTGCACTACGTTTACCCGTACCCGCACGTCGACGAGATCATTCCGTTGATGGCGGCGGGCAAGATCCTGCCGTACCTGGACATCCCGTTCCAGCACGCCAGCCCGAAGATCCTCAAGCTGATGAAACGCCCGGCCTTCGAAGACAAGACCCTGGCGCGCATCAAGAACTGGCGCGAGCAGTGCCCGGACCTGATCATCCGTTCGACCTTCATCGTCGGCTTCCCGGGCGAAACCGAAGAAGACTTCCAGTACCTGCTGGACTGGCTGACTGAAGCCCAGCTCGACCGCGTCGGTTGCTTCCAGTACTCCCCTGTCGAGGGTGCACCGGCGAATCTGCTGGATGCGCCGATCGTGCCGGACGACATCAAGCAGGATCGCTGGGACCGCTTCATGGCGCACCAGCAAGCCATCAGCGCCGCGCGCCTGCAGATGAAAATCGGCAAGGAAATCGAAGTGCTGATCGACGAAGTGGATGAACAGGGTTTCGTCGGTCGTTCATTCTTCGACGCGCCGGAAATCGACGGCAATGTGTTTGTCGAAAGCGACCGTGACTTCAAGCCAGGCGACAAAGTTATGTGCCGCGTTGTAGATGCCGATGAGTACGACCTGTGGGCTGAGCCGATCTAAGGCTCAATTTCCAGCTCGACAGCGCTTCACCTCCAACAGCCCTGCCCGTAAAACGGCGGGGTTTGTTTTTTCTGGCTATCGTCCCCACATCAGGATCACTACCCAGGGAGCAGCGGCAATATGGTCCGGCACTCGGTCATCTATCTGCCCAGGCAGCACGACTTCGCCGAACTCACCCGGGTCTGGGAAGCCTCCGTGCGCGCGACCCATGACTTTCTGCCGGAGAACTACATCACGCTGCTGCGGCATCTGCTGGAAACCCAATACCTGGGCGCCGTGAACCTGTTCTGCACCCGGGACTCGCACCTGCGCATCACTGGCTTTGCCGGCACCACGCCGGGCAAACTCGAAATGCTGTTTATCGCCCCTGAACACCGTGGGATGGGCCTGGGCAAGCAACTGCTGGACTACGCGATCGAGCATTTCCACATCACCGAGCTGGACGTGAACGAGCAGAACGCCCAGGCGCTGGGCTTTTATGAACGGCAGGGGTTTGAGGTGGTGGGCCGGGCGGAAGTCGATGGACTCGGTCGGCCGCATCCGATGCTGCGGATGCGGCTCAGGATCAGTTGAAGCACACCGAATCAACGCTTCAGGCTTTCCAGCAGCACCTTGTTGAACTGCTGCGGATCCTGAATCTGCGGCGCATGGCCCAACCCGGCGAACTCCACCAGCGTCGCCTGGGGAATGCGCTTGGCGGCGGCCTTGCCCAGCTCCGGGTAATTGCCCAGCGTCTTGCGCAATGCCTCAGGCGCTGCGTCTTTGGCAATGGCGGTATTGTCCTTCTGGCCGATCAGCAACACGGTCGGCATCTTCAATTTCTCGAAGTCGTAGAACACCGGCTGATTGAAGATCATCCCGTAGGTCTGGGCAGAAGCTCGCGCCACCTCCTCTTTGCCTTTGCCGTTGAACATGCCGGCCTGCATATTGACCCAGTGATCGAACTCGGGCCGCCATTCGTTGGCGTAATAGGTCGACTGCTGATACTTGCGAATGCTGCCGGCGTTGGTCTTCAGCTCCCGGGTATACCAGTCATCGAAGCTGCGATCCGGTACGCCTTTGGCTTTCCAGTCTTCCAGACCGATAGGGTTGACCAGCAGCAACTGGTCCACTTGCTCGGGGTACATCAGCGCAAAGCGCGTCGCCAGCATGCCGCCCATGGAATGCCCGACCACCGTGACGTGATCGATGCCCAGTTGGGTCAGCAGCGCTTTGGTGTTCTGCGCCAGTTGCTCGAAGGTGTATTTATAGTCCGCCGGCTTGCTGGAGCGGCAGAAGCCGATCTGATCCGGCGCGACCACACGATAACCTGCGCCCGTCAGCGCCTTGATAGTGCCTTCCCACGTGGCGCCGCAAAAGTTCTTGCCGTGGAGCAGCACGACGCTGCGTCCATTGGCAGTGCCGCTCGGCTTGATGTCCATGTAACCCATCTGCACCGGCGCGCCCTGGGATTCGAAACTGAAATTCTGCGCCGGGAACGGATACTGGAAGCCTTCCAGCTGCGGGCCATAGGATGGAGTTTGCGCAGCGAGTAGCGGCAAGCTGACAGTCATCAGCAGTGCGGGTAGCCATTTGGTCATGAATTCGCTCCAGACAATGTAGGAATAGAGAGCAGACCTGCGTCGCTCCCGGAAAAATCCATCGAGTGGAGGCTTATTCACCCGCCAATTTCAATGTGGCCGCGATTAACGGTGCCTGGGCGGGTACAATAGGCGCCTTTCCATTTTGTTACGGCTTTTCTCATGACTGACCCCATTCGCCTTTCCAAACGCCTGATCGAGCTGGTCGGTTGCTCCCGGCGCGAAGCCGAGCTGTTCATTGAAGGCGGCTGGGTCACGGTGGACGGCGTTGTCGTCGACGAGCCCCAGTTCAAGGTCGAAAACCAGACCGTGGTGCTGAATGCGGAAGCAAAAGCCGATACCCCTGAATCCGTCACCCTGCTGTTCAACGCGCCGGCGGGCATGGCCCCTGAAAGCGCCCTGGCGCTGATCACGCCAGGTACGTTGTCCGCCGACCACAGCATCGGCCGGCGTCCGCTCAAAGGGCACTTCCTGCGCCTGGAATCTATTTCCACGCTGCAAGCCAACGCCAGCGGCCTGATGGTGTTCAGCCAGGACTGGAAAATCCTGCGCAAACTCACCGACGACCGCAGCAAGATCGAGCAGGAATACGTCGTCGAGATCTCGGGCGACATGGTTGCCCACGGCCTCAACCGCCTGAACCACGGCATGACCTACAAGGGCAAGGAACTGCCCAAGGTCAAAGCCAGCTGGCAGAACGAAAACCGCCTGCGCTTCGCCATGAAAAACCCGCAGCCCGGGGTCATTGCCCAGCTGTGCGAAGCGGTGGGTCTCAAGGTTGTTTCGGTGCGACGTATTCGTATCGGCGGCGTGTCCATCGGCAAGGTGCCTGAAGGCCAATGGCGCTACATGAACGACAAAGAAAAATTCTGAATCCCCTTTCTGAGCGGCCTATCGACTCTCGCGGGCGCTCATCTGCGAATCCCCAGGAAATACACGCACCATGATGAACAACGATGTACTGCGCAGCATCCGTTACATGCTTGATATCAACGACGCCAAAGTGGTCGATATCATCAAGCTCGGCGGGTTCGACGCGACCAAGGCCGATGTCGCGGCCTACATGAAGAAAGACGAAGAAGAAGGCTTCGTGCCGTGCAGCGACGAGGTCATGGCGCATTTCCTCGACGGTCTGGTGTTCTTCAAGCGCGGCAAGGACGAGAGCCGCCCGCCGCTGCCTGTCGAGCTGCCGATCACCAACAACATCGTTCTGAAAAAGCTGCGTGTGGCCTTCGAGCTGAAGGAAGACGACATGCACGCGATCCTCAAGGCGTCCGAGTTCCCGGTGTCCAAGCCTGAACTCAGCGCCCTGTTTCGCAAGGCGGGTCACACCAACTACCGTGTCTGTGGCGACCAGTTGCTGCGCAACTTCCTGCGCGGCCTGACCCTGCGCGTACGCGGCTAAGCGCTGCAGCTCCGTTGATGACCCAGGCCTACAGCGTTTCGCCGATCGGTTTCATGCGCTCGTGCTTCAAAGAGAAGTTTGCGATTCCCCGGCAGCCGCAACTGGCGCCTGCCGCGCGGGGCGTGTTGGAGTTGATCGCGCCCTTTGATCAGGGTGACGCCGTGCAGGGCCTGGAACAAGTCAGCCATGTCTGGCTGCTGTTTCTGTTTCATCAAGCCCTGGAGGACAAACCGCGACTCAAGGTGCGCCCTCCTCGTCTGGGCGGCAATCAGTCGATGGGCGTGTTCGCCACGCGCGCCACCCATCGGCCCAACGGCATCGGTCAGTCGGTGGTCAAGCTGGACAAGGTCGAAGCCGGGCGCCTGTGGTTGTCGGGCATCGACCTGCTGGACGGCACGCCGGTGCTGGACGTCAAACCCTACGTGCCCTACGCCGATGTCATCGCTGATGCGCGCAACGGCATGGCCGCCGCTGCGCCGGAGCTGATTCCGGTGCAGTGGGGGGATGCGGCGCTGGCCCAGGCCCGCGAACACGGGGTGCGCCTCGAAGAACCGCTGATCGAACTGATCGAGCAGTGCCTGGCTCAAGACCCGCGACCGGCCTACCAGACGCCCACGCCAGAGCGCCGCTACGGCGCGCAGTTCTGGGACCTGGACGTGCGCTGGCACTATCCGCAGCCGGGTGTCATTTGCGTGCTGGAGGTGGTTCCCGCCGCCGGTTGATAAACGACTGACGCCTGCCCACAAAAAAACCGCCTGGTCCGTGACCTCCAGGCGGTTTTTTTCAGACCCCAAAAATGCGGGTGCCTGTACTGACCTATTCGCCGATGACGTCACCCTCGCAGGGCTGGGAGGGTGTTCATCGGCGATTGGGTCGTATCTGAACGGCGTTACTTCTCGACGAAGGCGCGCTCGATCAGGTAATCACCCGGCTCGCGCATCCGCGGCGAAACGGTCAGACCGAAGCTGTTAAGCACTTCGCTGGTTTCGTCGAGCATGCTCGGGCTGCCGCACAGCATGGCGCGGTCGTCCTGCGGGTTGATTGGTGGCAGACCGATGTCGCTGAACAGCTTGCCGCTGCGCATCAGGTCGGTCAGGCGGCCTTCGTTCTCGAACGGCTCGCGGGTCACGGTCGGGTAGTAGATCAGCTTGTCGCGCAGCATCTCGCCGAAGAACTCGTTTTGCGGCAAATGCTCGGTGATGAACTCGCGGTAAGCGACTTCGTTCACGTAACGCACGCCGTGGCAGAGGATGACCTTCTCGAAACGCTCGTAGGTTTCTGGGTCCTGAATCACGCTCATGAACGGCGCCAAGCCAGTCCCGGTGCTGAGCAGGTAAAGATGCTTGCCCGGCTTGAGGTCATCCAGCACCAGCGTGCCCGTAGGCTTCTTGCTGATGATGATCTCGTCGCCTTCCTTCAGATGCTGCAGCTGGGAGGTCAGCGGGCCGTCCGGCACCTTGATGCTGAAGAACTCCAGATGCTCTTCCCAGTTCGGGCTGGCAATGGAGTAGGCACGCATGAGCGGGCGCCCGTTTGGCTGCTGCAGACCGATCATGACGAACTGACCGTTCTCGAAGCGCAGGCCAGGATCACGGGTGCACTTGAAACTGAAGAGGGTGTCGTTCCAGTGATGAACGCTGAGGACACGCTCGTGATTCATGTTGCTCATGGTACGTGGGAGCTCCTGATAAATAACCTGCGCCAGTCGATGCGCCATTGCGCGACATTCTAGTGGCAGACACAATATCTGTTAACTGAATTATCAAGATATGGGTTATCGGTTATATAGATATGCGATTTACTCTCCGTCAGCTCCAGGTTTTCGTCGCCGTCGCTCAGCAGGAAAGCGTTTCCCGCGCAGCGGTCCTGCTGTCCTTGTCGCAATCGGCGGCGAGCACGTCCATCACTGAACTGGAACGCCAGTCCAGCTGCCAGCTGTTCGACCGCGCCGGTAAGCGGCTGAGCCTCAATGCCACCGGCAGGCAGCTGTTGCCCCAGGCCGTTGCGCTGCTGGATCAGGCCGAGGAGATCGAAGACCTGCTCAACGGCAAGTCCGGCTTCGGCTCGCTGGCGGTCGGCGCAACCCTCACCATCGGCAACTACCTGGCGACCCTCTTGATCGGCAGTTTCATGCAGCGCCACCCTGAGAGCCAGGTGAAGCTGCACGTGCAAAACACGGCGAACATCGTTCAGCAGGTCGCCCATTACGAAATCGATCTGGGCTTGATCGAAGGCGACTGCAGCCACCCCGACATCGAAGTGCAGACTTGGGTCGAGGATGAGCTGGTGGTGTTTTGCGCCCCTCAGCATCCGCTGGCCAAAAAGGGCCGGGCGTCACTGGAGGAATTGACGCGGGAGGCGTGGATCTTGCGGGAGCAGGGTTCGGGGACGCGCCTGACCTTCGATCAGGCCATGCGTCACCACTTGAACAGCCTGAACGTGAGGCTGGAGCTGGAACACACCGAGGCGATCAAACGCGCCGTCGAGTCAGGGCTGGGAATTGGTTGCATCTCGCGTCTGGCCCTGCGTGACGCTTTCCGTCGCGGCAGCCTCGTTGCGGTTGAAACGCCGGAGCTGGATCTGGTGCGCCAGTTCTACTTCATCTGGCACAAACAGAAATATCAGACGTCCGCTATCCGCGAATTCCTCGACCTCTGTCGCTCATTCACCGCCGGTGTTAACCGCAGCGACGAGATTGTGCTGCCGAGCATTGCCTGACGCGCAGCCCGGCTATAAAGGCGATTGTCAGCCCAGCAAGATCAGGCCCCAGACCACGGCAATCATGCTCAGCGCCACGAACTGTGCGGCGCTGCCCATGTCTTTGGCGTTCTTCGACAGCGGGTGGCGGTCGAGGGAAATCCGGTCAATCGCGGCTTCGATGGCCGAGTTCAGCAGTTCCACGATCAGCGCCAACAGGCACACCGCGATCAGGATCGCGCGCTCGCCGCGGCTGACATGAAACACGAAGGACAGCGGGATCAACACGACGTTGAGCAGCACCAGTTGACGGAACGCCGCTTCGCCCTTGAATGCAGCGGTCAGGCCGTCAAAGGAATAGCCAGACGCGTTGAGAATACGTTTGAGGCCGGTCTGGCCTTTGAATGGGGACGTCATAGGAAAACTACTGATGAATGAAAGCGGTGGAGGCTAGTGCGGCGACGGTCAAAAAAGTGTGAAGGTCGGCCGCGTAAAGCCCGGGTTTGGCCTGATTCGCGGGAATCAGCTCTGGGGAATGGATTCCAATTGTTGCAGCAGTAAAGCGGCCTGGGTTCGGGTGCGCACGTTGAGCTTGCGAAAGATCGCCGTGACGTGGGCCTTGATCGTGGCTTCCGACACGCTCAGCTCGTAGGCGATCTGCTTGTTCAGCAACCCCTCGCAGACCATCGTCAACACGCGAAACTGCTGGGGCGTCAGGCTGGCAAGGCCTTCGCTGGCGGCCTTGGCCTCCGGCGACACGCTGATGCTTTCGTTGACCTGCGGGGGCCACCAGACATCGCCATCCAGCACCGTTCGCACGGCCTTCTGAATGGTTTCCAGAGAACTGGATTTCGGGATGAAGCCGCTGGCGCCGAACTCGCGGGACTTGACCACCACCGCGGCCTCTTCCTGAGCGGAGACCATCACCACCGGGACTTGCGGGTACTGACCGCGCAACAGCACCAACCCCGAAAAGCCATAGGCGCCGGGCATGTTCAGGTCCAGCAGAACCAGATCCCAGTCAGACTTCTCGGTCAGTCGCGCTTCCAGATCAGCGATGCTCTCGGCCTCGACCAATCTGGCGTCCGGCCCGAGCCCAAGGCTCAGCGCCTGATGCAAGGCGCTGCGAAACAGGGGATGGTCGTCGGCAATCAGGATTTCGTATGGCATTTCATGATCCTGTAAGTGACTGAGCGCCGACGAATTCAACACCCAATGAGGTCACCCGCGACATCTTGACACAGGGACCGTACGTGAGCGGCGCCAAGGATGCCCAGCGAAGTCGGGGTGGTCAAGCCTGATGCTTTGCGGCAAAGTCTGCGCCCCCGACCTGACGAGTGCCATCATGCCAAACCATGCCCTGCGAGCGGACCTGCTCATGCTCCTGACCGCATTGATCTGGGGCACCGGCTTCGTCGCCCAGACCGCCGGGATGGATCACATCGGTCCCTATCTGTTCTCGGGTCTGCGGTTCGCGCTGGGCTCCCTCTGCCTGATCCCGCTGATTCTGCGCAACGCCAAGACGGCCCGCGTGCCGGAGCCCTTGCTCAATCGCGGCATGTTACGCGCCGGCATCATCATGGGCCTGGCGCTGGCACTGGGCATCAACCTGCAACAGGTCGGCCTGCTGTTTACCAGCGTGACCAACTCCGGCTTCATCACCGGCCTTTACGTGATTGTAGTTCCGTTGCTGGGCTTGCTGCTCGGGCATAAAACCGGGCTGGGCACCTGGCTGGGCTGCCTGTTGGCAGTGGTCGGCATGTGCCTGCTCAGTATCGGCGATAACTTTCACGTCGCTTCGGGGGATTGGCTGCAGTTGATCGGCGCGTTCGTGTGGGGTGCACACGTGGTGTTGGTCAGTTTGTTCGCCAGCCGCCACGACCCGATCCGTCTGGCTTTTTTACAGTTCGCCACCTGTTCGGTAGTGAGCCTGCTCCTGGCAGTCCTCTTCGAACCGATCGCCCTCAATGCGATCATCGATGCGGGCCCTTCCCTGCTTTATGGCGGCATCGTCGCGGTGGGCGTGGGTTACACGCTGCAAGTGGTCGCGCAGAAGCACGCCATTGCCTCCCATGCCGCCATCATCCTCTCTCTGGAAGCCGTGTTCGCCGCCATCGCCGGCGCCTGGATTCTGGGAGAGGCCTTGCAACTGCGTGGTTATATCGGTTGTGGATTAATGCTGGCGGGGATGCTGCTGGCGCAGTTGTGGCCGAAGAAAACTCTCGCCTGAGGTCATACTCGTATTGCGAGCCGTTTTGAAGCGGCTCGCGGGCGGCGACACAACTGATGACTACTCGAGGTAACCCTTCAGCTCTTGATGGGCATCGCTTAGCAAGTCGAGGGGCAACTGATTTTTAGCCCCTAAATAGTGCTGACTGAACACATCGAAATAACAGCTCAACGCAGAGCCTGCCTCAGTATCGCCGGCCAGATCGAAACACAGTGCGGCCACTTCAGCGGTACAGAGATGTTCGCTGCGGGTGGAGCGTCTCAACTTGTATCGTGAAAGCTTCTCGGGAATCAGGCTTAAAATCGGGATCGAATCAAAGTAAGCGCTTTTACGGAAGATCTTCCTCGCTTCAGTCCATGTCGCGTCAATCAGCACAAACAGCGGTCTCTTGTTCGGATTAATCGTCACGGTGTTGGTAACGCGCTCCGCCGCTACGTATTCACCCGGAAAAACCAGGTAGGGCTGCCATTGCGGATCATTGAGCAATGCAATCAGCTTTTCGTCGACCTCGGTGCGTGACCACACAAACGCATGGTTATCCTGAATCACGTCTGCTATCAGCCAACCGGTATTGCTGGGTTTGAACACCTCTTTTTTGGTCATGATGAGGCAAACCCCAGATCGTGCCTGGACCTTGGGACGCCACCTGCAAAGGCAGTGACTTTCGATCACTCGACAGCAATGGCACCTTGGCGCACGTGATCCGCGAGCCAGGAAAGGTTTCGTGCTCTCCTCCTCCCGCTCATCTCTCAGACGTGCGACCGAATTACCGTGAAAAACAGTCTGGGTCATTGAGGGGTAAGAAGGCAGTGACACGAGGGGCATCCGGCAGGTCGAAAAGTCGCGGCATTCTATCAGACGCAGGCCAAGGCGCCGTGCTCTCTGGTGTCCGCCAAGGCTCCTCCCCTATACTGCCCGGCCTTGAGAGCACTCACGCCTACAGTGAACGCCTCGGGATGTCGCCGGTCCAACGGCCAGCCTCTGCAACACCCGTCCACGCACCAGGAGAATTCAATGCTGCGCCTCATCGCCCCCACTCTCACGCTTTTGCTCGTCGCTCCACTGTGCGCCAACGCGGCGTCCAAGCAGGATTACGAACTGAGCCAGATGCTTGATAAAGTCGCGAAGGAAAGCAGTGTCGGCACCCCACGCGCCATCAACGAAGACATCCTCGACGAAGGCTACACCGTTGAAGGCAAGATGCTGATCAACCACCTGAGCGTGCAGTCCGGCCAGGCGGCTCAGATGCGCGAAAACCCGGACGACGTCCGCGGTCAGCTGGGCGGTAGCGTGTGCCGCAATGCCGGTTACCGCCAACTGATGGCCAAGGGCGCGATCCTGCGGTACCAGTTCACCGAATACAAAACCAACAAGCTCATCACCACTCAGGAAATCAAAGCGGCGGACTGCGCTGCCAAGCCCCCTGCCCACAAGAAGTGATGTAACGAGCTTTACGGACTGCGCGCTTCAGGACCCCTTCAACGCGCAGTCTTCCCTTCCCCTCCCCGCTACATACGCCATTCAAATTCCCGCCACTCAGCACGTCCCGCCCGCTGTTTGATCGCTGATCCTGGTGCCTGCTTTTCGTTTCGCCGTGCCCATCCTGACTCATCACATTTTGCATGCAAGAAAGGGTTGCCTGCGGCACCGGTTGCCATCAATGTTTTCTCTTTTCAACCATGGATTAGTCCAGAATCGGGCGCCGCGCAGCTTTGATGCTCCCCTGTCTTCCGGATGCGCTGCGCACGCCGACGCATGAAGCGTCGCGATCCCGCCCCCTGGTGACGGTCAATGATTCTGCAGAAGGAGAAAGCGTGAATGCCGTACGTACCCAGTGACGCGTTATCTCAACACTTTCAGAGCAACGGAAACGACCTCACCCTCAAGGTCGAAGAGCTCCTCGGTTCGGTCGCCCCGGACAGCCCCAATCTTCCGCTGTACCGCGACATGACCCTGACCGTCCTGCGCATGGCCCAGGACGACCTCAATCGCTGGAATGCCAAAATCACCCTGCAAGCATTACGCGAACTGGAAAATGCTTTCCGGGTGCTCGAACGATTCAAAGGCCGGCGCAAGGTCACCGTGTTCGGCTCCGCCCGCACACCCCTCGAACATCCTGTTTATGCGCTGGCCCGTGAACTGGGCAAGCAACTGGCCGCCTCGGACCTGATGGTCATCACCGGCGCCGGTGGCGGGATCATGGCCGCGGCCCACGAAGGCGCCGGTCTGGATCGCAGCCTGGGCTTCAATATCACCCTGCCCTTCGAGCAGCACGCCAATGCGACCGTGGATGGCACCGGCAATCTGCTGCCGTTCCACTTCTTCTTCACGCGTAAGCTGTTTTTCGTCAAAGAGGCCGATGCGCTGGTGCTCTGCCCAGGCGGGTTTGGCACCCTCGACGAAGCGCTGGAAGTGCTGACGCTGATCCAGACCGGCAAAAGTCCTCTGGTTCCGATCGTGCTGCTGGATGCCCCGGGCGGGACCTTCTGGGAAGGAGCGCTCAGCTTCATCAGAAATGAGCTGGAGACGAACAAGTACATTCTGCCTACGGACATGAACCTGATGAAGCTGGTGTACAGCGCCGATGAGGCCGTCGCCGAGATCAACCGCTTCTACAGCAACTTTCACTCCAGCCGCTGGCTGAAGAACACCTTCGTCATTCGCATGCACCACGCCTTGAGCGAACAGGCGTTGAACGCCCTACAGGACAGGTTTGTCGATCTGCGGTTAAGCGGCGACTTCCAGCAATACGGGCATCAGGACGAATATGACGAAGCGCAGTTCAGCCATCTCACGCGCCTGGCATTCACGTTTAACGGCCGCAACCATGGCCGCTTGCGCGAACTGGTGGACTGCATAAACCTGGAGGAAAACTGGGCAAGACCTGCGCACTCTCAGCAGGCCCGAGGGACAGAGCCTGTGAAATCGATGTGATGGTGCATGCTTGAGGGCGCGTCTGCGCGCCTTCAGGCAGATCACGCGTCAGTCGTCGTTGCCCTTGCCACTCAGCAAACGACCAATCAGCTCGGGCGGGTATCCGCGATAACTCAGAAAGCGCATCTGCTGGCCACGCTCGCGAGCATCCCTGGGCAGTTGACCGCTGAACTTGCGCTGCCACAGCGCTTCCAGTTTCTCCCACCAGTCCACGCCGCACTCGCGCAGCGCTTGTTCGACGTCTGCACGCGGCAAGCCGCGTTGCCCCAGCTCTTCGCGGATACGCAAAGGGCCGTGGCCAGAACGGGCACGGTAGGAAACGAAGCTTTCGAGGTATCGGGATTCAGACAGCAGACCCTCTTCCGTCAGACGGTCGAGCGCTGCGTCAATCAATTCGGGGGGAGCGCCGCGCTGACGCAACTTGCGCGTCAGCTCGACACGACCGTGCTCGCGTCGTGCGAGCAGGTCCATTGCAGTACGCCTTACAGCGACGGGCGTATCAAGCACAGCTGGCATGGCGGGGATCAGATGTCCGCGTCAGCTTCGACTTCAGCCACATCGTCTGCCGCTACGCGGGACGACTGGGCCTTCACATCAGGCGCTGCCGTCAGCAGCTTCTCGCGAATCTGCCTTTCGAGGGTTGTCCCGATTTCCGGGTTGTCCGCCAGGAACTTCGCGGAGTTGGCCTTACCCTGACCGATCTTGCTGCCCTGGTAGCTGTACCAGGCACCGGATTTCTCCAGCAGACCGTGCAGCACGCCGAGGTCGATGATCTCGCCGTTACGGTAGATGCCCTTGCCGTAGAGAATCTGGAACTCAGCCTGACGGAACGGCGGAGCCACCTTGTTCTTGACGACTTTGACGCGGGTTTCACTACCGACGACTTCGTCGCCTTCCTTGACCGCGCCCGTGCGACGGATATCCAGACGGACCGATGCGTAGAACTTCAGCGCGTTACCACCGGTGGTGGTCTCCGGGCTGCCGAACATCACGCCGATCTTCATACGGATCTGGTTAATGAAGATAACCAGGCAGTTGGCAGTTTTGATGTTACCGGTGATCTTACGCAGCGCCTGGGACATCAGTCGGGCTTGCAGGCCGACGTGCATGTCGCCCATTTCGCCTTCGATTTCAGCCTTTGGCACCAGAGCGGCAACGGAGTCGACGACGATGACGTCGATCGCGTTCGAACGCACCAGCATGTCGGTGATTTCGAGGGCCTGTTCGCCGGTGTCTGGCTGGGAGACCAGCAGGTCATCGACGTTGACGCCCAGCTTGCCGGCGTACTCTGGATCAAGCGCGTGCTCGGCGTCGACGAATGCGCAAGTGGCGCCCATTTTTTGGGCTTCTGCGATGACGGACAGAGTGAGGGTGGTTTTACCCGAAGATTCCGGGCCGTAGATTTCAACGATCCGGCCTTTTGGCAGGCCACCGATACCGAGTGCGATATCGAGGCCCAGCGAGCCGGTGGAGATAGCAGGAATAGCCTGGCGGTCATGGTCACCCATGCGCATTACGGCACCTTTGCCGAACTGACGCTCGATCTGACCCAAGGCCGCAGCCAAGGCTTTCTTCTTGTTGTCGTCCATTGAATCCTCTCGTAATAGGTTAGGCCTTGACGGCCGATATAACTGTATAAGTAGCCAGTATTATTCCACAGGGTCCGACGCGCGCCTACCCCTGATTTGGTATTTCTCCGCGAGAGAGCCGGACAAGCCCCTCTAGCGCGGCGATCACCGTTTGTCGGCGGACCGCATCGCGGTCACCTGCAAATAGAAACCGCTCGGCGATCAATCGTTCCGCCACACCCCAGCAGACCCACACCGTGCCCACGGGTTTCTCCAGCGAGCCCCCGTCCGGCCCGGCCACGCCGCTGACCGCGACCGAAAACTGCGCGCCGCTGTTGGCCTGCGCGCCCCTTGCCATGGCCTCGACCACTTCGCGACTGACGGCACCGACTTGCGCAAACAACGCTTCCGGCACTGCCAGTTGTCGGGTCTTCTGCCGGTTGGAGTAAGTGACATACCCGGCCTCGAACCAGGCCGAACTCCCCGGGATTCGGGTGATGGCTTCGGCGATACCGCCTCCGGTGCAGGATTCGGCAGTGCTGACCTGCGCGCCTGTTGCCAACAGTTGCTGGCCCAGGGTTGCTGCCAGATGGGTAATGTCATCCACGGGAGATTCTCCGTATCGGTCGAGGCGAAGCAGACACGCTACACCAGCCGGGTCGATCTGCAACACAGGACGCGACCTGAATCCGGATCACGCCTGCAAGACACTTATTTGCGCTCCGGTTTTTCGGGGCAGGGTTTCTTGACGGTTTCCACGATGGTTTCCCGTGGACGTCGCTTGGCCTCCTCCAGAGGGATGAAACGGCCGTTGGTTGAATCTCGTCCTCGCTTGCGTTGCATGGTGCAATCCTTGTCGATGATGCCGCCTCCAGTCGGGCGGTGCTCGACATCCTAGCCAGCTCGAAGCGCTTCGTGTCGGTTCGGAAACGCGCCGTGACGAATCAGCCGGACCTGCGGCCCGCGAACGTGCGTGGTAACCTTGCCGCCATCGCAAAAGCAATCGGACATGACGTCGAGCCACGTAGGTGGAATCCACGTCGTCGCCCGAAACTTGCCTCAATCTCCTACAGAATTTGCCTAAATAACTGATGAATAAAGCAATTTCCGACCTCTCCTCGCACACCCCCATGATGCAGCAGTACTGGCGGCTGAAAAATCAGCACCCCGACCAGTTGATGTTTTATCGCATGGGTGACTTCTACGAGATCTTCTACGAAGACGCCAAGAAGGCGGCCAAGCTGCTCGACATCACGTTGACCGCCCGGGGCCAGTCAGCAGGGCAAAGCATTCCCATGTGCGGCATCCCCTATCACGCAGCGGAAGGCTATCTGGCCAAGCTGGTGAAATTGGGCGAGTCCGTGGTCATCTGTGAACAGATCGGCGATCCAGCGACCAGCAAGGGCCCGGTTGATCGTCAGGTGGTGCGCATTATCACGCCGGGCACCGTCAGCGACGAAGCGTTGCTGGACGAGCGTCGGGATAACTTGATCGCCGCCGTGCTGGGCGACGAGCGCCTGTTCGGCCTTGCCGTGCTCGACATCACCAGCGGCAATTTCACCGTGTTGGAAATCAAGGGCTGGGAAAACCTGCTGGCCGAGCTTGAGCGGATCAATCCGGTCGAGCTGCTGATTCCCGATGACTGGCCCCAAGGCCTGCCAGCGGAAAAACGCCGCGGCGCCCGCCGTCGCGCGCCATGGGACTTCGAGCGTGATTCGGCGCACAAAAGCTTGTGCCAGCAGTTCTCCACTCAGGACCTGAAAGGCTTCGGCTGCGAGAACCTGACGCTGGCAATCGGCGCGGCCGGCTGTCTGCTGAGTTACGCCAAGGAAACCCAGCGCACGGCATTGCCTCACTTGCGCAGCCTGCGCCATGAACGCCTCGACGATACGGTGATTCTGGACGGCGCCAGCCGTCGCAATCTGGAACTCGACACCAATCTGGCGGGCGGCCGGGACAACACGCTGCAATCGGTCATGGATCGCTGCCAGACCGCCATGGCCACGCGCCTGTTGACCCGCTGGCTGAACCGGCCATTGCGCGATCTGCGCATCCTTCAGGCCCGGCAGGAATCAATCGGTTGCTTCCTTGAACGCTATCGCTTCGAGAACCTGCAGCCGCAACTGAAAGAGATCGGCGACATCGAGCGCATTCTCGCGCGCATCGGCCTGCGTAACGCCCGTCCCCGTGACCTGGCGCGTCTGCGTGATGCCCTGAGCGCGTTGCCCGAACTGCAATTGGCGCTGGCAGAGCTTGAAGCGCCGCACATTCAGCAATTGGCGAAAACCGCGAGCACCTACCCGGAGCTCGCCGACCTGCTGCAACGCGCAATCATCGACAATCCGCCTGCCGTCATTCGCGACGGCGGCGTACTGAAGACCGGTTACGACGCCGAGCTCGACGAGTTGCTGTCCCTGAGCGAGAACGCCGGGCAGTTCCTGATTGATCTGGAAACACGGGAGAAGGCGCGCACCGGGCTGGCCAACCTCAAGGTCGGCTACAACCGGGTGCACGGCTACTTCATCGAGCTGCCGAGCAAGCAGGCGGAACAGGCGCCGGCCGATTACATCCGCCGTCAAACGCTCAAGGGCGCCGAGCGTTTCATCACCCCCGAGCTCAAGGAATTCGAAGACAAGGCGTTGTCGGCCAAGAGCCGCGCGCTGGCTCGGGAAAAAATGCTGTACGAGACGCTGCTGGAAGACCTGATCGGGCACCTTGCGCCGCTGCAGGACACCGCCGCGGCTCTGGCCGAGCTGGATGTGCTGAGCAACCTGGCCGAGCGGGCGTTGAATCTGGACCTGAACCGTCCGCGCTTCACCGATGAGCCGTGCATGCGCATCGAGCAGGGGCGTCACCCGGTGGTTGAGCAGGTTCTTTCGTCGCCTTTCGTGGCCAATGACCTGGACCTGAACGACAGCACGCGCATGCTGGTGATCACCGGTCCTAACATGGGCGGTAAATCCACCTACATGCGCCAGACCGCTCTGATCGTGCTGCTGGCGCATATCGGCAGCTTCGTGCCGGCGGCGAGCTGCGAGCTTTCGCTGGTCGACCGTATCTTCACGCGGATCGGTTCAAGCGATGACCTGGCCGGCGGACGCTCCACCTTCATGGTGGAAATGAGCGAGACGGCGAACATTCTGCACAACGCCACCGACAAAAGCCTGGTACTGATGGATGAAGTCGGACGTGGCACCAGCACCTTCGACGGGCTCTCGCTGGCGTGGGCGGCGGCGGAATGCCTTGCCCAGCTGCGTGCGTACACGCTGTTCGCCACGCACTACTTCGAGCTGACGGTGCTGCCGGAGAGCGAGCCGCTGGTGGCCAACGTGCATCTGAATGCCACCGAGCACAACGAGCGGATTGTCTTCCTGCATCGCGTGCTGCCGGGCCCGGCGAGCCAGAGCTATGGCCTTGCCGTGGCGCAACTGGCCGGCGTGCCAGGCCGCGTCATCACCCGGGCCAAGGAGCATCTGTTGCGTCTGGAGACCACCAGCCTGCCCCACGAACAGCCCAGGGCCAAGCCGGGCAAACCGCCGCTACCGATGCAGAGCGATATGTTCGCAAGTTTGCCGCACCCTGTTCTGGACGAGTTGTCGAACCTGAAGATCGACGACCTGACGCCGCGCCAGGCGCTTGAGTTGTTGTATTCGATGAAAACTCGCATCTAACGTGATTCGTAACAAGCTGTTAGAATCCCGCGCGGTTCGGGACGCTGTGAGCTTTTAGCCTGGCTTTACAGCGCACCTGGCCGCGATTGAACGCAGCGAACCAAGGTCGGACATCGCCGCGCAGGACACCTTGCCTGCCGCGTTGCTCGAGAAGCTGAGTTTTACGGCCGGGGGACGTCCCGTACCTGGCAAGCCGGACTGAACGGCCTTGCTGCCGCCGCCTGAGGAGAGAATTAGAAATGACCTTCGTCGTCACCGACAACTGCATCAAGTGCAAGTACACCGACTGCGTAGAAGTCTGTCCGGTGGACTGCTTTTACGAAGGCCCGAACTTCCTGGTGATTCACCCGGACGAGTGCATCGACTGTGCCCTTTGCGAACCTGAATGCCCTGCGAATGCGATCTTCTCGGAAGACGAGATTCCGGCCGGCATGGAGAATTTCATTCAGCTGAACGCAGAGCTGGCTGACGTCTGGCCCAACATCACGGAACGCAAGGATGCGCTGCCGGATGCTGCGCAGTGGGATGGCAAGACCGGCAAGATCGCCGATCTGGAGCGCTAGGCGTCTGGAGCGCTGCGCATTCTGCTGACACAAAAGGCCCCTCGGGGCCTTTTTGCATCGTGGACCGGTTGCAGTCGCACTTTTCTGCAGACGAAAAAAGGGGCGGTATGACCCGCCCACATTTTTTCCATAATCCCTTTAATCCTTGTTCATCATCCTGATGAATCGCGTCCTGCGATGTCCTTGAGCAGTCGTCCTTGACCGCTTGTACCAATCCGTCGGTACAGGACTGATCTTAGTGATTTAAACGGTGAGGGCAAGCGCCGAGAGTTTGCAGAAAAATTCAGCCGCTGATCGACGCTCATTTTAAATTGATAATTAAATCAATGGGATAACCATCGGCTCTCAACTGACGGAGACCTGATCCTCCAAAGAAGAGACGATAACTCACATTACGCGTAAGAAACGGCTTACAGGAGGAGTAAGCATCACTTACCCGATTGTGAAAAAGAACATCGGCGTGTCCGGTCGGTGTCACGTGACATCCATCTAAAGCGCCTTCAGCTGACATAAAAAAAGCCCCGACGCGTCGGGGCTTTCGTGTTGCTGTTATCTGACTTCCGCCAACCATCGGCGGTTTATTGAAAGAGTGACTCGCTGGATAACCCATTCTTCTCGAGAATCTCGCGAAGGCGTTTCAACCCTTCCACTTGAATCTGCCGCACACGCTCTCGGGTCAGGCCGATTTCCAGCCCGACGTCTTCAAGGGTGCTGCTTTCATGCCCGCGCAGCCCGAATCGCCGGACAACGACTTCACGCTGTTTGTCGGTCAACTCGGACAGCCACTGGTCGATGCTCTGGGAGAGATCGTCGTCCTGAAGCAACTCGCACGGATCGGTCGGACGATCGTCCGTCAGCGTGTCGAGCAGCGTCTTGTCAGAATCGGGGCCCAGCGACACATCCACCGAAGACACGCGCTCATTGAGGCCCAGCATGCGCTTGACCTCACCGACCGGCTTCTCCAGCAGGTTGGCGATTTCTTCGGGAGAGGGTTCGTGATCCAGCTTTTGCGTCAGCTCCCGCGCGGCGCGCAGGTAGACGTTGAGCTCTTTGACGACATGGATCGGCAGACGAATCGTGCGCGTCTGATTCATGATCGCGCGCTCGATGGTCTGACGAATCCACCAGGTGGCGTAGGTCGAGAACCGGAATCCGCGCTCCGGATCGAATTTTTCGACTGCTCGAATCAGGCCCAGATTGCCCTCTTCGATCAGGTCCAGCAATGAAAGACCACGATTGACGTAGCGCCTGGCGATTTTCACGACCAGCCGCAGATTGCTCTCAATCATACGTTTGCGCCCAGCCGGATCGCCGCTTTGCGACAGTCGCGCAAAGTGGACTTCTTCTTCCGGGGAGAGCAGGGGGGAAAAACCGATTTCATTGAGATACAGCTGCGTAGCATCCAGTGCCCGAGTGTAGTCAATGTACTTATGCTGTTTGAGCGCTGCAGAGTTTTTGGGTTTTGCACGAACAGAAGGTGTAGCTGGCTTCTCATCCGTTGCAGAATCCAGGACGATTACGGGCTCCATGAGGAGAACCTCGTCGTCTATGTCAAACTCCGGCACTTCTTTGCTGAGAGCCATTGTTATAGTCCTTTGGTGAGTTCGACCTCAAGCTCCAGTGACGCCTTCTTCCGTGGCAGCACTTGAGCCTGTCCCCTCTACGCAGGAACAGGCTGACAACCGATCAGCGACGTGGCAAAAATTCCAGTGGATCTACAGGTTTACCCTGGCGGCGAATCTCGAAATGCAGTTTCACCCGGTCCGTTCCCGTCGAGCCCATCTCGGCAATACTCTGCCCTGCCTTGACCTGTTGTCCCTCCCGAACCAAGAGCCGACGGTTATGACCGTAGGCACTGACGTAGGTATCGCTGTGTTTGATGATGACCAGCTCGCCGTAGCCCCTTAAACCACTCCCGGCGTATACCACTGCCCCATCAGACGCGGCCAAAACAGGCTGTCCCAAATCACCAGCGATATCAATTCCTTTATTCAAACTACCGTTTGAAGAGAACTTACTGATCAAAACGCCGCTTGTCGGCCATGTCCAGCCGCTTGGCGAGCGGGCACCAGTGACCACTGTTGTGTTGACCGGCGTGGTCGTCGAGTTGCTGGTTGGCGGAGGCGTCGTCGCGGCAACGGCGCCTACCGGCCTTGAAACCACAGTGGTCTTCAGCGACCCGGAAGGCGATGTAGAACTGCTGGTCCTGGTCTGCGGAACGCCGACCGGCGCAGCGGCCACTGCCGTGGATGGCGAGTTGGCGCGCCCGTCAAAGCGGATCGTCTGACCGACATGAATGGTGAACGGCTCTGGAATGCTGTTGCGTGCAGCCAGCGCTTTCCAGTCCCAGCCGTAACGGAATGCAATGGAAAAAAGCGTGTCGCCGCGCTTCACAACGTACTGGCCAGTGGTGACCGGCTGACGCGTCGGCACCGTCGATTTGCCGTTACGGTCAACAACGCGCACGCCGCCTGTTGGCGTGCTGGAGCAGCCGACCAGAAGGATACTCAGGGCAACTCCAATCACCAGACGCTGAAAACTTGTTGAAGAACTACGCTGCCGAATGACTGTGAGACTCACCCGCCACTCCCTTTACCGGTGACTGAAGAAGAAACTGCCCTGCATCGTGAAAAGACCAGGCAGCCATGAAAAAATGGTGTGAGACGGCGCTGCGGCAGTTGGCCGAAGCATCGTTGCAAAACGCCAGCCTGTAGACCGACTGCGTTCTGTGGAATTCATTGCCGCTGCAAAATAGCGCTCAGGCCAGCGGGCCGTTGAGCAGCGGGACGAAACGAACGGCGCCCAGCACATGCCGGGAGAAGCCGCTTTCCTCGCGGATGATCAGCATCAGTTGCTGCACTTCACCCGAGCCCACTGGAATCACCAAGCGACCGCCGGGGGCCAGTTGGTCCAGCAACGCCTGAGGTACGTCAGTGGCAACCGCGGTGACGATGATCCCGTTGTAGGGCGCGAGCGCCGGCCAGCCTTCCCAGCCGTCGCCCCAGCGAAACACCATGTTGCGCAGGTTCAGCTCGACGAGGCGTTCCTTGGCACGGTCCTGCAGCACCTTGATGCGCTCAACGGAGAAAACCCGCTCCACCAGCTGCGCCAGCACCGCGGTCTGATAACCCGAGCCGGTGCCGATCTCCAGCACCTTGTCCAGCGGACCCGCCGCCAGCAACAGCTCGCTCATGCGCGCCACCATGTAAGGCTGGGAAATCGTCTGGTTGTTGCCGATCGGCAGCGCGGTGTCTTCGTAGGCGCGGTGCGCCAGAGCTTCGTCGACAAACAGGTGACGGGGGGTCTTGCGAATGACGTCCAGCACCTGGGTGTTGGCGATGCCTTCTTCGCACAACCGTTGAATCAGACGCTCGCGGGTGCGCTGGGAAGTCATCCCCACGCCACGTCGTAACAGATCATCTTGCTCACGCGACATCAGGCCATTCCCTCCAGCCATGCGTTCAGGCTGTTGAAACCGTCCTGATAGGTACGATCCAGCTGCAACGGGGTGATCGACACGTAACCCTGCATCACAGCGTGGAAATCGGTGCCCGGCCCGCCGTCTTCGGCATCTCCGGCGGCAGCAATCCAGTAACCGGCCTTTCCGCGCGGATCGACCACGCGCACAGGCGCCGCCGCACGGGTGCGGTGGCCAAGACGGGTCAGCTGGATACCGCGCACGTGCGCCAGCGGCAGATTAGGGATATTCACATTCAATACGGTACGGGGTGGAAGGTCGAGACGTTCGTGGGCTTCGACCAAAAGCCGGGCAAAATGCGCGGCGGTTGCCAGGTTATCGACCTGACGCGACAAAAATGAAAAGGCAAATGACGGACGTTGCAGAAAACGACCTTCCAGCGCTGCGGCGACGGTGCCTGAATAGAGCACATCGTCGCCCAGATTGGCGCCCAGATTGATGCCCGAAACGACCATGTCCGGCTGATCGGGCAGCAAGCCGTTGAGTCCGAGGTGGACGCAATCGGTGGGCGTGCCGTTGAGGCTGATGAAGCCGTTGTCCAGGGTATGCGGGTGCAACGGACGGTCCAGCGTGAGCGAACTGCTCGCGCCGCTTTTGTCTTGATCGGGCGCAATCACCAGGCACTCGGCGTACCCGGCCAGTGCGCCATGCAGCGCAACGAGCCCGGGCGCCATGACCCCGTCATCATTTGAAATCAGAATACGCATGAGCTGTCCGTCTGCCCTGCCGGCGCGAGATCGACGAGTTCACGCACCAATGCGGTGGCGAAGCATCCGGCCGGCAGGACGAATTCCAGTTGCAGAATGTCAGGCTCGGGATAATGCCACGTCAACCGCCCGATGGGCAGTCGCAGGATGCGCCGTTCATGCTCCATTCCCGCTTTTATCAACCAGTTACAGAGCGACGCCTCGCGCAAGGCGATGCTGTTTTCAAGCTCGGCGGTAGCGCCGGAGGCCGGAGAATCGCCCTCGCCCCACTGTGGCCCGGTGGGGTGCAGATCGAGGATGGCCAGTCGCGGGTCGCTGCACTCGGCTTCGCCTGCGGGGAAAAAACTGCGGCTGTCGGTGAACGCCAGCAGATCGCCCACTTGCGCTCGCTGCCAGCTGCCGTCGGCAACCCGGGCGGCCAAGACCTGATTGAACAGGTAACTGCGGGCGGTGGAGAGCAGCCGAGAGCGCACATTGCGCTGCTCGGGCAAAGCTTGACGCTCGGCATAGTGCCGGGCTTCACCCAGATTCCCACCCTCATGGCCAAAACGCTGGGCGCCAAAATAATTGGGGATGCCGTGTTGCTTGATCAACTCAAGACGCGCATCGAGCCCGGCTTTGTCGGCGTGCAATTGCGTCAGACGCAGCGTGAAACCATTGGCCGCGTGGGCGCCCCGTTGCAACTTGCGCTTGTGGCGTTTGCTGTCGAGGATCTTAAGAGAATCGTTCTGAGCTACCGACATGTCCGGATCGGCCTTGCCCGGCAGCTGAATGCTGAACCACTGGCGGGTCAACGCCTGACGATCCTTCAAACCGGCATAGGCGACGGTTCGCAACGGCACGCCGGCCGCCTTGGCCAGACGCCGGGCCGCTTCCTCGGTGTTCAGGCCGCGTTTTTCGACCCACAACCACAGGTGCTCGCCGTCCCCGGACAGCGGGATGTCGAGCACTTCATCGACCTGAAAGTCTTCGGCGGTGGCCTTCAGCACGGCAGTACCCAGCGTGTCGCCGTAAGCGCTCGGGCCCAGAAGTTCGAGCTCGGTCATGCGCTGATCAACAACGCGACGGCATGCACGGCGATGCCCTCTTCACGGCCAGTGAAGCCCAGCTTTTCAGTGGTGGTGGCCTTGACGTTGACCTGGTCGATGTCGACTTGCAGGTCTTCGGCAATCAAGGCGCGCATGCTTTCGATGTGCGGGGCCATCTTCGGCGCCTGGGCAACGATGGTGGCATCGACGTTGCCGACCTTCCAGCCCTTGCCCTGCACCTGCTTGAGCACGTGGCGAAGGAGGACCCGGCTGTCGGCGCCCTTGAATTGCGGATCGGTGTCCGGGAAATGCTTGCCGATGTCGCCCAGCGCGGCAGCACCCAACAGGGCATCGCTCAGCGCATGCAGCACCACATCTCCATCGGAATGCGCGAGCAGACCCGACGTGTGCGCAATGCGCACGCCGCCCAAGGTAATGAAATCGCCTTCAGCGAAACGGTGCACATCGTAGCCGTGGCCAATACGCATAAAAAAACGCCCTGAAAAAGTCAGGGCGTGATTCTACCTACTTTGACCGAGATTAGGGTCGGCCCGCGTTCAATTGCCCGTGACGCTGCAATTGAAGGCGAAGACTTCAGCCGGCCAGGGCTCGGGCGTGATGGCGCAAGTGGTCTTCGATGAAGCTGGCGATGAAGTAATAGCTGTGGTCGTACCCCGGCTGCATGCGCAATTCCAGAGGATGACCGGCCGCCTTCGCCGCCTGAACCAACGATTCCGGCTTGAGCTGATTGCCGAGGAAGTCGTCGCGATCGCCTTGGTCCACCAGCAGTGGCAAGCGTTCGGTGGCTTCGGCAATAAGCACGCTGGCGTCCCATTCACGCCAGCGCGAACGGTCTTCGCCCAGGTAGCGGGAAAACGCTTTTTGTCCCCACGGGCAATCCATCGGGTTGCAGATGGGCGAGAACGCCGACACCGATTGATAGCGGCCCGGATTGCGCAATGCGCCGACCAGCGCGCCGTGGCCACCCATGGAATGCCCGCTGATGCTGCGTTTGTCCGAGGCCGGGAAGTGCGCCTCGATCAACGCGGGCAGCTCGCTGATCACGTAATCGTACATGCGGTAGTACCGCGCCCACGGTTGCTCGGTGGCGTTCAGATAAAAGCCGGCGCCCAGGCCGAAGTCGTAGGCCTTGTCCGGGTCATCCGGCACGTCGGCACCGCGGGGGCTGGTGTCCGGCGCCACGATGATCAACCCCAGTTCCGCCGCCACGCGCAGCGCACCGGCCTTCTGCATGAAGTTTTCATCGGTGCAGGTCAGCCCTGACAACCAGTAGACCACCGGCAGCTTGCCGCCCTGCTCCGCTTGCGGAGGCAGATACACCGCGAACACCATGTCGCAGCCGAGCACATCAGAGTGATGTTTGTAACGCTTGTGCCAGCCGCCGAAGCTTTTCTGGCACGAGATGTTTTCCAGACTCATGGGCTTCTCCGGGCGGCAAGCTTCAAGCCTCGAGCGGCAGAGGTCATGACACGCCCCTCTTGCTGCTTACAGCTTTAAGCTTGCCGCTGCTCCTCAGAAATGAATGACGGTACGGATGCTTTTGCCTTCGTGCATCAGGTCAAAGGCTTCGTTGATCCGGTCCAGGCCCATGGTGTGGGTGATGAAGGTGTCCAGCGGGATCTCGCCGGCCTGCGCTTTTTCGACGTAGCTTGGCAGTTCGGTGCGGCCTTTGACGCCGCCGAAAGCCGAGCCGCGCCAGACGCGACCGGTCACCAGTTGAAACGGACGTGTAGAGATTTCCTGACCTGCGCCAGCGACGCCGATAATCACCGATTCGCCCCAGCCCTTGTGGCACGATTCCAGCGCCGCACGCATCAGGCCGACATTGCCTACGCACTCGAAGCTGTAATCAACGCCGCCGTCGGTCATCTCAACGATGACTTCCTGAATCGGCTTGTCGTGGTCCTTTGGATTGACGAATTCTGTCGCACCCAGTTCACGGGCCACGTCGAATTTGGACGGGTTGATGTCGACCGCGATGATGCGCGAGGCCTTGGCCATTTTTGCGCCAATGATCGCCGCCAGGCCAATGCCGCCCAGACCGAAGACCGCCACAGTGGCGCCCTCCTCGACTTTGGCCGTGTTCAGCACCGCACCGATGCCGGTGGTGACACCGCAACCGAGCAGGCAGACCTTCTCCAAAGGCGCTTCCTTGGGGATTTTTGCGAGTGAGATTTCCGGGACAACGGTGTATTCGGAGAACGTCGAGCAGCCCATGTAGTGGTAGATCGGCTGGCCGTTGTAGCTGAAGCGGGTGGTGCCGTCGGGCATCAGGCCTTTGCCTTGGGTGGCGCGGACTTTCTGGCAGAGGTTGGTTTTGCCGGATTTGCAGAATTTGCACTCGCGGCATTCGGCGGTGTACAGCGGAATGACGTGGTCGCCCACGGCGAGCGAGGTCACGCCTTCGCCGATGGCTTCAACGACGCCGCCGCCTTCGTGCCCGAGGATGCACGGGAAGACGCCTTCAGAATCGGCGCCGGACAGGGTGTAGGCATCCGTGTGGCAAACGCCGGATGCCACGTTACGAATCAACACTTCGCCGGCTTTAGGGGCCTCAACGTCCACTTCGACGATCTGCAGTGGTTCATTGGGCGCAAAAGCTACGGCAGCACGTGACTTGATCATCATGATCTCCAGCTAAATAAAAACGAGCCATGAGTGTAATGCAGTGCTGGCTGATTAATAATCGGCCTGAAAGCAAAACATTAATGCTGTCCAGGGACAATCTATGCAGGTCAATCGCTGGGAAGGTCTGGACGAGTTCGTCGCCGTCGCCGAGTGCGGGCAGTTCACCGCCGCGGCTGAGCGACTAGGGGTGTCTTCATCGCACATCAGTCGACAGATTGCGCGGCTGGAAGAGCGCTTGCAAACACGCTTGCTCTATCGCAGCACCCGCAAGGTAGCGCTGACCGAAGCCGGCCAGACGTTTTTGCATCATTGCCAGCGCTTGCAGGACGGGCGAGAAGAAGCGCTGCGCGCGGTGACCGACCTGACCAGCGAGCCGAAGGGGTTGCTACGGATGACCTGCGCCGTGGCGTACGGCGAGCGGTTCATCGCCCCGCTGGTGACACGCTTCATGGAGGACTACCCGCAACTGCGCGTGGACATCGAGCTGACCAACAACACGCTGGATCTGGTGCATGAAGGCCTGGACTTGGCGATCCGGCTGGGTCGGTTGCAGGAATCGCGACTGGTGGCCGCCCGACTGGCGCCGCGCAAGATGTACCTGTGCGCCTCCCCTGCCTATCTCGAACGCTATGGCCGGCCCCACAGCGTGTCGGAACTGGCGCGACACAACTGCCTGATCGGCAGCTCGGACAGTTGGCTATTGCAACAAAACGGACGGGAATTTTCCCAGCGGGTGCAAGGCAACTGGCGCTGCAACAGTGGGCAGGCAGTGCTGGATGCGGCATTGCGCGGGGTCGGGCTGTGTCAGCTTCCGGATTACTATGTGCTGGAGCATCTCAAGCGAGGTGCGCTGGTGTCGCTGCTGGATGCCCATCAGCCGCCGAACACCGCCGTCTGGGCGCTGTACCCGCAGCAGCGGCATCTGTCGCCCAAGGTGAGGAAGCTGGTGGACTACCTGAAGGCGGGACTGGCTTCCCGGGAGGAGTACAGCCTGTAGGCGGATTAGCCGTTGAATTCCACACGCCGCTGGCGCAGCCATTCGAGGTCTTCCGGGCGGGTGACCTTGATGTTGTCCGCGCGCCCTTCAATCAGACGCGGGGATTGCCCGGCCCACTCAATGGCCGAGGCTTCATCGGTGATCGCCACGTTCGACACCAGACTGTCCGCCAGCGCGCGATGCAGCGCACCCAGACGAAACATCTGCGGCGTATAAGCCTGCCAGATAAGGCTGCGATCCACCGTTTCGGTCACGCGGCCATTGGCATCGGCGCGCTTGAGGGTGTCTTTGGCCGGCACCGCCAGCAAGCCGCCGACCGGATCATCCGCCAGCTCGCCAAGCAGATTATCGAGGTCCGAACGCGCCAGGTTCGGGCGCGCTGCGTCATGTACCAGCACCCAATCGTTGTCATCCGCGCCGTTGGCGTGCAGGTGCAGCAGTGCATTGAGCACCGAGTCCGCACGCTCTTTGCCGCCTGCGACCTGCTGAATCCGGGAATCCAGGGCGCAAGGCAACGTCGGCCAATAAGGGTCATCCACAGCGAGACTGACCACCAGGCCCTTGAGCCGCGGGTGATCGAGAAAACAAAGCAGGCTGTGTTCAAGAATTGTGAGGCCGCCCAGTTGCAGGTATTGCTTGGGACGGTCTGCCGCCATGCGCGCGCCAACGCCCGCTGCGGGAATCACTGCCCAAAAGGCAGGAAGGGATTGAGTCATTACACCAACGTCACTGTGCCAACTGATAAAGGGTTTCGCCGTCCTTGACCATGCCCAATTCATGACGGGCACGCTCTTCAACGGTTTCGAGGCCTTTTTTCAGCTCCAGCACTTCCGCGTCCAGGACTCGGTTACGCTCCAGCAGAGCATCGTTTTCGGCGTGTTGATCGGCGATTTGCTGCGTCAGACTGGCCACCTGCGCGAGACTGCCGTTACCTACCCATAGGCGATACTGCAAGCCAGCGAGCATCAAAAGCAGAACGAGGAACAACCAGTTAGGACTGCGCATTGTGAATATCTGTTACCCGGCGAATAAAGACAGCAAAACCGACCATTTCAAATGCCCATAAGCCCGGTGGTCACCGGGCTCATGGATCAGGACGACAAGAGAAGTCACCTTTAAGAGACTTCTCCTACAACGCCTGCTGCCTTTTTACCACCTTTGCAATCAGCCGCGAAACTCGCCGCGACCACGGTACACCGCTTTGGCGCCCAGTTGCTCTTCGATACGCAGCAGCTGGTTGTACTTGGCGATACGGTCGGAACGGCTCAACGAACCGGTCTTGATCTGGCCGGCAGCGGTGCCCACGGCCAGGTCGGCAATGGTGGAGTCTTCGGTTTCGCCGGAACGGTGGGAGATCACGGCGGTGTAACCCGCAGCCTTGGCCATCTGGATGGCTTCCAGCGTTTCGGTGAGCGTGCCGATCTGGTTGAACTTGATCAGGATCGAGTTACCGATCTTCTTGTCGATGCCTTCTTTCAGGATCTTGGTGTTGGTCACGAACAGGTCGTCGCCCACCAGCTGGATCTTGTCGCCGATCTTGTCGGTGAGGACTTTCCAGCCATCCCAGTCCGACTCGTCCAGACCGTCTTCGATGGAGATGATCGGGTGCTTGCTGACCAGATCAGCCAGGTAGTCGGCGAAACCGGCGGAGTCGTATTCGCCTTCTTCGCTCAGCACGTACTTGCCGTTCTTGTAGAACTCGCTTGCTGCGCAGTCCAGCGCCAGGGTCACGTCGGTGCCCAGCTTGTAGCCCGCGTTGGCAACGGCTTCAGCGATGGCGTCCAGTGCGTCACCGTTGGAGTTCAGGTTCGGTGCGAAGCCACCTTCGTCGCCCACGGCAGTGTTCAGGCCGCGCGCTTTCAACACCGCTTTGAGGTGGTGGAAAATCTCGGTGCCCCAGCGCAGGCCTTCGGAGAAAGTCTTGGCGCCCACCGGCTGAATCATGAATTCCTGGATGTCGATGTTGTTATCGGCATGCTCGCCACCGTTGATGATGTTCATCATCGGGACCGGCATCGAGTAAACACCCGGCGTGCCGTTCAGGTTGGCGATGTGCGCGTACAACGGCAAATCCTGGTCCTGAGCGGCCGCTTTGGCAGCAGCCAGGGACACAGCGAGGATCGCGTTGGCGCCCAGGCTGGCTTTGTTCTCGGTACCGTCCAGCTGGATCATCGCGTGATCCAGGGCTTTCTGGTCAACCGGGTCTTTGCCCAGCAGCAGGTCGCGGATCGGGCCATTGATGTTGGCCACAGCCTTCAGAACGCCCTTGCCCATGTAACGGCTCTTGTCGCCATCACGCAGCTCGAGCGCTTCACGCGAGCCGGTGGAAGCACCGGACGGCGCGCAGGCGCTGCCGATGATGCCGTTGTCGAGGAGCACGTCTGCTTCCACGGTGGGATTGCCACGGGAGTCGAGAACTTCACGACCTTTGATGTCGACGATTTTTGCCATTGTTGTTAACACTCCAAGATTGACGAAAACGACGCAGCTGGGAAAACGATTCGGCGTCTCAGGGCTCTAGGACAACGGGCAGGCCCTGAAACGACAATTTTCCCGACCCTTTGGTCGGGAAAACAACGAACGGCACTCTACCGGAGGGCTCGGCGCCGGAGAAGCGGGTTTTACGCCGTTTCGATCGTCGGGAAGCTTTTAACGAGTTCGTCGAGCGCCTTGAGCTGGGCCAGAAACGGCTCCAGCTTGTCCAGGCGCAGGGCGCAGGGACCGTCACATTTGGCGTTGTCCGGATCCGGGTGGGCTTCCAGAAACAGACCGGCCAGGCCCTGACTCATCCCGGCCTTGGCCAGATCGGTCACCTGGGCGCGACGACCGCCAGCGGAGTCGGAGCGACCGCCCGGCATCTGCAAGGCGTGGGTCACGTCGAAGAACACCGGGTATTCGAACGATTTCATGATGCCGAAACCGAGCATATCGACGACCAGGTTGTTGTAACCGAAGCTCGAACCACGCTCGCACAGGATCAACTGATCGTTCCCCGCTTCCACGCACTTGGCGAGGATGTGCTTCATCTCGTGAGGCGCGAGGAACTGGGCTTTCTTGATGTTGATCACGGCGCCGGTCTTGGCCATGGCCACGACCAGGTCAGTCTGGCGGGACAGGAAGGCCGGCAACTGAATGATGTCGCAGACTTCCGCCACGGTCGCGGCCTGATCAGGCTCGTGCACGTCGGTGATGATCGGCACGCCGAAGGCTTGCTTGATGTCCTGGAAAATCCGCATGCCTTCTTCAAGGCCCGGACCACGGTACGAAGTCACCGAAGAACGGTTGGCCTTGTCGAAGCTGGCCTTGAACACGTAGGGAATGCCGAGCTTCTCGGTCACTCGCACGTATTCTTCACAGACCTGCATCGCCATGTCGCGCGACTCCAGGACGTTCATGCCGCCGAACAGAACCATAGGCTTGTCGTTGGCGATGTCGATCGAGCCGACGCGGATGATTTTCTGTGCCATGTGATAAATCCCTGTCAGCCGTTCTTCTGGTGTTGAGCAAGCGCTGCCTTGACGAAACCACTGAACAACGGGTGGCCATCGCGGGGCGTAGAGGTGAACTCGGGGTGGAACTGGCACGCCACGAACCACGGATGGTCAGGAGACTCGACCACCTCAACCAGCGCGCCATCGCCGGAACGACCGGAGATTTTCAGACCGGCTTCGACCAGTTGCGGCAGCAGATTGTTGTTCACTTCATAACGGTGACGATGGCGCTCGACGATGACGTCGTTTGCGTAGCAATCGTGCACCAGCGAACCCGGCTCCAGCAGACACTCCTGGGCGCCCAGACGCATGGTGCCGCCCAGGTCCGAGGTCTCGGTGCGGGTTTCGACAGCACCGGTGGCGTCTTCCCATTCGGTGATCAGACCGACGACAGGATGCTGGCTGGCGCGATCGAACTCGGTGGAGTTGGCGTCTTTCCAGCCCAGCACGTTACGGGCGAACTCGATGACCGCCACCTGCATGCCCAGGCAGATCCCCAGGTACGGCACCTTGTTTTCGCGAGCGAACTGCACCGCCGTGATCTTGCCCTCGACGCCACGCAGACCGAAGCCGCCCGGGACGAGAATCGCGTCAACGCCTTCGAGCAGGCCGGTGCCCTGGTTTTCGATGTCTTCGGAATCGATGTAGCGCAGGTTGACCTTGGTGCGGTTGCTGATGCCGGCGTGACTCATCGCTTCGATCAGCGACTTGTACGCATCGAGCAGCTCCATGTACTTGCCGACCATTGCGATGGTGACTTCGTGTTCCGGATTGAGCTTGGCGTCGACGACCTTTTCCCACTCGGACAGGTCGGCGCTGCCGCACTGCAGACCGAAGCGCTCGACGACGAAATCGTCAAGGCCCTGGGAATGCAGGATGCCCGGGATCTTGTAGATGGTGTCGGCGTCTTCGAGGGCGATGACCGCACGCTCTTCAACGTTGGTGAACTGCGCGATCTTGCGGCGCGACGAGATGTCGATCGGGTGGTCGGAACGGCAGACGAGCACGTCTGGCTGCAGGCCGATCGAACGGAGTTCTTTCACCGAATGCTGAGTCGGCTTGGTCTTGGTCTCGCCCGCGGTGGCGATGTACGGAACCAGTGTCAGGTGCATGAGCATGGCGCGCTTGGCGCCCACTTCGAAACGCAGCTGACGGATCGCTTCGAGGAACGGTTGCGACTCGATATCGCCCACCGTGCCGCCGATTTCGACCATGGCGACGTCGGCATCGCCGGCGCCCTTGATGATGCGACGCTTGATTTCGTCGGTGATGTGCGGGATCACCTGAATGGTCGCGCCCAGATAATCACCACGGCGCTCTTTGCGCAGGACGTGTTCGTACACACGGCCGGTGGTGAAGTTGTTGTTCTGGGTCATGGTGGTGCGAATGAAACGCTCGTAGTGACCCAGGTCCAGGTCAGTTTCAGCGCCGTCGTGGGTGACGAACACCTCACCGTGCTGGAACGGACTCATGGTGCCGGGGTCGACGTTGATGTAGGGGTCCAGCTTGAGCATGGTGACCTTAAGTCCCCTCGCCTCCAGGATGGCCGCCAATGAAGCCGAGGCGATGCCTTTCCCCAATGAAGAAACAACACCGCCCGTGACGAAGATGTAGCGCGTCATGAAAAACCCTAGAAGTCTGCGTTAAAGCGGTCAGAGCCGCCGGGGAAAGCGAAGGAAGGCCGAAGCCCCCGACAACCTGCGTGTATCACTGCGCATTTTCGAATCTGTCGCGCCCAAGTCAACGACCGACCTTGAAAAGGTCTGTCCGTGGCTCGCCACATTTTTGAGAATCGCCCAGTAAAGACTGGCTGGTAATCGGCAACTTGCATCGTTCCGAAAGGATCGACATAAGCTGTATCAAGAAGGGAGCGTAGTCTACCGGAAACGCCCATTCAGCTCAAACTTTGGTCATTCGTCGGTGGCAACCAGTGCAATCGCCAGTCGCCACGGGGGCTGGCGTCCAGTCCCGGCAGGTTTGCCACGGCCAATAACTGCTCGCCGCGGTACAACAGCGGCAATCGGCCGCGCAGAAACACCGGCACGCCCTTCTCGTTGAGCAGCCTTTTCAGGTCTCGACGTCCACGGTCCGGTACATCGAAGGTTTCGCCGCCCTGGCGGTAGTGCACGTGCAGACCGCCCGCCGGCGCAGCGCCGAGGATCTGCAGCATGCCGTTGCCAGGCAGCGTGAGGGGTTGCGAGGCCAGGGACCAGTGTTGCGAGCCGGCGACGTTTTTCAGCCAGATCCCCGACAGCCACCAGATGCGCCCCTCGGCACGGTGCATCTGACCCTCGGCCAGTCGCCAGATCGGCCGACCGTCCGGACCGGCATCGCGCAACGAGTCCCAGCCCGCCCAGTGATCGGTATCGGGCAATCGAGTGAGCGGCGCCAGCCAGTGGCGCAGTGCATTGCGTTGCCGGGCAGGAGACAGCGCTTCGAGCGGCGCGAGCTCAATAGAAGGCATGTCCAGCCAGGGCCAGGGGCACGGGGTATCGGCCAAAGCCAGATCCTGCACCGCCAGTTCGTCCAGCAACTGCTGGGCTTCGGCCAGATGCCCGGCGCTGCGGGCCATGCTCGCAATCGCTTGCGGCCAGCGGCTCGTCACCAGCGGCAGCACATGGCTGCGCAGGTAGTTGCGCGAAAAACGGCTGTCTTTGTTGCTCGGGTCCTCGATCCAGCTCAAACCCTGTTCCCGGGCATAGGCCTCGAGGGTCGCGCGGGATTCGTCCAGCAGCGGCCGAAGCAACTGCCCTGCGCCCAAAGGACGCTGCGCCGGCATGGCGGCCAGTCCGCGCACCCCGGCGCCACGCAGCAGTCGGAACAGCAAGGTTTCAGCCTGATCGTCACGGTGCTGGGCCGTGAGCAGCACCTCGCCGGGCCCCAAGGTTGAGTTGAATGCGGCGTAGCGAGCGTCGCGTGCCGCTTGCTCAAGGCTTGCACCGGGGCGCACCTGGACGTCGATGACCTGCATCGGCACGCCCAGAATCTGGCACATCTGCCGACAATGCACCGGCCACGAGGCCGCCACAGCCTGAAGGCCATGGTTGACGTGAACAGCGGTCAGAGGAGGAAGCGCGTGAACCCTGGCCAGTTCGGCCAGCAGGTGAAGCAGGACAGTGGAATCGAGCCCACCAGAGAAAGCGACCCGCCAGCCGGCTGCATCACGCCAGGGTTCAAGGCGTGACAGCAGACGTCTGGAGAGTAAGAGTGCGATGCTGTCCGGTTTGCTCATGCTGGTTAACCCTGCTTAAAGCTCGCCGGACCGGGAGCGTCACCGGGTTCGGTGACGCTTTTCATGCAGAAAGGTCCGGTTAAAGGCCATAGCTCATCAGGCGGTCGTAACGGCGGGCCAGCAGCGCGTCGTTATCGAATTTCTGGAGCATGCTCAGTTGGCTGCTCAATTCTTCGCGGATCAATGCAGCGGCAGCGGCCGGGTCACGGTGCGCGCCGCCCAGTGGCTCGTTGATCACCTTGTCGACGATGCCCAAGCCCTTCAGGCGCTCGGCAGTGATGCCCATCGCTTCGGCGGCGTCCGGCGCCTTCTCGGCGGTTTTCCACAGAATGGAAGCGCAGCCTTCCGGCGAGATCACCGCGTAGGTCGAGTACTGCAGCATGTTCAGTTGATCGCACACGCCAATGGCCAATGCGCCGCCCGAACCGCCTTCGCCAATCACGGTGGCAATGATCGGGGTTTTCAATCGCGCCATTACGCGCAGGTTCCAGGCGATGGCTTCGCTCTGGTTACGCTCCTCGGCGTCGATGCCAGGATAAGCGCCCGGCGTGTCGATGAAGGTCAGAATCGGCATCTTGAAGCGCTCGGCCATTTCCATCAGGCGGCAGGCCTTGCGATAGCCTTCAGGACGCGGCATACCGAAGTTGCGGCGAACCTTTTCGCGTACTTCTCGCCCCTTCTGATGACCGATCACCATCACCGGCTGGTCGTTAAGACGGGCAATACCGCCGACGATAGCGGCGTCGTCGGAGAAGTGGCGATCGCCATGCAGCTCGTCGAACTCGGTGAAGATGTGTTGAATGTAGTCCAGGGTGTACGGACGACGCGGATGACGCGCCATGCGCGCGATCTGCCAACTGGTCAGGTTGCCGAAAATGCTTTCGGTGAGCGTATTGCTCTTCTCTTGCAGTCGAGAGATTTCGTCGCCGATGTTCAGCGAGTTGTCATTGCCCACCAGACGCAGCTCTTCAATCTTGGCTTGCAGGTCAGCAATCGGCTGTTCGAAATCCAGAAAATTCGGGTTCATAGGCATCCGTCTTGGGTCGACGGCCAAGAGGCCGGCCGGTTGATCCGATAAGCGCCCTACCTTAATGGAGCGGGCGCCTTTCGGTCGAGTTTAAAGTGTCGAGTCGCAAATGTTGAGCTGATCGGTGTCAGCGATACTGCAGGAAGACGTTCTCTCGTCCGAACTGGTCACGCAGCGCCTGAATCAGGCTGTCTGCGGGATCGATCCGCCACGCTTCGCCGAACTGCAGCAGTGCCTTGGCTTCCTGCCCGGTGTAGTCGAGGGTGATCGGGCATGCGCCGCGGTGCTTCTTGCACAGCTCGCCCAGCCAGCGCAGCCGGTCGCCCTTGAGCGCTTCGGCACGCACGTTCAGGCGCAGACTCTCCGCCAACCCGGTGCGCGCTTCTTCCAGGCTCATCACCCGTTTGGCGCGTAACCGCAGGCCGCCGGAGAAATCATCGGTACTGACCTCCCCTTCCACCACCACCATCGCGTCGGTTTGCAGCAGCGACTGGGCGGCCTGGAACGAATCGGCAAAGAGCGACGCTTCGATACGCCCTGAACGGTCGTCCAGGGTGATGAAGCCCATCTTGTCGCCCTTTTTGTTTTTCATCACCCGCAGCGCGATGATCAGACCGGCAATGGTTTGGGTTTCCCGCGAGGGCTTCAGATCAACAATACGTTGGCGCGCGAAGCGGCGGATCTCACCTTCGTATTCGTCGATCGGGTGGCCGGTCAGGTACAGGCCCAGGGTTTCTTTCTCGCCACGCAGCCGTTCCTTGAGCGTGACCTCTTTGGCGCTGCGATGGTTCGCGTAAACGTCGGCGTCGGCTTCGACGAACAGGCCGCCGAAGAGATCGGCATGGCCGCTGTCGTGACTGCGCGCGGTCTGCTCGGCCGCCTGAATGGCTTCTTCCAGCGCGGCCAGCAGGACGCCGCGATTGCGATCAATGTTGGCTTGATACTGTTTCGGTTCGTCATAGAAGAACGGGCCGAGACGGTCCAGGGCACCACTGCGAATCAGGCCATCGAGGGTGCGCTTGTTCACGCGCTTGAGGTCGATGCGGGCGCAGAAATCGAACAGATCGGCAAACGGGCCTTCCTGACGCGCTTCGGTGATCGCTTCCACCGGGCCTTCGCCGACGCCCTTGATCGCACCGAGGCCATAGACGATACGGCCGTCGTCGTTCACGGTGAACTTGAATTCGGAGTTGTTCACGTCCGGCGCATCCAGGCGCAGTTTCATGATCCGCACTTCTTCGATCAAGGTCACGACCTTGTCGGTGTTGTGCATGTCCGCTGAAAGCACCGCCGCCATGAATGGCGCCGGGTAGTGACGCTTGAGCCAGGCAGTCTGGTACGACACCAGCCCGTAGGCCGCCGAGTGCGACTTGTTGAAACCGTAACCGGCGAATTTCTCTACCAGGTCGAAAATGTTACCGGCCAGGTCCGGGTCGATATTGTTGGTCTTGCAGCCCTCAATGAAACCGCCGCGCTGCTTGGCCATTTCCTCGGGCTTCTTTTTACCCATTGCACGACGCAACATGTCCGCGCCGCCGAGGGTGTAGCCGGCCATGACCTGCGCAATCTGCATCACCTGTTCCTGGTACAGGATGATGCCGTAGGTCGGCGCAAGCACCGGCTTGAGGCCTTCGTACTGGTAATCGACGTGGGGGTACGACAGCTCCGCACGACCGTGCTTGCGGTTGATGAAGTCGTCAACCATGCCCGATTGCAAAGGACCGGGGCGGAACAGCGCCACCAGTGCGATCAAGTCTTCCAGGCAGTCAGGCTTGAGCTTTTTGATCAGCTCTTTCATGCCGCGGGATTCAAGCTGGAAGACGGCCGTGGTTTCGGCGCGCTGCAGCAGCTCGTAAGTCGGCATGTCGTCCAGCGGGATGAACGCGATGTCGAGGGGTTCTTCGTCGACCTTGGCGCGGTCGCGGTTGATCGTCTTCAGTGCCCAGTCGATGATGGTCAGGGTGCGCAGACCGAGGAAGTCGAACTTCACCAGACCGGCTGCCTCGACGTCATCCTTGTCGAACTGGGTGACCAGGCCGCCGCCCTCTTCATCGCAGTAAATCGCCGAGAAGTCAGTCAGTTTGGTCGGCGCGATGACCACGCCGCCGGCGTGCTTGCCGACGTTACGCACAACGCCTTCGAGCTTGCGCGCCATTTCCCAGATTTCCGCCGCTTCCTCATCCACCTTGAGGAAGTCGCGCAGGATCTCTTCCTGCTCGTAGGCTTTTTCAAGGGTCATGCCGACTTCGAAGGGGATCATCTTCGACAGACGATCGGCCAATCCGTAGGACTTGCCCTGCACCCGCGCCACGTCACGGACCACCGCCTTCGCGGCCATGGAACCGAAGGTGATGATCTGGCTGACCGCGTTGCGACCGTATTTTTCGGCCACGTACTCAATGACCCGATCGCGACCGTCCATGCAGAAGTCGACGTCGAAGTCGGGCATGGAAACCCGCTCGGGGTTAAGGAAACGTTCGAACAGCAGGTCGTATTCCAGCGGGTCGAGGTCGGTGATCTTCTGCACATAGGCCACCAGCGAGCCGGCACCCGACCCCCGGCCCGGACCCACCGGCACGCCGTTGCTCTTGGCCCACTGGATAAAGTCCATAACGATCAGGAAGTAACCGGGGAACCCCATCTGGATGATGATATCCAGCTCGAAATTCAGGCGGTCAACGTAAACCTGTCGCTTGGCCTCGTAGTCCGGCGTGGTCTCTTTCGGCCAGAGCACTGCAAGGCGCTCTTCCAGCCCCTCGAAGGACACCTTGCGGAAATACTCGTCGATGGTCATGCCATCGGGGATCGGGAAGTTGGGCAGAAAGTGCGTGCCCAGCTTGACGTCGATATTGCAACGCTTGGCGATCTCGACGGTGTTGGCGAGGGCGTCCGGCAGATCGCTGAACAGCTCAGCCATCTCCTCCGCGCTCTTCAGGTACTGCTGGTCGCTGTAGTTGTGCGAGCGGCGCGGGTCGTCCAGCGCCCGGCCTTCGCCGATGCACACACGGGTCTCGTGGGCTTCGAAATCTTCCTGCTTGATGAAACGCACGTCGTTGCTGGCGACCAGCGGCACGCCGTGGCGCTCGGCCAGGGCGACGGCGGCGTGCAGGTGCTCTTCATCATTGATGCGGTTGGTGCGCTGGACTTCGATGTAGAAGCGGTCCTGGAAAACCGTCAGCCACTCTTTCAGCAACTCATCGGCTTCCGCCGGGTTGCCGCCGAGCAGGGCCATGCCGATCTCGCCTTCCTTGGCCGCAGACAGGGCAATAAGCCCTTCGCTGGCCTCGGCCACCCACTCGCGCTCGATCACCACCAGGCCATTGCGCTGGCCATGCATGAAGCCTCGGGAAATCAGCTCTGTGAGGTTGAGGTAGCCTTTGGGGTTCATCACCAACAGGCTCAAACGGCTGAGCGGTGCATCGCGGTCACGCCCGGCCAGCCAGACGTCGGCGCCACAGATCGGCTTGATGCCCGCGCCCATGGCCGCTTTGTAGAACTTCACCAGCGAGCACATGTTGTGCTGGTCGGTCACCGCCACGGCCGGCATGTTCATGGCCGTAAGCGCCTTGACCAACGGTTTTACACGGACCAGACCATCAACGAGGGAGTATTCGGTGTGCAGGCGTAGATGAACGAAAGAAGCCGGCATGGGTGATCCTATGGTGCACAAAAAACGAAGGCCGGATTGTACCGGCCATTCAGAAAAACATCAGCCCGCGATCAACTGAGTGGCAGCGACATAAAACCGGTGGAGACCATCATGTCCCGTGCAGCCCAGGCCTGACGGACCGGACCGAACGAACGCCGATGAATCGGCGTAGGCCCCAGCCGCGCCAGTGCTTCGAGGTGCACGGCGGTGGGATAACCTTTATGGCCGCCGATGCCGTAGCCCGGATAAAGCAGCTCCATGCGCGCCATTTCCCGGTCGCGACTGACCTTGGCCAGAATCGAGGCGGCGGCAATGGCCGGCACGTGAGCATCGCCCTGAATGACCGGCGCGCTGGGCACCGACAGCTGCGGGCAGCGATTGCCGTCGATCAGCGCCAGCTTCGGCGTGATGATCAAGCCTTCTACCGCGCGCTTCATCGCCAGCATGGTGGCGTGAAGAATATTCAGCTCATCGATCTCTTCGACCTCGGCCCGCGCGATGTGCCAGCACAGCGCTTTCTCGCAGATCTCGTCGAACAGTCTTACGCGCTTGGCTTCGGTGAGCTTCTTCGAATCGTTCAGGCCCAGAATCGGACGCTTGGGATCAAGAATGACAGCCGCAGTGACAACGGCGCCACACAGTGGGCCGCGGCCGACTTCGTCGACACCGGCGACCAGATCCTCGACAAGATTGAAGTCCAGACCCATTTGCATTGATTGCCTGCTCATTGTGAAGGCGTTGCGCCAATCAGGTTCAACACCGCTTCGGCGGCCTGATTGGACGCATCGCGACGCAAGGTTCGGTGAATCGCGTCGAAGCCAGCCGTCTGTGCGTCGCCGTTATCCAGCAACGGCAACAGCGTCTGCGCCAGAGCTTCGGCGGTCGCCGCGTCCTGCAGAAGCTCCGGGACCAGCAACCGCTGGGCCAGCAAGTTCGGCAGCGACACGTACGGGCTTTTCACCATCCGCTTGAGTATCCAGTAAGTCAGTGGCGCCATACGATAGGCAACCACCATCGGTCGTTTGTACAGCAACGCTTCCAGGGTCGCTGTGCCGGAAGCGATCAGCACGGCATTGCACGCGGCCAGCGCCACGTGGGACTGGCCGTCGAGCAGGGTGAGCGGAAGATCGCGGCCTTGCAGAAGTTGCTCAATCTGTTCACGGCGCTGAGGGCTGGCGCAGGGCAGCACGAAACGGATGTCGGGGCGCGCGGCCAGCAGGCGCTCGGCTGCGTCAAAAAACAGCGCACCGAGGCGTCCGACTTCGCCACCGCGACTGCCCGGCATCAATGCAACCACCGGGCCTTCGCCCAGGCCAAGTTCCGCACGCGCGGCCCGTTGATCCGCCTGCAGCGGAATGGCGTCGGCCAGCGGATGCCCGACAAAGCGCACCGGCACGCCCTTCTCTTCGTAAAAACGAGCTTCGAACGGCAGGAGGGTCAGCATCAGGTCGCAGCCTTCGCGGATTTTCAGGACACGCTTCTGCCGCCACGCCCACACCGAGGGGCTGACGTAATGTACGGTCTTGATGCCGGCCTGACGAAGCTTGAGCTCGATAGTGAGGGTGAAATCCGGCGCGTCGATACCGATGAACACGTCCGGCTTTGCGTCGATGAGGGTCTGAATCAGCAACTTGCGCCGGGCGAGCAGCTCTTTGAGGCGACCCAGCACCTCCACGAGGCCCATGACCGACAGGCGCTCCATCGGAAAATACGACGTCATGCCCTGGGCTTCCATGAGCGGCCCGCCGACACCGATGAATTCGGCGTCCGGATGCCGCGCCTTGATCGCACGCATCAAGCCGGAGCCGAGAATGTCGCCGGAGGCCTCTCCGGCCACCAGCGCAATACGCAAGCGAGCCATGGTCAGCGGGTGATGCCGCGAGTCGAAGACTGGATGGACGTGAGGAACAGCTCGACTTCGGGGAACTGCGCAGCGGGTTCGCTCAGCTCGACGATCGCCTGTTCCACGGTCAGGCCCTGACGGTAGACGGTCTTGTAGGCGCGGCGCAGCGCATGAATCGCTTCCTCGGAGAACCCCCGACGACGCATGCCTTCGAAGTTCATGCTGCGGGCTTCGGCCGGGTTGCCAAACACGGTAACAAACGCCGGAACGTCCTTGCCGATGGCAGTGCCCATGCCGGAAAAGCTGTGCGCGCCGATGTGGCAATACTGATGCACCAGGGTAAACCCGGACAGAATGGCCCAGTCATCCACGTGCACATGACCGGCCAACGCCGTGTTGTTGACCAGAATGCAGTGATTGCCTATGACGCTGTCATGGCCGATGTGCGCGTAGGCCATGATCAGGTTGTGGTCACCCAGGGTGGTTTCCGCACGGTCCTGAATGGTGCCACGGTGGATCGTCACGCCTTCGCGGATGACGTTGTGGTCACCGATTACCAGACGCGTCGCTTCACCTTTGTATTTCAGATCAGGCGTGTCCTCACCTACCGAAGAAAACTGGTAGATGTGGTTGTGTTTACCGATCTTGGTCGGGCCGCGCAGGATCACATGCGGACCGATCACTGTACCCTCGCCGATTTCCACACCAGGTCCGACGATCGACCACGGGCCGACCTCCACATTGTCGGCCAGCACGGCCGTCGGATCGATGATTGCGCGAGAGTCAATCAAACTCATAGTTTGCGTTCCGCACAGATGATTTCAGCCGAGCACACCGGCTTGCCATCAACCGATGCCTGGCACTCGAACTTCCAGATCTGCCGCTTGCAGCTCAGGAACTTCGCTTCGAGGATCAGCTGATCACCCGGCAGCACGGGCTGGCGGAAGCGCAGCTTGTCGGAGCCGACGAAGTAATACAGGGTGCCATCGGCAGGCTTCACATCGAGCATCTTGAAACCCAGGATGCCGGCAGCTTGAGCCATGGCCTCAATGATCAGCACGCCAGGCATGATCGGGTGCTGCGGAAAGTGACCGTTGAAGAAAGGCTCGTTGATGCTGACGTTCTTGTAGGCACGAATGCTCTTGGTCTCGACATCCAGCTCCACCACACGGTCCACAAGCAGGAACGGGTAACGGTGCGGCAGATATTCGCGGATTTCGTTGATGTCCATCATTTCGAAAGGAAGCCTGTAGTAAAGAGTGGGAGGGCGCGACTAACGCGCGTCACTCCTCTAGCAAATCAAGGAGGCAGTTTATCGGCTGTGCACGCTTGATAAGAAAAAGGTATCAGCCATCAGATGAAGCTTTACCGCCTGAGGTCACTGCCTCGACAATCTTTTCCAGGTGCTGCAGGCGTCGCGCCATGTCGTCGAGATGACGCATGCGTGCCGCGCTCTTGCGCCACTCCGCAGCCGGCTGCATCGCCGTCCCCGAAGAATACGAGCCGGGCTCGGTGATCGACCGGGTGACCATGGTCATGCCGGTGACGAAAACCCCGTCGCAAATCTCGATATGCCCCACCAGCCCTACACCGCCGGCGAGCATGCAATGCTTGCCGATCTTCGCGCTGCCCGAAATGCCGACACACGCGGCCATGGCCGTGTGATCGCCGATCTGGACGTTGTGGGCGATCTGAATCTGGTTATCCAGCTTCACGCCATTGCCGATACGGGTGTCATCCATGGCGCCGCGGTCGATGGCGGTGTTGACGCCAATCTCGACATCGTCACCGATGGTCACGCCGCCGATCTGCGCGATCTTCTGCCAGACGCCTTTCTCGTTGGCGAAACCAAAACCTTCACCGCCCAACACCGCACCGGACTGGATCACCACACGCTGCCCGATACGGACGTCGTGATACAGCGTGACACGGGGGGCAAGCCAGCCGCCCTCGCCGATCACGCTGCGCGCACCGATGAAGCACTGCGCACCAATGGTCACGCCCGCCGCAATCCGTGCGCCGCTCTCGATGACCGCATAAGCGCCGACGCTGGCCGCCGGGTCGACGAACGCGCCTGCGGCCACTACGGCAGTCGGGTGTACGCCGACGGCAGCTTTGGGCTTGGGATCGAACAGATGGGAAATACGGGCGTATGCAAGGTAAGGATCAGGCACCAGCAATGCGTCGGCGGCGTATCCTTCCGCATCCGCCGGCTTGAGCAGCACGGCAGCGGCCTGGGTGGTCGCGAGGAATTTTCGGTACTGAGGATTGGCCAGAAAACTGACCTGATCAGGACCGGCTTCCTGCAAGGTCGCCAGTCCTGTGATTTGCTTGTCCGCCGGGCCACGCAGGGTGGCGCCGAGGAACTCGGCCAATTGGCCGAGTGTGATGGTCGCGGTCATTAACTTACTTCAGCTGATTCATGCGCTCGATAACCTGGCGAGTGACGTCATATTGCGGCTTGACGTCAATCACGGCACCGCGCTCGAACACCAGGTCAAAGCCGCCTTTCTTGATGACTTCTTCTACCGCCTGGTCCAGCTTCGGCTTGAGTTGCTTGAGCATGTCGCGGTCAGCGACTGCCTTGGCTTCGTTCAGCTCTTTAGACTGAAACTGAAAGTCACGGGCCTTTTGCTTGAAGTCCAGCTCCAGACGCTCGCGCTCAGGCTGGGCCATTTTGTCGCCACCGGCGACCAGACGATCCTGAATGCCTTTGGCGCTGCTTTCCAGAGCCTTGAGTTTGGTCAGCTGGGGACCGAATTTCTTCTCTGCATCCACGGCGTACCGTTTGGCTGCGTCGGATTCGAGCAGGGCCATCTGGTAGTTCAGTACTGCGATTTTCATGTCAGCAAATGCCGGGCCTGCGATCAGAACCGTTGCCAGCAATGCCAATTGGGTCAACTTACGCACGATGTAACTCCTACAGAATCCGTTTTCGTTAGCAGTGATCAGACCCTTAGAAGGTCTGACCGAGAGAGAATTGGAAGACCTGGGTTTCGGTGCTGTCGTCCGGTTTCTTGACCGGCATCGCCAGGGCAAAACTCAACGGACCCAGTGCAGTCACCCACGTCACGCCGACACCGACGGAGCTCGCCAGGCCGGAGAGATCAGGGCCGTTGCATTCGACTTTTTGTTTGTCGAGCGTGGTCTTCTGCGAGCCGCAGTTGGTGCTGAACGTATTACCCACATCCCAGAACAGCGACGTGCGCAGCGAACGTTGATCCTTGATAAACGGAAGCGGGAACAGGATTTCTGCGCCACCGGTGATCAGGACGTTACCACCGAATGGCAGTGGATCTTGATCCGGGTCTGCCAAGGTACCTTTTCGATCGTTGGCTTGACTTGGCGTGCTGCGCGGACCGAGCGTACTGTCCTTGAAGCCGCGAACCGAGTTGAAACCACCGGCGTAGTAGTTCTCGTAGAACGGCAGACCAGACGTGGAACCATAACCGTCGCCATAACCAAGCTCCGAGTGCAGGCGCAGGGTGTAGTTGTTGGTGATCGGGTGGAACAGCTGACCGCGATAATCAAGTTTGTAGAACGACAGGTCGCTGCCCGGAATGGTGGTTTCCAGGGTCAGGCTCTGGGAGCTACCACGGGTCGGCAACGTGCCTTTGTTGAGTGTCGACTCGGACCAGCCCACCGACGCCTTGAAGTTGGTGAAGCTGTCGCCTTCCTTCTCGATGAAGTCGAAGATCTCATCAACGGTGTATTTACCGGTGCTCAGCTCATCCTTCTGTACCGACAGGCCGAAGTTCAGGCGAGAAGTCTCGCTGATCGGGTAGCCCATGTTGATGCCGGCACCCAGGCTGTCAACCGAATAGCTCGCTACGTCGACGTCAAGGTCGTCGTAGTCGGTCTTGCGGTAGAACGCGCTGTAGCCAAGGCTCACACCGTCCGGTGTGAAGTACGGATCGACGTAGCTGAAGTTGTAACGGGTCTGATATTCGCTTTTGGTCAGGCCGATGCTGACCTTGTTACCCGTACCCAAGAAGTTGTTCTGGCTGATGGAGCCACCAAGGATCAGACCCGCGCTCTGCGCAAAGCCGACACTGGCGGTGATCGAACCGGACGCCTGCTCTTCAACGGCGTAGTTCACGTCTACCTGATCGTCGGTTCCAGGCACCGCCGGGGTTTCAACGTTCACTTCCTTGAAGAAGCCCAAACGGTCAAGACGGGTCTTGGACTGGTCGATCAGGTAAGTGGAGGCCCAGCCGCCTTCCATCTGACGCATTTCGCGACGTAGCACTTCGTCTGCTGTCTTGGTGTTGCCACGGAAGTTGATGCGGTTGACGTAAGCACGCTTGCCCGGATCGACGACGAAAGTGATATCGACCGTGTGGTCTTCATCGTTCGGGGTCGGCACACCGTTGACGTTGGCGAAGGTGTAACCCTCGTTACCCAGACGGCGGGTGATCAGCTCGGAGGTGGTGGTCATCACCTTACGGGAGAACACCTGGCCCGGCTTGACCAGCAGCAGCGATTTGACCTGATCTTCAGGGACCTTGAGGTCACCGCTCAGCTTGACCGACTTGACGCTGTACTTCTCGCCTTCATGAATGTTGACGGTGATGTACACGCTCTTCTTGTCGGGCGTGATGGATACCTGAGTCGAGGCGATATCCATGTTGATATAGCCGCGGTCGAGGTAGTACGAACGCAGACGTTCCAGGTCACCGGAAAGCTTCTCACGGGCGTACTTGTCGTCGTTCTTGAAGAACGAAAGCCAGTTGGTGGTCTTCAGTTCGAACAGATCCACCAGATCGTCTTCAGGGAAGACCGAGTTGCCCACCACGTTGATGTGCTGGATGGCGGCAACTGCGCCCTCGTTGATGTTGATCTTCAGACCCACACGGTTACGCGGCTGCGGCACGACTTCGGTGGCGACTTCTGCAGAGTAGCGGCCCTGTGCAACGTACTGACGTTGCAGCTCGTTGCGCACGCCTTCCAGCGTTGCACGCTGGAAAATCTCGCCTTCGGCCAGACCCGACTGCTTCAGACCCTTCATCAGGTCCTCAGTGGTGATCGCTTTGTTGCCTTCGATCTCGATACTCGAAACCGACGGACGCTCGACAACTGTGATGACCAGGACGTTGCCGTCGCGGCCCAGCTGGATGTCCTGGAAAAATCCGGTTTTGAACAGCGCGCGAGTTGCGTCGACAAGACGCCCATCATCGGCCTGTTCACCCACGTTCAACGGCAGCGCGCCAAACACGCTGCCGGCGGAAACCCGCTGCAGACCGTTGACACGGATATCGGAGATAGTGAAGGACTCGGCGTGAACTTCGGCGATCATCAGTACGGCAAGAACCGCAGTTAGCAGCAGACGTTTCATGAAGTCCTTTCTTATTCCAACTGGCAATAAACAAACTGCCGCAAAATGCGGCAGATTCACAATTCGGCGTAGCTTTTACAGTCGTCCCAGATCGTTGACCAGTGCGAGCAACATCACTCCAACCACCAGACTGATACCGATCTGAACCCCCCAGCCCTGCACCTTCTCTGACAGTGGTCGACCACGCGCCCACTCGATCAGATAAAACAGCAAGTGCCCCCCATCCAGCACGGGTATGGGCAGCAAATTGAGAACACCCAGGCTTATGCTCAGATAAGCGAGGAAATTCAGGAAGTCACCTACGCCTGACTGGGCCGAAGCGCCCGCCACTTTAGCAATGGTTATCGGTCCGCTCAAGTTTTTTACCGAGAGCTCGCCGAACAACATTTTCTTCAGCGAATCGAGCGTGAGCACGCTCATGGTCCAGGTACGCCGCGCGCCTTCTGCCACGGCGGCTACAGGGCCATAGCTCACCTCGCGCAACATCTCCGGCGGCCAATCCACACCTTTCACGCCCGCACCCAGATACCCGGTCGCCGCAGCGCCTTCGCCCCGTGTAACCAGATCGACAGGCACATTCAGCTGAGCGCCGTCACGCTCGACGCGCACGGAAATCCGCGTGTCGGGATGGACACGAACCCAGTCCACGACCTTCTGCCATTCGTCGACAGGCTCGTCATTAAGGGCCAGCAGACGGTCACCGGTTTTAAGACCTGCGGTTTGTGCAGGGCCTTTCGGATCGAGCTCTGCCAGAACCGGCGGCAGGGCTGGACGCCATGGACGAATACCCAGCGAACGAATAGGGTCCGGCTCGGCTGCGCCCTTGAGCCAGTCGTTGAGCACCAGCGAACGTGGGGTTTCCATGTCAGAACCCTGCTCGCGAACCTTCAACGCGATGCTGCCGCTCTCACCCAGGCGACGCACCAGTTGCAGGTTCACGCCGGCCCACCCGGTGACGGCTTCGCCATCCACCGAGACAATTTCCTGACCGGAATTCAGCCCGGCCTTTTCCGCAATACTGCCTGGCTCGACACCGCCCACGACGGGCCGAACCTGCTGGCTGCCCAGCATGGCGAGTACCCAGAAAAATACAATCGCCAGCAGAAAGTTGGCGACCGGGCCGGCAATCACGATAGCGATACGCTGGTAGACCGACTTGCGGTTAAAAGACTGATCAGCCAGCTCGGGGGGGACGTCGCCCTCCCGTTCGTCGAGCATTTTCACGTAGCCGCCGAGCGGAATCGCCGCCACGACGTATTCGGTGCCCTTGCGATCACTCCAGCGCAACAACGGCATGCCAAAGCCCACCGAAAAACGCAGGACTTTGACGCCACAGCGGCGGGCCACCCAGAAGTGGCCGAACTCGTGAAACGTCACCAGCACGCCCAGCGCAACCAGGGTGCCGACAATCATGTATAGCGCGCTCATCGCTGCTCTCCGGGTACCGATCTAGCGGTGCGTTGAAGCCCACATTGCCTGCGAATCATAAGAAACATTACTGCCTGAACCGACTGCCTAGCGACCATTGCGCCCTAGCCATTGCTCAGCCAGCGCACGCGCTCGCGCATCGATCTCGAAAACCGTCTCCAGCTCGGACACGGCGACGACGGGCTCGAGGTTCAGAACCTCGTCGATCATACTCGCGATTTCCGGGTAGCGAATGCGCTTGTCCAGAAACGCCGCGACCGCGACTTCATTGGCAGCATTCAGTACTGCAGGTGCACTGTCGCCCGCCTCAGCAGCTTGCCGTGCCAGACGCAGGCATGGGAAGCGCACTTCGTCCGGTGCCTCGAAGTCCAGCCGCGCGATGCTGAACAGATCCAGCGGCGAGACACCTGAGTCGATACGCTCGGGCCAGGCCAGCGCGTGGGCAATCGGCGTACGCATGTCGGGATTACCCAGCTGCGCGAGCACCGAACCGTCGACGTAATCGACCATCGAATGGATCACGCTCTGAGGGTGAATCACCACCTCGATCCGCGCGGGCGTCGTGTCGAACAGCCAACAGGCTTCGATCAGCTCAAGGCCCTTGTTCATCATGCTGGCGGAATCGACGGAAATCTTGCGGCCCATGGACCAGTTGGGATGGGCGCAGGCCTGATCCGGGGAAACGTGCTCCAGCTCGGCGAGCGGTGTCTGCCGGAACGGGCCACCGGATGCGGTCAGCAGAATGCGCCTGACGCCAACCTTCTCGAGACCGCTTTCGTAATCACGCGGCAAGCACTGGAAGATCGCGTTGTGTTCGCTGTCGAGCGGCAGCAGCACCGTCCCACTGCGACGAACAGCCTGCATGAACAAGGCGCCGGACATGACCAGCGCTTCCTTGTTGGCCAGCAGGACCTTCTTGCCCGCCTCGACAGCGGCCAGGGTCGGACGCAAACCGGCGGCACCGACGATCGCGGCCAGCACGGTATCCACCAGAGGGTGTGCAGACACTTCACAGAGCCCGCCCTCCCCCACCAGCACGCGGGTATCGAGACCCGCGGCGCGCAGGTCGTCCTGCAACTGCCGCGCGGCGGCTGTCGTCGGAACCACGGCGAATTGCGGGGTATGGCGAACGCACAACGCCAGCAGCTCGGCCAGACGCGTGTAGCCCGTCAGGGCAAACACCTGGTACCGCGACGGGTGCCGTGCGATGACGTCCAGCGTACTTAACCCGACCGAGCCCGTCGCGCCAAGCACGGTAATGAGCTGAGGCGTACTCACATCACGCCCCAGTCCTGGGCAGCCCAGAGCAGCAGTGCGAACACCGGAATGGCAGCGGTCAGGCTGTCGATGCGATCCAGCACACCACCGTGGCCCGGAAGCAGGTTGCTGCTGTCCTTGAGCCCGGATTTGCGCTTGAACATGCTCTCAGTGAGGTCACCGACGACCGAGATCAGCACGACGATCGCCGCGCACACCAGCGAGAAGATGATTTCGCCCAGCGACCAGCCGCGATAGACACCCACCGCCGCAGTGATCAGCAGGCACGCCGCCAGACCACCATAAAGGCCTTCCCAGCTTTTACCCGGGCTGACCTTCGGTGCCAGCTTGCGCTTGCCGAATGCCTTGCCGGAAAAATAGGCGCCAATGTCGGCACCCCACACCAGAATCATCACCGACAGGATCAGCCAGTTGCCCAGCGGCATTTGCTTGATCAGCACCAGACCCTGCCACGCCGGCAGCAGTATCAGCAAACCGATCAGCAGCTTGCAGATGGCACTGGACCAGTGCTCGCTGGACTCGGGATAGGTCAGCACCAGCCAGGTTGCCACCAGCCACCAGATCAGCGCCGCTACCAGCAACCAAGGCGCGAGGTCGGGCAACAGGTACAACAGAAACAGCAGCGCAGCGACCACCACGGCGTACAGAACGCGGGAAGATTGCGCCTCGAAGCCGGAGAGACGCGCCCACTCCCATGCGCCGAGCACGACGACTGCACCAATGAACAATGCAAAGCTGCCGCCTTCGAGCAGGAAGAAACCGCACAGGGCCAGCGGCGCAAGGATCAGCGCAGTGATGATTCGTTGTTTAAGCATTAAGCGCGGGCTCCAGCTTCTACCTGCTCGCTGGTTTTCCCGAAGCGGCGTTGGCGAGAAGCGAAATCGGCCAGCGCAGTGCGCATGGCATCGTGTTTGAAGTCCGGCCAGAACAGGTCGGAGAAATACAGCTCGGCATAGGCCAGCTGCCAGAGCAGGAAGTTGCTGATGCGGTGCTCGCCGCCCGTGCGGATGCAGAGGTCGGGCAACGGCAGATCGCCAGTGGCCAGGCACGTCTGCAGAAGCTCCGGAGTGATGTCGTCCGGCCGCAAGTGGCCTGCCTGAACTTCACGGGCCAGCCGCTGGGCTGCCTGAGCGATATCCCACTGACCGCCGTAGTTGGCGGCAATCTGCAAAACAAAGCGGCTGTTTTCAGCCGTGCGCTGCTCGGCTTCGCGGATGGCGGCCTGAAGCTCGGGATGAAACCGCGAACGGTCGCCGATGATGCGCAGACTGATGCCGTTCTCGTTCAGGCGCTTGGTTTCGCGACGCAGCGCCGTGAAAAACAACTCCATCAGCGCGCCGACCTCTTCCGCCGGGCGCTGCCAGTTCTCGCTGGAGAACGCGAACAAGGTCAGCACTTCGACCTTGGCCTCTGCACAGACTTCAATCACGGCACGAACAGCATCGACCCCGGCCTTGTGGCCCGCTACACCGGGTAGCAGGCGCTTTTTGGCCCAACGGTTGTTCCCATCCATGATGATCGCGACATGACGCGGCACCGATGCCGGCGCAGCCAGCTTTGTCTTATCCATGAAAGCTTCCCGGCCCTTATACGGCCATCAGGTCCGCTTCTTTGGACTTGGTCGCGGCGTCGATGTCAGCCTCAGCCTTGTCCGTCAGCTTCTGGATGTCGGCAGCAGCACGGCGCTCTTCGTCTTCGCTGATTTCCTTGTCCTTGACCAGCTTCTTCAGCTCACCCAAAGCGTCACGACGGATGTTACGCACGGCAACGCGAGCGTCTTCTGCGGCACTGCGTGCCTGCTTGGTGAAACCCTTGCGTGTCTCTTCCGTCAGAGCAGGCATGGAGATCAACAGCATCTCGCCCAGGTTGGTCGGGTTGAGGTTCAGACCAGCACTCTGAATGGCCTTGTCGACCGCAGAAAGCATGTTGCGCTCGAACGCCACGACCTGCAGCGTACGGGAGTCCTTCACGGTCACGTTGGCCACGCCGCTCAACGGGGTGTCGGAACCGTAGTACGGCACCATCACACTGCCGAGAATGCTCGGGTGGGCCTTGCCGGTACGGATCTGGCCGAATGCATGGGCCAGGGACTCAAGGGATTTCTTCATCCGCTCTTGAGCGTCTTTCTTGATTTCGTTGATCATTGTTCGCCTTCCTCGATCAAAGTACCTTCCGCGCCGCCATGCACGATGTTCAGCAGGGCGCCGGGCTTGTTCATATTGAAGACACGCAGTGGCATCTTGTGGTCACGACACAGACAGATGGCTGTCAGATCCATTACACCCAGCTTGCGATCCAGCACTTCGTCATAGGTCAGACGATCGAACTTCTCGGCATGCGGGTCCTTGAATGGATCGGCAGTGTACACACCATCGACCTTGGTTGCTTTCAGCACGACATCAGCGTCGATCTCGATCGCGCGCAGGCACGCTGCTGAATCCGTGGTGAAGAACGGATTGCCGGTACCGGCCGCGAAAATCACGACTTCCTTGGCATTCAGGTGACGCATGGCTTTGCGACGGTCGTAGTGATCGGTCACGCCCACCATGGAAATGGCCGACATCACGATGGCCGAGATGTTGGCGCGCTCCAGCGCGTCACGCATGGCCAGCGCATTCATTACGGTGGCCAGCATGCCCATGTGGTCGCCAGTGACCCGATCCATGCCGGCCGCGCTCAGCGCTGCGCCGCGGAACAGGTTACCGCCACCGATGACCAGGCCGACCTGAACGCCGATGCCGACCAACTGACCAACTTCAAGGGCCATGCGATCCAGCACCTTGGGGTCGATGCCGAACTCTTCCGACCCCATCAGGGCCTCGCCGCTGAGCTTGAGTAGAATGCGTTTATAGCGAGCTTGATAGCCACTGCCCTGCTGAGCCATTGCGAATCTCTCCTGCGGCGTTTGAAAAAAATCGTTCGAGTTGCGGGCCGTTTTCGACCTGCGCTAACTCTAGGTCACTGCTTCAGGGAATTGCAGCCTCGTAGGCCCAACTTCCTGCAAAAACAAATTCCGTGCAGCAATAACAATTCCGCGTACCGCTTTGACAAAGAGGCTGCGCGCGTGAGCGGGCAGCCTCTTCGGGGCGACAGTTGGAAACCGTCTTATTGCTTGCTTGCAGCTACTTGAGCAGCGACTTCTTCAGCGAAGTTGTCGACTGGCTTCTCGATGCCTTCGCCTACCTTGAAGTAGGTGAAGGAAACGATTTCAGCGCCGGCTTTCTTGGCCAGTTCACCGACCTTGATTTCCGGGTTCTTGACGAACGCTTGCTCAACCAGGCTGGCTTCAGCCAGGAACTTGCTGATACGACCGCCAACCATCTTCTCGGCGATTTCAGCAGGTTTGCCTTTCAGCTTGTCTTCGTTCAGTTGCATGAAGACATTCTTCTCGCGCTCGATCGCTTCCGGGGAAACGTCCGAAGGCAGCAGGAACTCAGGGTTGGTCGCTGCTACGTGCATCGCGATGTCTTTGGCCAGCTCTGCATCGCCGCCCTTGAGGACGACAACCACACCGATCTTGTTGCCGTGCAGGTACGAACCCAGAACGTCGCCTTCGATGCGCGCCAGACGACGGATGTTGACGTTCTCGCCAACCTTGCCGACCAGAACCAGACGATCAGCTTCCATCGCTTCAACCAGAGGCTCAGCGGTGGTCAGCTTGTCAGCGAAGGCTTTCTCGACGCTTTTAGCGACGAATGCCTTGAAGTCATCCTGCAGAGCCAGGAAGTCGGTCTGGGAATTGACTTCGATCAGGACTGCGGCTTTACCGTCGTCCTTGATGGCGATGGCGCCTTCAGCAGCAACGTTGCCTGCTTTCTTGGCTGCCTTGATTGCGCCCGAAGCACGCATGTCGTCGATGGCTTTTTCGATGTCGCCGCCAGCCTTGGTCAAGGCCTTTTTGCAATCCATCATGCCTTCGCCGGTACGCTCGCGCAGTTCTTTGACCAACGCTGCAGTAATCTCTGCCATTTCAAAATCCTCTTGGATAGGTCTTCAACCATTCCACCCGCAATACGGGCGTTCAAATTCTTGAAAATCCATGGTGACTGCTGCACATGACAATAAGATCGATGGCAACGTCAGATGGTTTTCGAGGTGGCAAAAAGGGGGCCAAGCCCCCTTTTTGCGTACTGAGTCAACGCCAGGCGTTAGTTACTCAGCCTTCAACAGTTGCCGCTGGAGCTTCTTCAGCGTAAACGTCGGTGCCGCCAGCATTGTTGTTGCGACCACGGATTACAGCGTCAGCCATCGAACCCATGTACAACTGAATGGCACGGATTGCGTCATCGTTGCCCGGGATGATGTAGTCAACGCCTTCAGGGCTACTGTTGGTGTCGACAACGCCGATGACCGGGATACCCAGCTTGTTGGCTTCGGTGATCGCGATGCGCTCGTGATCAACGTCGATAACGAACAGGGCGTCTGGCAGACCGCCCATGTCCTTGATGCCACCCAGGCTGCGATCCAGCTTTTCCAGATCGCGAGTGCGCATCAGCGCCTCTTTCTTGGTCAGCTTGGTGAACGTGCCGTCTTCTGCCTGGACTTCGAGATCACGCAGACGCTTGATGGAAGCGCGGATGGTCTTGAAGTTGGTCAGCATGCCGCCCAACCAGCGGTGATCGACGTACGGCGAACCGCAACGTGCTGCTTCTTCAGCAACGATCTTGCCAGCGGAACGCTTGGTGCCGACGAACAGAATCTTGTTTTTGCCCTGGGCCAGGCGCTCAACGAAAGTCAAAGCTTCGTTGAACATAGGCAGGGTTTTTTCAAGGTTGATGATGTGAATCTTGTTGCGCGCGCCGAAAATGTATTTACCCATTTTCGGGTTCCAGTAACGGGTCTGGTGACCGAAGTGCACACCGGCCTTCAGCATATCGCGCATGTTGACTTGGGACATGATAGTTCCTTGATAAGTCGGGTTAGGCCTCCACGTATCCCAATGACCAACCAGCGGCTTGAGCCGAAGGCACCCAGGTCATCGTGTCGACACGTGTGTGGGTTAGAGCTTTCGGGGCAGACCCCGTAAAGCGGCGCATTTTATATCACAAAAAACCGGATAACGGAACTCGAAATAAGAGCCTGTTTTCCCGACGCTTTTGCCTCCCTCGTGCGAGCCGTCAGGCACCCTGCCTGCTCGAAGGGAGACGGGATGATAACCCGCCTGACGACGGTCTGGTAGAATCGCGTTTTTTCCGTATCAAGCCGTGGCTGCGCCGCGCCGAGAGAGCCTGTTTAATGACCGTGACACTGAAAACCCCCGAAGACATCGAAAAGATGCGAATTGCCGGCCGCCTGGCTGCCGACGTGCTGGAAATGATCGGCGCCCATGTAAAGCCTGGCGTAACCACCGACGAGCTGGACCGCCTCTGCCACGATTACATCGTCAACGAGCAGAAAGCCATTCCGGCGCCGCTGAATTACAAGGGTTTCCCGAAATCCATCTGTACCTCGATCAACCATGTCGTCTGCCACGGCATTCCGAACGAGAAGCCGCTCAAGAATGGTGACGTGCTGAACATCGACGTGACCGTCATCAAGGACGGCTACCACGGTGATACCAGCAAGATGTTCCACGTGGGCAAGGTGCCTGAGTGGGCCGAGCGTTTGTCCCGCGTCACCCAAGAGTGCCTTTATAAAGGCATCGAAATGGTCAAGCCCGGTGCGCGCCTGGGCGATATCGGCGAAGTGATCCAGAAACATGCCGAAAAGAACGGCTTCTCCGTCGTCCGCGAATACTGCGGCCACGGCATCGGCAGGGTCTTCCATGAAGAGCCGCAAATTCTGCACTACGGCGAGGCTGGTAAAGGAATGGAGCTCAAGGAAGGCATGACCTTCACCATCGAACCGATGATCAATCAGGGCAAGGCTGACACGCGTCTGCTGGGCGACGGCTGGACAGCCATCACCAAGGACCGCAAGCTGTCGGCGCAGTGGGAGCACACCATTCTGGTGACCGCGACCGGCTACGAAATCTTCACCCTGCGCAGCGATGACACCATCGCCCGCACCTCGGCCTGATCGCGACGTCACTCGCCATTGTGGTCGTTACAGCCAGCACGGTTGGTTTAGCACGGTCGGTATAGATAGAAGGAAAGCAGTTCGATGCCGCAGGTGGACCCAGATTTATTCGATCGCGGCCAGTTTCAGGCCGAGCTGGCGCTGAAGGCCAGCCCCATACCCGCCTTCAAGAAAGCTATCCGTCAGGCGCGTGAAGTGCTGGACGGACGCTTCAAGTCAGGCCGGGAAATTCGCCGCCTGATCGAAGACCGCGCCTGGTTCGTCGATAACATCCTGCAGCAAGCCTGGGATCAGTTCGACTGGAGCGAAGACGCCGACATCGCCCTGCTGGCGGTCGGCGGCTACGGTCGCGGCGAACTGCACCCCTACTCCGACATTGATCTGCTGATCCTGCTGGACAGCGCCGACCATGAGGTTTTCCGCGATTCCATCGAGCGTTTTCTGACGCTGCTGTGGGACATCGGCCTGGAGGTCGGTCAGAGCGTGCGTTCAGTGGACGAATGCGTCACCGAGGCACGGGCCGATCTCACCGTCATTACGAATTTGATGGAGAGCCGCACGATTGCCGGCCCCGAGCGACTGCGTCAACGCATGCTCGCCGTCACCAGCACCCGCGAAATGTGGCCGAGCAAGGAGTTCTTCCTGGCCAAGCGCGCCGAGCAGAAGAACCGTCATCACAAATATTTCGACACCGAGTACAACCTCGAGCCCAACGTCAAAGGCTCGCCCGGCGGGCTGCGGGATATCCAGACCATTCTCTGGGTTGCCCGTCGCCAGTACGGCACGCTGAATCTGCACGCACTGGCCGACGAGGGTTTTCTGCTGGAGAGCGAAAACGCGCTGCTGGCGTCCTCCCAGGAATTTCTCTGGAAGGTCCGTTATGCGCTGCACATGCTGGCCGGTCGTTCCGAAGACCGACTGCTGTTCGATTACCAGACCAGCATCGCGCGCCTGCTGGGTTACGAAGACAGTGACGCCAAGCTGGCCATAGAGCGCTTCATGCAGAAGTACTACCGGGAGGTCATGAGCATTGCGCAGCTCAGCGACCTGATCATCCAGCACTTCGAAGAAGTGATTCTCGCGGACGACGAAGGCACGGTCACCGAGACGATCAACTCGCGCTTCCAGCTGCATGACGGCTACATCGAGGCGACTCATCCAAACGTTTTCAAGCGCACGCCGTTCGCGATGCTCGAGATCTTCGTGCTGATGGCGCAGCGCCCGGAGATAAAAGGCGTGCGCGCCGACACCATCCGGCTGCTGCGGGAACACCGCTACCTGATCAACGACGATTTCCGCAACGATATCCGCAACACCAGCCTGTTCATCGAGTTGTTCAAATGCGAGATCGGCATCCACCGCAACCTGCGGCGGATGAACCGTTACGGCATTCTCGGGCTGTACCTGCCAGAGTTCGGCCACATCGTCGGGCAGATGCAGCACGACCTGTTCCACATCTACACGGTCGACGCCCATACGCTGAACCTGATCAAGCACCTGCGTAAGCTGCAATACACCCAGGTGTCAGAGAAATTCCCGCTGGCCAGCAAGCTCATGGCCAGACTGCCCAAGCCCGAGCTTATTTATCTGGCCGGGCTGTACCACGACATCGGCAAGGGCCGCGGCGGCGATCATTCGGAACTGGGCGCGGTGGATGCCGAAGCGTTCGGCATTCGTCATCACCTGCCCCACTGGGACACCCAGCTGATTGTCTGGCTGGTGCAGAACCATCTGGTGATGTCGACCACCGCCCAGCGCAAGGACTTGTCCGACCCGCAAGTGATTCACGACTTCGCCCAGTTCGTCGGCGATGAAGTGCATCTGGACTACCTCTACGTGCTGACCATCGCCGACATCAACGCGACCAATCCGACGCTGTGGAACTCGTGGCGGGCCAGCCTGTTGCGCCAGCTGTACACCGAGACCAAGCGCGCGCTCAAGCGTGGGCTGGAGAATCCGGTCGACCGCGAGGAGCAGATCCGTCGCACCCAAAGCGCCGCCCTGGATATTCTGGTGCGCAGCGGCACTGATCCCGACGACGTCGAGCAATTGTGGTCGCAACTGGGTGATGACTATTTCCTGCGTCACACCGCAGGCGACGTGGCCTGGCACAGCGACGCGATTTTGCAGCAGCCGGCCGATGGCGGCCCGCTGGTGCTGATCAAGGAAACCACCCAGCGCGAGTTTGAAGGCGGCACGCAGATATTCATTTATGCGCCCGACCAGCATGACTTCTTCGCCGTGACCGTGGCGGCGATGGACCAGCTGAACCTGAACATTCACGACGCCCGGGTCATCACCTCCACCAGCCAGTTCACCCTCGACACCTACATCGTGCTCGACAGTGAAGGCGGCTCGATCGGTGAAAACCCGGAGCGCATCAAGGCCATTCGCGAAGGACTGACCGAGGCGCTGCGCAACCCCGACGATTACCCGACGATCATCAAACGCCGGGTACCGCGTCAGCTCAAGCACTTTGCCTTCGCGCCTGTGGTGACGATTTCCAACGACGCGCAACGGCCAGTCACGGTGCTGGAACTCAGCGCGCCGGATCGCCCCGGGCTGCTGGCGCGACTGGGCAAGATCTTCCTGGAGTTCGATCTGTCACTGCAGAACGCCAAGATCGCCACGTTGGGCGAGCGCGTGGAAGACGTGTTCTTCCTGACCGATGAAAACCACCAGCCGCTGTCCGATCCGCAGCTGTGCCGACGCCTGCAGGATGAAATCGTCGAACAGCTCAGCGTCAATCCCGAGCCCGGCAGCGAGTTGCGCATCAGCATTTGAACCGGCCAGGACGGCCAGCCATACCGACTTGATTCAACGGCGCCCTGCCACATCGTGAACACGAGTGCGGGCGCCCAGCCTTGAGAACGATTCGACATGAATAACGCCCTGCAGCAGCTTCAGCCCTACCCTTTCGAGAAACTCCGCGCCTTGCTCGGTGCCGTCACGCCGAATCCGGACAAACGTCCGATCGCCCTGTCGATCGGCGAACCCAAGCACAAGTCGCCAGAGTTCGTGGCCAAGGCGCTGGCCGACAACCTCGATCAGATGGCGGTCTACCCGACCACGGCAGGGATTCCTGCGCTGCGTGAAGCCATCGCTCACTGGTGCGAGCGCCGTTTCAGCGTGCCGGCCGGCTGGCTGGATGCAGCGAAACATGTGCTGCCGGTCAACGGCACCCGCGAGGCGCTGTTTGCCTTTACCCAGACGGTCGTCAATCGTGCTGACAACGGTTTGGTGATCAGCCCCAACCCGTTTTACCAAATCTATGAGGGCGCAGCGTTTCTGGCCGGCGCCACTCCGCACTATCTGCCTTGCCTGGCCGAACATGGGTTCAACCCGGATTTCGACGCGGTCAGTGCTGATGTCTGGGACCGCTGCCAGATTCTGTTTCTGTGCTCGCCGGGCAACCCGACCGGTGCGCTGATCCCGCTGGAAACCCTGAAGAAGCTCATTGCGCTGGCCGACAAGCACGATTTCGTGATCGCGGCCGACGAGTGCTACAGCGAGCTGTATTTTGACGAAGCGACCCCGCCGGCCGGGCTGCTCAGCGCCTGCGCGGAACTGGGCCGCCAGGATTTCAAGCGCTGCGTGGTGTTCCACAGCCTGTCCAAGCGTTCGAACCTGCCGGGCCTGCGTTCAGGTTTTGTCGCAGGCGATGCCGACATTCTCAAGGCGTTTCTGCTTTATCGCACCTACCACGGCTGCGCAATGCCGGTGCAAACGCAACTGGCAAGCATCGCGGCCTGGAGCGACGAAGAACACGTGCGCGCCAACCGCACGCTGTACCGGGAGAAGTTTGACGCTGTGCTGGAAATCCTCAGCCCGGTCATGGACGTGCAGCGCCCCGACGGCGGCTTCTATCTGTGGCCCAACGTCGGGACTGATGACGCGAAGTTCTGCCGTGATCTGTTCGTCACTGAACACGTGACGGTGGTGCCAGGCTCGTACCTGTCCCGGGACGTCGACGGCTTCAGCCCCGGCGCCGGCCGCGTGCGCATGGCACTGGTCGCACCGCTGGCCGAGTGCATCGAAGCCGCCGAGCGCATCCGGGATTTCGTCACGAGCCGCTGATACCTGTCCTGCTGATGCGTTATTCGTGCCTCAGTGCGCCAGACCCAGATTGGCTTCGTTGAGATCGAGTTCCGCCAGCACCAGGCGCAGCACGTCATCGCCGATCTGGTGATGACGGTGCAGGTTGTAAAGCTCCAGACGCTGGGCACGCAGGGCGTTGAGGCGCATGCGTTTCTCCAGTTGGTCCATCTGGAAGGCCAGCGCCTGGGCCTCGGCGGTGTCGTTGAATATATCCAGGCGCTGGCGGTACTCGGACATGATCCGCGCCTTTACTTCTATCGCGAGCACCGCCTGCGCAGCCTCGGGTGAATCCGTGGCTGCGGGGATCGCTTCGTTCTCCAGTGTCTTGATTGCCGCCTGAGCCGTCCGTTTCCAGGCATCCCGCACTTCGCGCTTCATGCGCGTGTCCGGCTCATTGACCTGCCCACGCAGCAGCAGCGGCAAGCCAATGCTCGCCGACACCAGCGACAGCAGGATCACCCCTGCCGCGATGAAAATCAGCAAATCACGCTCGGGAAAGTCGACGCTGGCGCTGATCAGCAGCGGCACCGACAACGTACCCGCGAGCGTGACTGCACCGCGCACCCCGCCCACCGTCAGCAGCAATGAAGAACGGGTCGACAGATCCAGCGTGCCATCGCCCCTGCCGCGCCAGCGCCGAATCTGGATCATCAGCCGCCAGACGCTCTGCACCCAAATGTAACGCAACACCGCCAGCACGACGAAAATCGCCAGCACATCCAGGCAACGCCACAACAGTGTCGGCCACAGGGTCGCTTCGTGGTGGGTAACGGCGGTAATGATGTCCGGCAGTTGCAAGCCCAGCAGCAGGAAGATCAGGCCGTTGAACGCAAACTCCAGGAGGGTCCACACGCTACGATTGAGCAGTCGAGTAGTGGTCTGGCGGGGCAGCAGATCGACCCAGCTTTGCATCATCCCCGCCGCCACCGCCGAGAGAATGCCGGACAGTTCAAGGCGCTCGGCCAAGACGTAAGCGGCAAACGGCAGCAGCAACATGAAGACAACGTGGGTCGCCGGATCATCCCAGCCCCGGGTGATCATCCGGCTGCGCAGACGCCCCACCACCCAACTGAGCGCAACGCCGACGGCCAGACCGCCACACGCCACCAGCACAAAATTCAGGCTGGCATCGGTCAGGGAGAACACGCCTGTGATGGCAGCTGCGAGGGCAAACTTAAAGGTGACCAGGCCGGTGGCGTCGTTCATCAATGCCTCGCCCTGGAGCATGCGCATGATCGGCGCGGGCAGCCGGTCCTGGGCGATGGCCGAAACCGCCACGGCGTCGGTCGGGGACAGCACCGCGGCCAACGCAAAGGCGACAGGCAAGGGAATGGAAGGCAGCAGCCAGTGGATGAAGTAACCGGCGCCGATCACGGTAAAAATCACCAGCCCGACCGCGAGGGTCAGGATTGCGCCGCGATAGCGCCAGAGATCGCGCTTGGGCATGCGCCAGCCATCGGAAAACAGCAGCGGCGGCAGGAACAGAAACAGGAACAGCTCAGGGTCGAGCGCCACGTGCAGGCCCAGCGTCGGCCAGGCGAGTAAAGCGCCCGCGGCGATCTGCACCAGCGGCAACGGCAGCGGAATCACCCGGGCCAGCAATCGCGAGACACCTACCAGCGTCAACAAGATAAGGACGGTATAGGCTGATTGCATTGCGTGTTTCCCCAAGCGTGTGGCACATGACTGACATCGGCAACAGACCCGATGCGTCCGGCAAAGTGCCCCTCATAGCGGCTGCAAGGGGTCATGGGTTTCTGATACATCCCTGGTAGCCGGCCATTGTCGCCCCAGGTCACGCCGCGCAAACCCACCTCGAACGGACAAAGCGTCGGCCCGCCGCGCTTACCCGGCGTGTACGTGGCATAATCCTCCACCGTTTTTTTCAACCGTCCCGAAAGGAGCAGGCCGATGGCCAAGGAAACCCACACGTTGCACCTGTTTGGGATCAAGGCGTGCGACACAATGAAGAAGGCGCGCACCTGGCTCGATGAAAAATCGGTGAATTACGATTTCCACGATTACAAGACCCAGGGCATTGATCGGGACCACCTGGCCCGTTGGTGCAACGAGCATGGCTGGCAGACGGTCCTCAACCGCGCCGGCACGACCTTTCGCAAACTGGAGGAGGCGCAGAAAGCCGACCTCGACCAGGAAAAGGCCATTGAGCTGATGCTCGCCCAGCCCTCGATGATCAAACGCCCGGTGCTGGATCTTGGCGAAAAAACCCTGATTGGCTTTAAACCCGAACTGTACGCTGCGGCTATCGCCTGATTGAGATAGCCCTAAATAACGAGGTATCTGCATGTCCACTTCTCTGTTCAGCCTGGCCTTTGGCGTTGGCACACAAAACCGTCAAGGCACCTGGCTGGAAGTTTTCTACGCCCTGCCGCTGCTCAACCCGTCGGCTGAAATCGTCGCCGCCATCGCGCCGATCCTGGGCTACACCGGTGGCAATCAGGCCATCGCATTCAACACTGATCTGTCCTCGCGTCTGGCCAATGCACTCAAGGGTATCGACGACACCCAGGCCGCACTGCTGACCCGACTCGCCGAAAGCCACAACCCGCTGGTTGCCACGCTGCTGGCTGAAGACGCCGCGCTGACCTCCACCCCTGAGGCTTACCTCAAGCTGCATTTGCTGTCCCATCGTCTGGTCAAGCCCCACGGTTTGAGCCTCGCCGGCGTGTTCCCCCTGCTGCCGAACGTCGCGTGGACCAGCCAGGGCGCCATCGACCTGGGCGAACTGGCCGAGCGTCAGTTGGAAGCTCGCCTGAAAGGCCACTTTCTGGAGGTCTTCTCGGTGGACAAATTCCCGAAAATGACCGACTACGTCGTGCCGGCCGGTGTGCGCATCGCTGACACGGCGCGCGTGCGTCTGGGCGCCTACATCGGCGAAGGCACCACCGTGATGCACGAAGGTTTCGTCAACTTCAACGGCGGCACCGAAGGCCCGGGCATGATCGAAGGTCGCGTGTCGGCTGGCGTATTCGTCGGCAAGGGTTCGGACCTGGGCGGCGGCTGCTCGACCATGGGCACGCTGTCGGGCGGCGGCAACATGGTGATCAAGGTCGGCGAAGGCTGCCTGATCGGCGCGAACGCCGGCATCGGCATTCCGTTGGGCGATCGCAGCACCGTTGAAGCCGGTCTGTACGTCACCGCCGGCACCAAAGTGGCGCTGCTGGACGACAAAAACGAGCTGGTCAAAGTCGTGAAGGCCCGTGAGCTGGCCGGCCAACCAGACCTGCTGTTCCGTCGCAACTCGCAGACCGGCGCAGTGGAGTGCAAATCCCACAAGTCGGCCATCGAGCTGAACGAAGCGCTGCACGCTCACAACTGATCGATGCTGCGTGCGGGTTCGGTTTCCTTCAGGGGCCGAGCCCGCCTCAACGAGCGTGACTGATATGCCCCTCATTTCTCCCTGGCGCGCTGACTTTCCGGCCATCGACGCCCTGCAACGGCAAGGCCAGACCTACCTGGACAGCGCCGCCACCGCACAAAAACCCCAAGCCCTGATCGACGCCACGGTGCATTACTACGCCAATGGCGCGGCGAACGTGCATCGCGCCCAGCACCTGCCGGGCGCGATGGCAACACAGGCCTTCGAGGACACGCGGCGCAAGGCCGGCGAATGGCTGAATGCCGGCGCATCGGGGCAAATCGTTTTTACCCACGGCGCCACCTCCGCGTTCAACCTGCTCGCGTATGGCCTGGAGCACGTGTTTCAGGCCGGCGACGAGATTGTCATCAGCGCGCTGGAGCACCACGCCAATCTGTTGCCCTGGCAGCAACTGGCCCTGCGTCGCGACCTGAAGCTGGTGGTCCTGCCCGTCACCGAGGCGGGTGTGATTGATGTTGAGGCCGCCGCCGAACTCATCACTCCAGGCACCCGATTGCTGGCAGTCAGCCAGTTGTCCAACGTGCTCGGCACCTGGCAGCCGGTCCGGCAGCTCGTCGCGCTGGCCCAGGCACAGGGCGCGCTGACGGTGATTGACGGCGCCCAAGGCGTCGTCCATGGCCGACACGATGTGCAAGACATCGGCTGCGACTTCTATGTGTTTTCCAGCCACAAGCTCTATGGCCCGGACGGCGTGGGCGTGCTGTTCGGCCGACATCAGGCGCTGGCACAGTTGCAGCATTGGCAGTTCGGCGGCGAAATGGTCCTGCAGACCGGTTACCAGACGGCTACGTTTCGTCCTGCACCGCTGGGCTTCGAGGCGGGCACGCCGCCCATCAGCGCGGTGATCGGCCTCGGCGCGACGCTGGATTATCTCAACGCACTCAATCAATCCGCTGTCGCCGAATACGAAGCCCGCCTGCATGAGCGGCTGCGCGCCGGGCTGATGCTGCGCGACGGCGTAAGAGTGCTGGGCGATCCCCACGTGGCGCTGGTGAGTTTCATCGTCGAGGGCGTGCACAACGCCGATCTTGCGCACCTGCTGACCGAGCAAGGGGTTGCCGTTCGCGCCGGTCACCACTGCGCCATCCCGTTGATCAGTGGTTTAGGCCTCTCTGGCGCAATCCGCGTGTCGCTGGGGCTGTACAACGACTCCGATGATCTGGAGCGGTTTTTCATCGCACTGGATCAAGCGTTGGAGCTGTTGCGATGAGCCTGCCGTCCGATGCGCATGCGGCGCTGGAAACCTTCAACGGGTCATTGAGCTGGGAGCAGCGCGCACGGTTGCTGATGCAATGGGGTGATCGGCTGCCGCCCATGAGCGACGAAGAAAAAACCGACGAGCATCGGGTGGACGGCTGCGAGAGCAAGGTCTGGCTGATGGGCGACGTGATCGACGGGCACTGGCAGTTCCGCGCCGCCAGCGATGCGCGCTTGATTCGGGGTCTGGTGGCGTTGCTGCTGGCTCGGGTCAACGGTCTGTCGTTGCAAGAACTGCAACAGGTGGATCTGGTTGAGTGGTATGCGCAGCTGGGATTAAGTCGCCAGCTGTCGCCCTCCCGCAGCAACGGGCTGAATGCCGTGTTGCAGAAGATGCGACAGCTGGCCGGCTGAGACCGCTTACCCAGCCGTCAGGCCGCAGGCTGCGCCTTGGTCCGCTCCGACGGGCGTCGCACGCCGGCGACGATTTTGTCCACGGCCTTGGTCGCGGCGACCATCCCGAACGTGGCGGTGACCATCATGACCGCGCCAAAACCACCCGCGCAGTCCAGCTTCACGCCGTCGCCGACGAAGCTTTTCTGGAGGCAAATGCTGCCGTCCGGTTTCGGGTAGCGCAGTTGCTCGGTGGAGAACACACACGGCACGCTGTAATGGCGGGTGACCGTGCGAGAAAAGCCGTAGTCCCGCCGCAGGGTCGAACGCACTTTGGACGCCAGCGGATCGTTGAATGTCCGGTTGAGGTCGCAGACCTGAATCAAGGTCGGGTCGATCTGCCCGCCCGCGCCGCCGGTGGTGATGATCTGGATCTTGCGGCGCTTGCACCAGGCGATGAGTGCCGCTTTGGCGTTGACGCTGTCGATGCAATCGAGCACGCAGTCGATGTCCGGCGTGATGTATTCGGCCATGGTCTCTCGGGTGACGAAGTCGGCGACGGCGTGGACCACGCAATCGGGATTGATCTCCCGCAGACGGTCGGCCATGACTTCGACCTTGGCGCGGCCAACGGTGCTGCTCAGGGCGTGCAACTGGCGGTTGCTGTTGCTGACGCACACGTCGTCCAGATCAAACAGGGAAATCTCGCCCACGCCACAGCGCGCCATGGCTTCCGCCGCCCAGGAACCCACGCCGCCTATGCCGACCACCGCCACGTGGGCCGCGCGCAGGCGTTCCAGGCCCTCGATGCCGTACAGGCGGGCGACGCCAGCGAAACGCGGATCTTCTGTGCTCATGACCAATACCCCAAAAAACCGGCGCGCATTATAGGCCCTGACGGCGATTCGCAAAGCGCTGAGTTGCAGGCGTTTGGTCTGAAAGTCAGCGCTTTCCCGGCAGGCCCGCAGAGAGCCGGTAACGTCTCACATGCGTGGCCGAACAGAACTTGAACACGTGTCGGTTGCCAAAGTTTCGGCCCGCTGTACCCTGTCACTCCTCCCCGTTCCCCTTTTGGAACCTGAAGCACCTATGTCATCGCGTAAATTTGGACTCAACCTCGTTGTCGTCGTGGCGATCGCTGCGCTGTTCACCGGCTTCTGGGCGCTGATCAACCGCCCCGTCACCGCCCCCAACTGGCCTGAACAGATCTCCGGCTTTTCCTATTCGCCTTTCCGGCTGGGACAGAATCCGCAGAAGGATCTCTACCCGTCCGACGAAGAAATGCGTCAGGACCTGGAGCTGATGAGCAAGCAGACGGACAACATCCGTATCTACTCGGTGGACGGCACGCTCAAGGACATCCCCAAGCTGGCCGAGGAGTTCGGCCTGCGGGTGACCCTCGGCATCTGGATCAGTCCGGACCTGGAGCGAAACGAGCGCGAAATCACCACGGCGATCGAACTGGCGAACACCTCGCGCAGCGTCGTTCGCGTGGTGGTCGGCAACGAAGCGCTGTACCGCGAAGAGATCAAACCCAAGGACTTGATGGCCGCCCTCGACCGCGTGCGCGCCGCCGTCAAAGTCCCGGTGACCACGTCCGAGCAGTGGCATATCTGGGAGAAGTACCCGGAACTGGCCAAGCACGTTGACCTGGTCGCCGCGCACATCCTGCCGTACTGGGAATACATCCCGATGGATAAGGCCGGGCAGTACGTGCTCGACCGCGCCCGCGAATTGAAACGCATGTTCCCGAAAAAACCGCTGCTGCTCTCTGAAGTCGGCTGGCCAAGCAACGGCCACATGCGTGGCGGTGCGGACGCCACCCAGGCGGATCAAGCGGTTTACCTGCGCACGCTGGTCAACAAGCTCAACCGTCAGGGCTTCAACTACTTCGTGATCGAGGCCTTCGACCAGCCGTGGAAAGCCAGCGACGAAGGCTCTGTCGGGGCGTATTGGGGCGTTTACAACGCTGCCCGCCAGCCGAAATTCAATTTCGAAGGCCCGGTCGTGGCGATCCCGCAGTGGCGCGTGCTCGCGATCGGCTCGGCAGTATTGGCGATGCTCGCCCTCGCCTTGCTGCTGATTGATGGCTCGGCGCTGCGTCAGCGTGGCCGGACATTCCTGACCTTCATCGCCTTCCTGTGCGGCTCGGTTCTGGTGTGGATCGGCTACGACTACAGTCAGCAATACAGCACCTGGTTCAGCCTGCTCGTAGGATTTTTACTGGCACTGGGCGCGTTCGGTGTTTTCATCGTGCTGCTGACCGAGGCGCACGAACTGGCCGAAGCGGTGTGGACGCACAAGCGCCGCCGCGAATTCCTGCCCGTTGAAGGGGATTCGGCCTACAGACCGAAAGTCTCTATCCACGTGCCCTGCTACAACGAGCCGCCGGAGATGGTCAAACAGACCCTCAACGCACTGGCCGCACTGGATTACCCGGATTTCGAAGTGTTGCTGATCGACAACAACACCAAGGACCCCGCCGTGTGGGAGCCGGTCAAGGCCCATTGCGAAATGCTCGGCCCGCGCTTCAAGTTTTTCCACGTCGCTCCCCTGGCCGGGTTCAAGGGCGGCGCCCTGAACTACCTGATCCCGCACACCGCGCCGGACGCCGAAGTGATTGCCGTGATCGACTCGGACTACTGCGTTGATCGCAACTGGCTCAAGCACATGGTCCCGCACTTCGCCGATCCGAAAATCGCTGTAGTGCAGTCGCCCCAGGACTATCGCGACCAGCACGAAAGCGCGTTCAAGAAGCTCTGCTACTCCGAATACAAAGGCTTCTTCTACATCGGCATGGTCACCCGCAACGACCGCGACGCGATCATTCAGCACGGCACCATGACCATGACCCGTCGTTCGGTTCTGGAAGAACTGGGCTGGGCGGACTGGTGCATCTGCGAAGACGCCGAGCTGGGCCTGCGCGTGTTCGAAAAAGGCTATTCGGCGGCGTACGCCCACAACAGCTTCGGCAAGGGCCTGATGCCCGACACCTTCATCGACTTCAAGAAGCAGCGATTCCGCTGGGCCTACGGTGCGATTCAGATCATCAAGCGTCACGCTGCCAGCCTGCTGCGCGGCAAAGACACCGAACTGACCCGTGGCCAGCGTTATCACTTCCTCGCGGGCTGGCTGCCGTGGGTGGCCGATGGCATGAATATCTTCTTCACGGTTGGCGCATTGCTCTGGTCGTCGGCGATGATCATCGTGCCCAACCGGGTTGACCCGCCGCTGCTGATTTTCGCGATCCCGCCGCTGGCGCTGTTCTTCTTCAAGGTCGGCAAGATCATCTTCCTTTACCGTCGCGCCGTGGGCGTGAACCTCACGGACGCATTCTATGCGGCCCTCGCGGGGCTGGCGCTGTCTCACACCATCGCCAAAGCCGTGCTGTACGGGTTCTTCACCACCAGCATCCCGTTCTTCCGCACCCCGAAAAACGCCGAAAGCCATGGCTTGCTGGTGGCGATTTCCGAGGCCCGCGAAGAGCTGTTCATCATGCTGATGCTGTGGGGCGCGGCGCTGGGCATCTGTCTGGTGCAGGGCCTGCCGAGCAACGACATGCGCTTCTGGGTCATCATGCTGCTCGTGCAGTCGCTGCCGTACCTCGCGGCGCTGATCATGGCGTTTCTGTCTTCACTGCCAAAACCAAAACCGGCAGACGAACCCGCTACCGCCTGAAACAATGGGGCGCTGTACTAAACGGCGGCCTTCGGGTCGCCGTTTTGCTTTAAGCTATTCGCCGGTTTATCGCCTTGCCTTCACTCAATATCTCGGACTTTTCATGACAGCCCCAGCCGACCTCTCGCCCACGCTGCAACTCGCCTGCGACCTGATCCGTCGCCCATCCGTCACGCCACTGGACGCCGACTGCCAGGCCGTGATGATGAAACGCCTGAGCGATGCCGGTTTTGCCCTGGAGCCTATGCGTATTCAGGATGTGGATAACTTCTGGGCCACCCACGGCAGCCAGGACGGTCCGGTGCTGTGTTTTGCCGGCCACACCGACGTCGTGCCGACCGGCCCGGTTCAGGCCTGGCAGAATGACCCGTTCAGCGCGCTGATCGACGAAGACGGCATGCTCTGCGGCCGTGGCGCGGCGGACATGAAAGGCAGCCTGGCGTCGATGATTGTCGCCACCGAGCGTTTCGTTGCCGACCACCCGAACCATAAGGGCAAGATTGCCTACCTGATCACCAGCGACGAAGAAGGCCCGGCCCACCACGGCACCAAAGCGGTGGTCGAGCGTCTGGCGGCGCGCAAGGAGCGTCTCGACTGGTGCATCGTCGGCGAACCGTCGAGCACGACGCTGGTGGGCGATGTGGTCAAGAACGGCCGTCGCGGCTCACTGGGCGCAACCCTCACCGTCAAAGGCATTCAGGGCCACGTCGCCTACCCGCATCTGGCGAAGAACCCTATTCATCTGGCAGCACCTGCGCTGGCCGAGCTGGCCGCCGAGCACTGGGACAACGGCAATGATTTCTTCCCGCCCACCAGCTTCCAGATCTCCAACCTGAATTCCGGCACCGGCGCGACCAACGTGATCCCGGGGGATCTGGTGGCGGTGTTCAATTTCCGCTTCTCCACCGAATCCACCGTCGAAGGCCTCAAGCAGCGCGTGGCCGCTATTCTCGACAAGCATGACCTGGACTGGCACGTGGAATGGGCGCTGTCCGGCCTGCCGTTCCTCACCGAACCGGGCGCGCTGCTGGACGCAGTGTCGGCGAGCATCAAACACGTCACCGGCCGCGACACCCGTGCGTCGACCAGCGGCGGCACGTCGGACGGTCGCTTCATCGCCACCCTCGGCACCCAAGTGGTTGAACTGGGGCCGGTCAATGCGACGATCCATCAGGTCAACGAACGCATCCTCGCCAGCGATCTCGACGTGCTGACCGAGATCTACTACCAGACTCTGGTCAAGTTGCTCGCCTGATGCTGACTTGCCCGATCTGCTCCGCCCCGCTCGATTCAGCGGATAACGGCGTCGTGTGCCCGGCCGGGCACCGCTTCGACCGCGCCCGTCAGGGGTACCTGAACCTGCTGCCCGTGCAGCACAAGAACAGCCGCGACCCTGGCGACAATCAGGCGATGGTCGAGGCGCGCCGCGACTTTCTCAACGCGGGGCATTACGCACCGGTGGCCAAACGGCTGGCAGAACTGGCTGCCGAGCGCGCCCCCGCGCATTGGCTCGACATCGGTTGCGGCGAGGGTTATTACACCGCGCAGATCGCCCAGGGCCTGCCCGACGCTGACGGCTATGCGCTGGACATCTCTCGCGAAGCGGTGAAGCGCGCCTGCAAACGCGACCCGAACATCACTTGGTTGATTGCCAGCATGGCCCGCGTGCCGCTGCCGGATGCGAGCATGCAGTTCATCGCCAGCGTGTTCAGCCCGCTGGACTGGGCCGAGGCCAAGCGTCTGCTGTCGCCGGGCGGCGGCCTGATGCGTGTAGGACCGACCAATGATCACCTGATGGAATTGCGTCAGCGCCTGTACGACGAAGTCCGCGATTACAGCGATGACAAGCACCTGGCGCTGGTGCCGGAAGGCATGAGCCTGCAGCACAGCGAAACCCTGCGCTTCACCCTGACACTGGTGGACGGCCAGGCCCGCGCCAATCTGCTCGCCATGACGCCCCACGGCTGGCGCGCCAGTGCCGAACGCCGCGCGAACGTTGTCGATCAGGCCGAGCCGTTCGAGGTTACGGTGTCCATGCGCTACGATTATTTCGTCCTGAATTGACGGCTTGAAGCACCCGAACAGACTGAATCCGCGAGTGGATTTTCCAGCACAACCAAGAGGCATCCATGCGCCAACCCGATATCGAGATTTACCTGAAAGACGCTGACGTCGACCACAAGGCAATCACCGCCTGGCTCACCGCAGACATCGGCCCTTGCACCGACTGGACACAGAAAGGCCAGACCTGGAAATGCCAAGCGGGCGACGTGCCCGTGACCTGGATTCCCAAGGCCGTCGGCAAGTGGAACAGCCTGTGCCTGGACAGCGACAAAACCCCGTGGGACGACGATATCGCCTGCGCCCGCGCCGCCTTCGCCACGTTGAAAGTCGAAGTGCGTTGCGCGCCGGGGACCTGGGTCGAGGAAGAGAGTGACGCCGAAGCCGATCAATGGATTCGCATCAGCGTTGATGGTGAAGAAGAAATCACCTGGCATACGTCCTGATACGTCATCCCGCCGGGCACCCGCGCCGCTTTGCCCATCCCCACCAGATACGGCAAACTGGCGGCCTCGCGGGCGTCGCCCCTCTCAGCAGAATTCTATGACCCGTTCCCCGTTTCGCCGTCTTGTATTCGGCACCGTGCGCCGCCTGCTTTACCTCTGGGTGCGCTCGGAGACGATCAACCAGTCGTCTTTCACCCTCAACCTCGACCGCAGCCGCCCGGTTTTCTACGCGCTGCAAAACCCTTCGATGAGCGACCTTGCCGTCCTCGACACCGAATGCCGCAAGGCCGGTCTGCCGCGCCCGGTGCTGTCCGTGGCGGTTGGCAATCTGACCGAGCCGGCTGCGTTTTTCTACCTGACGCCCGAGCCCGACTGGCTGGGCCGCCACGACAAACGCGGCGCGCCACCGACCCTTGAACGTCTGGTCGGCGCAGTCACGCAAAATGCCACGGAAGATGCGCAAATCATTCCGGTCAGCGTGTTCTGGGGCCAGTCCCCGGACAAGGAAGACAGCCCGTGGAAACTGCTGTTTGCCGATAGCTGGAAGGTGACCGGGCGTCTGCGTCGCTTCGTGACCATTCTGATCCTGGGCCGCAAAACCCGCGTGCAGTTCTCGGCGCCGGTTCATCTGCGTGAGCTGGTCGATCAGAACAAGGGTTACGAGCGGACGGTGCGCATGGCTCAACGTTTGCTGCGTGTGCATTTCCGCAACCTGAAGACCTCCGTCATCGGACCGGACCTTTCGCACCGTCGCCATCTGGTCAAAGGGCTGGTGGCGGATCCGCTGGTCAGGCAGGCCATTCTCGACGAGGCCGCCCGGGAGAAAATCACCGAAGCCAAGGCCCGGGAAAAAGCCCTGCACTACGGCAACGAAATCGCCTCGGACTACACCTACACCGCCATCCGTTTTCTGGAAGTGGTGCTGAGCTGGTTCTGGAACAAGATTTACGACGGCATCAAGGTCAGTCATCTGGAGGGCGTGCAGAACGTCGCCCAGGGCAACGAGATCATTTATGTGCCGTGCCACCGCAGCCACATCGACTACCTGCTGCTGTCCTACCTGCTGTTTCGGAATGGTCTGACCCCGCCGCACATTGCCGCCGGGATCAACCTCAACATGCCGGTGATCGGCGGCCTGTTGCGGCGCGGCGGCGCGTTTTTCATGCGCCGCACGTTCAAGGGTAATCCGCTGTACACCGCGGTGTTCAACGAATACCTGCACACGCTGTTCACCAAAGGTTTCCCGGTGGAGTACTTCGTCGAAGGCGGACGTTCGCGCACCGGGCGCATGTTGCAGCCGAAGACCGGAATGCTGGCCATCACCTTGCGCAGCTTCCTGCGCAACTCGCGCATGCCCATCGTGTTCGTGCCGGTGTACATCGGTTACGAACGCGTGCTGGAAGGCCGGACCTACCTGGGCGAACTGCGCGGTGCGGCGAAGAAGAAAGAGTCCATCTTCGACATCTTCAAAGTCATCGGCGCGCTGAAGCAGCGCTTCGGCCAGGTCTCGGTCAACTTCGGTGAACCGATCAAGCTGACCGAGTTTCTCGACCATGAGCAGCCGGACTGGCGCACCCAGGAACTGGGCCCGGTGTTCAAACCGGCCTGGCTCAACGAGACCACCCACCGTCTGGGCGAACGCGTGGCACGCCATCTGAACGAAGCGGCGGCGATCAATCCGGTGAATCTGGTGGCGCTGGCGTTGCTGTCGACAGCCAAACACGCGCTGGACGATCAAGCCCTGGCGCGGGTGCTGGATCTGTACCTGACGCTGTTACGCACCGTGCCCTACTCGCCCCATACCACGCTGCCGGACGGCGATGGACGGGCGCTCATCGCGCACGTCAAAGGCATGAACCTGCTCTCGGAACTCAGCGATGCGCTGGGCAAGATTCTGTATCTGGACGAGCAGAATGCCGTCCTGATGACGTACTACCGCAACAACGTGCTGCACATCTTTGCGCTGCCCTCGTTGCTGGCCTGCTTCTTCCAGAGCTCGTCACGCATGAGCCGCGAACAGATTCTGCGGTATACGCGGGCGCTGTACCCGTACCTGCAATCGGAGCTGTTCATCCGCTGGTCGCTGGACGATCTGGATGACGTCATCGATCAGTGGCTGACGGCGTTTGTCGATCAGGGCCTGCTGCGATTCGAGAACGGCGTGTACCTGCGCCCGGCGCCGAGCTCGCGCGCTTTTGTGATGCTGACGGTGCTGTCGCGAGCGATTGCCCAGACCTTGCAGCGTTTCTACATGGCCATTTCCCTGCTGCTTAACAGCGGTCAGCACACGCTGACCGCCGAAGGGCTCGAGGAGTTGTGCACGACGATGGCCCAGCGGCTGTCGATCCTGCACGGCCTGAATGCGCCGGAGTTTTTCGACAAGAGCCTGTTCCGGCATTTCATTCAGACGCTGCTGGATCAGGGCGTTCTGCGCACCGACGCGGCAGGCAAGTTGAGCTATCACGATATGTTGGGAGATCTGGCCGAAGGCGCCGCCAAGCGCGTATTGCCAGCGGAAATCAGGCTGTCTATCCGCCAGGTGGCGTTGCATCGCAGTGATGAAGTCATTGGGGACGCGCCGATCGCCTGAGCGACGACGCACGCCCTCTCACCTGTTTGACCTGACAAGGAGCATCACATGAAACATATCCTGCTCACCCTCATGACCACCGTGCTGGCCGCTTGCGCCCATACGCCGGACAACCTGCCGGGCTCGGTGGACGGCGAAGTGTTTTACCTGCAGCGCATGGCGCTTCCGCCAACCGCTACGCTGAAGGTCTCGCTGCAGGACGTGACGCTGGCAGACGCGCCCGCGCAGATCCTCGCCAGCCAGAATGGCCCGATCAAAGGCCAGGTGCCGCTGCCGTTTCAGCTGACCTACGATCAGAAGCAGGTCCAGCCGGGGCACACCTATTCGGTCAGCGCGCGCATCGAGGTGGACGGCAAGCTGCTGATGATCAGCACCGAGCGCTACACGGTGGACCTGACGCTGGACGAAAAACCGCCCGTCAAAATTCGTTTGAGCCCGGCCCGTTAATCGGGCGTGGATCACAGACCGTTGAAAAGGACATTACCCATGTTGCGTCGCTCTCTCTCGTTCACTGGCGTGTGCGCCGGTCTGCTGTTGTCGGCCAGTGCCTTCGCGCTGTCGCTCAATGATCTGTCGCAATCGGACGCCACCGGCGGGTTGAAGGATGCCCTCACTCAGAGCGCCCAGGTCGCCGTCAAGCAACTGGGCGTGCCCGGCGGATTTTCCAATAACAAGGATGTGCGCATCGAGCTGCCGGGCAGCCTGGGCAAGGTCGCCAAGAAGATGAAACAGTTCGGCATGGGTGCACAGGTCGACCAGCTGGAAACCAGCATGAACCGGGCGGCGGAAGCGGCGATGCCCCAGGCGCAGACGTTGCTGGTCGATGCCGTGAAGAAGATGAGTGTGTCCGACGCCAAAGCCATCCTCAGCGGCGGCAAGGACTCGGCCACCCAGTACCTGAGCACTTCCAGCCGCGAACAGATCCGCGCCAAATTTCTGCCCATCGTCAAGCAGGCCACTGACAAAGTCGGGCTGGCGCAGAAATACAACGCCTTCGCCGGTCAGGCCGCGACGCTGGGCGTGCTGGACGCGAAGAGCTCGAACATCGAAGGCTACGTCACCGAGAAGGCGTTGAACGGCCTGTTCGAAATGATCGCCAAACAGGAAGAAAGCATCCGCGCCAACCCGGCAGCGGCGGCGACCGGTCTGGCGAAGAAAGTGTTCGGCGCGCTGTGAAGGCAAGCGCCCCCGCCGGACCCGGCCGCCCCAAGGATCTGGCCAAGCGCCAGGCCATTCTCGAAGCCGCCAAAAACCTGTTCATCCGCAACGGTTACGCCAACACCAGCATGGACGCCGTCGCCGCTGAGGCCGGGGTCTCCAAGCTCACGGTCTACAGCCACTTCACCGACAAGGAGACTTTGTTCTCCTGCGCAGTGGTTGCTCGCTGCGAGGAACAGGTGCCGGGGTTGTTCGTGGATGTGCCGGTTGATGAGCCCGTTGAAACAGTATTGCTGGGTATTGCCAGAGGGTTTCAAACGCTGATCAACAGCCCGGAGTCCATCGACCTGAACCGTTTGATCATCGCGTTGGGGCCTCAGGCATCATCGCTGACACAGGTGTTCTTCGAAGCAGGACCGCAGCGAGTCCTGCGCGAGCTGGAGCGGTTCCTTCGCAAGCTGAGCGGTAAAAACGGCCTGCATTTCGAATCGCCGCTTGATGCGGCGGGGCATTTTTTGAGTTTGATCAAAGGCGTGCATCATTTCAGGCTTCTCATCGGCACCGGGGAAATACCGGACGAGCGAGCTGCCGACCACCACGCCAGGGACGTGGTGGCGCTGTTCTTGAAGGCGTATCGGGTTTAAGGCTGTAGATTCGATGGCGCGCGCACCGGCCTCTTCCCGGCTGAAGCCGGTCCCACTGAACGCAGAGCGTGCATCCGCGGATACTGGCGTCGGTCCTACAGGCCGCGCGCGCCTGTGGGACCGGTTTGGGTTCTGTCAACGAGGCTCGTGCATCGGGCAGCCGTTGTGGCTGGCGCGGAAGCCTGAGGACAGCTCGTAGGACGGCTTGCGCACCCGCATGACGCCGCCCAGTGGACGGTGTTCAACCACGCCGTGCCAAGGGCTGAAGGCCATACCCTCGTCGATTTCCTGCTGGCGTTCGTCTGACCAGCTGTCCTGAAGCGGCACCTCGATACGGGCAACCGTCACGAACGGGCTCAGCTCTTCGGACCATTCCACCGAAGCATCTTCAATCGGCATTTTTTCAAGGTCGGTGGCGAGTTGGATACGCACGTCCCAGACCCCTCCCTTGCTCGCAAAGTGACTGCGCACCGCTTCCCGCAAGCCGTCCGGATGGCCATTCAGGTCCACCTTCTGGTCGGTCAACGCGGTGAGTTCAGGGGACACAGGCACCACGCTCAGCTTGGCGTAGTAGCGGCCATAGAGAAACGGCACGATGCTGTTATAGGTCTCCCCGAGCAGGTGGGTCATCGGGTGCCCGCCCAGTGACCTGAGCGTTCCACTCTCCCCGCCCACAGCTTCAACCACCGACTCCAGACCGCGGAAGAAGGCCGACAGCGCTTTCTTCATGTTGGGCACTTTGTCGGTGGTCTTGGCCAACAGCTTCAGCGTCTTGAGAAAATCCTTGGGCGTGGCGGCCGTGAACGCCTTGGCGTTCTGCATCACGAAGTCCTGGGTGACCTGGCCTTCACTGCCCGGCAAGCGTGCGCCCTGCACACCGACCAGCTTGATGGCCAGACCGCGTGGCGTCGACACCTTGTCGTCGAGCAGATCACCTGGATTGGTGGAAAAGCGCATCTTCACGTCCAGCGTGCCGGGATGCGCAAAGACACCCTGGGCCAGCTCGGGCGGCAGATTATCCAGAATGCGGATTTGCCCATGCAGCAAGCCGTGGGCTTTGGCATGCACGCTGCGTATGGCATGGCCGCCATCTTCGTAGGTGGTTTCCAGAATACTGTGCATGGCCTCAGCCAGCTCTTTGCTCGTCTGAGCCTCGTCATCGGGTATCTGCTCGAACTGCGGCTCGAACGGCAAGGGGGTCACGGACAACGTGGAAGCGCTCATCGGTTATCTCCGGCTACGGATCAGGTCAGGTTTGGCTCCGATGAGCGCACACTCATAGGGTGGCTTTTCTCGCATCGGCACAGCAGATGACTGCGCCGATGATTGCCGGGTTCATCGAATCGCATGAATTTCACGGCCGCGCGTTCTTCAGCGCCTTTATCGGGTAAATGTCGTAGCGGCTGGATTTGCCGTCCAGCGCGTAAGACGGCTTGGTCCCTTCGATGCACGGCGCCTTGCGCGGGCGTTTGACGACAACGCGATGGCTGGCCAGCGCCAGCGCCGCAGCCAACAGTGCCGGGGCGTCCATGTCGTCGCCCACCAAAGGCCGGAACAGGCGCATTTCCTTCTTCACCAATGCGGTCTTTTCCCGGTGGGGAAACATCGGATCAAGGTAGATGACTTGGGGCGGCTCGCCTTCCCATTGCCGAATCAGGTCGATCGAGTTGCCGGTCAACAGGCGCATCTGCGCGATGATCCCGCCCACGTCCAGATCCCTCGCACCGCGCGCCAGGCCGTCTTCGAGCAGCGCGGCGATAATGGGCTGCCGCTCGATCAGGCTCACTTCACAACCCAGACTCGCCAGCACGAACGCATCCTTGCCCAGCCCTGCCGTGGCATCCAGCACCCGAGGCCGTACGCCCGGCTGAATACCCACGGCCTTGGCGATCATCTGCCCGCTGCCGCCGCCAAACAGACGCCGATGGGCCGCCTTGCCTTCGATGAAATCCACTCGGACCGGGCCCGGTGCATCGTCACCCAGTTGCTGCAATTGCAGGCCATCTTCGGCCACTTGCAGGGCGAAATCCGCGTTGGCGTCGTCCAGCGGCAAACCCAGTCGCTGCGCCCACTGCGCTGCGGTGTCCTGCCCGTCGGGGGTCAGGCTGTCGACCCGAATGCGGCTGCCCGCGTGCTGCTCAGTCATTGTCTCTACGCGCTCAAATATTCTTAATGATTGGCAACATCTGCCGATAACAAAAGTATCCGGCATTTTGCCAGACCCACGGGCTGTACTGAGCGCTTATGTCAGACATTCAGCAAACCTCCTCGATAGGCTATTTGACGTACGCAGGCGACTACAGCGTACGCAATACCCAAACCCTGAGCGGCGTTACGCAGCTCTGGCAGGATGCGTTTGCCCGTGCGATGGCTCAACAGGTCGATGACAACGCCGGCACAGCGCCCGAATACAGCGCCGTTGCCACGAATGACAGTCTGACCGGCGAGCCGGTGGCCGGCGCCACCGCACTGGACAAGATCGTCGAGCAGCGTGAATGCCCGGTTCAGGACAAGGAAATCGCGCCGCCGGAGCCTTTGTTCCTGCCGATCGCCGAGTTCGAATGGGATCTTGCCGACAAGCCGGCCAAGCCGTTCACCGCGATGGAAATGATCGAGCAGCAGCGCAACCTCGAATTCGATGACACCTGGGTCCGCCCAACCGTGCTCAACCCCTACGATGACAGCGTTGAACCCGGCCCGGGCCCTCAGCCTCGCCCACTGTTCCTGCCGATTGCCGAGTTTGAATGGGACTTGGCCGACAAGCCCGCCACACCCTTCAGCGCTGAAGAGATGACCGAGCAGCAGCGTCATCTGGCCTTCGATAACGGCTGGGCGCGGCCGATTGTGCTTCAAAACCTTCGTATCGCTGCCTGACGCCAGGCCGCAACCCAGCGCAGCACACAACCTCGCTCGCCTCCCCTAGCGACACACCCGCCAGCGTCCCATGTCCAGGTGAAAGTGGTTTCGGTGCGCAGCGTTGTACTCCGGGCTCAGCACCGTATTGAACTGCTGGCAGGCGCCATCCCTCACAAATCGCAGAAAACGCCCCTCCTCGCCCTCGTCTTTCCAGTCCTTGAGCACCGAAATCCTGCGCCCGTCTGCCAGTCGAAACCCGGCGATGTCCAGCGCGTTGGCGGTAGCGTGCTGGCTCAGTCGGCCTTCACTGCGGTTGTAGATGTTGCGGCAGGCGAAGCTGCCAAGGTGATCGATCCGGGCGACCTTTTGCCCGAATACCGCCTGGGCCGCTGGCTGCAATTGATGAATATCGAACAGCGCATACGCCACTGCCAGACGACAACTGGACAGAAAGCTGCTGCTCAGCGCGATGTCGCCGCCCTGGATACGCAGGGTGTTGGTGAGCGGGCATTTGGCGTCGGCGGCGCTGTCGGCCTGGTGCGTGTAGCGCAGGGTCGACGTTTGCAGCGCGGCGTCGCACAACGCCGGATCCTCCTGCAATCGCCAGAGTTTGAAAGGTGTAAGGAGGTTGGGCTCGTCCCGCACATTCAGCGGGGCCCACGGGTTCCAGCGGTCGGCGACAGGCAACCAGCCACGCCAGATCGACACCGCAACCGCTGCGCTCATCAAAATCAGTAGGAGAAAGAGGGTCGAGCCGCGCATGCCGGAAGGTTCTCGTCTGACGGAGGGATGAGTCCACCCTATCTCGACCTCAGAGCAGCCCGAGTTGCTCCACTTGTCGACCGCGATCCAGCTCCGGCAGGTCGGGCAGCCCCGGCAGCAGGGTCATGAGCTGATGGTGAAAACGACGGGCCAGTTGGGGCGAGGCGATGTTGTCAGGCGTGTGCAGGAACACCGAAGGCGTGCGCCCCTCCTCGATCCAGCCGGCCACCTTTTCCGCCCACTGCACAATGAAGCCTTCGTTGATCGCCTCATCCGGCCCGCCAATGAAGCGCACCTGGGGGAAGGACGTCAGCGCCGCCGGACGCGGTGGCACCTTGGGCTTTTTCGACTGTGCATGAAGAACGGCAGGCTCACTGGAAACGCAGCTGAACAGCGGCCGGGAATCCAGGCAGATACGCTCGACGCCGCGGTCGAGCAACAGGCGGTTGAGCTGACGTTCGTCCTCGCCTTTGGTGAAAAACGCCATGTTGCGCACTTCCACCGCCAATGGCCGGCCTTCCAGTGCATCAATGAAGGCGCCCAGCTCATTCAGCCGATGGGGGCCGAAACTGGCCGACAGCTGCAGCCACAGCGGTTCAAGCCTCGACCCCAGCGGCGCAAGCAGTTGCAGGAAATCCTCTACCGCGACCAGGTGCTCACGCAGGTCGCCAGCATGGCTGATGTCGCGGGGGATTTTTGCAGAGAAGCGGAAATGCTCAGGCAAAGCGTCCGCCCAGCGCTGAACGATTTCAGGCTTGGGGCGTGCGTAGAACGTGGTGTTGCCCTCGACGGCATTGAAGACCTGCGCATACAACCCGAGTAATTCCAGGTCAGGGGCATCCGGCGGATACAGCGATTCACGCCAGGCTTTTTCGCTCCAGGACGGACAACCAATGTAGTAAGGCGGATGAGCGAGGTTCAAACGTGAAGATCGAGCCCGGCAACTTCGAGGTCCCAGTCGACGAAGGTCGAGGTCATCAGATAGCTGCTCAGCGCGTGGGCGACGCGGGTGCTCATGGCACGGGGGAAGATAATGTCTTGCTGACGCGCGGGCACGTTGGCTGTGGTCCCGGTCTGGCGACGGGCCACTTGCGGGTTCACCTCGATCTCATCGTTCACTTCCTCGAACGTGCCTTCCAGCGCCGCAGAATCCTTGCGAAGCTTGCGCTTGATCGGGTAGGTACGTGGTGAAGGACCGGTGATTCGCATCATGCTTACTCGGCGTTTGATAGTGGCAATTTAATCTCGCAGCTGGCTATTAAGCAAACATGCGAACGATAACTAGACCACACTTATTGCGAATTGTTTAAAGCAGCCTGAATTTTATGCGGTTTTATCGCTGAACGGTCATGAACAGTGTGACCTGCGTCGCAGATCGGGCGTGGTGCGAATTATTCACGACTGCCTGGGGGACACGTTATCGCCCCTCACCGCGCCTTGGGTGTGGCGACTTTATCCCGAAGGTAAACCGGCTGGGCGTCGTCGGCAACAATGGCTTCGCCCCGGTGCCAGGCGAAGGTGCCGAGGGTGAGCAGGTCCTGCGCGTGGGGCAACAGCGTGGCGTCATGGGCACTGACACCGGCGGCAATGCGCTCGGCATAACCCCAGCCGGTGCCCGCCCCGAACCAGTCGCCCGTCGCACCGCTCGGCAAAGTGGCCATTTCGGGTGGCATGACGGCCTCTTCACCGGTCAGCCTCATCTCCCCTGCCACTTCGCGGTAGCAGCCCCAATAGACTTCGTCCATCCGCGCGTCGATGGCGGCCGCGACCTGAGTGGCGCCCCGCTCGCGAAAGGCCCGCTGGGCTAACGCCGCGAGGTTGGAGACCGGCAGCACTGGACGATCCAGACCAAAGGCCAGCCCCTGAACCACACCGATGGCAATGCGCACGCCGGTGAACGCACCCGGCCCACGCCCAAAAGCGATGGCGTCCAGCGCCGACAAGCCGATGCCCGCCTCGGCCAGCAGGTCCTTGATCATCGGCAGGAGCTTTTGCGCGTGCAGGCGCGGGATCACCTCGTAGTGAGTCAGCACTTTGCCGTCATGCAGCAAAGCGACTGAGCAGGCTTCAGTGGCGGTGTCCAGGGCCAGCAAGGTGGTCATCGGGGTTTCCATCGTTGTGCGAAAAAAGTGCCGCATTATAAACAACAACGGCCCGCAAGCGGGCCGTTGTTCAATGCCTTGAGTTCGAATCAGCTCAGGGCTTCAAGCACCTTGGCGGTGATCTGTTCGACCGAGCCCACGCCTTCGATGTGACTGCACTTCGGCGTCCCGTCCTGAGCCTGCAGCTTGGTGTAGAACTCCACCAGCGGCTTGGTCTGCGAATGGTAGACCGACAGGCGATGGCGAACGGTGGCTTCGACGTCGTCCTTGCGCTGAACCAGTGGCTCGCCAGTGACGTCATCCACGCCTTCAACCTTAGACGGGTTGTACAAAGTGTGGTAAACGCGACCGGAGCCTTCGTGAACGCGGCGACCGGAGATGCGCTTGACGATCTCTTCGTCGTCGACCTTGATCTCGATGACGTGATCGATGGCCAGGCCGGCTTTCTTCAGGGCTTCAGCCTGAGGAATGGTGCGCGGGAAGCCGTCGAACAGGCAACCGCCAGCGCAATCAGGCTCGGACAGGCGATCCTTGATCAGGCCGATGATCAGGTCATCGGAGACCAGGCCGCCGCTGTCCATGACGCTTTTGGCTTGCAGGCCCAGTTCAGTACCGGCCTTGACCGCAGCGCGCAGCATGTCGCCGGTGGAAATCTGCGGAATGTTGAATTTCTCAGTGATGAACTTTGCCTGAGTACCTTTGCCGGCCCCGGGAGCTCCCAGCAGAATCACGCGCATTGTTGTGCTCCTCAAATTTTTATAGAGATATCGTCGGATTCGCCTAAATGGGGCCAATCGCAAAATTTTACTGACCCAACGGCCAAAGGCTGATCAAGATACACAGCCGATTCATGGCGCACAAGACGCCGAAAGTCGCAGTAACCCGCGAAAAACCAGTAGCTTGGCATCGATCTGCGCAAGGGTGAGACCTCGTGCGACGGGGTGACGCCGCAGCGGCCACGACGCCACAGGTCCGGCCGAATGAAAGGGGTCGTGTTCATTCGACCGGCCTGCCTGCCCGTCAGCCGGTGTTGCGCAACCCGGCGGCGATGCCTGCGACAGACACCAGCAGCGCCTGCACCAGCGGACTGTCCAGACTCGCCTCCTGCTGACGCGAACGCGCCAGCAACTCTGCCTGCAATAAATGAAGAGGATCGAGGTAGGTATTGCGCAGGCTGATGAACTTCAGCGTTTCGGGGCTGTGGGCCAATAGTCGGGACTGACCTGTCAGGCCCAGCACGACGTCACACGCCTGCGACAATAGGCCGCGCAAATGCGTCCCCAAATGCAGCAGTTTCGGCTCAACCAGGCGCTCGTCGTAGAGCTGGGCGATGTCGCTGTCGGCCTTGGCCAGCACCATTTCCAGCATGTCGATGCGGGTGCGGAAGAACGGCCATTGCTCACGCATCTCGGCGAGCAGATCACCCTGACCGCGTTCCAGCGCCTTGCTCAACGCGTTTTCCCAGCCCAGCCAGGCGGGCAGCATGAGGCGCGTCTGGGTCCAGGCGAAAATCCACGGAATCGCGCGCAGGCTTTCCACCCCGCCTTCGCGGCGCTTGGCTGGACGGCTGCCCAATGGCAAGCGGCCCAGCTCCTGTTCCGGCGTGGCCTGACGGAAGTACTCGACGAACTCCGGGTCTTCCCGAACCACGGCGCGGTAGGCTTTCACGCCATCTGCCGCCAGTTCGTCCATCACCTGACGCCAGGCGGGTTGCGGCATCGGCGGCGGTTGCAATGTGGCTTCCAGCACTGCAGCGAGATAAAGGTTGAGGTTCTGCTCGGCGATGTCCGGCAGCCCGAACTTGAAGCGGATCATCTCGCCCTGCTCGGTGGTGCGGAAACGCCCCGCCACAGAGCCCGGCGGCTGCGACAGAATCGCCGCATGTGCGGGGCCGCCGCCACGACCAACCGTACCGCCGCGACCGTGGAACAGCAGCAGCTCGACCTCTTGGGCGCGGCAGATCTCAACCAGTTTTTCCTGCGCCCGGTACTGCGCCCAGGCCGCAGCCGTGGTGCCGGCGTCTTTGGCCGAATCCGAGTAGCCGATCATGACTTCCTGCGGACCTTCCAGGCTTCGGCGGTAGGCCGGAATGCTCAACAGCTGCTCGATCACCGGGCCGGCGTTGTCCAGGTCGGCGAGGGTTTCGAACAGCGGCACGACGCGCATGGAGCGCTGCAGCCCGGCTTCCTTCAATAACAGTTGAACGGTGAGCACATCGGAGGCCGCGCCGGCCATGGAGATCACGTAGGAACCCAGCGAAGCCGCCGGCGCAGCCGCGACCTCACGGCAGGTCGCCAGCACTTCGGCGGTGTCCGCTTCAGGGCTGAAATGCGCAGGCAGCAGCGGCCGTTTGTTGTCCAGTTCTCGCAGCAGGAATTCAACCCGCGTCGGCTCGTCCCACTCGTCGTAGCGGCCGAGCCCGAGGTATTCGGTGATTTCGCTCATGGCCGAACTGTGCCGCGTGGAATCCTGGCGCACGTCGAGCTTCACCAGGAACAGCCCGAAGGTCACCGCGCGACGCAAACAATCGAGCAACGGGCCATCGGCGATGACGCCCATGCCGCATTGGTGCAGCGAGTCGAAACACAGCTTCAGCGGCTCAACGAGCTCGCGGTTTTCGTGCAGCACGTCTACCGGTGCGACCTGGGTGACACTCAGTGAGGCGTGAGCCCAATTGCGCGTGGCCCGAAGCCGCTCACGCATTTGCTTGAGCACACTGCGGTAAGGCTCGGCGCTGTCACCCGCTGCTTCCATCAGCGCCGGGCTGGCCTGCTGCATCGACAGTTCGGCGGCCAGTTGATCGACGTCGCGCAGGTACAAATCAGCGGCCATCCAGCGCGCCAGCAACAGCACCTCGCGGGTGACGGCAGCTGTCACGTTGGGGTTGCCGTCGCGGTCACCGCCCATCCAGGAAGCGAAGCGAATCGGCGCCGACTCCAGCGGCAGGTGCAGACCGGTCGCGGCGTGCAGCGCCTGATCGGCCTTGCGCAGGTAGTTGGGGATTGCTTGCCACAGGGAATTTTCGATGACCGCAAACCCCCACTTCGCCTCGTCGACAGGCGTGGGACGGACGCGGCGGATTTCTTCGGTGTGCCACGCTTCGGCAATCAGTCGCTGCAGACGCTCGGTGATCTGCTCCCGCTCGTGGCGATTCAAGTCGCGATGATCGAGCGCGGCCAGTTGCGCAGCGATAGCGTCGTACTTCTGGATCAGCGTGCGCCGCGCGACTTCGGTCGGGTGGGCGGTCAGCACCAGTTCGATTTCCAGCGTGGTCAATTGCTGCGCCAGCGCTTCGGGTGTCTGCCCGGCCTGCTTCAGGCGTTCCAGCAGCTCGGGCAACACGCGGGACTCAAACGGCTGCGGCTTGCCGTCATCGCGACGATGGATCAGCTGATATTGCTCGGCGATGTTCGCCAGGTTGAGAAACTGGTTGAACGCACGTGCCACCGGCAGCAATTCATCCTCACCCAGGCCTTCAAGACTGGAGCTAAGCTGCTCGGTGCCTTGTGTCGACGCATGGCGATCAGCCTTTGCGCTTTTGCGGATGCGCTCGATCTTCTCGAGAAAATCACCGCCGTGCTGATCACGAATGGTGTTGCCCAACAGCTCACCCAGCAGGTGAACATTCTCGCGCAATCGTGCATCGATATCAGCCATCCAGCCCTCTCCTTAAGCCTTGTTGTTTTTACCGGCGAGTCCTTGCGGGGGTCCATTCGCTGCTGCCGAACGGAACGCCCTGCGGGGTTTCGTTTCTATTGGTGTGTATAGAGCGACAAATTGATGTCCCTACGCAACCCTCGACGCACTTTCACCGCCGGGGAAGCCCGTCTCAGTCACGCTTCACCGTGGCTCTCCATGTCCAATGCCCGCCCTCGCGCGGGAACCGATGAGGTATGTATGAAAATCCGAGAACTCGCCGAACAGTGGGAACAGAACGCCAAAGGCCGTCTGACCGAGACCGCCTACGCCATTCATTTGGACGTGGAGGCTGCCGCGCGGCTTGCGGCGATCGCCGAGATGTACCCCAAGCGCACGCCTGAGGAGTTGCTGGGCGAGCTGATCGGCGCCGCGCTGGAAGAACTGGAGGCGAGTTTTCCGTACGTGCGCGGTCAGCAGGTCGTCGCCACCGACGAGGAAGGCAATCCGCTTTACGAAGACGTTGGCCCGACGCCCAGGTTTCTCGAGCTTTCTCGACACCATCTCCAGGAAATCTCCGATCGTGAAGACCTGTGACGGTGGCAACTACGACGACGTTTTTGGCCCGGCAAAATGCTCCACAGGCCGAATCGGGCCAGTAATCTGGCGGGCAAAACCCCGCCATTTTTCGAGCGTCAATTTTACAACACGTAACAAAAGCTGACCGCAAGTTTAAAAAAATGTCTGAACTATTCAAAAAACGCAGCGGTCGGAGCAGTTAGCCATTCCAGTAAAGCCGTCAGATGACAGCGGAAGCGACGTAACACCATCCATCCGCGTGGGCTGCTGCTGAAATGGAACAACCAGTTTTCAGGAGTTAAGAAATGGAGTTGACCACCATGAACACCAGCACTGCCAAACCAACGTTCAATCGCCTGCGCGGGCTGAAGATGGCTGCACTGGCGCTGGGCACCAGCGTTCTTCTGGCTGGTTGCGCGGGCAATCCTCCAAGCGAGCAGTACGCCGTGACCCAGTCGGCCGTCAACGCCGCCGTCACCGCTGGCGCTACCGAGTATGCTGCCGTTGAAATGAAGTCCGCTCAGGACAAGTTCAAGCAAGCCGAACTGGCCATGCAGGACAAGAAATACGACGAAGCTCGTAAATACGCCGAGCAGGCCGAGTGGGATGCCCGTGTAGCCGAGCGTAAGGCTCAGGCCGCGAAGGCACAGAAAGCGGTGCAGGATGCTCGTCAGGGCGTCAATGAGCTGCGTGAAGAAGGCATGCGTCAGGTTCAGCCTGTCACACAGTAACGCTTCGCAGTTCAAGCATTGGCCATTGAGTTAAAGGACGAAAATATTATGCGTAAACAAGTACTTATTCCTGCCCTGCTGGCTCTGAGCGTTGGTCTGGCGGCGTGCTCGTCGCAGCCGAACGTGAATCTCGAACAAGCCCGCACCAACTACTCCGCGCTGCAAAGCAACCCTAAAGCCACTGAACTGGCTGCGCTGGAAACCAAAGACGCCAGCGAGTGGCTGGACAAGGCAGACGCCGCGTACCGCAACAACGATGACCAGAAGAAGGTCGATCAGCTCGCCTATCTGACCAACCAGCGCGTCGAGCTGGCCAAGCAGACCATCAACCTGAAGACCGCTGAAAACGATCTGAAAGGCGCTGCAGCCCAACGTGCACAAGCGCGTCTGGATGCTCGTGATGCTCAGATCAAGGCCTTGCAGAACAGCCTGAACGCCAAGCAGACCGAGCGCGGTACGCTGGTTACGTTCGGCGACGTGCTGTTTGACCTGAACAAGGCTGAGCTGAAGTCGTCCGGTCTCGTCAACGTCAACAAGCTGGCCCAGTTCCTGTCCGAAAACCCTGATCGCAAGGTCATCGTTGAGGGCTACACCGACAGCACCGGTTCCGCTGCCTACAACGACTCACTGTCCGAGCGTCGCGCCAACTCCGTGCGCATGGCCCTGGTCAAAATGGGTGTAGGTCCGGAGCGTATCGTGGCTCAGGGCTACGGCAAGGAATACCCGGTGGCTGACAACGCCAGCGCCTCGGGCCGTGCCATGAACCGTCGCGTGGAAGTCACCATCTCCAACGACAACCAGCCAGTTGCACCGCGCTCTTCGATGAAGTGATGCGGTTGTAGCGGTACATGAAGAGCCCCGCCTGTTGCGAGACAGGCGGGGCTTTTTTGTGGCGAGTTGAAGGCATTCGCACGGCTGCCAACGGCGCTAGATCAAGCGGGAGATTACCTGTCGTCCAGCCGCCAAGCTGCTGTCCAGCAAACGCCGCCCATGTGGGGGTGAGCTTGCTCACGAAGACGCATACCAGCCGCTGGAGATTTAGCCGATGTGATTGTCCCTTCGTGAGCAAGCTCACTCCCACATGCACTGATCGCGCGGATTGTCACTCGTGGCGCTGCTCCGCTCACGGTTAAGGCGACGGTGCCGCCTTGCCAGTTTGAGCATCAGGATAATTCGGAATTTCCCCCAGCCTGCGCAGCCCGTTGAAGTGCTGCGGATCGTCCAGATAGCGAACCATCACCTCGCGCCAGGTGGGGTCGCCGAAGGTCTGCACGTGAGGCCCACGCGTGAGTTGCAGCACACGCGGTGGCGGCGCGGCCTGATACAGGCTGATGCCGTTGTGCAGCGGCACTTGCGTGTCGTCCAGGCTCTGGAACAGCAGCATCGGCGTGCCCTTGAGCTGCGGCATGCCGTTGATGGCGCTGTCGGCGTCCGGGATCACCCACGATAGCGGCCGTTTGATGGGCCACGTCAGCCACGACGTGCTGAGGGTATAGCGGGCGACCTCACGATAGCTCGCCGGCACCCCATCGAGGACCAGCGCCTTGACCCGCGCGCGCTGCTGCGGATGTTCGGACAGGTAATGCACCGCCAGTGCCCCGCCGATGCTTTGGCCGAGCACCACCAGCGGTTTGCCCTGCACTTCAGGCGCCGCGTTCAGCCAGTCAAACGCCGCGTCGATGTCCTGATAAATGGCCGGCAGACTCGGCTCACCTTCCGACCGACCATAACCGCGATAGTCCACCAGCAGCACTTGATAGCCCTGCTCCGGCAACCACCAGCTCCCCGCGAGATGCCAGGCCATGTTGCCGCCGTTGCCATGCATGTGCAGCACGGTGCCCTTGACGGGTACGCCGGGTTTTACCGGCAGAAACCACGCGTTGAGTTTGGTGCCGTCGGCCGCTGTAAGGGTGACATCGCGCCAGGCGAGGTGGGCCTTGTCCGGCGTCAGCGGCAAACCGCGTTCCGGGTAGAACAGCAATTCGCTGCAGCCACTGAGGGAAATGACCAGGAGCAAGGTAAGAAGAAGCTTCAAGCGATGTCCTTCAATTCTGGATGGGCAGACGACGGGAAACCTGACAAAGGCGCCGATGTATCGGCGCCCACAGACTCACAGAATATTCGAATAGTCCGCTTCGATCCGGTCCAGGCTCAGGTGATTGAGGAAGTTGGAGAAACACATCCACGCTGACAGCGCATTCATGTCACGGAACTGATCGGGCAGGTATTTGGGCGGCACCACCAAGCCTTCGTCCACCAACTGGCGCAGCGTGCGCATGTCTTCCAGCGTGGTCTTGCCGCAGAACAGCAGCGGCACCTGCTCCAGCTTGCCCTTTCTCACGGCCAACTGGATGTAGTTGTAGACCATGATGAAGCCCTTGAGGTAGGACAGATCCTTGGTGAATGGCAGGCCATTCGGCACCGAGCCCCGGAATACCCGACTGGCGTTGCCGTAGCTTTCCGACATGCCGAAGCCTTGCTCGCGATAGAACTCGAACACCTGCAAAAAGTCGGCGCCCTCCTCGGCCATGTGAATGGCACGGGTGCGATTGGTCAGCTTGCGCAGGCGGCTCGGGTAGGACGCGAAGCCGATGATCTCCATCAGAATCGCCAGGCCTTCCTGGGTCACTGTCGACGAGGGCGGGCCTTTGGACAGGAAGGTGCAGATCGGCTGATTCTGCCCATTGAGCGTGGTGCCGACGTGCACCAGGCCTTCATGGACTTCCAGCGCGCGCACGTCGCGTTCGTTGAACATCGCGTCGCTGCGGATCTTGATGTAATCGGCCCCGGCTGCCGCGTCCGCCACGATGCCGTCGGATTCGAACACCCGGATCGTCTCTTCAGCCTCACCGAACGTGCGATTGAGCCGGGTTTGCAGCATGGCGACGGCGTCTTTGGCCGTCAGGATTTTCGGCTCGTCCTTGAGATCGCCGCGGCCGGCAATGTTGTTCAGGTAATCGGAGAGCATCATGCCGAGGTCGGACAGGGTCGGGTCGCCGGCGTGGAAAGCATCGGACGCCGCGCCGTACAGCTCCTGAGAGATCAGGCCGAAGTCGGGGGTGCCGCGTGCTTCGAGCATGCGGATGACCATCCGGTACTCTTTGCACATGCGGCGCATGATCTGCCCGACCGGGTTGAACTGGCCCAGCTGCCGGGTGATGTCCCGCTCGATGTTCTGGAACTCCAGCTTCACCGCTCCGGAATCAAAGCCCAGCGGGCGATTCTCGTAGTACGCGCGATCCACCTCCGGCAGGTTTTTGCCTTTGCCGTCGAGGAAGGTCTTGCGGATGTTGTCATCCCACTTCACGGCATCAAGGACGCGGATCGGCGTCTGCGCCACCACGATACGATCGGACAACGTGCGAATAGTCTGCTGGTATTCGTCCACCCGGTACCCCTTATTGAACCGTTTGCGCTATTTGGTCATGCGCTGATATTGAGCTGCCTTGAGAAAGATGTCGGAATTGGCCGGGTCGTCGAGGTAGCCAAAGACCTTGTCCATGGGACTTGAGATCAGCATGCCGTCGCCCTTGACCGTATCGACCCGCTCCCCGTCCAGAAGCTTCTGCTCGACCAACTGCTGAAACCGCTCCAGGTCCAGGTCATAGACCACCAGTTCGTCGGCGCCGTTCTCGTTATCCATCAGGTCGAAACCGGCGATGACGTAATTGCCGCCGTATTTGTCAGGCAGCGCGGCGGACACGTACCAGCGACTGCCGTGCCGCGACACGGTGAAGGCGTACTCGTCACGGTTTTTGCGATCGCCTTTGCGGTAGCTGACCGCTTTGTAACGGTCGGGGCCGGCGCGGCTGATTTCCAGTTCGAGCGGCTCGCCCCAGGCATTTTTGCTGCTCCAGGTGCCGAGCAATCTGGGCGGGGCGGTGTTGCTGACCGGAATCGGGTCCTTGAACGTCACCAGGCATCCGCTCAACAGCGCGAACGACAGGGCGAGCAATACGCGCCAGACTTTCATCAGGTTCTCCTTGAGGTATCAGCCAGCCATCGGCTTGGCAGTGCCCAGTACCAGATGCATCTGGCGAGTAAGAATAGCGAGCATTTCTTCGTCTGCGCCGGGGCGGGGCCCGTTGAGCAGCCCCTGATATTCCATCCGGCAGATGAGCCCCGTCAACACTTGGGCATCCAGTTGCGGCTGAACCGAGCCCATGACTTCGAGAAACTGGGCGCTGCCCTGCAACAGGATCTGCTGGTGGGCGCTCACCAGTGGCGCCAGTCGCGGGTTGATCAGCGCTTCGAGATGAAAGGCGTGCTCGGCAATGAGCTGGTCACGACGGGTCAGCAGTTGATGGCGCACGTACTCCATGGTCATCCGCGCGATCTCATCGGCCAGCCGGGCGCGGGCCTCGGCGCTGCCGTCGTTACGGGCGACCATCTCGCGGAGCAGCGCCTCGGTGTTGGTCCACAGCTTGGCCATGTACGCCGCGCTGCGTTCAACGTATTGCGCGAAGGCATCGGTGAGCAGGTCATCGATGTCCTTGAAATAGTAAGTGGTGGCGGAGAGCGGCACTTGCGCTTCGGCAGCGACTGCGCGGTGACGCACGGCCCTAACGCCGTCACGAATGAGGATGCGCATGGCCGCATCGAGAATCTGTTGCCGACGCTGTTCACTTCCCTGTCGACTCGCCTTGCGGCCCTGGTACTGAACACTCTGTGCGACTGCCGTGGCCAGGCCAGCGGCTCCCTTTTGAGCGATCGTGCGGTTCACAACTGGATTTCCTTTTCATTGAGTAGCAGGCGCGGTGTCTGCAGGAGCGTGGCCTATCCCGCGATCGGCGGGGAACCCGTCGTAAACCCTGAGCATGCGGTTTACCTGACACACCGCATCACCGGTTTTGCGACGACTGCGTCGCCGATCGCGGGACAAGCCACGCTCCTACGGTTGGCCTGCGTGACTTTACAGACAAAAAAAAGCCGCCCTGCGCAGGCGGCTTGTTTTGACGCTTAGGCTTGCGGCCGCATGTGCGGGAACAGGATGACGTCTCGTATGGACGGCGAGTTGGTCAGCAGCATGACCAGACGGTCGATGCCGATGCCCTCGCCCGCGGTCGGCGGCATGCCGTATTCCAGCGCCCGGACGAAGTCTGCGTCGTAGTGCATGGCTTCATCATCGCCCGCGTCCTTGTCCGCCACCTGGGCCATGAAGCGCTCGGCCTGGTCTTCCGCGTCGTTCAACTCGGAATAGGCGTTGGCGATTTCACGGCCGCCAATGAACAGCTCGAAGCGGTCGGTGACGTTGGGGTTGTCATCGTTGCGACGGGCCAGCGGCGACACTTCGAACGGGTACTGGGTGATGAAGTGCGGCTGCTCCAGCTTGTGCTCGACCAGCTCTTCGAAAATCATCACCTGCAGCTTGCCCAGACCTTCGAAACCCAGCACCTTGGCGCCGGCTTTCTTGGCGATGGCGCGGGCCTTGTCGATGTCGTTCAGGTCATCGGCGGTCAGCTCGGGGTTGTACTTGAGGATCGAGTCGAACACCGACAGACGCGCAAACGGCTCGCCGAAGTGGAACACCTTGTCGCCGTACGGCACGTCGGTGCTACCGAGCACCAGTTGGGCCAGCTCGCGGAACAGCTCCTCGGTCAGGTCCATGTTGTCTTCGTAGTCCGCGTACGCCTGATAGAACTCAAGCATCGTGAACTCGGGGTTGTGACGGGTCGAGACGCCTTCGTTACGGAAGTTGCGATTGATCTCAAACACCTTCTCGAACCCGCCAACCACCAGACGCTTGAGGTACAGCTCCGGCGCGATGCGCAGGAACATTTCCAGGTCCAGCGCGTTGTGATGCGTCTCGAACGGCTTGGCCGCTGCGCCGCCCGGGATGGTCTGCAGCATCGGCGTTTCGACTTCCAGGAAGTCGCGCTGCATCAGGAAGCTGCGGATGTGGGCAATGACTTTCGAGCGAACGCGGAAGGTTTCACGCACGTCATCGTTGACGATCAGGTCGACGTAACGCTGGCGATAACGCTGCTCGGTATCGACCAGGCCATGGTGCTTGTCGGGCAGCGGGCGCAAGGATTTGGTCAGCAGGCGCACGTTGGTCATTTCGACATACAGGTCGCCCTTGCCGGAACGGGCCAGGGTGCCTTCGGCTGCGATGATGTCGCCCATGTCCCAGGTTTTCACCGAGGCCAGGGTTTCTTCCGGCAGGGTCTTGCGGTTGACATAGACCTGGATGCGACCGGTCATGTCCTGAATCACCATGAACGAGCCACGGTTGAGCATGATGCGCCCGGCAACCTTGACCGGAATCGCCGCTTCAGCCAGCTCTTCCTTGGTCTTGTCCGCGTACTGCTTCTGCAGCTCGTTGCAGTAGTTTTCGCGACGGAAGTCGTTCGGGAAGGCATTGCCCTTGGCGCGCTCGGCCGCAAGTTTTTCCTTGCGCAGGGCGATCAGGCTGTTTTCTTCCTGTTGCTGGGCTTGCGGGTCGAGTTGTTGGTCGCTCATGTCTTGATTATCCATCACAGGTTCGTGGCCCTTCGTCTGGCCGGGAAGCGCGACGAAGGATCGCGGGCGGCGACGTCATGATGACGCGCCCGACCCGCAACAGTGGTGTGGCGATTACAGGCCCTGTTTGAGGCTCGCGATCAGGTATTCGTCGATGTCGCCATCGAGCACCTTGTCGCAATCGCTGCGTTCGACGCTGGTGCGCAGGTCTTTGATGCGCGAGGCATCGAGTACGTACGAACGGATCTGGTGACCCCAGCCGATATCCGACTTGGTGTCTTCCAGCGCTTGCGAGGCCGCATTGCGCTTCTGCACTTCCTGCTCGTACAAGCGCGCCCGCAGCATCTTCATCGCGGTGTCTTTGTTGGCGTGCTGGGAACGTTCGTTCTGGCAACTGACCACGGTGTTGGTCGGCACGTGGGTAATCCGGACCGCCGAGTCGGTGGTGTTGACGTGCTGACCACCGGCGCCCGAGGAGCGGTAGGTGTCGATACGCAGGTCAGACGGGTTGATGTCGATTTCGATGTTGTCATCGATTTCCGGCGAAACGAACACTGCCGAGAACGAGGTGTGACGGCGGTTGCCGGAATCGAACGGGCTCTTGCGGACCAGACGGTGGACGCCGATTTCGGTGCGCAGCCAGCCGAATGCGTACTCGCCCTTGATGTGCACCGTGGCGCCTTTGATACCGGCGACTTCACCGGCCGACAGCTCCATGATGGTCGCGTCGAAGCCGCGCTTGTCGGCCCAGCGCAGGTACATGCGCAACAGGATGTTCGCCCAGTCCTGGGCTTCGGTGCCGCCGGAACCGGCCTGGATGTCCAGGTAGGCGTTGTTCTGGTCCATCTCGCCGCTGAACATGCGACGGAATTCCAGTTTTTCCAGGGACTCGCGCAGGCGCTCGACTTCAGCGGCAACGTCGTCGACGGCGGCCTGGTCTTCTTCTTCGGCGGACATCAGCAACAGGTCCTTGGCGTCCACCAGGCCGGTGCTCATTTCGTCGAGGGTGTCGACGATCTGCGCCAGCAGCGAACGCTCGCGGCCCAGTTCCTGGGCGTACGACGGGTTGTTCCAGACGTTTGGATCTTCGAGCTCGCGGTTAACTTCGGTCAGACGATCATGTTTGTGATCGTAGTCAAAGATACCCCCGAATGGTTTCGGAGCGCTCGGACAGGTCCTTGATGCTGTTTAGGATCGGGTTGATTTCCATGGTAGGCAGCACTCGCAGGCGATTTTCACAAAGCCGGCGAGTATAACGCAGGCAAACCCGGGATGGCAGTCCGTTGGGCAGGGGTGCGCCGCGTTCGTTGTTGTTGCCAAGGACCCGACCCGGTTACGGCCAGAGCGCGCAGGAATGCGAATCCTCGCCCTACCCCACCGCCACCTGATTGCGGCCATTGTGCTTAGCCGCATACAGCCCCTGATCCGCACTTTGAATCAACTGGCGACTGTGGCTGCCCACTTGCGGGACGACAGTCGCCAGACCAATGCTGACCGTCAGGCTGGAGCCTTGGGTCGGGGCGACGTGGGGGATATTCATGCCGGCGATGGTCTGACGCAGTTTTTCAGCCAGCAAACGCGCGCCGCCCGGGGAGGTGCTGGGCAGCACCAGCGCAAATTCTTCGCCGCCGTAACGCGCCGGCAGGTCGGAAGGACGGCTGGAGTTGGCGCGGATGGCTTTGGCGACCTGACGCAATGCCTCGTCACCTTCGAGATGGCCGAAGGCGTCGTTGTAGGCCTTGAAGTAATCGACGTCGATCATCAACAGCGAGATCTGGGTCTGCTCCCGGGTGGAACGGCGCCATTCCAGTTCCAGGTACTCGTCGAAGTGGCGGCGATTGGACAGGCCGGTCAAACCGTCGGAGTTCATCAGCCGTTGCAGCACCAGGTTGGTGTCGAGCAGCTGTTGCTGACTGACCCGCAACGCACGATAGGCTTCGTCGCGCTGCAGCAGCGTCATGTAGGAGCGCGAGTGGTAGCGAATGCGCGCCACCAGTTCGATGTTGTCCGGCAGTTTGACGAGATAATCGTTGGCGCCAGCGGCAAAGGCGGCGCTTTTGATCAGCGGGTCTTCCTTGGTCGAGAGCACAATGATCGGAATGTCACGGGTCTTCGGATTGGCGCGGTACTCACGCACCAGTGTCAGGCCGTCCAGGCCGGGCATGACCAGGTCCTGAAGAATCACGGTCGGCTTGATGAGGATCGCTTGGGCAATCGCCTGATGCGGGTCTGCGCAGAAATGGAAGTCGATGTTGTCTTCGTGCGCCAGCCCGCGGCGGACAGCCTCGCCGATCATGGCCTGATCGTCGACCAGCAGCACCATCGCAGCGTTTTCATCCGTGGCGTTCAGATCGTCCAGTTGCAAATCATGCATGCGGGGTCTCCTGGTCACAGGCGGGCTGTGAAATCACCTGGAAATTCATTGGGTGAATACCTCCTTCAAGCGAGGTGCGATCGAGTCCAGTGAGCGAATTTCCATGGCGGCGTCGATCGCCGCTGCCGCTTTAGGCATGCCGTACACCGCACAGCTTTCCTGATTCTGGGCGATGGTGAGAAAGCCCCGCTGACGCATCAGCTTGAGTCCCTGCGCACCATCACGGCCCATGCCGGTCAACAAAACACCCACTGCGTCACCATTCCAATAGCTGGCCACACTTTCGAAAAACACGTCGATGGAGGGCCTGTAAATTTCGTTAACCGGCTCTGCGGTGTACGCCAGCGTGCCGTTCCTGAGCAGACGAATATGGTGGTTGGTGCCTGCCAGCAGCACCGTGCCCACTTGCGGCGGCTCGCCATCGCGCGCCAGCCTGACCTCAAGCCCCGAAGAGCCGCTCAGCCATTGCGCCATCCCTTCGGCGAATACCTGATCCACGTGTTGCACCAGCACGATGGCGGCCGGAAAGTCGTTCGGCAGCGCCTTGAGCAGTATTTCCAGCGCGGCAGGCCCGCCGGCCGATGATCCGATCGCGATCAACCGCTGACGCTGTGCCGACTCGCGCACCGGGGCCGGCACGGGGCGCACCCGCGTGTCCCGCTCGCCAATGAGCCAGCCTATATTAAGTATCTTGCGCAACAAAGGCGCGGCGGCATCCCTGGGGTTGCCGGCCCCCAGCGCGGGCGTGTCGACCACGTCCAGCGCGCCATGGCCCATGGCTTCGAACACCCGATGCACATTCTGCTCGCGATCCACGGTGACGATGACGATGGCACACGGCGTCGCCGCCATAATACGTCGAGTCGCCTCCACGCCGTCCATCACCGGCATGATCAGGTCCATCAGTATCAGATCGGGCTTTTGCTGGACGCAACGCTCGACAGCCTCGGCGCCGTTACTGGCCACCCAGACAATCTGGTGCGCCGGCTCGAAAGCCAGCGCGCGACGCAGCGCCTCCACCGCCATGGGCATGTCGTTGACGATGGCGATCTTCATCCCTGCGCATCTCCTATCAACTCAACGACCGCATCGAGCAACGCGTCGTCGTGGAAACTGGCCTTGGCCAGATAGTAATCGGCGCCGGCGTCCAGGCCGCGGCGGCGATCTTCTTCACGGTCCTTGTACGACACCACCATCACCGGCAGCGATTGCAGGCGGCTGTCGCGACGCACCAGCGTCACCAGCTCGATGCCGTCCATGCGCGGCATGTCGATGTCGGTGATGAGGAGGTCGAAATCCTCACCGCGCAGGGCGTTCCAGCCGTCCATGCCGTCCACGGCCACCGCCACTTCATAGCCACGACTGAGCAACAGTTTGCGTTCCAGTTCGCGCACGGTCAGGGAGTCATCGACCACCAGCACGCGCTTGCGCACCCGTGCGTCAGCCTGACGACTGCGCCGGTCGATGCGTTCCAGGCGTCCGGTATTGAGCAGTTTCTCCACCGAACGCAGCATGTCTTCAACGTCGATGATCAGCACCGCCGAGCCGTCGTCGAGCAACGCGCCGGCGGAGATGTCCTGAACCTTGCCCAGGCGCGGATCCAGCGGCAACACCACCAGGGTGCGTTCGCCGATGAAACGCTCCACGGCAACCCCATACACCGCATCGCGCTCGCGAATCACCACCACTTTGAGCACGTCTTCACTGTGCTGGCTGGCCGGACGGTTGAGCAGCTGAGTGGCGGCTACCAGCCCGACGTGGCGCTCTTCATGCCAGAAATGCTGACGCCCTTCCAGCTGTACGATTTCGTCGGCGCGCACGTCACGCATGCGCTCGATGTGCGCCAGCGGAAAGGCATACGCTTCGCCGCCGACGTCCACCACCAGACTGCGCACCACCGACAAGGTCAGCGGCACTTCGAGATGGAAACGGCTGCCCTTCCCCGCGCGCTGGTCCAGTTCGACGCCGCCACGCAGCTGCCGGACCATGTGCTGAACCGCATCCAGACCGACGCCTCGACCGGACACTTCAGTGACCTTGTCGCGCATGCTGAACCCGGGCAGGAACAGGAAGCTCAGCAGTTCCTCCTCGCTCAACTGCGCAGCGGTTTCGGCGGGCGAGAGTTTGCGATCGATGATGCTTTGGCGCAGACGCTCAAGATCCACCCCGGCGCCGTCGTCGATCAGCTGGACCACCAGCAAACCGGCCTGGTGAGAGGCCTTCAGCTTAATCAGCCCCTCGGCTGGCTTACCGATGGCGACGCGCTGCTCGGGCAGCTCGATGCCATGGTCGACGGCGTTGCGCAGCAAGTGGGTCAATGGCGCTTCAAGTTTTTCCAGCACGTCGCGATCGACCTGAGTCTTTTCGCCGTCGATCTCAAGCCGCACCTGCTTGCCCAGCGAGCGGCCCAGATCACGGACCATGCGCGCCTGCCCCGCCAGCACGTCGGCAAACGGTCGCATGCGGCAGGCCAGCGCCGTGTCGTAGAGCAGTTGCGCGCGTTGCGAGGCCTGCCAGCCGAACTCGTCGAGGTCCGCCGTTTGTTGAATCAGCAAATGCTGCGCTTCGCCGAGCAGACGCCGCGCTTCGTCCAGCGCCTTCTGCGCGTCGGGATCGGTGTTGGCGCCGAGCAAGGCTTCGAGACTGTCCAGCGCTCGGGTCGCGCCGGTCTGGGTGCGTTTGACCCGTTGCATCGCGGCCAGATACGGCTTCAGCCGTTGGGTCTCGACCAGCGACTTGCTCGACAGGTCCAGCAGGTTGTTCAAGCGTTCGGCGGTGACGCGCAGGACACGTTCGCCGGTCTCGACCACACGTCGTTCACCGGGACCCTCCGCTTTGAGCGCAGGGTCCGGAACGGGTTCGACAGTGGAAGCTGCCAGCTCTTCAGCCGCCGAATCCTGCGCCGACTGAAGCGAGGTGACCAGCGACTGCGCGTTGGCCAGCAGGATGTCTTCGAGGGAAGGCAGCGCGGTCGGCACCAGCATGGCTTTCATCGCCGGATCGTCGCTGACCATGTTGTTCATCAGCGCCACATAGCCGTCGACATCTGCCTGAGGCACGGTGGCGCCAGGCGTGGCGATGCGCATCAGCAAATCGGTGCCCATCAGCAGCGCGTCGATATGCTCGGGCAGCAGGTGCAATCGCCCTTCCTGGGCACTGACCAGGCAATCTTCCATGACGTGGGAAACGCTGACGCCGGCGTTGACCCCAACAATACGCGCCGCGCCTTTCAGCGAATGGGCCGCGCGCATGCACGCTTCCAGTTGATCGGCCTGGGTCGGATTGCGCTCAAGGGCCAACAGGCCTGCGCTCAACACGTGGGTCTGCGCTTCCGCCTCCAGGGTGAAAAGTTCGAACAGCGACGCATCGCGCATTTGATCGGGCGTCATGTCAGGCTCCGGTTCACAGCCGACAACAGGTGGTCTTCATCGAGCAGGCGCAAGCTGCGGTTTTTCCATTGCACGACCCCTCGGGTGAAGCGCGCGTTGCTGTTCTGCGTCGACGCCGAGGCACTGTCCAGCAGACGCGCCTCAATGGCATGAATGCCGTCGACTTCGTCCACCGGCACCACCACCGGACCGCCGTCTGCCGAAACGATCAGCATGCGCGGCAATGTTCGGGCGTCACCCACCGGCGCGACTGAAGGGTCCAGCCCGAGCAGTTCGACGAACGACAGGCACGCCACCAGGGCGCCGCGCACATTGGCAACCCCCAGCAAGGCGCGGGAACGCTGGTGCGGAAGGGAATGAATGGCTTGCACCGGCGACACTTCCACCAGACACCGGGTCGGCAGACCGAGCCACTCTTCGCCCAGACGAAACACCACGGTCGAGCGGGTTTCGACGTCGACGGCCAGCGCATCGGTGTGCATCGACACGCGCTGCTCCTGCGCCAGCGAATAGCGGTCGAGCAAGCGCGTGGCTGCGGCCGAGTAGAGGGAGCAGTTACGGCAATGAATATGATCGGCAAGCAGCGGGCAGGAGCGGTCGCCATGGATGCCAATGCGGTTCCAGCAGTCGTCGATCGCCTCGGCGTCGTCGCTGACCAGCTCTGTGTGTACGCGACTCATCCACTGTGTCCTTCTTTAGTGACACCCCGTGCCGCGCGCTCCTGCAGCCGCCGGGCCCCTGCGCTGTCGCCCTGGGCGGCGAGGAGCGCGGCCAGTTGCGCCAGGGTTTCCGGATGCTGTGGTTGCAGATACAACGCCTTGCGATAAAACCCTTGTGCCGCGCTCGTCTCCCCCGCCACTTCGCTGAGCAGGCCCAGCCAGTAAAACACCGGCGCCACGGGGTCGAAGCGCTTGAGGTACTGCTCGCACGCCACCTTCGCCTCGCCACTGCGGCCTTCGTTGGCAAGGACGGCGATGCTGCTCAGCAACTCGGCTGCTTCGCCGCTGCCAGCACCCGGCGCTACCACCGCCTTGATGTCCGGTCTGAGCGCAGCCCTGCGTTCTTCAGCCAGCGCAGGATCACCCAACAACCTCGGCGCAAAGGCCTGGGGTTTAAGGGTGCCGCGCGACGGGGCCGAGGCTGAGCGAGCAGTCGTTGAGTAAGCAGGTAAAACATCGTTTCGCGACGGCGGCATGGCTGGGGCAGTCAGCCCGCCGTGGGGTTCGGAAACGGCCTCGTCACGCCGACGAAAGGCAAAGGATTGGGGAATGCCGATCGACACCATGCCCATGCGCCCGAGCAGGCTGCCCTCGGCGGGGCCGATAAACAGCACGCCGTCGTCGCGGGTCATGCGTTTGAGCGCCTCGAAGCCCTGACGCTGGGTCTCGACGTCGAAGTAGATCAGCAGGTTGCGGCAGAACACGAAATCGTAGGCCGACTGCGCCACCGGCATGGCGGGATCGAGCAGGTTGCCGGACTGAAAGCGGACCTGATCACGTACGCGCATCTCCAGACGATAGCCCTCTTCGGCCGCGTTGAAGAAACGCTCCCGAAAACCCAGTTGATCCCCGCGAAAGGAGTTCTTGCCATACACGCCCTGGCGCGCGCGCTGGATCGAAAGCGGGCTGATGTCCACCGCCTCGACGCTGAACTGCGGGCCTCGCAAACCGGCGTCGAACAGCGCCATGACGATGGAATAAGGCTCCTCGCCGGTGGAGCACGGCAGGCTGAGAATCCGCAGCGGACGCACGCCATTGAGCTGCGCCAGTCGGGTACTGGCCAGCTTGCCGAGGGTGACGAAGGATTCCGGATAACGGAAAAACCACGTTTCGGGGACGATCACCGCTTCGATCAGCGCCTGTTGCTCGTTCGCCGAAACCAGCAGCGTCTGCCAGTAATCGTCGTGGTCCCGCGCCTTGGACAGCGTGCAGCGCTGACGCACGGCGCGCTCGATGATCGCCTCGCCCACCGACGCGACGTCCAGCCCGATGCGGTCCTTTAGGAAAGCGAAGAAACGCGCATCGCTGCTCATGGCGTGGCCTCGAAGGCATCCAGGCTCATGGGCTGTTCGGGAAACAACAGTTCGCGCACAGCGTCGCTGAGCAAGTCTTCCACGCGTATCCACTGCAGCAGGCCGTGTTCGTCTTCGCGCACCGGCCCCAGATACGGCGCTTGGGCGTTGTCCAGGCCGTAGGCTTTGAATTCATGGGGCGAGCAGCGCAGCGTGTCGGTTGCCTGTTCGAGGATCAACCCCAGCTCACGCGGGGGACGATCGCCGCCGAGGCGATAGTGCACCAGCACCAGCCGTGTGCTGGTGCGCAGCTGGGAAGGATGGCCTAAGGTCAGCGCGCTGAGGTCGATGACAGGGACGATTGCACCCCGGTGGGCGAATACACCGGCGACCCAGTGCGGCGCTTGCGCGATGGGCTTGAGCACCAGCCGTGGCAGCACTTCGGCGACTTCTGTCGCTTGCAGCGCATAACGTTCCGCACCGATACGGAACAGCAGAAACAGCTTGCTCTTCGGCAATACCGCAGCGCTGCGTTTGGCTGAATGCTCGATCATGGGCCTGACTCAGACCTTGAAACGCGAAACGCCGCTACGCAGCCCCACCGCCACCTGGCTCAGCTCATCAATGGCAAAGCTGGCCTGACGCAGGGATTCAACGGTCTGGCTGCTGGCATCACCCAACTGCACCAGCGCCTGGTTGATCTGTTCGGCGCCAGTGGCCTGGGCCTGCATGCCTTCGTTAACCATCAAGACACGCGGCGCGAGGGCCTGCACCTGATGAATGATCTGCGAAAGCTGCTCGCCGACCTGAGTCACTTCGTACATGCCGCGACGCACTTCTTCGGAGAATTTGTCCATGCCCATGACGCCCGCCGACACCGCCGACTGGATCTCCCGAACCATCTGCTCGATGTCGTAGGTGGCCACGGCGGTCTGGTCGGCCAGACGCCGGACCTCGGTCGCCACCACGGCGAAACCACGGCCATATTCGCCGGCTTTTTCGGCTTCGATGGCGGCGTTGAGCGACAGCAGGTTGGTCTGGTCGGCGACTTTGACGATGGTCACCACGACCTGATTGATGTTGCCGGCCTTCTCATTGAGGATCGCCAGCTTGGAGTTGACCAGATCGGCCGCGCCCATGACCGAGTGCATGGTTTCTTCCATGCGTGCCAGGCCTTGCTGACCGGAGCCCGCCAGGACCGAAGCCTGATCCGCAGCCGAGGTCACTTCCGTCATGGTGCGCACCAGATCCCGGGAAGTTGCGGCAATTTCCCGCGACGTCGCGCCGATTTCCGTGGTGGTCGCAGCGGTCTCGGTGGCCGTGGCTTGTTGCTGTTTGGAGGTCGCGGCGATCTCGGTCACCGAGGTGGTCACCTGAATCGACGAGCGCTGGGCCTGGGACACCAGTGCGGCGAGTTCGGCGACCATGTCGTTAAAGCCGGTCTGCACCGATCCGAACTCATCGTTGCGGTCCAGTGCCAGCCGCGTGCTCAGGTCGCCAGTGCGCATGATGTCGAGGATCTGCACGATGCGGTTCATCGGCGCCAGAATTGCGCGCATCAGCAACAGGCCGCACGCAGCTGCTGCCAGCAGAGCGATGATCAGCGAGATGCCGAGGGTGATCTTGGCGCTGGAAACCGCGGCCTGGATGGCGTCGGACGCCTTGTCGGCGACCACCTTGTTCTTGGCGCCGAGTGCATTGAGTTCCTTGCGACCCTCAAACCAGGCGGGCGTGAGTTGCTCGGCAAACATCCGTTGGGACAGCGCATAGTTATCGCCCTGATAGGCCGCTAGCACACCGTTGAGCACTAGCTGATAGCGCTCGCGCAACTGCAGAAACTGGGCAAAGTCATTGCGATCGGATTCGTCGAAGATGCTTTTCTGGTAATTGACGATCTGCGCCTGCAGGCGGTCTTCGAAGTCTTTGTACTGGTCTTCTTCAGCGCTGGTGAGGTCGCGTCCGGCGCCCTCACTGAGTAAATGCTGAGTGGCTACGTAGCTTTCAACCCAGGCGCCGCGCACGGTGCTGCTGTAAAAAACGCCGGGCAGCGCGTCCAGCCGTACGGCATCGCCACTGCTCTCGATCACCAACAAGCGATTGAATGCCGCAACCACCATCAACAGCATGATGGCGATGATGACAGCGAAGCTCGCCAAAATCCGTTGACGCAACGTCCAGTTCTTCACAGTCAGCCCTCAAGGGTTCAACGCCGGCATGACCGGGTTCAAGAAGCGGACCGACAGACGGTCCAAAGCGAGCGGGAGTATAGCCTAGTGCCTTACCGACACTTGGGGTGTTTCTGACGAGGAAAACGCCATAACACACAGCCATATCGGAAATGTCTTACACGCTATCGGCTTGATGTGGCGTTGCTTGATGGTACGAATGCGCCGCGGGCGGATGTCTGGGTGGGACTTTCGTAGCGAGGAATAAGAATGCGGGTCAGGCCCCAGTGATTGTGGGGCCTGACCCAACAGGTTTGCGGCTATTGGCCGTCGTATCCGTGCCGGATCGCAGGGCGGACTGACGGTTTACGGCTGGGCCTGACGCACCTGCTGCTCAAGCTCGGTCTTCAACGCCGGATCGAGTTTCAGTTGCTTGGCGAGTTCGTCCAGGTAAGCGCGCTCCATGAAGTGCTCTTCGTCGACCATCATCACGCTGGCCAGGTACATCTCCGCGGCGATTTCCGGGGTTTGCGCCGCACGGGCGACATCGACAGGGTCCAGTGGTTTGTTCAGCTCGGCGTGGAGCCACTGCTGCAGTTCGTTGTCGCCGGTGATGCGGGTGAACTCGCCTTCGATGAGTTCGCGTTCACGGTCGTCGACGTGGCCGTCAGCCTTGGCCGCGGCCACCAGCGCCCGCAGGATGGCCTCGCTGTGCTGTTCAACCTGGGCCGGTGGCACGCGGTCAACGGTTTGCGGCTCAACCGGTTGCGCCACCCCCTGACTCGCCTGCCAGTTGCCATAGGCCTTGTACGCCAGCACGCCCAACGCTGCGAGCCCGCCGTAGGTCAGCGCTTTGCCGCCCATTTTGCGTGCGCCTTTGTTGCCCATCAGCAAGCCCATCGCGCCCGCCGCCAACGCACCGCCGCCAGCACCGGAAAGCAGCCCGCCAAGGCTGCCGCCCAGCTTGCCTCCCAGACCGCTGCCGCCGACCTTGCCAAGCAGATCGCCAAGCCCGCCCTGCCCGTTTTGCCCGCTTTTGCCGCTCTTGTCGTGAGCGCCGGCCTTGTTTTGCAGCAGGTCCTGACCGGATTTCAACAATTGATCAAGTAAACCGCGCGTGTTCATGACTTCACCTTCAGAAATGGGGACAGACGATTCGACCCGCAGGTTAAGGCGAAGGCACCGACGCACGTCAGGCGGGTTTGCTTCTGAATGTTGCGGCGACTGAGCGTCCAGAGCCCGGACAGGTTTTCACTCAACCGCATCCGCCTGCAGGAATGGGCTCGGTATTTGCTGCGTGATGTTTGTCGGGGATCGAACGGGGCACTACGCTCTGCACCACCGATCTCTGCCCAAACCACCACCATGAGGCAAACCCACCATGTCCGTGCACAAGACCGCGATTCTGAGCGCCGTGATTACCGCACTATTCACCAGCGGCGCGGTGCAGGCCGCTGAAGCACTCACGGCGGTGGGCGATGGCGAGGGGCAGCTGGATATCGTGGCGTGGCCGGGTTACATCGAGCGAGGCGAAAGCGACAAGGCCTACGACTGGGTGACCGGCTTCGAGCAGGAGACCGGCTGCAAGGTCAACGTCAAGACCGCTGCAACCTCCGACGAGATGGTCAGCCTGATGACCAAGGGCGGCTATGACCTGGTCACCGCGTCGGGCGACGCGTCGTTGCGGCTGATCGCCGGCAAGCGCGTGCAGCCCATCGATCCCACGCTGATCCCGAACTGGAAAACCCTCGACCCGCGCCTGAAAGATGGTCCGTGGTACACGGTTGAAAACAAAACGTACGGCACGCCGTACCAGTGGGGCCCGAACGTGCTGATGTACAGCACCAACGTGTTCAAGACGCCGCCGGTGAGCTGGAGCGTGGTGTTCGAGCCGCAGGATTTGCCCGACGGCAAACCGAACAAGGGCCGGGTCCAGGCCTATGACGGGCCGATCTACATCGCCGACGCCGCGCTGTATTTGAAAACGGCCAAGCCGGAACTGAACATCGTCGATCCCTATCAGCTCACCGAGACCCAGTACAAGGCCGTGCTCGATCTGCTACGCGCCCAGCAGCCGCTGGTTCATCGCTACTGGCATGACGCGACGGTGCAGATGAGCGACGTGAAAAACGAAGGCGTGGCGGCGTCCAGTTCGTGGGGCTACATGGTCAACGGGCTGGTTGCCGAGAAACAGCCCGTGGCCTCGACCATCCCCCAGGAAGGCGCCACCGGCTGGGCCGACACGACGATGTTGCACGCCGAAGCCAAACACCCGAACTGTGCCTACAAATGGATGAACTGGTCGCTGCAACCGAAAGTTCAGGGTGACGTCGCCGCCTGGTTCGGCTCCCTGCCGGTGGTGCCTGACGCCTGCAAGGGCAACGCACTGCTCGGCGCCGAGGGCTGCGAAACCAACGGATTTGACCTCTTCGAGAAAATCGCCTTCTGGAAAACCCCACAGGCTGAGGGCGGCAAGTACGTGCCGTACAGCCGCTGGACTCAGGATTACATTGCGATCATGGGTGGGCGTTAGACGCCTGCATCGCCCGCTCCGGGTTCATTCAAATGCATCCAGCCCCGTTGCTGTGACGGCGAGGCTGTCAATCGACCTGATTTCCGGAATCAAACGCCATGACCCACGCCGTCCAGTTCACCCAGGTCTCGCGACTGTTCGGCGAGGTGAAAGCCGTGGACCGCGTGTCCATCGACATCGAGGACGGCGAGTTCTTTTCCATGCTCGGCCCCTCGGGTTCCGGCAAAACCACCTGCCTGCGCCTGATCGCAGGCTTCGAGCAACCCAGCGCCGGCTCGATCCGCATTCATGGTCAGGAAGCCGCCGGCCTGCCGCCCTACCAGCGCGACGTCAACACAGTGTTTCAGGACTACGCGCTGTTCCCGCACATGAACGTGCAGGACAACGTCGCCTACGGCCTGAAAGTCAAAGGCGTCGGCAAGGCCGAACGGATCAAGCGGGCCGACGAGGCCCTGAACATGGTCGCCCTTGATGGCTACGGCACACGCAAACCCGCGCAACTGTCCGGCGGCCAGCGCCAGCGTGTAGCCCTGGCGCGGGCACTGGTCAATCGCCCGCGGGTGTTACTGCTCGACGAACCCCTCGGCGCCCTCGACCTGAAGCTGCGCGAACAGATGCAGAGCGAACTGAAGAAACTGCAGCGTCAACTGGGCATCACGTTCATCTTCGTCACCCACGACCAGACTGAAGCGCTGTCGATGTCGGACCGGGTCGCGGTGTTCAACAAGGGCCGCATCGAGCAGGTCGATACGCCACGCAATCTGTACATGAAACCGGCCACGACCTTCGTGGCAGAGTTCGTGGGCACCTCCAACGTCGTGCATGGTGAACTGGCGCAGATGTTGAGCGGCAATCCGGGCGCGTTTTCGATTCGACCGGAGCACATCCGTTTTGCCGAGGGCGGCACTGTGACGCACGACATTCAGCTCAGCGGCGTGCTGCACGACATTCAATACCAGGGCAGTGCCACCCGCTACGAGGTCAGACTGGACAACGGCCAGACGCTCACGGTCAGCCAGGCCAACGATCAGTGGCTGGACACCGGCGCGCATCATCGACCGGGGCAACCCGTCACCGTCCGCTGGGCGCGGGAAGCGATGATTACGTTGCATGACACGCCGGTTGAGGCGCCGTGAGATGGGTCAGACCTTCACAGGCTTGGCACCGACGCAACGGCCATCGCCACTCCGGCGCTTTTCCAACTTGCTGTATCGACGCCCGAATCTGTACCTTTCGCTGCTGCTGATCCCGCCGCTGCTGTGGTTCGGCGCGATTTACCTCGGCTCGCTGCTGGGCCTGTTGTGGCAGGGCTTCTATACCTTCGACGACTTCAGCATGACTGTGACGCCGGACCTGACCCTGGCGAACTTCGGCGCGCTGTTCAACCCGGCCAATTTCGACGTCATCCGGCGCACCCTGGTCATGGCGGTTGCAGTGTCCATCGCCAGCGCCATCGTCGCCTTCCCCATCGCCTATTACATGGCGCGCTACACCACCGGCAAAACCAAGGCGTTCTTCTACATTGCGGTGATGATGCCCATGTGGGCCAGCTACATCGTCAAGGCCTACGCGTGGACGCTGCTGCTGGCCAAGGGCGGCGTGGCGCAATGGTTCGTGCAGCATCTGGGGCTGGCGCCGGTGTTGCAGTGGCTGTTGAGCGTGCCCGGCATTGGTGGCAGCACATTGTCGACCTCGCACCTTGGGCGTTTCATGGTGTTCGTCTACATCTGGCTGCCGTTCATGATCCTGCCGATTCAGGCCTCCCTCGAACGCCTGCCGCCCTCTTTGCTGCACGCCTCCGCCGACCTCGGTGCCACGCCGCGGCAAACGTTCATGCAGGTGATTCTGCCGCTGTCGGTGCCAGGGATTGCGGCGGGCTCGATCTTCACGTTTTCGCTGACGCTGGGGGATTTCATCGTGCCGCAGCTGATCGGCCCGCCGGGCTACTTCATTGGCAGCATGGTCTACGCGCAGCAAGGCGCCATCGGCAACATGCCCATGGCCGCGGCGTTCACGCTGGTGCCAATCGTGCTGATCGCGGTTTATCTGGCTATTGTCAAACGACTGGGGGCTTTCGATGCACTCTGAAAGAGCGTCGTGGGGCCTGAAGATCGCCGCCTGGGGCGGGCTGGTATTCCTGCACTTTCCGATCCTGATCATCTTCGTCTACGCCTTCAACACCGAAGACGCCGCCTTCAGCTTCCCGCCGAAGGGTTTCACCCTGAAGTGGATCGGCGTGGCGTTCGCGCGGCCCGACGTCCTGGAGTCGATCAAGCTGTCGCTGCAAATCGCCTGCATTGCCACACTGATCGCCCTGGTGATCGGCACGCTAGCCTCGGCGGCGCTGTACAGGCGGGACTTCTTCGGCAAGGACGGGATTTCACTGATGCTGATTCTGCCCATCGCCCTGCCCGGCATCATCACCGGGCTGGCCTTGTTGTCAGCGTTCAAGACCCTGGGGATCGAGCCAGGGATGTTCACCATCATTGTCGGCCACGCGACCTTCTGCGTGGTGATCGTCTACAACAACGTCATCGCCCGCCTGCGCCGCACCTCCCACAGCCTGATCGAAGCGTCGATGGACCTCGGTGCCGATGGCTGGCAGACCTTCCGCTACATCATCATGCCTAACCTTGGCTCGGCGCTATTAGCTGGCGGCATGCTGGCGTTTGCCCTGTCGTTCGACGAAATCATCGTCACCACCTTCACCGCCGGGCACGAACGCACCCTGCCCATCTGGCTGCTCAACCAACTCAGCCGCCCGCGCGACGTGCCGGTGACCAACGTTGTGGCGATGCTCGTGATGATGGTGACCCTGCTGCCGATCCTCGGCGCGTATTACCTGACTCGGGGCGGGGAAAGCGTGGCGGGGAGTGGGGGGAAGTGAAGGGCTATCTTCATTCCGGAGGCCGACGCAGGACAAATGTGGGAGTGACCGGGGTGGCGCTCCCACATGCATCTTCTCCAATATAACCAGCATCACAGAGCCAGAGATGCTGGAGCAGTGCAGATCAGCTATTCAGCGGTGTGATCAATCCCGCAAATCCGACTCATGAATCGGCTGATCGCGGTGCGTTGCTCGCTGGTATTGCGCAGGCCATGTGGCCTGGCGTCCACCGAGCGCCTCGTCGGCTTGCAGCGGCCAGTACGGATCGCGCAGCAGTTCGCGGGCGAGGAAAATCAGGTCTGCCTGGCCGGTACGCAGAATGGTGTCGGCCTGGGTGGGTTCGGTGATCATGCCCACGGTGCCGGTAGCAATGCCGGACTCGTTGCGCACGCGAGCGGCGAACTCGGTTTGATAGCCCGGGCCCACGGGGATCTCGGCTTTCGCCGCAGTGCCGCCGGAGGACACGTCAACAAGATCAACGTCCAACTCTTTCAAGCGCTTTGCCAGCTCAACGGTTTCGTCCGCAGTCCACCCGCCTTCCACCCAGTCGGTGGCCGAGACGCGCACGAACAACGGCAGGCCTGCAGGCCAGACGTCGCGCACGGCTTTGGTGATTTCAAGCGTCAGACGAATGCGGTTTTCGAACGAGCCACCGTATTGATCCTGACGCTGGTTGCTCAGCGGCGACAGGAACTGATGCAGCAGATAGCCGTGGGCAGCATGAATTTCGACGACTTCGAAACCTGCGGTCAAGGCACGTTTGGCGGCGTCGACGAACGCCTTGATCACGTCCTGAATCTGGGCTTCATCCAGCGGCGTGGGCACGGTGTAGGTCGGGTCGAATGGGATCTTCGAGGGCCCCCAGGTCGCCCAGCCACCCTGGTCGGCAGGGATGGCGCCACTCTGGCTCACCCATGGCCGCCATGTACTGGCCTTGCGTCCGGCATGGGACAGCTGAATGCCGGCAACCACGCCCTGTGCTTTGATGAATCGAGTGATGCGTTGCAGCGGCTCGATGTGCTCGTCGTTCCAGATGCCGAGGTCTTCCGGGGTAATGCGCCCATCCTGGGTCACCGCCGCCGCTTCAGTGAAAATCAGCCCTGCGCCGCCGACCGCGCGGCTGCCCAGATGGACCAAATGCCAGTCATTGGCCAGGCCGTCGGCGCAGCAGTACTGACACATTGGCGAAACCACGATGCGATTGCGCAGTGTCAGTTGGCGAAGGGTATAGGGTTCAAGCAGCAGGCTCATGGGGGACCTCTCAGATCGTGTGGCAGGTTCCTTACGTGCGAACCTTGAGCCTAGTCGACAACCCGAGCGAAGTGAGGGTTCAGTCATTTCCCGGCTGAAGCCGGTCCTACCGAGACACCGCGTACGTCCGTAGGACTGGCTTTAGCCGGGAAGGCCTCGGATGTCACACCGCGAGATTGAGGGTGCCCACGCAGGCCCATTCCCGGCTAAAGCCGGTCCTACTAGCGCGTCCACTCGTAGGTTGGCTTTAGCCGAACCCAATGAATCAACGCGGTGAAAGGTGAACCACCATCAGTTGCACGGTTTCGTTGCCGCGAAATTCGTTCAGGTCCAGCTTGTAGGCCAGCTCGACCCAGCGCACAGTCGGGTTGGGCCATACGTCGCGGTCGACGCTGAAGGCGATGCCGTCAAGCTTCACGCTGCCGCACTCGGTCTTGAGTACCATCTTCAGATGGCGCTCGCCGACCACCCGCTGCTCCACCAGCTGGAACACGCCATGGAACAACGGTTCGGGAAAGTGCTGCCCCCACGGGCCGGCATTGCGCAGGGCACGGGCCAGTTCCAAATGAAATTCTTCCACCGCCAAGGTGCCGTCGGACAACAGCCGGCCGGTCAGGTCTTCTTCCTTGAGCTGGCGGCGAACCTCGGTGTCGAAGGCCTCGGCGAATGCCGGGAAGTTGCCTTCCGGCAGCGACAGCCCGGCCGCCATCGCGTGGCCGCCGAACTTGCTGATCAGCTCGGGATGTTTCGCCGCCACGGCATCCAGTGCGTCGCGGATGTGAAAGCCCGGCACCGAACGCGCCGACCCCTTCAGCACACCCTCGCCGGCGCTGGCGAACGCGATAGTCGGGCGGTGATAACGCTCTTTCAGGCGCGAAGCCAGAATGCCGATCACGCCTTGGTGCCACTCGGGTTCGAACAGGCACAGCCCAAACGGCATCGACTCCAGCGGCAGGTCCTTGAGCTGGGCGAGCGCCTCGCGCTGCATGCCCTGCTCGATGGATTTGCGGTCCTGATTGAGCTCGTCCAGACGCACCGCCATTTCCCGCGCCTCGGTCTCGTCATCACACAGCAGGCATTCGATGCCCAGGCTCATGTCATCCAGACGCCCGGCCGCATTCAGGCGCGGGCCGATGATGAACCCCAGATCGGTGGAGGTGATGCGCGACGCCTCGCGACGGGCGACCTCCAGAATGGCGCGCAAACCCGGACGTGCACGCCCGGCGCGGATGCGCATCAGCCCCTGGTGCACCAGAATCCGGTTGTTGGCATCCAGCGGCACCACGTCAGCGACGCTGCCCAGCGCCACCAGATCCAGCAATTCGCCCAGATTGGGTTGAGCGCGGCCCTCGAACCAGCCTATGTCCCGCAGTCGCGCGCGCAAGGCCATCAACACATAAAAGATCACGCCGACGCCGGCCAGCGACTTGCTCGGGAAGGTGCAGCCGGGCTGGTTCGGGTTAACGATGGCATCAGCCGCCGGCAATTCGTGGCCGGGCAAGTGGTGATCGGTGACCAACACCTGCAAGCCCGCCGCTTTCGCTGCCGCAACGCCTTCGACGCTGGAAATGCCATTGTCCACGGTCATCAGCAAATCGGGCTGACGTTCAAGGGCGACCTGGACGATTTCAGGTGTCAGGCCATAACCGAATTCGAAACGGTTCGGCACCAGGTAGTCCACGTGCGCGGCACCGAGCAAGCGCAGGCCCATCACGCCGACGGTGCTGGCCGTCGCGCCGTCGGCATCGAAGTCGCCCACGATGAGAATGCGATAGCGCTGCTGCAACGCCGTCACCAGCAGCTCGACGGCGGCGTCGATGCCCTTGAGCTGTTGATACGGAATCAATCGGGCAAGGCCCTTGTCGAGTTCTGCCTCCGAGGCGACACCGCGGGCCGCGTACAGCCGGGTGAGCAAGGGTGGCAGGTCGCCAAGAAAAGGCAGGGTGTCAGGTAACTCGCGTGGTTCGATGCGCATTCAGGTTCCGCTGGGATTCTCGTTGGGACTGGCAGGAGGCAGCGATGCCGTCGCGATGGCTTGGCAACAGCATCGCGAGGCCGTCGCGGTGCAGGCGTGAATCAGCCCCGCTCGCCTGCCAGCCACTGCAATTGCACTTCGTGCTGGCCGCGATCATCTGTGACGAAGATCGTGCCTTCGCTGATCATGACGTCCCACTTGATCACCCGTGGCATGTCCTTGGACAAGACTTCGAGCGCCTCTTGGGGTACCGAAGCGATGTTGACGTTCTTCAGCGTCTTGATCGCCGGTATGACCTTGCCTTCCCACACCCGCAGACTGCCGTAGGCCAGCAGGCTGGTGCGTTCGGTACGGCGCGAGCACCAGGTCAAACGGTCGGCGTCGGGCTGTCCGACTTCGATCCAGTGCAGGACGCGATCGTCCAGACTCTTTTCCCACAGCGCCGGTTCATCGACGTCTGACAGACCCCGGCCAAACGACAGGTGCTCGTTGTACCAGAAGGCGTAGGCCAGCAGGCGCACGGTCATGCGCTCTTCGGTTTCCGAAGGATGACGGGCGATGGTCTGCTTGACGGTTTCATAGACCCCGCGATCAAGGTCGGTGAGGTTGAGTTCGAACTTGTAGGTCGTGGACGGCTGGGCCATGAACGGGCTTCTAGAGAGACGGGAAAGGCGGCAAGTCTACCCGATGCAGCCCCGTTGAACGACCGAACTCGATGAGCGATGCGGCTCGTCTCTCAAATGGGAGACGGGGCACAACGTTCGCGAGGCGTTACTCATGCCCCCATGACATGTGTTAAATAAATGAGGCACATCACCGATTCCTTGCTGCGAGACGCTGTCGATGAGGGTCAACGCTTCCATGCATGTCACCGGTTCCCGAATGCGCGCCTTGCTGATCGCAGGCCTGTTCGCCTGCCTGCCCGGTACGGCGTCGGCACGTGAAACGCTGATCTGGCTGCTGCGCGACTTCCCGCCCCTGACCATATTTTCCGGACCATTGGCGGGCCAGGGCGCCATTGACAAGCTGATGCCCGAGCTGACCGCCCGGATGCCGGAGTACGATCACCAGGTCATGCACGTCAACCGCGCGCGCGGAACCCAGATGCTCAATGACCCCGACGTGTTCGCCTGCGACCCGACCCTGCTGTGGACGCCCGAGCGCGACAAAACCATTCTGTTTTCCATCCCGTCCTACGCCACGCCCAGTAACGGCGTCACGATCGAGCGAAGACGCCACGCACTGTTCGCACCGTTCATCAACGCCGACGGCCGCCTCGACCTTGCCGCCTTACTGGCCAGCGACAGCGTCGATGTCGGCATCGTCGGCGAACGCAGCTACGGCCCCGTCATCGATAAAGTGTTGCGCGAGACCCCGCACCCCGAACGTCTGATCCTGCACTACGGCAATACAGCGGTGGGCAGCATGCTGGAAATGGAACGGCTGGATCGCTTCCAGGCGATCATCAGTTACTGGCCGGAAGCGCGCTTTCACGCGCAGGAACAGGGCATTCCGCTAGCAGAGCTGGAGTTCTTGCCGGTCAAAGACGTGCCCAAATACCAGTTCGCTCACATTGCCTGTTCGAAGACCGAGAAAGGCCGTGCGGCGATGGAGATCATCAACCGGGAAATGCGTGTGCTGCGCGTGACGCGACTGATCGGGTTTTACGCGGAGTGGATGATGAAGAAGGAGGAATACCTGCGCGACGCCCAGACATTTTTCGATGAGGAAACGAATTGACGCCGGGTGAAATCCGCGCCTGGCGTTGAAGCCCTGAATGTCAGACAAAAGAAACCCCGAGCAGCGGGGAGACTACTCGGGGTCAACCGTGGTCCATCTTGGACCCGTACGGCAGGCAGCATGAACATCGGAGCACAATGCCTGCGCCTGCCGTAACTGATAGGAGCCTACCGAATGGAGAAGGTTCCCTGCGACTCAGACGAAAGGTCGGGAGGCAGCATAAGCGGCAGACTGGGACACATTGCGCATGGCAGCTATGACACAAGGCTCGATGCGCCCTTCTGCCACCATCAAATCACGGTGAAGACCATCTACCACGTCAGTCAGCTGACGCTTGTCGCCCAACTGCGATGCAGAAAAAACCCGTTCAATCACCATCGCACCCGCTGGATTTTTCAGCGTCACCAGGCGCTCGCCCAGAATACCGGCCGGGCCGATAATCGCCTGATAAGGAGACAGCGCTTCGCTCAGTAGCAAGCTGATATTTTCCATCCGGATCACCACTCAACAGTTTGAATGCAAAGGTGCTAACCAATGACCATTGGCAGCAGCGGAAAGTTCTGAGCAGTGTGGCGGTTTGACACATGCGCACTGACTGCAACAGCTTGACTCCGGAGCATGCCTGCCGAATGTGACAGGCAAAATTTACACCCCTGATGCCTTCGCCCGCCCCAATTCGTCGAGCAGCGCCTTCAACTGCCCTGCCGCCCGCTCCGCGGCCTGACGTGCTTCGCGCAACTCGCTCTCCAGGCGCTTACGCTCGCTGATGTCCATCCAGCCGCCGAGCAATCCCTGCATTTGACCGTCGGCGCGATGATAGGGCACCGCCCATTGCCAGGCGTAGACCCGTCGCCCGGCCAGCGTAAGGACGCGCTCGGCAAACACCGGCTCCTGCGTCTCCAGCAGCTTCATGTAATCGGCGTGCAGTTGCTCGGCCATATCGCGGTCAACGAGATCGACATCGGTCAGGCGTCGGCCTTGCATCTGTTCGTAACCGATCCCGAAGCTCTCCTCATAACTGCGGTTGCAGGCGACGAGCCGGCCTTGCAGATCACGCACATAAACAGGGTTGGGGAACGCATCGAGCAATGTCCGTTTGAAGGCGAGCTGATCACCCAACTGTGCTTCGGCGCGCTGCCGTTGATGGATCTGATACCTCAGGCGGCTACTCCAGACCAGCGACACCAGACCCAGCAACAGTGAGGCGCCCGTAACCCCGTAGATCCAGTTGGGGATGCGGTTCCACACCGAAGGCGCAGCGGCTGCCGCGCCGAGCCATTTGAGGCGAATAGCGCGCATTTCCGTCACGGAAAATTCCTCAAGGGCCTTGTTCAGAATGCCGAGCAATTCGGGATGGGCCTTGACCACGGAAAACCGGTCCGGAGACCACAACCCTTCGACGCTGCGGCCCACTTTCAGCCCGCCGGGCGGATACAGCCAGGCGCCCGCCTCGTTCTGAATAGTGGCGTCCGCCTCCCCCTCCTCGACGAGCTGGCGGGCTTCGGCGTAGGTGGGCACGAGCAGCAGGCGGATCTGCGGGTAGCGTGTCTGAATAAACTCCAGCAACGCATGTCGCGCGGGGAGTGCGAGCACCTTGCCGGTCATGTTCGCCAGCTGAAGGGAGACATTGCTGTCGGCGCGCTCCAGAAATACCCAGCTGTTGCCTCCAAATGCATACGTGAAATACAGCATTTTCTTGCGCTCGGGGTTCTCGGCCAGGGTGGTATTCATGTGCGCGCCGCCGTCTGCCAGGGTCTCAAGCAGAGAATGGGTGGAAGGCGCTTCCTGATAGACAAACTGCAACCCGGTCAGGCGCGAGATGCGCGCCAGCACATCGACATTCAGCCCCACCCATTGACCACGAGCGTCTTTGTAGATGTAGGGAGGGTGCTGAGTTGACGCCACCACCACCCGCGGATGTTTGCGGATCCACAACTGTTCAACGGGGTTGATACTGACTTGCCGACGCGCAGGGTCAGCGCCAAGCCCGACGGTCCATCGGCTCAGGATTTCCCGGTGCAAAGACTCGTCCATGTCTGCCAGCACGCGGTCGAACAGTGCGTGAAGTCTTGCGTCTTTATCGCGAAGGGCGAACGAAAAACCCATGGGGGGCAACAAGCTGTCGAACTTGCTTTGCAGCCCCAGGTACGGGCGCAAAAGGCTGTAGGACTGCACCACGAGCTCGTTGGCAATCAGCGCGTCGGCGTCGTCGTGGGCCAACGCCTCCATGGCGCTGTAGAGCGTGGGCGCAAGCACGATGTTGCTTTCGGGGTAGATGCGCTGCACAACCGCAGCGTCGGCATAGCCGTCCAGCAGCACCACGCGTTTGCCTTCCAGCGTAGGCTTGAGGCTGGTGTCGTTGGCCCGGCCGAACACCACCGCGCGGTCCGCCAGGTAGTCGCGCGTCATCGACAGTCCGGCTTTGTTTCGCTCAAATCCGCTGGCGCTGGTCAGCACGTCGATGTCACCGGCCAAGAGTGCCTCCACCGCCTTCTCTCGTTTAGCGAACCCTCGCACTTGAACGGGAATTGCCAACCGGGCGCTGACCACGCTGAGGTAATCCGCGCTGATGCCCTGATAGCGATTGCGGTCAGTGGTGATGTCGACGGGCTCGTGATCGGCGACGGAAATGCCAACCCGGAGCGTTTTTCGTGCGTCCAGCCACTGACGGTCCGCGTCATTGAGGGCGATGGGCTGTTGCGCAAGGAAAGGCGCACCCAGGGCGAACGGCAGGTTTTCACTGGAGTGACCCATGGGACTGTAGAGGCAGACGAGCAGCAGCAATGCCCATAGCGCCGGTCGGAGATCAAGGTGACGGCCATTGAATGCCGTTGAGTAAAAATGTTTAACAACCACAGGCTTATCCGAGAAATTAAGATTCTTCGGAAGTGTGGCACGCAGAAAAAACAAGGCCCGCTGCGAGGCGGGCCTTAGTTGTTACACGGCGATACGGTCAGAGAGGTTTGCCACGATTGCCATGCTGGCTGACAAAGGCCTGTACGGCCTTGAGGTCATTTGGCAGGACGGTGCAGCGTTCGTCTCGCTCAAACAAATCAGACAAATGTGCAGGCAGCTCAAGCGCTTTTCCTACACCGGCCTTCAGCACGGCATCCGGGAACTTGACCGGATGCGCCGTTCCCAGAATCACCATCGGCGTATCGAGGCTGCGGCGGCAGTCCCGTGCGGCTTTCACGCCGATCGCGGTGTGCGGATCGAGCAGCTCGCCAGTGCTGGCGAATACTTCGGCGATGGTTTTGCAGGTGTCTTCGTCACTGACCGCCAGCGAATCAAACAGCTTGCGGGTTTCGGTCCAGCGTTCTTCATCCACGCTGAAACCGCCGCCTTGCCTGAAGGTGTCCATCAGCTTGGCAATCGCGCCGCCGTTGCGACCGTGCATGTCGAACAGCAGACGCTCGAAGTTGGACGACACCATGATGTCCATCGAAGGGGTCAACGTCGCGTGCAGGGTTTCCTTGACGTACTGATTGCCGCTCATGAAGCGGTGCAGGATGTCGTTGCGATTGGTCGCGACCACCAGTTGGCTGATCGGCAGGCCCATGTTGCGGGCCAGGTAACCGGCGAAGATGTCACCGAAATTGCCGGTCGGCACGGAGAACGCCACCGAACGTGCCGGGCCGCCCAACTGCAGCGACGCGTGAATGTAGTAGACGATCTGAGCCATGATCCGCGCCCAGTTGATCGAGTTCACCGCCACCAGACGCGTGCCTTTGAGGAAGCTCTGGTCGGCGAAGCTGTTCTTGACCATTTCCTGGCAGTCGTCGAAGTTGCCTTCGATCGCGATGTTATGGATGTTCTCGCCGAAGATGGTGGTCATCTGGCGGCGCTGAACATCGGACACGCGATTGTTCGGGTGCAGGATGAAGATATCGACGTTGTCGCAACGACGGCAGCCTTCGATGGCGGCCGAGCCAGTGTCACCGGAGGTGGCGCCGATGATGACCACACGTTCGCCGCGCTTCTCGAGCACGTAGTCCAGCAGACGACCCAGCAGTTGCAGGGCGAAATCCTTGAACGCCAGGGTCGGGCCATGGAAAAGCTCCAGCACCCACTCGTTGCCGTTGAGCTGACGCAGGGGCGCAACCGCAGCGTGGGAGAACACGCCGTAGGTTTCTTCGAGGATCTTCTTGAAATCCGCGTCCGGGATGCTGCCGGTCACGAACGGGCGCATGACGCGAAACGCCAACTCGTGGTAAGGCAGGCCGGCCCAGGACGCGATTTCTTCCTGGGTGAAACGCGGCAGGTTTTCCGGAACGTACAGACCGCCATCGCTCGCCAGACCGGTCAGCAGCACGTCTTCGAAATTCAGGGCCGGTGCCTGGCCGCGGGTACTGATATAGCGCATTGTTCAAACCTTCGGTTTGGGCGGCAAGCTTCGAGTGGCGGGCTGCAAGTCAAAGTGCTTAACCTTCAACTCCAGCCAGGGACCCAAAGCTCACCGCGGTATGATTTTGCTGTTACTTGCAGCTTGCCGCTTAACGCTTGCGGCTGATCTCAGTTCAAATGCTCAACGCGGATGCGGACAACCGGCCCGGCGACATCTTCCAGCGCTTCCAGCGCTTTGATCGCATCGTTCATGCGTTTCTCGACCACGCGGTGGGTCAGCAGAATCATCGGCACCAGGCCGTCATGTTCTTCGACTTCTTTCTGCATGATCGATTCGATGTTGATGCCGCGCTCGGACAGGATGCTCGCCACCTGCGCCAGCACGCCGGGATGATCCTTGGCCTGGATGCGCAGGTAGTAGGCACTTTCGCACGCGTCGATCGGCAGGATCGGGTGGGCCGACAGCGAGTCGGGCTGAAAGGCCAGATGCGGGACACGGTTTTCCGGATCGGTGGTCAGGGCACGGACCACGTCGACCAGATCTGCGACGACGGACGAAGCGGTCGGCTCCATGCCGGCACCTGCGCCGTAGAACAGAGTCGATCCGGCTGCATCGCCGTTGACCATCACGGCGTTCATCACACCGTTGACGTTGGCGATCAGGCGATCGGCCGGGATCAGGGTCGGGTGGACGCGCAGCTCGATACCGCTCGGCGTGCTGCGGGCGACGCCCAGGTGCTTGATCCGGTAGCCCAGCGCTTCGGCGTAATTGACGTCGGCGGTGGTCAGCTTGGTGATGCCCTCGGTGTAGGCCTTGTCGAATTGCAGCGGGATGCCAAAAGCGATGGACGCCAGAATGGTCAGCTTGTGCGCCGCGTCGATGCCTTCGACGTCGAAGGTCGGATCGGCTTCTGCGTAACCAAGCGCCTGCGCTTCAGCGAGGACGTCCGGGAAGGTACGGCCTTTTTCGCGCATCTCGGTGAGGATGAAGTTGCCGGTGCCGTTGATGATGCCGGCCACCCAGTTGATGCGGTTGGCCGACAGGCCTTCACGAATGGCCTTGATCACCGGAATGCCGCCCGCCACTGCCGCTTCGAATGCGACGATGACGCCCTTCTCCCGGGCCTTGGCGAAAATTTCGTTGCCGTGCACGGCGATCAGCGCCTTGTTGGCGGTGACCACGTGCTTGCCGTTTTCGATGGCCTTGAGCACCAGTTCGCGGGCGATGGTGTAGCCACCGATCAGCTCGATGACGATGTCGATTTCAGGGTTGCTCGCCACGTCGAACACGTCGGTCGTGGTCGGGGTACCGGTAATCTGGCAATTGGGGTTTGGTGTACGCATGGCAATCTGCGCCACTTCGATTCCACGCCCGGCACGACGGGCAATTTCCTCGGCGTTACGCTTTAGCACATTGAAGGTACCGCCACCGACAGTACCCAGCCCACAGATGCCTACTTTGACCGGTTTCACTATGAACTCCCCATAAAACGGCCGACGCGAGGCCGGCCGTGGAATCAGCCGCATTCAACACGGCCCGCTATTGATGAAGCGCTGCAGACAGGCCGCTTCAGTGTCTACCGCAGGAGGCTGCGATAAACGAAATTACTTGGCGCCGAGCGCCAGTTTGGCCACTTGCGGCGCCGGCTGGTAGCCCGGAATCAGCTGACCGTCGGCCAACACGATGGCCGGTGTGCCGTTCACGCCGATGGACTGGCCGATCTCGAACTGTTTGGTGACCGGGTTATCGCACTTGGGCGCCTGAATATTCTTGCCGTCGACCATGCGGTCCATTGCACCGCGGCGGTCCTTGGAGCACCACACTGCCTGGAGTTGCTCGTCACCCGGCGAACCGAGGCCCTGACGCGGGAACGCTACATAGCGCACTTCGATGCCGCGCTTGTTTAGCTCCGGCACTTCGGCGTGCAGCTTGTGGCAGTACGGGCAGGTGGTGTCGGTGAACACCGTGATGTGGGATTTGGTCTCGCCCACGGCTGGGTAGACGACCATCTCAGCGGCAGGGATGCCGTTGATGGTCTTGGAAATCGCCTGACGCTCGACTTTCTCGGTCAGGTTGACCGGCTTGCCGGCCTGCATCTGATACAGGTTGCCCTGCATCACGAACTGGCCGTCCGCACTGGCGTACAGCACGCGACCGCCTTTCAGATTGACCTCATAGAGGCCGTTCAACGGGCTGCTGGAAATGCTCTCGATGGGAATTTCCAGATTGAGCGATTCCAGGGTCTTGCGAATGGCTTTGTCGGACGCCTCATCGGCGTGGGCAAACAGGCTGAAAGAGCTGGCCAGCGCTACAACGGCAGCACCGAGAAAACGAGTGACGCGCATGAAAACTCCTCGAGCGGTGAGCAGACGGGCCGGGCTGAAAACGGGTGGCGAAACCGCACCAGGATGTTTTCAGGGCCTTGATCTGCGAAACCGGCAAAGCCTATCACATAAGGCTCGCAAGGCCGACGCCCGCCGATGTAAGACAGGTCGCAAATTACTGAAGTCATCTACCCCCTCGGGTGGTGCTTCGCATGCATTTCCTGCAACCGCGCGCGGGCGACGTGGGTGTAGATTTGCGTCGTCGACAGATCACTGTGACCGAGGAGCATCTGCACGACGCGAAGATCGGCGCCATGGTTGAGCAAGTGCGTGGCAAAGGCGTGACGCAGGGTGTGTGGCGAGAGGGACTTGCCGATGCCGGCGACTTTGGCCTGGTGCTTGATGCGGTGCCAGAAGGTCTGGCGGGTCATCTGCTCGCCGCGCTGGCTGGGAAACAGCACGTCGCTGGGGCGGCCGTTGAGCAATTCGTGGCGGGCGTCGCGCATGTAGCGCTCGACCCAGACGATGGCTTCCTCCCCCATCGGCACCAGCCGCTCTTTGCTGCCCTTGCCCATGATGCGCAGCACACCCTGGCGCAAGTTGACCTGCTCAAGCGTCAGGCTGATCAGCTCGGTCACCCGCAGTCCGCAGGCGTAGAGCACTTCAAGCATCGCCCGGTCACGCTGGCCGATGGCGTCGCTCAGGTCGGGCGCAGCCAGCAACGCTTCGACGTCGGCTTCGGACAAGGATTTGGGAAGTGGCTTACCCAGTTGCGGCATGTCGACCTGCAACGTAGGGTCGACCGCGATCAGCTTTTCTCTGAGCAGGTAGCGATAGAAGCCACGTACGCCGGAAAGCAGTCGCGCTGTCGAGCGAGGCTTGTAGCCGTTGTCGACCCGCCATCCGAGGTGATCGAGAATCGCCTCCCGACTGACACTCATCAGGTCCACGCCCTGCTCCTGCAACCAGCCGTTGAACAGTGCGAGGTCACTGCGATAGGCATGGCGCGTGTTGTCCGACAGCCCTTTCTCCAGCCACAGAGCGTCAAGGAAGCGGTCGATCATGGGATGGTCAATGGCGGGCATGGGTTCTGACTTGGGGGGTGGAAACCGGTGGCAGTTTTTCATACTTGCGAAGGCGGGACAAAACCGAATGCCAGAAAGCAAAAAAGCAGCCCGTAGGCTGCTTTTTCATTCGCGTGGGAAGACTGGGATTAAACCAGTTTTTCCTTGATGCGAGCTGCTTTACCGGACAGGTCACGCAGGTAGTACAGCTTGGCCTTGCGAACGTCGCCGCGACGTTTCACAGCCATGCTGTCGATTTGCGGGCTGTAGGTCTGGAAAGTACGTTCAACGCCAACACCGTTGGAGATTTTACGAACAGTGAAAGCACTGTTCACACCACGGTTACGCTTGGCGATAACAACGCCTTCGAACGCCTGCAGACGAGCGCGGTCGCCTTCCTTCACTTTCACCTGAACGACAATGGTGTCGCCCGGGGCAAAGGGAGGGATCTCTTTGGTCATCTGCTCTGCTTCGAGTGCAAGGATGATTTTGTTAGTCATGCTGTGCTCCTAAGGTAAATCGGTTCGATCTACCATCGATACGTTAACTATCGTCCCGCTCGCGGAGGTATTCCGCCAGCAGCTTCTTCTCTTCTCCAGAAAGCGAGCGGCTTTCCAGAAGATCGGCGCGTCGTTCATAGGTCCGCCCAAGGGACTGCTGTAAACGCCAACGCCGGATGTGTGCGTGATTGCCACTAAGCAATACGTCGGGAACACGCTGATCCGCATACACCTCCGGTCGGGTGTAGTGCGGGCAATCCAGCAGACCATCCGTGAAGGAATCTTCCTCCGCGGAATCTACATGCCCTAAAGCTCCAGGCAGCAGTCGCGTAACCGCATCTATCAGGACCATGGCCGGCAGCTCACCGCCAGATAACACATAGTCGCCAATCGACCACTCTTCATCGACATGAGCTTCAATGAAACGCTCGTCGACGCCTTCATAACGACCGGCAATCAGGATAAGTGCTTCTTCCTGCGCCAGTTCGCGTACCGCAGACTGATCCAGCTTGCGGCCTTGTGGCGACAGGTAAATCACCTTCGCCGCATCCCCCGCCGCCTGCCTGGCCTGAGCCAGAGCATCTTCGAGAGGCTTGATCTTCATCACCATGCCAGGGCCACCGCCAAACGGGCGATCGTCCACAGTGTGATGTCGATCAGTGGTGTAATCCCGCGGATTCCAACAGGTCAGCTGCAACAGCTCCTGTTTCACCGCACGGCTGGTAATGCCGTATTCGCTGATGGCGGAAAACATCTCGGGAAACAGCGTGATGACTTCTATGCGCAGGCTGGCCATTGCTTAGAAATCCGCGTCCCATTCCACCTTCATCTCGCCTGCAACCAGATCAACTGCCAACACGCATTGCTCCGTATAGGGCAAAAGGCGTTCGCGATCATCCAGACTGCCTGCGCAGGGTTTGACCACCATTACATCGTTTGCGCCGGTTTCCAGAAGATGATCGACCTTCCCGAGCAATTGCCCAAGACCGTCAATGACCTTCAGACCTTCAAGCTGGTACCAGTAGTACTCGCCGTCGGTCAATTCAGGGAACAGGTTGCGCGGCACGCAGATCTCATAACCGGCCAGAAGACGAGCTTCTTCACGATCATCAAGACCCTTGAGCTTGGCGACCAGGAACTTGTCGTTCCCGCGTCCACTGACCAGCTCGACCTGTTTCACATTGCCTTCGCGCTTGAGCGTCCAGGTTTTGTACTGCAACAGGTTTTCAGTCGGATCAGTAAAGGAATACACCTTCACTTCGCCGCGAACGCCGTGTACCGAGTAAATCTTGCCGATGACGATCAGATCGTCGGCGGAAGCTGGCGTCGCGTTCATATTGCTCAGGCCGCAGCCTTGGCAGATTCCTTCAACAGCGAAGCAACACGCTCAGAAGGTTGTGCACCAACGCTCAGCCAGTAGGCCAGACGCTCTTGGTTCACGGACAGACGGATTTCCTGACCACGGGCAACCGGGTTGAAGAAACCGATTTGTTCCTTGTGGGAACCGTCACGTGGGTTGCGGCTGTCGGTGACAGTCAGGTGGTAGAACGGGCGCTTTTTAGAGCCGCCAAGGGCAAGACGGATTGTTAGCATTGAACAATTTTCCTGTAGTCGGTGCTGCAAATCTAAGATGCACAGCGGGCATGGGTGCCCGAAAGGCCGCATATTCTAAGGAATATCCGGATTTTTGCAAATGACTTTTTCCGGCGTACGCCGTCAGGCCACTTAGATCTGCCGTGGAGCCGTCAGCGAGGACGGCGGTGAGCGCCTGCCTGAGCAGGCCATCGGGACGGTTGCCCCCATGAATGACGCGCGGGAATCACTCCCGCGCGATGCAATTTACATTTTGGGCATACCGCCGCCGGGCAACATTCCGCCCATGCCGCGCATCATTTTCGCCATGCCGCCCTTGGTCGAAAACTTTTTCATCATCTTCTGCATCTGTTTGTGCTGCTTGATCAGACGACCGATGTCCTGCACCTGGGTGCCCGAACCCATGGCGATACGGCGTTTGCGTGAACCGCTGATCAGCTCAGGGTCGCGACGCTCGGCCGGGGTCATCGAATTGATGATGGCTTCCATTTGCTTGAACTGCTTTTCGGCGGCGCCTTGTGCGTTACCCATCTGCGACAGGTTCACGCCACCGATGCTTGGCAGCTTGTCCATGAGCCCGCCCAGGCCGCCCATGTTCTTCATTTGTTGCAGCTGATCGCGGAAGTCTTCGAGGTCGAAGCCCTTGCCCTTCTTCAGCTTCTTGGCCAGCTTGTCGGCCTTGTCCTTGTCGAGGGTCTGTTCGGCCTGCTCGATCAGGCTGAGCACATCACCCATACCGAGGATGCGCGATGCGATACGGTCCGGATGGAAAGGCTCCAGCGCCTCGCTCTTCTCGCCCATGCCGATGAACTTGATCGGCTTGCCGGTAATGGCGCGCACCGACAGTGCAGCACCGCCACGGGCATCGCCGTCGACCTTGGTCAGGATCACACCGGTCAGCGGCAGCGCATCACCAAACGCCTTGGCGGTGTTCGCAGCATCCTGGCCGGTCATCGCGTCGACGACGAACAGCGTCTCGGCCGGCTTGACCGCCGCGTGCAGCGCCTGGATCTCGCCCATCATCTCGGCGTCGATGTGCAGACGACCGGCGGTGTCGAGGATCACGACATCAATGAACTTGAGTTTGGCTTCTTTAATAGCCGCTTCGGCAATGTCGACCGGCTTCTGGCTGATGTCGGACGGGAAGAACGTCACGCCGATGTCGTTGGCCAGGGTTTCCAGTTGCTTGATCGCGGCCGGACGATAGACGTCCGCCGACACCAGCATCACGGTTTTCTTTTTGCGTTCTTTCAGGAATCGGGCGAGCTTGCCGGCAGTGGTGGTCTTGCCCGCACCTTGCAGACCCGCCATCAGGATGACCGCCGGCGGCGTGACGTTGAGGGTCAGCTCTTCGTTGGCCGCCCCCATCATCTCTTCCAGCTCGGCCTGGACAATCTTCACGAACGCCTGGCCCGGCGTGAGGCTGCGCGACACCTCGGTGCCGACGGCGCGCTCCTTGATGCGATTGACGAAGTCTTTGACAACCGGCAAGGCGACGTCGGCTTCAAGCAGCGCCATACGCACTTCACGCAGTGTGTCCTTGATGTTGTCCTCGGTCAGCTTGGCTTTACCAGTGACCTGGCGCAGCGTCTGCGAGAGACGATCTGTCAGATTTTCAAACATGCGTGATCCTTTGGGTTCGTGCTGAACCCCGATTGATGCGGCCAGGCCCGTAGCGGCCTTTTTCAGTCGGCTGGCGAGATCGCGACGCCTGCTCTTCAGAGAGTCGCTATTGAAATAGGGACGCTATAAAGGCGGCTGAAACAGCGATCGGCTAGCCTGTGGCTTGAGCAGGTCGCGGATTATAGCGAAGACTCCAGCGCACGGACACCACGGCGTCTCCTTCTGTAGTCTTTCGTGAAATGCGCGTTTTATGCCAAACTCACCGGCTTTCGAGCACGCCCAACAGGATCTATGTCCCCCTTGTCACCGAGTTTGCTCTTCAGCCTCGCCGCCGCCGTGTTTTATGCCGCTGCGACTGTCTACCAGGGTATGCGCCTGCGTCAGGGCCAAAAGGCCGACAAATGGCTGCTGTGCCTGATCGGCACCCTTGCCGTCGCTTGCCAGGCCAGTGCGCTGTTCGGCCAACTGGTGCGCCCTATCGGCCTGGGTCTGGACTTTTTCAGTGCCGCCAGCCTGATTGCTGTTGCCGTCATCATCGTGACCATGCTCGCGTGCATTCGCCTCCCGGTCGAAATCCTGCTGATCCTCCTGTTCCCGCTGGGGCTGCTGACGAGCCTGATGGCGCAGTTCGCGCCTTCCGGCACCCAGCAACCGATCATCGAAGAACACGGCATCATCAGCCATATCCTGCTGTCGATCCTCGCCTACGGCATGTTCACCATCGCGGTGTTCCAGTCCCTGCTCCTGCTGCTGCAGGACCACCAGCTGAAGAACAAGCACCGCCTTGGCCTGATCAGAAGCTTCCCCCCGTTGCAGACCATGGAAAGCCTGCTCTTCGGCTTCCTCTGGGCCGGGTGGGTCTTGCTGTCGATGTCGCTGATCTCCGGCTGGCTGTTCGTCGAAAACCTGTTTGCCCAGCATCTGGTACACAAAACCCTGCTGTCGATCCTCGCGTGGATCGTCTTCAGTGTGCTGCTGTGGGGACGCCACCATCTGGGCTGGCGCGGCCACAAGGCGATCCGCTGGACGCTGGGCGGATTCCTGCTCCTGATGCTGGCCTACTTCGGCAGCAAGCTCGTTCGTGAATACATCCTGCACATCTGACGGGCGTTGATCATGGATAATCTGCCGGTCGGCACAATGCTCACGCTGCTTGCCCTGCTCACCTTGTGGTCCGGGCTGTTCAGCGCGGTCGAGGCGGCGCACCATAATCTGCGGGCGATGCCGGTCAATCATCGTTCCAACGAGCCACCGAAGCCGGTTCTGGCGTTCAACCTCAACAGCCTTATCCTCGGCAACACGCTGCTCAAGGCGCTGATCACCGTGCTCGCCACGTTGCTGGCCATCGGGCACTGGTATTTCCACGGCCCGCTGATTGCCTGGCTAGGTGTCGCCAGCGTGCTGGTGGTGGTGACCGAGTTCATTCCGCGAAAGCTGGCGGCGCGTCGTCCCGAGTCAATCCTGCTGCTGGGCAACAACGTGCTGCGCATCCCGGTTCGGCTGCTGCAGCCGCTGACCTGGCTCTACAAGAACATCGCCAAGACGCTGTTGCGCCCTTTTCTGTCGAAGCGCCGGCCAGACACCATCGATGACGAAGACGACACGCGCCCGACGGTCTATCAGGACAACGAGAGCCAATATGGCCGTGCCCACGTCATCTCCGGGATTTACGCGCTGGACCGCATGACCGTGAATGACATTCTGGTGCCGCGCAGCGAAGTCGACGGCATCAACCTCGACGACACCATCGAGGAGATCATCGACAAGCTGATCATCTCTCGCCACACCCGCCTGCCGGTCTACTACAACGACATCAATCAGGTGGAAGGCGTGCTCAACACGCGGATGATCAGCCACCTGCTGCCGCGCAACGAGCTGACCAAAGAGGCGCTGCGGGCCGCCTGCTACGAACCGTATTTTGTGCCGGAAAGCACGCCGCTGCAGATGCAACTGCTCAACTTCCACAAACAGCAGCGGCGCATGGGCGTGGTGGTCGATGAATACGGCGAGGTGCTGGGCATCGTCAGCCTTGAGGACATTCTGGAAGAGATCGTCGGCGAATTCGAAAGCGAGCAAGCCCTCGACAATCCGCATATTCAGCCGCAGCCTGACGGGCGCCTGGTGATTGACGGCGCGGCGTCGATTCGCGATTTGAATAAAAGCCTCGGCTGGCACCTCCCTTCCGACGGGCCCAAAACCCTCAACGGTCTGATCACCGAAGCGCTGGAGACCATTCCCAACAGCGCGGTCTGCCTGAAGATCGGCCCTTACCGCCTGGAAATCCTCGAGACCGAAGACAACCGCGTCAGCCGCGTGCTGATGTGGTTGAACACCCGCACCAAAGACGTGATCTGAAAAGTCGGGCGGCGCCCTGAGGCACTTGTTTCCGCGCCGATCCCCTTCCTATAATCGATCCGCTTACCCAGCCCCGCCGATCCGCGTGCTACCCGCACGATGCGCGATCTGGCCAGTCACACAGCCTGACCGCTCACGCGACACCCTGGCCTTCGCTCCCATCCCGAGCACGCCACGCATCTTTGCCCGCATCCGGGCTAGTCTGTTCAGCGCTGGACCAAAAAAACAATTAACGATTGCCGCAGCGCGTACGAATTTTCGTCACCCGCTGACAGGCGATACGACTGCCAGGGATTCCCCATGACCACGACTTCTGCCTTTCCGAGCAGCGACGAGAGCGAGGCCCGCCCCGCCAATTCCGCGGCCCGCGTCGCCACCGCCAGCTTCATCGGCACCGCCATCGAGTTCTACGATTTCTACGTGTACGCCACCGCCGCCGCGCTGGTGATCGGGCCGGTGTTTTTTCCGCAAACCTCCAGCACCGCACAGATGCTGTCGGCGTTTCTGACGTTCGGGATCGCCTTTCTCGCGCGTCCGCTGGGCTCGGCGCTGTTCGGTCACTTCGGTGATCGCGTCGGCCGCAAATCGACGTTGGTCGCCTCGCTGCTGCTAATGGGCGTCTGCACCACGCTCATCGGCGTGTTGCCGGGTTACGACGCCATCGGATCATGGGCGCCGATCCTGCTCTGCGTGCTGCGCTTCGGCCAAGGCCTCGGATTGGGCGGCGAATGGGGCGGCGCGGCGTTGCTGGCGACCGAGAATGCGCCCAAGGGCAAACGTGCGTGGTTCGGCATGTTTCCGCAGTTGGGACCATCCATCGGCTTCCTCGCGGCAAACGGGCTCTTTCTGACGCTGGCGATGACGCTGGATGACGAGCAATTCCGCTCCTGGGGCTGGCGCGTGCCGTTTCTGCTCAGTGCCGTGCTGGTCATCATCGGGTTGTATGTGCGACTCAAGCTTGAGGAAACGCCCGTTTTCGCCAAAGCCATCGCCCGCCATGAGCGTGTGAAACTGCCGATTGCCGAGCTGTTCGGTCAGTACTGGAAGCCAATGCTGCTAGGGGCCGCGTCGATGGTGGTGTGCTACGCGCTGTTCTATATCTCCACCGTCTTCTCGCTGAGCTATGGCGTGAAAACCCTGGGTTACAGCCGCGAATCGTTCCTCGCGATGCTGTGCTTTGCGGTGCTGTTCATGGCCATGGCGACACCGCTTTCCGCGTTGGCGAGCGATCGATTTGGTCGCAAGCCGGTGCTGGTGATCGGCGGCGTGCTGGCGATCTTGTCGGGGTTTCTGATGGAGCCCTTGCTGACCCACGGCACGACCTGGGCGGTGACGCTGTTCCTGTCGATCGAGCTGTTTCTGATGGGCGTTACATTCGCGCCGATGGGGGCGATGTTGCCGGAGCTGTTTCCTACGCGGGTGCGATATACCGGCGCGTCGGCGGCCTACAACATCGGCGGCATTGTTGGTGCCTCGGTGGCGCCTTTCTTCGCGCAGAAGCTGGTGGAGATGGGCGGTTTGAGCTGGGTCGGTGGCTATGTCTCGGCGGCGGCGTTGATCAGCGTGATCGCTGTGCTGTGCCTGAAAGAAACCCGGCACGCGGACCTGGATACGATTGCCTGAGCAAACCGGGTATCGACGGTGCGTGATCGCCAAACAAAAACGGCGCCCCTGAGGGCGCCGTTTTTCATTCAGCGTGATGCTTACAGCTGAACCTTCACCGCCATCGACGCGCGGGTGGCTTTGCGACGGGCTGCTTCGATCGACTCGTCGCGCGCCAGTGCCACGCCCATCCGGCGCTGACCATTGACCTCAGGCTTGCCGAACAGGCGCAGCGCGGTGTCCGGTTCGCTCAGGGCTTGCTCCAGGTTGGCGAACGCCGTCTGGGTCGACTGGCCTTCAACCAGAATCACGGCCGATGCTGATGGGCCGAACTGGCGAATCAACGGGATCGGCAGACCGAGAATGGCCCGCGCGTGAAGCGCGAACTGCGAAAGGTCCTGGGAGATCAGCGTGACCAGACCTGTGTCGTGGGGGCGCGGCGAGACTTCGCTGAACCAGACCTGATCGCCCTTGATGAACAACTCGACGCCAAACAGACCACGGCCACCCAGCGCCTCGGTTACCGCTTTGGCGACGCGCTCGGACTCGGCCAATGCCACCGGGCTCATGGCCTGGGGCTGCCACGATTCCTGATAGTCGCCCTTCTCCTGACGATGACCGACCGGCGAACAGAAGGTCGTGCCGCCGACGTGACGCACGGTCAGCAAGGTAATTTCGTAATCGAAATCGATGAAGCCTTCGATGATCACACGGCCTTTGCCGGCACGACCGCCTTCTTGCGCATAGTCCCAGGCCTTTTGGATGTCCGCGTCGGTTTTCAGCAAGCTTTGACCCTTGCCCGACGAGCTCATCACCGGCTTGACCACACACGGGAAGCCCAGGTCTTCGACGGCTTTTTTGTAGTCTTCGAAGGTGTCGGCAAAGTGATATGGCGAGGTGGGGAGGTCCAGCTCTTCAGCGGCCAGACGACGAATACCTTCGCGGTTCATGGTCAGCTGCGCAGCGCGGGCCGTCGGAATGACCGTGAAGCCTTCGGACTCCAGCTCCACCAGGGTCGCGGTGGCGATGGCTTCGATTTCCGGGACGATGTAATGCGGTTTCTCGGACTCGATCACCGCACGCAAGGCGGCGCCATCGAGCATATTGATCACGTGGCTGCGGTGTGCGACCTGCATCGCCGGAGCATTGGCGTAGCGGTCGACGGCGATCACTTCAACGCCCAGGCGTTGCAGCTCGATCACTACTTCCTTGCCAAGCTCGCCGCAACCGCAGAGCAAAACGCGGGTCGCGGTCGGCGACAGTGGAGTTCCGATTTGAGTCATCTCAGGTCCTCATGGAGCAGGTCGAAGGTCGCTCGCCGTGTGCAAGCAACCGCAGGTAGAAAGGCGCGCAATTTAACATGAAGGCCGGGGAATGGGATGCAGCGGCGCAGGGTTGATTCAACCTTGAGGGTTGTTGCCACCCAGTAGAAACATCATCCCGCTGGCTCTCGCCCGCTCCTCGCAGGCGATCAACACCGCGCGACGTGCCTGGTTGTCCATGCGGCTCCAGCCGGTGATCTCGGCCACGGTGCGCTGGCAACCGGTGCAGATGTCGGCGTCGTCCAGGGCACAAATGCTCACGCAGGGCGAGCGGACGGGCTTTTCATGAATCGGCTTGTCATGAACGGTTGCTTCATGGATCGGGGGTATGGCGCTGGACATCAATCTTCCTGCGGGGCCAGGTCACGCGCGTAGCGGTGAGCGTTGTGGACGTAATGGGCGGCGCTGGCGTCGAGCATCTGCTTCTGTGCGTCAGTCAGCTCGCGGACGATTTTGCCGGGCGAGCCCATGACCAGCGAACCGTCAGGAATGACTTTGCCTTCGCCGATCAACGAGTTCGCGCCGATGATGCAATGCTTGCCAATCTTCGCGCCATTGAGAATGACCGCGTTGATGCCGATCAGCGTGCTGTCACCCACGCTGCAACCGTGCAGCATCGCGTTGTGGCCGATGGTCACGTTCCGTCCGATGGTCAGCGGCGAGCCCATGTCGGTGTGCATCACGGTGCCGTCCTGCACGTTGCTGTTCTCGCCGATGTCGATGAGCTCGTTGTCGCCACGCAACACCGCGCCGAACCAGACGCTGGCGTTGGCCTGCAAACGCACGTTGCCGATGACGGTGGCTGTCGGCGCGATCCAGCTGCTGGCGTGCGCATCGACGCGGGCATCGCCCAAGCGGTATTTCATGGCGTATTCCTCATGACGTATTCCTCACGGCTCGGCCCTCATGGCTCATTCCTGATGCAAGGCGCGGCGGCCGCGAGTCAGGATTTCAGCGTGTGGATGATGGATCGCTTTGGCGGCTCGTTGAGGTCGATGGCGCTGTCGAACAACAGGTTCATCAACTCGACGATCATGATCGCGGTCAGGCCCCAGATCTTGTACTCGCCGAAGCGGTAACTCGGCACGTACCAGCTGCGCCCTTGATAGTCGATGCGGTGGGTGTGTTCGCGGGCATCCTGACGGAAGAAGTCCAGCGGCACGCTGAAGACGGCTGCGATTTCGCCATCATTGGGTGTGTACTCGACGAAATCCGGAATGATGCCGACGTAGGGCGTCACTCTTATGCCGTGCTTGGAGATCAACGGACTCAGCGGGCCGATGACTTCAACGAGACCCGGTGGCAAACCGATCTCCTCCTGGGCTTCGCGCAGCGCCGTGAAGATGAGGTCCGGATCCTCCGGGTCACGCCGTCCGCCCGGGAAGGCCACTTCGCCGCCGTGGGTCGACAGGCCGCTGGCGCGCAGGGTCAGCACCAGTTCGGGCTCTGCATTGCGGGTAATGGGGAGAAGCACGGCGGCCTCGGGAAAGCGCGCGTCCGTTTTCAGTATCACCGGCGTGTGGCTGCTCATACGGTGAAGTAGCTCATCCAGCATGGGAATTCTCGATCGGTTGCCTGCCCGGCATCATGCACCAAAGCGACGATGCGCCCAAGTCTTGTAGGACAACCCGCGCGTGCAAGACGCCTCTTGCCGTCCACCCGCGCTACGGCTCAAGATAGCCGCTGCCAACAGGAACCCGATTCGATCATGAAATTCTGCAGCAACTGCGGCGAACAGGTCATCCAGCGTATTCCCGAGGGCGACAGCCGCCCGCGTTACGTGTGTGAACATTGCGACACCATTCACTACCAGAACCCCAACATCGTGGCCGGCGTCGTGCCGGTGTGGGGCGACAAGGTCTTGCTGTGCCGTCGGGCCATCGAGCCGCGACTGGGCTACTGGACGCTGCCCGCCGGGTTCATGGAAAACGGCGAAAGCGTCGAGCAGGCGGCCCGCCGCGAAACGCTGGAAGAAGCCTGCGCGGAGGTCGAGGACCTGCAGTTGTACTCGATGATCGATGTGCCGCACATCAATCAGGTGCATATCTTCTACCGCTCGAATCTGGTCAAACCGGAGTTCGCGGCCGGTATCGAAAGCCTTGAAGTGAAGCTCTTCGACGAAGCGGATATTCCGTGGTCTGAGCTGGCGTTCAATACGGTCAGGCGTACCCTGGAGTGTTTTTTCCGCGACAGGCGGCATCAAGATTTCCAGGTACGCACCGATTGTCTGTCTGTCACACCGCCGCTCAAGACCACTTGATCGAAACGATGATGCGCGATTGCCGCGCAGTCTTCAGGGATACCCTTTTCATGCGTTGGTTGCTTGCCGTTTTATGCCTGTCGGTTGTGCCGCTGTCCCAGGCTGCGTTCACCCAGACCATCGTGCCCAAAGGCAGCGAACAGAAGTTCGTTGGCGGAAAGGTCGTCGACACTCAGAACATCGCGGACCGGACTGTCGATAAAGTGCTGGTGCTCAAATCCGCGCATCAATTGCAGCTGATCAGCCGTGGCGAGGCGCTGAAGACGTACCGGATCTCACTGGGCAAAGCGCCCACCGGACCGAAGCTGCAAGAGGGAGACCAGCGCACACCGGAGGGTTTCTACTGGCTCGACTGGCGCAAGACTAGCGACGCCTACAACCTGTCGATGCACATTTCCTACCCCAACATTTCCGATGCCGCACGCGCCCGCCGCGAAGGCGTTAAACCCGGCAGCATGATCATGATTCATGGCACGCCGATCAACGACGATTACCCGGAGTGGTATTTCCACACGCTGGACTGGACGAACGGCTGCATCGCCATGCGCAACAGCGATATTCGTGAGGTGTGGGATCTGGTGAAAGACGGCACGATGATAGAAATTCGGCCGTAAGATTCTGCGGGGTGATGCGGATTGCTTCAATCTCGAGCCATGCTGCAGGGAAGCTAGATATCTTCCAGCTTCCACACGTCATAAGCCGGTACTTCGTAGGGATGGCTGTCCTTCAGCGCAGCAACCGCCTGCCTGATCAGCTCATCTGACACGACAAGCTCGACCTTCCATTCCTGAACCTGCTCGACCTCGCCGGCTTGCCCGATGAATGGCTGACTGCCATCCAGCGGGCGAAACTGGCCGTGGCCAAGCACTTGCCATGAGCAGCGGTCATACGCGCCGATTCGCCCCGCACCGGCGGCGAACAACGCGTTTTTGACCTGTTCCACATGGCTCTGCGGCACAAAGAAGGCCAGCTTGTACATCAGCGATCAGTCAACCCATACGCGGGCGTTGCGGAACATGCGCATCCACGCGCCGTCTTCAGCCCATTCATCCGGTCGCCACGAGTTGGTCACGGCGCGGAACACCCGCTCAGGGTGCGGCATCATGATGGTGACGCGACCGTCGAGGGTGGTGAGACCCGCGATACCGCGGGGCGAACCGTTCGGGTTGGCTGGATAGGTTTCAGTGACCTTGCCGTGATTGTCGACGAAACGCACGGCAACGGTGCCGGACAGATCGGTTTCGATCAGCGACTCAGGGGTCTTGAACTCGGCGTGACCTTCACCGTGGGCGATGGCGATCGGCATGTGAGAGCCGGCCATGCCTTGCAGGAAGATCGACGCCGACTTCTGGATTTCGACCATCGCCACGCGCGCTTCGAACTGCTCCGAGCGGTTGCGCACGAAGTGCGGCCAGAATTCGCTGCCCGGGATCAGCTCGCTGAGGTTGGACATCATCTGGCAACCGTTGCAAACGCCCAGCGCGAAGCTGTCGGTGCGGGCGAAGAAGCCCTGGAACGCATCCCGTGCACGGCTGTTGAACAGCGCGGACTTGGCCCAGCCTTCGCCGGCACCCAACACGTCGCCGTAGGAGAAACCACCGCACGCCACCAGACCTTTGAAGTCGTTGAGGTCGACGCGACCGGCGAGGATGTCGCTCATGTGCACGTCAACCGAGGCGAAACCGGCGCGATCGAACGCAGCCGCCATTTCAACCTGACCGTTGACGCCCTGCTCACGCAGCACTGCCACTTGTGGGCGAACGCCCTTCTTGATGTAAGGCGCAGCGATGTCGTCGTTGACGTCATAGCCCAGCTTCACGCTCAGGCCTGGATTGTCTTCTTCCAGCAGCGCGTCGAATTCCTGATCGGCGCAATCGGCATTATCGCGCAGGCGCTGGATCTGATAGCTGGTCTCGCTCCACTGACGCTGCAGCAGGCGGCGATCGCCTTTGAACACGGTGTCGCCGCTCAGGCTGATGATCACATCGCTGTTGTTGATCGGCTTACCGATCACGGCGACGCAATCCTCGCCCAGGCCGGCAGCGCTGAACTGCGCGAGCACCAGCGGCGTGGCGTCCTGGCGAACCTGGATCACTGCACCCAGCTCTTCGTTGAACAGAATGGCCGCAACTTTTTCGCGGGTGCCGGTCAGCGTGTCGAGTTCGAGGTTCAGGCCACAGTGCCCAGCGAACGCCATTTCCAGCACGGTCGCCATCAAGCCACCGTCGGAACGGTCGTGATAGGCCAGCAGGTGGTCGTCGGCGTTGAGGCCCTGGATGACGGCAAAGAAGGCTTTCAGGTCTTCAGCGTCATCGACGTCCGGCGCAACGCTGCCGAGCTTGCCGTGGGTCTGGGCGAGGATCGATGCGCCCATGCGGTTCTGACCACGACCGAGGTCGATCAGGATCAGATCGGTCAGGCCCTTGTCCATGCGCAATTGCGGGGTCAGGGTCTTGCGGATGTCGGTGACCGGGGCGAAACCGGTGACGATCAGCGACAGCGGCGAGGTCACGGTTTTTTCGGTGCCCTCTTCGCTCCAGCGGGTCTTCATGGACATCGAGTCCTTGCCCACTGGGATGGTAATGCCCAGCTCGGGGCACAGCTCCATGCCGACGGCTTTCACGGTGTCGTACAGACGCGCGTCTTCACCCGGGTGACCGGCAGCGGACATCCAGTTGGCGGACAGCTTGATGTCGGAAAGCTTGCCGATGCTCGACGCTGCGATGTTGGTCAGGGTCTCGCCAATCGCCATGCGGCCGGAAGCCGGGGCATCCAGCAAGGCCAGCGGCGTGCGCTCGCCCATCGCCATGGCTTCGCCGGTGTACACGTCAAAGCTGGTTGCGGTGACGGCGACGTCCGCCACCGGCACTTGCCACGGGCCGACCATCTGGTCGCGATTGACCATACCGGTGATGCTGCGGTCGCCAATGGTAATAAGGAAGCTCTTGCTTGCCACGGCCGGGTGATGCAGCACGCGCTGCACGCTTTCTTCGATGTCGAGCGCGCTCGGGTCGAAGTCGTCACCCAGCTCTGTCTCACGCTCGGCCGAACGGTGCATGCGCGGGGCTTTGCCCAGCAGCACTTCCAGCGGCATGTCGACAGGGTTGTTGCCGAAATGGCTGTCAGTGACGGTCAGTTGCGGCTCTTCAGTGGCCTCACCGACCACCGCGAACGGGCAACGCTCACGTTCGCAGATGGCTTTGAAGCGTTCGAAGTCAGGAGCGCTGACCGCCAGAACGTAACGCTCCTGGGACTCGTTGCTCCAGATTTCCAGCGGGGCCATGCCTGGCTCGTCGTTTGGCACGTTGCGCAGTTCGAAGCGGCCGCCGCGACCGCCGTCGTTGACCAGTTCAGGGAAGGCGTTGGACAGACCACCCGCGCCGACGTCATGGATGAACGCGATCGGATTGGCTTCACCCAGCTGCCAGCAGCGGTCGATGACCTCTTGGCAACGGCGTTCCATTTCCGGGTTTTCACGCTGCACCGAGGCGAAATCCAGGTCAGCCGAGCTGGTGCCGGTGGCCATGGATGAAGCCGCGCCGCCACCCAGACCAATCAACATCGCGGGGCCGCCGAGCACGATCAGCTTGGCGCCAACGGTGATTTCGGCTTTCTGCACGTGCTCTTCGCGGATGTTGCCCATGCCGCCTGCGAGCATGATCGGCTTGTGGTAGCCGCGAACTTCGTCGCCATGTGGCGTGCTGATCGACTGCTCGAAGGTACGGAAATAACCGGTCAGCGCCGGGCGACCGAACTCATTGTTGAACGCCGCGCCACCCAGCGGGCCTTCGATCATGATGTCCAGTGGTGTCACGATGCGCTCGGGTTTGCCGTACGGCTTTTCCCAGGGCTGCTCGAAACCCGGAATGTTCAGGTTGGACACCGTGAAACCGGTCAGGCCGGCTTTCGGCTTGGCGCCACGTCCGGTCGCGCCCTCGTCACGAATCTCGCCGCCGGAACCGGTGGCTGCGCCAGGGAACGGGGCAATTGCCGTCGGGTGGTTGTGGGTTTCGACCTTCATCAAAATGTGCACCGGCTCCTGAACCGCACCGTACTCGCGGCTTTCAGGATTCGGGAAGAAGCGACCGGCCACGCTGCCGACGATCACCGAGGCGTTGTCCTTGTAAGCGGACAGCACGCCTTCGTTGTGCATTTGGTAGGTATTCTTGATCATGCCGAACAGGCTTTTGTCCTGGCTCTGGCCGTCGATGTCCCAACTGGCGTTGAAGATCTTGTGACGGCAGTGCTCGGAGTTGGCCTGCGCGAACATCATCAGCTCGATGTCGTGTGGGTTGCGCTTGAGGCCGGTGAACGCGTTCACCAGGTAGTCGATTTCGTCTTCGGCCAGGGCCAGACCCAGTTCAACGTTGGCTTTTTCCAGCGCCGCACGGCCGCCGCCCAGCACGTCGATGGCGATCAGCGGCTTGGGCTCGGCGTGGCTGAACAGGCTGGCGGCCTCTTCCAGCGCGCCCAGTACGATCTGGGTCATGCGGTCGTGCAGCGTGTCGGCGATCAGTTGCGCATCAGCGTCGCTGAACTGGCCTTCTACATAAAACGCGATGCCGCGCTCAAGGCGCTGGATCTTGGTCAGGCTGCAATTGCGCGCGATGTCGGTGGCCTTGCTCGACCATGGCGAAATGGTGCCGAAACGCGGGAGTACCAGGAACAAGCGGCCCGCCGGCTCCTGAACCGGCACGCTCGGACCGTATTTCAGCAGGCGGGCAAGGACTTGCTGCTCGTCTTCGGTCAGGACGCCATTGACCTCAGCGAAGTGGGCGAATTCAGCGTACAGGCCACTGACAGCCGGAACTTTATCGTTCAGCTGCGCAAGTAATTTCTTGTGGCGGAAGGCGGAAAGGGCGGGAGCACCACGCAGGATCAACATCGTCGGGACAGCCTCGGGAAGGGGGTGTGCTTTGAGGCCGTGCATTCTAGCCTAATCAGTCTGCGTCGGCACCCGAAACCACGGCATGGGATGCACCCGAATGTCGGCTCCGGGCGCTTGCCTGCGCCGGAAGGTAAAAATTCCTCGGCTCTATCAGACGGGACCCGCGCTGTCGAGATATGGCGGTATGGCTCCTTTGCGTATACTGCACCGATGTTTTCCCTATCAGATTTCCGCCCACGCTGTGCCAAGTGGCTCATCGCAACCGGAATCTTCCTGCTGCTCGGCGCGTGTGTGGAGAAACCCAACACGCTGGAACGAGTCAAGGAGGATGGCGTTCTGCGCGTCGTCACCCGCAACAGCCCGGCGACCTATTTTCAGGACCGCAACGGTGAAACCGGTTTCGAGTACGAACTGGTGAAGCGTTTCGCCGACGATCTGGGCGTTGAACTGAAAATCGAAGCCGCCGACAACCTCGACGACCTGTTCGATCAGATGGGCAAACCCGGCGGGCCGGTGCTGGCGGCAGCGGGCCTGGTGAGCAGCGAAAACCGCGCGAAGCAGGTGCGTTTTTCCCACTCCTATCTTGAAGTCACCCCGCAGGTCATTTACCGCAACGGCCAGTCGCGCCCCACCGATCCGGGCGATCTGGTCGGCAAGCGCATCCTCGTGCTTAAAGGCAGCAGCCACGCCGAGCAACTGGCGGCGCTGAAGGTCAAGTACCCCGGCATCAACTACGAAGAATCCGATCAGGTCGAAGTCGTCGACCTGCTGCGGATGGTGGACGAGGGTCAGATCGACCTGACCCTGGTGGATTCCAACGAACTGGCGATGAACCAGGTGTATTTCCCCAACGTGCGCGTCGGCTTCGACCTCGGCGATGGCCGCGATCAGCGTTGGGCCGTGGCGCTGGGGGATGACAACAGCCTGCTCAACGAGATCAACGCCTATCTCGACAAGATGCAGAAGAACGGCATGCTGCAGCGGCTCAAAGACCGCTACTACGGGCATGTCGACGTCCTCGGTTATGTCGGCGCCTACACCTTCGCCCAGCATTTGCAGGAGCGCCTGCCCAAGTACGAGAAGCACTTCCAGACCGCCGCCAAAGCAGAACAGGTGGACTGGCGCCTGCTCGCGGCGATCGGTTATCAGGAATCGTTGTGGCAGCCGGGCGTGACGTCGAAGACCGGCGTGCGCGGCTTGATGATGCTCACCCAGAGCACGGCCCAGGCCATGGGTGTGTCCAATCGGCTCGACGCCAAACAGAGTATTCAGGGCGGCGCCAAGTATTTCGCCTACGTCAAAGAACAGCTCGACGACTCGATTCAGGAGCCGGATCGCACCTGGCTGGCGCTGGCGTCCTACAACATCGGCAGCGGCCACCTGGATGACGCGCGCAAGCTGGCCGAAAGCGAAGGCCTGAACCCGAACAAGTGGCTGGACGTGAAGAAGATGCTGCCGCGTCTGTCGCAGAAGAAGTGGTACAGCAAGACCCGCTACGGCTACGCCCGTGGCGGCGAACCGGTCAGTTTCGTCGCCAACATCCGCCGTTACTACGACATCCTGACGTGGGTGACGCAGCCGCAGATGGAAGGCGGCCAGGTGGCGGAAGGCTCGTTGCATGTGCCTGGGGTCGACAAGACCAAGCCGTCGGAAGAGAAAGCGCCGCTTTAGTCAGCGCCAGAATCCGCTCGCCGTCGCACTGAACTAACCCTTCGCCCGCCTCATCCTGAAAAACTCGCTCAGCATCGTCCCGCATTCCTCCCCCAGCACCCCGCCTTCGAACAGAACGCGATGATTGAGAAACGGCTGCATGAAGAACTGCCCCTGACTCTGCACCACCCCCGCTTTGGGCTCGGTCGCGCCATACACCACGCGGCTGATGCGCGAATGAACGATCAACCCCGCGCACATGCTGCAGGGTTCCAGCGTCACGTACAGCGTGCTGCCGGGCAGGCGATAATTGCTGAGTGACTGCGCCGCCGCGCGAATGGCGACCATCTCGGCGTGGGCACTGGGATCGCTGCCGCTGATGGGGCAGTTGAAACCGCGGCCAACGATTTCGCCGTTCTGCACCACCACCGCGCCAACCGGCACCTCGCCCAGCAACGCACCCTCCGCCGCCAGCGCCAGGGCTTCGCGCATGAAATGCTGATCGCGACTGCGATCGATGATGGGCGGCTGACGCATCAGGAGACCTCGATAGCGGCCATGAGACCGGTTTCCATGTGATCGATCACATGGCAGTGAAACATCCAGACGCCGGGATTATCCGCCACCAACGCGACGCGCGCGCGCTCGTTGCGCCCCAGCAGATAGGTGTCCGTGAAATACGGAACCACCTTCTTGCGATTGGAAGCGATGACCTTGAAGCTCATGCCGTGCAAGTGAATGGGATGCTGATACTGCGTCATGTTCTTCAGCTCGAAGATGTAACTCTTGCCTTGTTCGAGCTTGGCGATCGGCCGGTCCGCGCAGGTCTTGTCGGTGATGTCCCACGCTTGGCCATTGATCTGCCACAAGCTCGGCGGTTTACCGTTGTCGACATTCACCGACACCGACCCGACCCACTCGAAGTTGAAATTGAGCTTCTCGGCGTTGGCCAGATCGGGCTCGGCGACCGGATTCGCCGGCAGCTCAGGGGGCCACTCGCCCGGCGTATCGGTGCTGGCGACCGAACGGAAGGTGCCCAGCCGCACCGGGCCGTTGCGCAGGGAAATCTCTTCACCGACCGCTGGCGCTTTGATCGCCAGACAGATGCGCATGCCCGGCCCCAGCCAGTAATCCTTGCCCAGGGGGCGCGGTTTGACCGGGTTGCCGTCCAGGGCGTAAATCATCGCCTCGGCGCCTGGCAGATTCAGGCGATAGGTCACCGTGTTGTCGAGATTGAGAATGCGCACCCGGGTGATTTGCCCGGCAGGCAGCTCGACGACGCCCTGTGGCACGCCATTGATCGTCGACAATCGCCCGGCCGTGCCCTCGCGGGCAGCCTCGCGAATGACGCTGAAATCAGTGAAAGCGCCCTCTTCGTCCACGTGCCAGCTCTTGAGGCTGACGACGCGTTCGTGGGCAAATCCGGTCGGCTCGCGCTCCTCGACGATCAGCGGCCCCACCAGCCCGCGGCCCAGCTCCTCACTGCTGCTAACATGGGGGTGATACCAATAGCTGCCGGCGTCCGGCACTCGGAATTTATAGTCGAAGTACTCGCCCGGCTTGACCGGCAATTGCGAGACGTAAGGCACGCCGTCCATCTCCAGCGGGAGCCGAATGCCGTGCCAATGAATCGTGGTTTCCACGGGCAGATGATTGATGAAGCGCACCCGTAGCCACTCGCCCTGCCTGACGCGCAATTCAGTGCCCGGAGCCGACCCGCCGAATGCCCAGGCGGGCGTCTGGTGCCCGGCCACCAGTTCAACGTCCAGCGGCGCGGCGATCAGTTCATAATCGTGCCCTTCTCCCGGCCCGCGTTTGCCCAGCCAATACCTTGAGGCGCCGCCCGCGCCAAGCCCGACAACCGCAAGACCGGCCAGACCTCCGAGTATCTGTCGACGGGTAAAAGACATGAACGAAAAAACCTCAAACGACGGGTCGCATCCGTGAACGATGCGAGGGGCGGACACGATACACCTGCCCTTACAGAAATTTAAGGCGACGGCGTACGCAATACATATTTAGTGCCAAATGAATCAGCAATCACGCCAAGCTTGTCTTCCCATTCATCAAGGAAGACGAATATGACCGTTGCACCCGCTCACCCGCCCGCTGCATCCCTGAGCCAGGACCGAAACGCCCTCATCAACATGAGTGAGCGCATGGTCGAGGCCTGCCCGGACATGCGCGAAATGGCCCGCAGCATCGCCCGAGAAGTCCTCCTGCGCCAGACCGGTCACGACATCGAGCCTGATACCGTTTACTGGCACCGCTTCCACACGGCAGTCAGCAGTCCGCGGTCATTCAATGGCTGGGAGCACCGCGACGCACCCTATCAATCGATGACCCTCCCGCAACTGGTCATGCACCGCTTCAACCCCCACGATCAGGACAACGCCGACACCCTGCAGATGCTTAGCGGGTTCTACACCGCAGGCCCCGATGCAGAAGCGTTCGATGAACGAAACGAGGTCAGGGTGTTGCCCGCCCAGGTCATGACTGAGTTTTGGTCCGTGGACTTCAAATCGCGCTATCAGGAAAAGCTGAAGGCGTTCTGGCGCGACTTCGCCGACAATTTTCGCACCATGGCCAAAGCCAACTTCATTGCCAGCGCCTTCGAAGACCAACAGGCCGGCTGGCTCAGTGAAGAAGATCTGCAAAGCGTCTTGCGTGCGGCTAACGTTGAACCGTCCGAGTCGCCGAGCCTGCAAACCCTGCAGGCTAGTGCGCCGGCCAGCGCTGACGCGAAAGTCTGGACCTTCGACGTGATCGGCTACGAAGCCAGCGACGTCTTGCGCATCGTGACCGCAGAAGGCCGGCAAATTCTCTACACCCCCGGCGAAGTGCAGGCCTTTCATGCCTTCGCCACGCCCGAAGAGCTGCATGGGTGGCTGCTGTCGCAGAACAACCGCCCAGAACGCCGCGCGCGTTTCATGGGCCATTTCCCGTTGTCGGCACACGGAGCGGCTGACAACAACATCGGGCTGTTCCATGGCCTGGATGTGCTCTACACCTCATGGGGATCCGCTCATCCCGGTCTGATCAATCAACACAGTCGGCCCGTGTCGGGAGACCCGTTCAGCCATTTGCGCGACGCGATCCGAGCTCGGATGTTTGCCGACGCAGACCTGGCGCTGCATTCCAACGGCGACCTGCGCAAACAGATGTGGATCGGCTATCTGCGGTCGTTCTCCCAGCTTTCCGGTGCGCTGGCGGCGATTGACTGGCCGATTGCGCTGGCAGCCGTGGGTGCCGGCATCGCCGACATGGGCCTCAACATTGATCAGGCCGTGAACGGGGCAAGCACGGCGCAACGCAAGGCAGGGGTCATCGGCGCTGTGACCGCCAGCATCGACGTCTTGTTCAACAGCACCTTTCTTATCGGCGGGGAGGCGATGCCGGAAGGCGAGTTGCTGCAGCCTGAACCCGAGGGAGAGCTGGCACCGGAAGTCGATGAGCCCACCGATGAGTTAGTTCAGACGCCGGGCGTGGAACCAGAATCCGTTTACCCCTTTGAGCGCGACGATGCGTTGGCCTACTTCGAGACCAACATGCTGCTGGATGCCTTCGAACCCGTGCGTGAAGAAGGTCGCATGAAGGGCATCTACCTGACCGATCAGGGCGAAACCTTCATCGAGATCGATGGCTTCGCCTACGCCGTTCGCTACATCAACGAGCTGAAATGCTGGGCCATCATCGACCCTGCAAACCCCTACTCCTTTTACCGAAACATGCCTGTGCGCCTTAACGCTGCCGGCACCTGGGAGCCCGTCACTCCCTTGCACCTGTCAGGCGGCGGGAAGGTGCTCGGCAAGATGGGGCCCGGTCGTGGGGTCGGCGTTTCTCCCCAGACGACCACCCTCCCCAGCCCATACGAAGTGCCAGCGGCGCTGAGGACTGAAGTCATGGATGGCGCGCAATATGGCGGCCGCTTTGTCGACGATCGCTATCACAGCCCCGATTTTGACAAACCTGATCCCTATGACGACTTCAAGCGCATCCGTCGCAATCTGCGCGATGACGCCAACGCCTTCTTCAACACGCTCGAACTGCCAAAGCGTCCAGACATGCCAGAGCTGAGTGCCAACGCGCCGCTCAAACGTGCGCTCAAGATCGTATTCAAACGTTCATCGGGCCTGGTCATCGGCGAGAGCCATGCAGGGATCGGCAGCAAACAGTTTCTGATCGAACAGATGCCGCTGCTCACCAAGCTCAAGGTGAAAACCCTGTACATGGAGCACGTGCTCACCGACTTTCATCAGGTGGATCTCGATACGTTTTCGAGAACGGGCACTCTGTCGCCTCAGCTTGAGGACTACATCAAGGCGCTGGACAAAGGCCATCGAACTGATCCAAACGGCAAATACACCTTCATGGCCGTTTTCAAAGCCGCGCAAGAAAACCGCGTGCGCATCCGCGCCATCGACTGCATGGCGAGTTACCGCGTCGACGGCATGGACGGCGCGGAGCAAGGGCTGCGGCAGAAGGTGATGAATTACTACGCCAAGGGCGTGATCGACGCAGACCAAGGGGCGAGAAGCGGCGGCCACTGGGTAGCACTGGTGGGTAATTCCCACGCCAATACGTATCAGGGCGTCCCCGGTCTCGCGGAACTGGAAGGCGCGGTAGGGCTGCGCATTGAAGACGTTCGTGTGGCTGAATCGGCTGGAATAACGCCAGACCCCGGCGTTGAAATGACCGATACGGTGGGCCGTCGTGCGGGACGCGTACAGAGTGATCTGCGTCTGCAAGTGCTCGTCGCCCCGCCCCGGATTGAGCTCAGCCTGGAGAACAAACTGCTCCGAGCGGGCATGTTCACCCTCGATGACAGTGGTGGTCACCTCGCCATCGTCCACCGCAGCAACGAAGGCATTGCGGTTCGTACCGAGATCAAACGAGAGGGCAAGCGCATCTATATCGATCGGCCGAAATGGCAGCGGGTGAGCGGACGTCGGTTTGAGACGTTGGCGGATCTGACGACGGCGCTGGAGCTGATGGGGATGACGTTGGTGCGTTGAGACTTTGTGAAGCTTTGAATGCAAAAAAGCCGGGGGCTGCGTTGATGGCCCCCGGCCTTTAGGCTACGACGTTATAACGAGTTCAGATCAGAAGTTGATCATTCCCACTCAATCGTCGCAGGCGGCTTGCTCGACACGTCGTACGTCACGCGCGAAATGCCTTCGATCTCATTGATGATTCGGCCACTGACCGTTTCCAGCAGTTCGTAAGGCAGGTGTGCCCAACGTGCGGTCATGAAGTCGATGGTTTCCACGGCACGCAGGGCGACGACCCAGGCGTAACGACGGCCGTCGCCGACCACGCCAACCGATTTCACCGGCTGGAATACGACGAAGGCCTGGCTGACTTTGTGGTACCAGTCGGCTTTGCGCAGTTCTTCGATGAAGATGTGGTCGGCGCGACGCAGCAAGTCGGCGTATTCCTTCTTCACTTCACCGAGGATGCGCACGCCCAGGCCCGGGCCCGGGAATGGGTGGCGGTAGACCATGTCGTACGGCAGGCCCAGTTCCAGGCCCAGACGACGGACTTCGTCCTTGAACAGTTCGCGCAGCGGCTCGACCAGTTTCAGGTTCATCTCTTCCGGCAGGCCGCCCACGTTGTGGTGCGACTTGATGACGTGGGCCTTGCCGCTTTTGGCGCCAGCGGACTCGATCACGTCAGGGTAGATGGTGCCCTGGGCCAGGAACTTGATGTTGTCGAGCTTGGTCGACTCGGCGTCGAAGACGTCGATGAAGGTGCGCCCGATGATCTTGCGCTTCTTCTCTGGATCGCTTTCGCCAGCCAGGTTGTTGAGGAACTGGTCCTCGGCATTGGCGCGGATCACCTTGACGCCCATGTTCTCGGCGAACATGGCCATGACTTGCTCACCTTCGTGCAGACGCAGCAGGCCGTTGTCGACGAAGACGCAGGTCAGTTGGTCGCCGATGGCTTTGTGCAGCAGCGCTGCGACCACCGAGGAGTCAACACCGCCGGACAAGCCCAGCAGTACGTTGTCGGTGCCGACCTGGGCGCGAACCTGGGCGATGGCGTCTTCTGCGATTTTCGACGGGGTCCACAGCGCTTCGCAGCCGCAGATGTCGAGGATGAAGCGCGACAGGATGCGACCGCCCTGCTTGGTGTGGGTCACTTCCGGGTGGAACTGCACGCCGTAGTAACCGCGGGTGTCGTCGGCCATGCCGGCGATCGGGCAGCTCGGGGTGCTGGCCAGTACGTGGAAGCCTTCCGGGATCTCGGTGACTTTGTCGCCGTGGCTCATCCACACGTCGAGACCGAAAACGCCATCGGCGTCGACGTGGTCTTCGATGCCATCCAGCACGCGGCTCTTGCCAACGATATCGACGCGGGCGTAACCGAACTCACGCATTTCGGAGCCGGCCACGCGGCCACCGAGCTGCTCGGCCATGGTTTGCATGCCGTAGCAGATACCGAAGATCGGCACGTTCAGGTCGAACACGGCCTGCGGCGCGCGCGGGCTGTCGGCAACGTGGACGGACTCGGGGCCGCCGGCGAGGATGATGCCTTTCGGGGCGAATTCGCGGATCGCTTCGTCCGACATGTCGAACGGGTGCAGTTCGCAGTAAACGCCGATTTCGCGAACGCGACGGGCGATCAGCTGGGTGTACTGGGAACCGAAGTCCAGGATCAGGATGCGGTGGGCGTGAATGTCGAGGGCCATGAGAGGACTCTAGATAGAGCAGCTTCAAGCCTCAAGCTTCAAGCTGCAAGGTGTTGGGGGCCGCAGATCCGTAGCGACAGGCCTAGAGGCGGTGCCGCTACAGATCGCTTGTAGCTAGTAACTATCAACTTGTGGCTGGAGGCGTCAGCCGACGCGGTAGTTCGGCGCTTCCTTGGTGATCTGCACGTCGTGAACGTGGGACTCAGCCATGCCGGCACCGGTGATGCGTACGAATTCAGGCTTGGTGCGCATTTCGTGGATGTCGGCGCTGCCGGTGTACCCCATCGAAGAGCGCAAGCCGCCCATCAACTGGTGAACGATGGCAGTCAGCGAACCCTTGTACGCAACGCGGCCTTCGATACCTTCCGGTACGAGTTTTTCCGCGCCATCGGACGAGTCCTGGAAGTAACGGTCCGACGAGCCTTGAGCCTGGGACATTGCGCCCAGCGAACCCATGCCGCGATAGGCCTTGTACGAACGCCCCTGGAACAGCTCGATCTCGCCCGGTGCTTCTTCAGTACCGGCAAACATCGAACCCATCATCACGCAGTAGGCACCGGCAACGATGGCCTTGGACAGGTCACCCGAGAAACGGATGCCGCCGTCGGCGATCAGCGGAACGTCGGTGCCTTCCAGTGCCGAAGCCACGTTGGCGATGGCGCTGATTTGCGGGACGCCCACGCCAGCCACGATACGGGTGGTGCAGATGGAGCCAGGACCGATGCCGACCTTGACGCCGTCAGCGCCAGCTTCGACCAGCGCGAGTGCAGCGGCGCCGGTGGCGATGTTGCCGCCGATGACCTGCACGTCAGGGAAGTTCTGTTTCACCCAGCGAACGCGGTCGATCACGCCTTTGGAGTGGCCGTGGGCGGTGTCGACAACGATAACGTCCACGCCCGCAGCAACCAGTGCGCTGACACGTTCGCCGGTGTCTTTACCGGTGCCGACCGCAGCGCCGACACGCAGGCGACCCTGGTCGTCTTTGCTCGCCAGCGGCCAGGCTTTGGATTTCTCGATGTCCTTGACGGTCATCATGCCCTTGAGCGCGAACTTGTCGTCGACGATCAGGACTTTTTCCAGACGGTGCTTGTGCAGCAGATCGCGCACTTCGTACTTGTCGGCGCCTTCGCGGACGGTGACCAGACGCTCTTTCGGCGTCATCACTTCGCGAACAGGCACATCAAGGCGGGTTTCAAAACGGACGTCGCGGGAGGTCACGATGCCGACGAGCTCGCCGTCATGCAGGACCGGAACGCCGGAGATGTTGTGTTGACGGGTCAGTTCGAACAGATCGCGAACGGTGGCGTCAGCCTCGATGGTGATCGGATCCTTGACCACACCCGCTTCGAACTTCTTGACCTTGCGCACTTCGGCAGCTTGCTGCTCGACGGTCATGTTCTTGTGGATGATGCCGATGCCGCCTTCCTGAGCCATGGCGATTGCCAGACGGGCTTCAGTGACGGTGTCCATAGCGGCGGAAACGAGGGGGATGTTGAGTTCGATGCCACGGGTCAGGCGTGTTTTAAGACTGACTTCGTTGGGAAGCACCTCGGAATAACCGGGCACAAGGAGAATGTCGTCGAATGTAAGGGCTTCTTGGCTGATACGCAGCATCGCTGGGCTCCCGAGCGGGAAAATGGAAGCGCGCCATTGTACCCAGACACCTGCACTATCTCAATGTAAAGATCAGGCTATTTACGCATGAGCCGGATTACGGCGCCCAATGACAGCCGCGCAGATCTACATCCTGACGTTGACATGGGACACCGGCCGGTCCATTCGCTCGGCAAACGCCTCGACAAAACTGCTTTTGAAGCCGGCATCCAGCCAGTTGTTGAAGATGAACCCCAGATTCGAGAACCCGCACGGCTCAAGAAACAGAAACCCGTTGATGTCGTCTTCGTGGCGGCATTCGGGGCACATGAAGTTGTCGGTGTGGCCCGGCATCCAGTCTTCCAGGCTGTCGAACAGGGCTTCGCCGATCTCGCGCCGGCATTCCGGGCAACCGGCCTCCTCCTTGAAGCCCTGCTGCGGCGTATAGATGCAGCGCTTGAGGACGATTTCCAGACCGTTGACCGGTTGACCGAATGGCAAGGCGTCCGGGTTTTCGACGAAGCGTCGCGCGCCCGGGGCAACCGCGTAGGCCATGCGGTTGAAGCTGCGCCCACAGGTGGTCAGCGATTCTTCGACGACGTTCAGCTTCACCAGCCAGCGCAGGATCGCCCGCGCCTTCGCTTCGTGCGCAGGAAAGCTGGAGATTTGCGGGACGAGGATGCTTTGGGTGTCCATGACGGGCCTGTCTGACGAGTAATCGGGGGCGGCAGCTTAATCGCGCTGTCGGTGACGTCAAGTATGGCCGTCGGGGCGCGCGCCGTCAGCGATCTCATCTGGTGACCCGTGCCCCAATGCCTTTATGATGCCGCCATGATCAAAGACCCCTTCGCAAGACTCGGCCTTGACCGGGACGTCCTCACTGTCAGCCAGCTCAACGGCCGCGCACGCGTGCTGCTGGAAGATGTGTTTTCCAGCATCTGGGTCGAGGGCGAGATTTCCAACCTCTCGCGTCCGGCCTCCGGGCACGTTTACTTCACGCTGAAGGACTCCGGCGCCCAGGTGCGTTGCGCGTTGTTTCGCAGCAACGCGGCGCGGGTGCGTCAGGCGTTGAAGGACGGCCTGGCGGTCAAGGTGCGCGGCAAGGTTTCGCTGTTTGAAGGCCGCGGCGACTATCAGCTGATTCTCGACACCGTAGAGCCTGCTGGCGATGGCGCGCTGCGTCTGGCTTTCGATGCGCTGAAAGAGAAGCTCAGCGCCGAAGGGATGTTCAGCGCCGAGCGCAAGGTCGCCCTGCCCCTGCACCCCAAGCGCATCGGCATCATCAGCTCCCCGACCGGCGCGGTGATTCGCGACATCATCAGCGTGTTTCGCCGTCGCGCCCCCCAGGTCGAACTCACTCTGATCCCCACCGCTGTGCAGGGCCGCGAGGCCATCGGCCAGATCGTGCGCGCCCTGAAACTTGCTGACGATCGCGGCTTCGATGCGTTGATCCTCGCCCGGGGCGGCGGCTCGCTGGAGGACCTCTGGTGCTTCAACGAAGAGGCCGTCGCCCGGGCCATTGATGCGTGCGTAACGCCGATCGTCAGCGCGGTCGGTCACGAAACCGATGTCTCGATCAGTGACTTCGTCGCCGACGTGCGTGCCCCGACCCCCTCCGCCGCTGCAGAACTGCTGGCGCCGGATTCAAGCGACTTGCAGCGCCGGGTCGACAGCCTGGAGCGCCGACTGATCAGCCGCATGCAGGACCGGCTGATGCGCGAGCAATTGCGCCTGGACGGGATATCCCGCCGCTTGCGTCACCCTGGCGAGCGTCTGCGTCAGCGCGCCCAGCGCCTCGACGATCTGGACATGCGCATGCGTCGTGCCTTTGAGCAGCAGATGCACAAGCGCCAGGTGCGCATGAGCCATCTGGAAAGCCGCCTGGCCGCGCAACATCCGGGACGCACGCTGATGTTTCTGCGTCAGCGCCTGGCAGTACTGGCCGAGCGCCTGCCCCGTGCGATCAAGGAAAACCTCAAGAGCCGTCGCCTGCAGCTACAAAGTCAGGTGCAGACGCTCAACGTGGTCAGCCCGCTGGCGACCCTGGGCCGTGGTTACAGTATTTTGCTGGATGAACGCGGCAGGGCCATCCGCGCTGCCGAGCAGACGCAACAGGGTCAGCGCCTGACGGCAAAACTGGCGGATGGCGAGCTGCAAGTGCGCGTTGAAGACAACCATCTGACACCTGTCACCCTTTCACTTCTGGATTGATCAATGCTGCCTCTTCTATCCCGCTCGTTGGCCACTGCCGCGTTGGTCTTTTGCGCTGCCCTGCCCGCCTACGCTGACAGCTACATTTCCCGCCTGCTCAACAAGCCGGTGCCGGGCGGCGTGGCGGTGGTCGATCTTGGCCCCGCCGCGCAAGCACCCAAGGCCACGTGGCAGGGCAAGCCGGTGCTGGTGGTCAAGGATCAGGACGCGCACTGGCTGGCCATTGTCGGCATTCCGCTGAGCGTCAAGCCAGGCACGTCGCAGCAGGTCAGCAGCGGCGGCCGTAACCTGCCTTTCGTGGTGGGCAACAAGCAGTACCCGGAGCAGCGGATTACCCTGAAGAACCAGCGCCAGGTCAATCCCAACCCGGACGACCTCAAGCGCATTGAGCAGGAACTCGATGTGCAAGTCCGCGCCTACCGTACGTTCAGTCCCGTGACCCCGAGCAACCTTCTGCTGGACAAACCGGTGGACGGGCCGCTCTCGAGCAAATTCGGCGTGCGACGCTTCTTCAACGGCGAGGAGCGTAATCCTCACGCCGGACTGGACTTCGCGGTTCCGGCCGGTACGCCTATCAAGTCGCCGGCGGCGGGCAAGGTGATTTTGATCGGTAACTACTTCTTCAACGGCAATACGGTGTTTGTCGATCACGGGCAGGGCTTCATCAGCATGTTCTGCCATATGTCGAAGATCGACGTGAAAGTCGGCGATGCCGTGCCGCGTGGTGGCGTGGTCGGGCGTGTGGGTTCGACCGGTCGCGCGACGGGACCGCACATGCACTGGAACGTCAGCCTGAATGACGCGCGGGTGGATCCGGCCATTTTCATCAATGCGTTTCAGCCGTAACGATTTAGAGGGCTGAGTAGCTCTGTAGGACCCCTGTAGGACCCGCTTTAGCCGGGAAGGCGTCAGGCGCTGCACTGCAAATCTGATGGCATGCGATCTGACCCCTTCCCGGCTGAAGCCGGTCCTACCATTGGAACGGCCGGTACGTTCAGACCGAATCGCACCAGCAATTAAATCGCGCACAGCATCAAAATCTGGCAATAGAATCTCAACCTGAAGTTTTTACCGGTTACTTCTCTCAATTTTTCCCAACCGCTTGCCAGCTTTCACCCCATTAGTTACGTTTGGCGACATGAAAACCTCTCACACCCTCATTCTGATGCGTCAACATCGCTGCCTCTGCCTCGTCAGTGCACGACTGCAAAGCTGAACGCGGTGCCTCGACGCTCACCCGCAGTGCTACTCTCGCATCAACCGGCTGGCCGCCTTCTTTCGGCCCTGAGTACAACAAGGATTATTCACATGACCATGCTCAAAGATCCCTCGACCAAGTACCGCGCCTTTCCTGTCATCGACCTGCCTGACCGCACCTGGCCTTCCAAGACCATCACTGCGGCGCCGATCTGGTGCAGTTCCGACTTGCGTGACGGTAACCAGTCGCTGATCGAGCCCATGGATGCGGTCAAAAAGCTGCGTTTCTGGAAGACCCTCGTGCAAGTCGGCGTGAAGGAAATCGAAGCCTCCTTCCCTTCCGCGTCGCAAACCGATTTCGACTTTGTGCGCACGCTCATCGAAGACGGCCACATCCCCGACGACACCACGATTCAGGTGCTGACTCAGGCCCGCGAAGACCTCATCGCACGGACGTTCGAATCCCTGCGCGGCGCCAAAAAAGCCATCGTCCACCTGTACAACGCCACCTGCCCGTCTTTCCGCCGCATCGTCTTCAACCAAGACAAAGCCGGCGTTAAAGCCATCGCCGTGAATGCCGCTCAGCTGTTCGTCAAATACGCCGCCCTGCAGCCAGAAACCCAATGGCAGTTCGAGTACTCGCCTGAAACCTTCAGCGCCACCGAGCTGGAGTTCGCCAAGGAAGTCTGCGACGCCGTGATCGAAGTGTGGAACGCGACGCCGCAGAACAAGGTGATCCTCAATCTGCCGGCAACCGTCGAAGTCGCCACCCCGAACATCTACGCCGACCAGATCGAATGGTTCTGCCGCAACATTTCACGCCGTGACAGCGTGATCATCAGCCTGCATACCCACAACGACCGAGGCACCGGCGTGGCGGCGACCGAGCTGGGCCTGATGGCCGGCGCGGATCGCGTTGAAGGCTGCCTGTTCGGCAACGGCGAGCGCACCGGCAACGTCGACCTGGTGACGGTCGCGCTGAACATGTACACCCAGGGCCTGAATCCACAGTTGGACTTTTCCGACATCGACGGCGTGCGCAAGGTCGTCGAGGAGTGCAACCAGATTCCGGTGCACCCGCGTCACCCGTATGTCGGCGACCTGGTGCATACCGCGTTCTCCGGCTCCCACCAGGATGCGATCCGCAAGGGCCTCACCCAGCAGAAAGAAGGCACGATGTGGGAAGTGCCGTACTTGCCAATCGACCCGGCCGACATTGGCCGCAGCTACGAGGCGGTGATCCGCGTCAACAGCCAGTCGGGCAAGGGCGGGATCACTTACCTGCTGGAACAGGAATACGGTATTTCCCTGCCGCGTCGCATGCAGATCGAGTTCAGCCAAGTGGTTCAGGGCGAGACCGATCGACTGGGCCTGGAGATGACCGCTCAGCAGATCTACTCGCTGTTCAAGCGTGAATACCTGCAGGCCAACAAGCCGTACGCGCTGGTCAGCCATCGTCTGCAAGAAGAAAACGGCAACAGCGCAGTCGAAGTGGTCGTGACCGGAATGAGCGACAGCGAAAGCAATCTGCGCTGGAAAGGCACCGGCAACGGCGCCTTGGAAGCGCTGGTCGCTGGTCTCCCGGTGTCAGCCGAGATCATGGACTACAACGAACACGCCATCGGCGCAGGCACCACGGCGAAGGCCGCCGCTTACATCGAGTTGCGTGTGAACGGTGACCGGGCGGTGCATGGCGTCGGCATCGACGAAAACATCACCACGGCCAGCTTCAAGGCGCTGTTTAGCGCTCTCAATCGTGGCTTGCTGCAGGCTGACGCGACAAAAGCGGCATAACTGCCGGCAATCATTCCTACGATAAAAAAGGCCCTGAAGTGCAAGCTTCAGGGCCTTTTGTTTGAGCGCCGGATTATCAGGCCGTGGTGTCGACTTTGACTTTCATCAAGTTCAACAGGGACGCCTGCAATGCGCCCAGCTGCGCCATGGTCCCGGAAATCTGCTGCTGGATCGCCATGACCTGCGTGGCCTTCAATTCATCGGGTGTCTTGCTGCCCTGGATCGCGGCCAACTGAGCCTGCTGCTGCTGGAGCATTTTCTGGGTTTGCTGAATCTGCTCCTGCAACTGCTTGATCATCTCCTCCTTCATGCTCGGCGCGTCGCCTGACTCACTGGCGCCGGCCGCCTTGGAGTCGCCATACACATTGCCACGCAGCTCGACGCTGGCGGTCTTGGCATCGCTCTTGGTGGAGTCGTCAGTTTTGACGGCAGCCGTGAACACGCTGGAGTAAGCGCCCAACGAACTGGTGTTGATGGTGGTCATGATGAACTCCTTATGAGGTGCACTTTGTATCGGCCAGCGTACAAACATCTGAAGTCGGATTTATTGCAGACGCAAATACGCCCCACGACCGAGGTCATGGAGCGGGTTATGTTTGAATCAGTGAATCAGGCGGTGGTGTTGATGCTGCCGGACTTCTGCAGTTGTAGAAGCGCCGCCTGCTCCGTGGACAGGCTGGCGGTCGTCGACGAGATCTGTCCCTGAATGGCCATCACCCTTGCCGATTTCTCCTCATCGGAACCCGAACTTGCCTGAGCGGCAGCGAGTTGCTGTTGCTGCTCCTGCAGGCGCTTCTGGGTTTCCTTGATCTGCTCTTCCAGCTTCTCGATGGCCTGCTCGCTGGTGCTGGAAGAATCAGACGCGCCGCCTGCCCCACCGGCACCGCCAGCGCCACCCGCTGCAGTCGTTGTCGTCGATGCAGACACCGAAGTGGCATCTGTCGTGGTGGAGGTGTCGCTGTCTGCCGCCGTCGTCGTGGCGTCTTTCTTGACCGCCACGGTGAAGCTGGTGGAATACGAACTCAATGAGGATGTGCTGATGGTGGTCATACCGATCTCCTGTCTGGGTACAACCGCTATCGACCACTCGCCCACTAACTCTATGACGTTACTGTATCTCGAATGTATCAGCGTCGAGACAGGCCGGGAATTTCTCGCGGTAGGCCGCCAGGCTCTGCGCTGACAGGCTGACCTGAAACACCCCGTCCGCCTCGCCGATGTTGAGCAGGCTCTCGCCCTGAAAATCCAGCACCTGGCTGTCGCCCGTGTAGGCGAAGCCCTTGCCATCAATCCCCACACGATTCACCGCAGCGACGTAACACAGGTTCTCGATGGCGCGCGCCGGCAGCAAGCGGTTCCAGTGCAGACGGCGAGCACCCGGCCAGTTGGCGGTATAGAGCAGCAGATCGGTGTTGTGGGCGTCACGGCTCCACACCGGAAAACGCAGGTCGTAGCAGATCAGCGGACGAATCCGCCAGCCCTTGAGCTCGAACTGCACCTGGCGCTCGCCCGGACTGTAATGCTCGTGCTCGCCGGCCATCCGGAACAGATGGCGCTTGTCGTAATGCAGCAGCTCGCCGTCCGGCCGCGCCCACAGCAAGCGATTGCGATGGCTGCCGTCAGCAGCGCGAATGATCACGCTGCCGGTCACCACGGCATCCAGTTGCCTGGCCTGCGCCAGTATCCACTGGGCAGTCGGGCCGTCTTCAGGTTCGGCCTGAGTTTCGGACGCCATGGTAAAGCCAGTGGTGAACATCTCCGGCAGGATCACCAGATCCGCGCCTTTGGCCTGGGCCAGCAGCTCTTCGAAGTGGGCGTGGTTCGCCGGGGCGTCGTGCCAGACCAACGTGGTCTGAACCAACGCGATATTCAGATTGGGCAGCGTACTCAGATCGCGCATAGCTTCTCCGCCGCCAGACGCAGCGTCTCCTCACGTTTGGGGAAGCACAGCCGGATCAGGCGCTGGCCTTCGGGCGGATTCTGATAGAACACCGAAATCGGAATGCTGGCCACACCGTGCTCGCGGGTCATCCACAGCGACATGTCGACGTCATTGAGGTCCGGGCGGATCTGCGAATAATCAACGAGCTGAAAGTACGTGCCGCTAGCCCGCGTGAAGGTGAAGCGCGACGCTTCCAGGCGATCGCAGAAATAGTCGCGCTTGGCCTGATAGAACGCTGGCAGTTCGTCAACGTGTTCAGGGTGCACCGCCATGAAATCGGCCAACGCCCATTGCAGCGGTGTCACCCCGCAGAACGCGACGAACTGATGGATCTTCCGCGCTTCGGCGGTCAGTGCCGGCGGCGCAACGAGGTAGCCGGTTTTCCAGCCAGTGACGTGGTAGGTCTTGCCGAACGAACTGACCACAAACGCGCGCTGGTAGAGTTCATCGTGGGCCAGCACGCTGGCGTGCTGCAGGCCGTCGAACACCAGGTGCTCATAGACCTCGTCGCTGAGCACGTAAATGTCCCGATCCCGAATCAACGCCGCCAGGCGGTCCAGTTCGTCGCGGGTGATCAACGCGCCGCTCGGGTTGTGCGGCGTGTTGATGACGATCATACGAGTGCGAGGGCTCAGCGCTGCGCTGAGCTTTTCCCAGTCGATGGCGAAGTCGCCATCCTTGAGCTGCACATGCACCGTGCGCCCGCCGGCCAGTTCTACCGAAGGGGCATAACTGTCGTAGCACGGGTCGAAGACGATGACTTCATCGCCGGCGCTCACAACAGTTTGGATGGCGCAGAAAATGGCGTGGGTGGCGCCGGGGGTGATGGTGATTTCGCTGTCGACGCCGACCTGACGGCCGTAGCACCGCGCAATCTTGGCGGCGACTTGCTCGCGCAGCGCCGGCAGGCCGGCCATCGGCGCGTATTGATTGTTGCCGTCCATGACGCGGCGGCAAAGGGCTTCACGCAATGCGTCGGGCCCATCGAAATCGGGAAAACCCTGAGACAGATTGATCGCCCCGGTTTCGGCGGCAAGCTGAGACATCACAGTAAAAATGGTGGTGCCAACGTTCGGCAGTTTGCTGGTGATCATGGGGTTTTCCTGCTCCACTCCCGACACCTGAAGGGCTCGGGGACCCGCAGGATAGCCCAGATGTCGCGCACAAAAAAAGGCGCCACTGGCGCCTTTTCCGAGAAAGACCTCTACACGATCAGCGCTTGTCGCGGCGCTTCTTGTCGGCCTTCTTGTGGTGCGACATCATCCGACGCTTCTTGTTGACCTGGCGGTCGGTCAGCGTGTTCTTGTTGCCTTCATACGGGTTCTCGCCGCCCTTGAACTCGATGCGGATCGGCGTACCGACCAGCTTGAGCACGCGGCGATAGGTGTTCTCGAGATACCGGACGTACGACTTCGGCACTTTCTCGACCTGGTTACCGTGGATCACGATCAACGGCGGGTTCGCGCCACCCAAGTGAGCGTAACGCAGCTTGATGCGGCGGCTGCCCACCATCGGCGGAGCGTGCTCGCTGACCGCATCTTCAAGGATCTGGGTCAGGCGGCTGGTCGGCCAACGGGTCACAGCGGATTTGAACGAGTTCTGCACCGACTGATACAGGTTACCTACGCCGGTGCCGTGCAGCGCCGAGATGAAGTGGATGTCGGCGAAGTCGACGAAGAACAACCGGCGCTCCAGCTCAACCTTCACGTAGTCGCGCTCGCTCGGCACCATGCCATCCCACTTGTTCAGCGCAATGACCAGGGCCCGACCGGATTCAAGGGCAAAGCCCAGCAGGTTGAGGTCGTGGTCGACGACGCCTTCGCGGGCGTCCATCACGAAGATCACCACGTTGGCGTCTTTGATTGCCTGCAGGGTTTTCACCACGGAGAACTTTTCGACTTCTTCGTGGATCTTGCCGCGCTTGCGGACACCGGCGGTGTCGATCAGCGTGTACTTTTCTTCGTTGCGTTCGAACGGGATGTAAATGCTGTCGCGGGTAGTGCCCGGCTCGTCGTAGACGATGACCCGGTCTTCACCGAGCATGCGGTTGACCAGCGTCGACTTGCCGACGTTGGGGCGACCGATGATTGCGATCTTGATGCCGTCCTTTTCGCTAGGACCCGGAATGCGCTTGGCTTCCTGACCTTCGGCAACGACTTCCTCTTCTTCGCCTTCTTCGACTTCGTCAGCGTCTTTCGGGAAATCGCGGAGGGCGATCTCGAGCATCTGCGTGATGCCTCGACCGTGAGCGCCGGCGACCGGAATCGCGTCACCCATGCCCAGCGGTGCGAACTCGGCGCGGGCCGTGTCAGGGTCGATGTTGTCGACTTTGTTGGCGACCACGTAGGACGTCTTGTTGCGCTTGCGCAGGTGCTCGCCAATCATCTGGTCGGCGGCAGTGAAGCCTGCTTTGGCGTCAACGAGGAACAACACGACATCGGCCTCTTCGATGGCCAGCAGCGACTGCTCGGCCATTTTTTCGTCCATGCCGTGTTCGTCACCGGAGATACCGCCGGTGTCGATCAGGATGTAGGAGCGCCCTTGCCACTTGGCCTCACCGTATTGGCGATCACGGGTCAGACCGGACAAGTCGCCGACGATGGCGTCACGAGTCCTGGTCAGGCGGTTGAACAAGGTGGACTTGCCGACGTTCGGTCGACCCACCAGGGCGATTACGGGAACCATGCGGCTCTCCACTTCGTTATTTCAGAAAATACAAAAGCCGCTGCAAGGCAGCGGCCGGAGTTCGGAGCAACGCCAAAGCGTCGCAGGCCCCATGAAAGCGGGGCCGCCTGGGGAAGCCGATACTCGACCGCCTCAAGCATAGACAGCCACTACTTGATCGTCAGCGCTTCCAGCTTGCCGCTGTTGCCGAAGACGTAAATGGTGCTGCCGGAGACCAGCGGGCGAGCACGCAGACCATCGCTGTCGATCTTTTCACGGGCGACGAAATGGCCATCGACCTGGCTCAGCAGGTGCAGATAGCCTTCCATGTCACCGACCGCGACGTAGCTGGAGAACACTTCCGGCGCGCCGAGTTGGCGACGGGCCAGCGAGTCGTTGCTCCACAGACCGGTGGAAGAGCGCTCATCGATGCCTTCCACGGTGCCGTTGGCAAGCGAAACGTAAACGCTGCCGAAGCCCTGCGCCACACCCGAATAACTCGAGGCATCACGCTGCCACAGCACACGACCGCTCTGCAGTTCCAGGCCGGCTACGCGGCCCTGATAGGTCGCGACATACAGCGTGTTGCCGGAAAGCAGCAAACCGCCGTCGATGTCGACCACGCGATCCAGCTCGGAACGACCTGTCGGAACGGCAACGCGCTGCTCCCAGGCCGGGACGCCGTTGTTGATGTCCAGCGCCACAACCTTGCCGGTCGACAGCCCAGCGATGGCCAACGAACTGGTGGCAATCGGTGCGCCGGTGCCCCGCAATGTCAGAACCGCAGGACTGCTCTCGTAGATCCAGCGCTGATCACCAGTGATGGCGTCATAACCGATAACCCGGTCATCCTGCGTCTGGGCAACCACGACACTGCCGTTGGTGGCCGGAGCGGACAGCACTTCGCTGGTCGCCTTGGCTTTCCACTTCTGCTCGCCAGTGGCTTCGTCGAGGACGATGACTTCGCCGCGCAACGTGCCCAGCATGACCAGACCGAAACCTACGCCGACGGCGCCGGATACCGGTTGCTCAAGCTCTTTTTTCCAGACCACGTCGCCGTTGCTGCGGTTGATCGCCATGACCAGGCCGTTCGCATCGGCAGCGTAGATGTTCTCGCCGTCGATGGCCGGAACCAGCATGTTGTAGATGTCGCCCTGACCGTCACCGACGGAACGGCTCCACAACTTCTGCAGGGTCACTTCTTGCTTGAAGTCGACGAGTTCTGCCGGTGGCAGCTCTTTTTTGCTGTTGCTGCTGCAACCCGCGGCCAGAATGGCCAGAGCCAGCAATGCTGCATGTTTCCAACGAATCACGTCACGCATCCCCTTTCGCCAGATCGTCGAGCTTCATTTGCAGACCGCCAACAGCCGCTTCTTCGGAAAGCGCCGCCTTGGCCTTTTTGTATGCAGCATAAGCGTCATCGGTGCGACCCAGCTGAACCAGCAGGTCGCCACGCAGCTCTTCACGGCTGGCCGCGAAAGACTGGTCGGCCTGACCGTCGAGCAGCTTCAGCGCGTCTTCGGCCTTGTTCTGTGCAGCGAGGACACGAGCCAGACGCTGACGGGCGATTTCACCCAGGGTCGCGTTGGCCGGCTTGTCGTTCACGGATTTCAGTTCGTTCGCAGCGTCATCCAGCTTGCCGGTGTCCACAGCCACTTTGGCCACGAACAGGCTGCCGTACTGGGCGTACGCGGTGCCACCGAATTCGCTCTTCAGCTTGCCGGCGATCTCGGCCAGACGGCCTGCATCAGCCTGGCCGCTTGGCGTCAGTGCGGTTTCCAGCAATTGCTGGTACAGCGCCGAACCACCCTGCGCCTGGTTGTTCTGATAGCGCTGCCAGCCTTGCCAGCCCAACACCACGATCACCGCGAGCAGGCCGCCGGTCAGCAGAGGCTTGCCGTTACGCTGCCACCAGTCCTTTGCAACCAGCTCATCATCATCGGTACTCGACACCCCAATACTCCTATTCGCTAAATCGGCTTTTATCTGCTTCAACCCTGCGAAATGCAGGTGGCCAGGTGCTCGGACAGAGCATCCCAGGCAATATTTTGTTGCTCGCCCTGACCACGCAGCGGCTTGACGCCCACTTCCTTGCGCGCCAGCTCTTCGTCGCCAAGGATCAGCGCGTACAGCGCACCGCTCTTGTCGGCCTTCTTGAACTGGCTCTTGAAGCTGCCAGCCCCGGCATTGACTTGCAGACGCAGATTTGGCGCCTGATCGCGCAAGCGCTCGGACAGGGTCAGCGCTGCCAGCTCGCCGGCCTCGCCAAACGCGCAGACGTAAACGTCGACCGTACGGGCGATTTCTTCGGGAATCTGCTCAAGGGTTTCCAGCAACAGCACCAGACGTTCGATGCCCATGGCAAAGCCCACGCCCGAGGTCGGTTTGCCGCCCATCTGCTCGACCAGACCGTCGTAACGGCCGCCCGCGCAGACAGTGCCCTGAGCGCCAAGCTGGTCAGTGACCCACTCGAATACGGTTTTGCTGTAGTAATCCAGGCCGCGAACCAGCTTCGGGTTGATCACGTACGGAATGCCCGCTGCGTCGAGACGCGCCTTCAGGCCTTCGAAGTGAATCCGAGATTCGTCATCCAGATAATCTGCCAACCTGGGGGCATCAATCAGCACAGCCTGGGTTTCAGGGTGTTTGGTATCGAGCACACGCAACGGGTTGGTCTTCAGACGGCGCTGGCTGTCTGCGTCCAGTTGCTCGTGACGCGCCGAGAGGTACTCGACCAGCGCTTCACGATAACGACCGCGGGCTTCACTGGTGCCCAGGCTGTTGAGTTCCAGTTTGACGGCATTGCGGATACCCAGCAGGCCCCACAGACGCCAGGTCAGAACGATCAGCTCGGCATCGATGTCCGGACCATCGAGGTTGAACACCTCGACGCCGATCTGGTGGAACTGACGATAACGGCCTTTTTGCGGACGCTCGTGGCGGAACATCGGGCCGATGTACCAGAGTTTCTGCACCTGACCGCCGCCGGTGATGCCGTGTTCGAGGACCGCACGAACGCAGGCCGCTGTGCCTTCAGGGCGCAGGGTCAGCGAATCGCCATTGCGGTCGGCGAAGGTGTACATCTCTTTCTCGACGATGTCGGTGACTTCGCCGATGGAGCGTTTGAACAGGTCGGTGAACTCGACGATCGGCATGCGGATCTGGCGATAACCGTAGTTATCCAGCAAACGCGAGACCGTGCCTTCGAAGTAGCGCCACAGCGGCGTCTGGTCCGGCAGGATGTCGTTCATGCCACGAATGGCTTGCAGAGACTTACTCACAAATATTCCTTGGAAACTGGGTTAGCCGCGCGCGATCAGCGCTGCGTCGGCCTCGACCTTTTCGGCCGCTCTCTGACGGATCAAGCGTTCAAGCTGTTCCACCAGATTGTCATTTGTCAGCTTTTGCGCAGGCTTGCCATCGATGTAGATCAGGTTCGGCGTGCCTCCGGTCAGACCGACATGGGCTTCTTTCGCCTCGCCGGGACCGTTCACCACGCAACCGATCACCGCAACATCCAGCGGCACCAGCAAATCTTCAAGGCGCCCTTCCAGCTCGTTCATGGTCTTGACCACATCGAAGTTCTGCCGCGAGCAGCTCGGGCAGGCGATGAAGTTGATGCCACGGGAACGCAGGCGCAGCGACTTGAGGATGTCGTAACCGACCTTCACTTCTTCAACCGGATCGGCTGCCAGCGAAATCCGAATGGTATCGCCGATCCCTTCGGCGAGCAGCATACCTAGGCCGACGGCCGATTTCACTGTGCCTGAGCGCAAACCGCCCGCTTCGGTGATGCCCAAGTGCAACGGCTGGATGATTTGCCTGGCAAGAAGCCGATAAGCCTCGACCGCCATGAACACATCGGAGGCCTTGACGCTGACCTTGAAGTCCTGGAAATCCAGACGATCCAGATGCTCGACGTGACGCAGCGCGGACTCGACGAGGGCCGCCGGCGTTGGCTCGCCGTACTTCTTCTGCAGGTCTTTTTCCAGCGAACCGGCGTTGACGCCGATACGGATCGGAATGCCGCGATCGCGGGCCGCCTCGACCACCGCGCGGACGCGGTCTTCGCGGCCGATGTTGCCCGGGTTGATCCGCAGGCAATCGACGCCCAGCTCGGCAACGCGGAGGGCGATTCGATAATCGAAGTGGATATCAGCGACCAGCGGGACCTTGACCAACTGCTTGATACGGCCGAAGGCCTCGGCAGCGTCCATGTCCGGCACCGAGACGCGAACGATGTCCACGCCGGCGGCTTCCAGACGGTTGATCTGTGCCACGGTAGCCGCGACGTCATTGGTGTCGCTGTTGGTCATGCTCTGCACTGCGATCGGGGCATCGCCACCGACCGGCACCGAGCCGACCCAGATTTTACGAGATTCGCGACGTTTGATCGGAGATTCGCCGTGCATGACTTATTGCCCTAGCTTCAGGCGAGCAGTTTCGCCACTGGTGAAAGGTGCCACATCAACCGGCTGACCGTTGTAGCTCACTTGCGCGCCGCGAGCAAAGCCCAGGCGCAGGGTCAGCGGCGGCTTGCCATTGACGTCGAGGCTGTCGCCTTTTTTCTTGAGTCCGCTCATCAGCACTTTGCCGTTGCCATCGGTGACCTGGGTCCAGCAATCGTTGACAAACTGAACCTGAACGCGGCCGGCACCTGCCGGTACGGGCGCCGCGTCAGCCGCTGCACTCGTTGCGGTATTGACGGGTGCGGTGGTCGCAGGCGTTGGCGCCACGGTGGTGACCGGCGCGGTTGGGGTCGACGTGGTATGTGCAGGTGCTACCGGCGCGGTAGTCGATGTGCCGTGTGGAACAGCAGCGCCTGTGACCGTGCCCGTGTTGGTGGATGCACTGCTGGATGCAGCAGGGGCTTCAGGCGCGGACGCAGGCTCGGCGTTGTTCAACGGCAGCGCGGTCTGGCCTTGAGCGACAGCTTGATCTTCCGGCTCGTCGAGCGGATGGATCTGGGTGGTGCCGTCGGCGCTTTCGACTTCGACGTGCTCCATGCCCAGATTAGTCGGTTCCTTGCCAAGCAGCGTGGCTTGATCCTGCCACCACACGAAGCCGCCCCCGATCAAGGCAATGAGCAGCAAGAGGCTGACGATGCGCAGGATATTGTGAGACAGCCGTACTGGCTCTTCGATTCGGCCCAGCGCATGAACGCTGCTGCCCTTGCCGTCGGTGCCGGTGTACTGATCGAACGCATTGACCAATGCAGCTTGATCAAGGTCAAGCAGCTTGGCGTACGCGCGGACATAGCCGCGGGCAAAGGTATGGCCGGGGAGCTTGTCGAAATCGCCCGCTTCCAGATGAGTCAGGGAAGCCACGGTGAGGTTGAGCCTCAACGCCACATCTGGCAGCGACCAGTTCTTGCTCTCGCGGGCCTGTCGCAATGTTTCGCCTGGGTTCGTGCGAGTGGCTGCTACAACTTCGGGATGCGCCGCTTTCATCATTGCTCCGACAGGTATTGCTGATATTCCGGCGTACCGGGATAGAGTCTTTTTAGAAGCAGCCCATAGCTGGCTGCCTTGTTGCGATCATCAAACACCTTCGCCAGCCGCGTGCCGAGCAACAGGCTCCGCGCATTCTGCTCGCTCAACTGGCTGAAACGCTCGTAGTAATCGCGTGCCGGCACATAATGCCTGTCTTCGTACGACAACTCAGCCATTTCCAGCAACGCGCGTGGCTGCTGACGATCGAGGCGCAGGGCTTTGTCGAAATGCTCACGGGCGGTGTCGCGATCCCCAAGCATCACAGCCGTCATGCCGAGGTTTTCGAACACTCGGGCGCGCTCGGCGTAGAGATTATCCTCGGCGGCCTGCTCGAAGCGCTCGTAGGCGTCCTTGTAACGCTTCTGCTGGTAAAGAAAGCTGCCGTAATTGTTGAGAATTCGCGCGTCTTTGGAACGTGCCGACAACGCTTTTTCGTAATACTGGTTCGCCAGTTCCGGTTCCATCTCGGCCTGGAACACCAGCGCCAGCGCAGCATTGGCATCCGCATCAGAGCCGTTCAGCTCAAGCGCTTTTTTCAGAGGCGCCTTCGCACGCTCCATCTGGCCCTGCTGAAGATAGCCCAAACCCAATTGCACGTAAGCCTGACGAGCTTCCTCACGCCCCTTGCTGGTACTCAGCGGATCGACGTTGCCGGTAGACACACAACCGACCAGCAGCGTGGCAAAACAGAGCAGCAGCGCAACGCGCAGGGACATAGAGATCCTCTCAGTCAAATTCGCATTCAATTGCGAGCGGAAGCGACCTGCACCACGTCGGCATCGGCACTGAGCTCTCGCACAGCGATATAGCGCTCGCTGCGACGGGTGCGGTCCATGACCTGCCCGACCAACTGGCCGCAGGCAGCATCGATGTCCTCACCGCGCGTGGTACGCACGGTGACGTTGAAGCCGGCTTGATGCAGCAGATCCTGGAAACGACGGATTGCGTTGTTGCTGGGGCGTTCGTAGCCCGAATGCGGAAACGGGTTGAACGGGATCAGGTTGACCTTGCACGGCGTGTCCTTGAGCAGCTCGATCATCTCGATCGCGTGCTCAGGCCTGTCGTTGATGTCCTTGAGCAGCGTGTACTCGATGGTCAGCACGCGCTTTTCGCCCAGCGCAGCCATGTAGTTGCGGCAGGACTCGAGGAGCATCTTCAGAGGGTATTTTTTATTGATCGGCACCAGCTGGTTTCGCAGCGCGTCATTGGGCGCGTGCAACGAAAGGGCCAGCGAAACGTCGATGTGCTTGGACAGCTCATCGATCATTGGCACCACGCCGGAGGTGGACAGCGTCACGCGGCGCTTGGAAATGCCATACCCCAGGTCATCCATCATCAGATGCATGGCGGCAATGACATTGTCGAAGTTCAGCAATGGCTCGCCCATCCCCATCATCACCACGTTGGTGATGGCACGGTCGATGGTAGCCGGGACACTGCCAAAAGATTTGTTGGCAATCCACACCTGGCCAATGACTTCGGCGGCGGTGAGGTTGCTGTTGAAGCCTTGTTTGCCGGTGGAGCAGAAGCTGCAGTCCAGCGCACAGCCCGCCTGCGACGAGACACACAGCGTGCCGCGTTTGCCTTGCGGAATATAGACGGTCTCGACGCAGCTGCCGGACTCGACACGGACGACCCATTTACGGGTGCCGTCGGTGGAGATGTCCTCGCTGACGACTTCTGGACCGCGAATTTCGGCACGGCTCTGCAGCTTTTCGCGCAGGGCCTTGCCGACATTCGTCATGGCGTCGAAGTTATCGACGCCAAAGTGGTGAATCCACTTCATGACCTGACCGGCACGGAAGCGTTTCTCCCCGATAGACTCGAAGAATTTTTCCATTTCCAGCCGGGTCAAACCCAACAGGTTGATTTTGCCAGTTGATTCAGTCATGGATTCACCCTCACTCGCAGCAATAGCTTAGCGAGTGGTTACCTCGGTAGCAGCGAAGAAGTACGAGATTTCACGAGCAGCAGCGGCTTCGGAGTCGGAGCCGTGAACAGCGTTGGCGTCGATGGAATCAGCGAAGTCAGCGCGGATGGTGCCGGCAGCAGCTTCTTTAGGGTTGGTAGCGCCCATCAGCTCGCGGTTCAGAGCGATAGCGTTTTCGCCTTCCAGAACCTGCACGACAACCGGGCCGGAGATCATGAATGCAACCAGATCACCGAAGAAACCACGGGCGCTGTGCTCAGCGTAGAAACCTTCTGCTTCGGCCTTGGACAGTTGCTTCAGTTTCGAAGCGACAACGCGCAGACCGGCTTTTTCGAAACGGGTGGTGATTTCGCCGATGACGTTTTTGGCAACAGCATCAGGCTTGATGATCGAGAAAGTACGTTGAACAGCCATGGTGTAACTCCAGAAGCAGTGATTATTGCGAAAAATTAAACCCGCGAATTATACGCGGGTTTGATGTTATTGCCTAACGTGCAAATCTGATCAGTCGATTTCGCCGGCCCAGAGCGTCTGGACCGCCTCCAGCACTTTCTCGCCGACGCGGCCAGAGGTGTCGTCGAAATCCGGGAGCTGCTTGATCATCAGTTGCAGCTTGGTGAACCCTACCGAATAAGGGTCAACGCCGGGGTGAGTCTCGGCGAGTTCTTCAGCGATGCGTTGTACGTCATTCCAACCGTAACTCATGACAGCTTCTCGATCAGTGCGGCGCTTCGGCAGCGTGGTTAAGCGAATATTTCGGGATCTCGACGGTGAGGTCTTCGGTGCCGACCTTGGCCTGACAGGCCAGACGGGACTGCGCTTCCAGCCCCCACGCACGGTCAAGATAGTCCTCTTCCAGCTCGTCCGCTTCTTCGAGGGAGTTGAAGCCCGCACGAATAATGCAGTGGCAGGTGGTGCAGGCGCAGACGCCACCACATGCGCTTTCGATCTCGATGTGGTGGTCGTGGGCGAGTTCCAGAATCGACTTGCCGACTTCGGCCTCGACAACCATCCCGTCCGGGCAATGCTCGGCGTGTGGCAGAAATGTAACCTGCGGCATCAGTTATTCCTCAATCTCATTCAGGTTGCGCCCTGACAGCGCGGCTTTCACCGTCGAGTCCAGGCGGCGGGCGGCGAACGCATCTGTCACCTGCGACAGACGCTTGGTCTGCTGCTCGATGGCCGGACCGTCATCGCCCTTCATCAATTCACGAAGTTCTTCCATCTGCATGTCGATCACCATGCGCTCTTCGGCATCGAGCAAGCGTTCGCCATCGGCCTGCAACGCACCTTCGACCGCTTCGAGCAAACGCTGCGCGTCGACCTGCTGCTCTCGCAGCGCGCGAGCCACCATGTCGTCACTGGCGTACTGGAACGAATCCTTCAGCATGCGGGTGATTTCACCGTCAGTCAGGCCATAAGAAGGCTTGACCTGAATGCTCGACTCAACGCCCGACGCCAGCTCGCGGGCGGACACGCTGAGCAGGCCGTCGGCGTCAACCTGAAAGGTCACGCGGATTTTCGCAGCGCCGGCGACCATCGCGGGAATGCCGCGCAGGTCAAAACGCGCCAGTGAACGGCAGTCGCTGATCAATTCACGCTCGCCCTGGAGCACGTGGATCATCATGGCCGACTGGCCGTCCTTATAAGTGGTGAACTCCTGTGCGCGGGCCACCGGGATCGTGGTGTTGCGCGGAATGACCTTCTCCATCAGTCCGCCCATGGTCTCCAGCCCCAGGGACAACGGGATCACATCGAGCAGCAACAGCTCGCCGCCATCGCGCTTGTTGCCCGCCAAGGTATCGGCCTGAATCGCAGCGCCGATGGCGACTACCTGATCGGGGTCGATCTCGGTCAACGGCTGGCGGCCAAACAGTTCGGCCACCGCTTCGCGCACTCGCGGGACGCGGGTGGAACCGCCCACCATGACCACGGCTTCGACTTCATCCAGCTCAATGCCGCAATCACGAACGGCACGACGGCAAGCTTTGAGACTGCGGGCGATCATCGGCTCGATAAGGGCATCGAATGCGCCGCGGGTGAGAACGCCCTGCCACTCGCCATGGACGACTTTCACCGAATCGGCGTCAGTCAGGGATTCCTTCGCCGCACATGCCGCCTGCATCAAGCGGCGCTGGGCAGCAGGATCGAGGTCGTCGGACAGATCGGCTTCAGCAATGATCCAGGTTGCGATGGCGTGATCGAAATCATCACCTCCCAGCGCGCTGTCGCCACCGGTGGCCATGACTTCAAACACGCCGCCGGTGAGGCGCAGGATCGAGATGTCGAAGGTGCCGCCGCCCAGATCGTAAATGGCGACCACGCCCTCTGCGTTCTGGTCCAGCCCGTACGCCACGGCAGCCGCAGTGGGCTCGTTGAGCAGGCGCAGGACGGTGAGGCCCGCCAGCTTCGCGGCGTCTTTGGTGGCCTGACGCTGAGCGTCATCGAAATAGGCGGGAACGGTGATGACCGCGCCGACCAGTTCGCCACCCAGTGTTTCTTCGGCGCGCTGGCGCAGCACCTTGAGAATGTCGGCCGACACTTCGACCGGGCTCTTAGGGCCCTGCACGGTTTCAATGAACGGCATGTGGGATTCCCCACCGGTGAAGCGGTAAGGCAACTGCCCACCCAAATGCTTCACGTCGGAGATCCCGCGCCCCATGAGGCGCTTGACGGAAATAATGGTATTCAGAGGATCTGTCGCGGCCGCACCCTTGGCCGACTGGCCTACTTCGACACGATCGGCGTGATAGCGAACGGCGGACGGCAGGATGACCTGACCGTTGGCGTCGGGGAGCGGCTCACTGATGCCGCTGCGCAGGGCAGCCACCAGCGAGTTGGTGGTGCCGAGGTCAATCCCGACAGCCAGGCGACGCTGATGAGGTTTTGGAGCTTGGCCGGGTTCGGCGATCTGCAGTAGAGCCATTGCTTTTCTGATATCACTGGCGAGCCGCCCCAGAAGGACGGCGCGGGGTTAATCGTCGAGGCGCTCTTCGAGCTGGCGCACTTCGTAGGAGAGCTTGTCGAGGAACTGCATGCGGCGCATCAGCCGTTCAGCCTGATCACGCTGTGCAGCATCGTCCCAACAGGCCGCGAAGCTTTCGTTCAGTTCTTCCTGGGCAACCTTCAGCCGGCGTTTGAATACCGCAACACCCGCCAGATCCGCGTCGTCCTGCAAATCTTCGAGTTCTTCGCGCCATTGCATCTGCTGCATCAGAAACTCGGGATCCTGCACAGTGACTTCCAGCGGAACTTCGCCCTTCAGCGCCAACAGGTAACGCGCCCTTTTCGGCGCATTCTTGAGCGTTTGGTAGGCGTCGTTCAGACTGGCGGAGCGCTCCAGCGCAACCCGTTGCTCAGCCTCAGGGGCATCGGCAAAACGGTCGGGGTGCACGCTCCGGGCAAGCTCACGGTAACGCGTCGCCAACAGGTCGAGGTCCAGATTGAAGCCCGGCTGCAGGTCGAATAAAGCAAAGTGACAAGGAGTACCCACAATAAGCCTCAGACGTTGAAGCTTTCGCCGCAGCCACATTCACCGCGCGAGTTGGGATTGTTGAACTTGAAGCCTTCGTTCAACCCTTCCTTGACGAAATCGAGCTCGGTGCCGTCAAGGTAGACCAGGCTCTTGGGATCGATGATCACCTTGACGCCGTGATACTCGAACACCGTGTCTTCGCTTTCCGGCTCATCGACGAACTCGAGCACGTAGGCAAGCCCGGAACAACCGGTCGTGCGAACGCCCAGACGAATGCCGTCACCCTTGCCGCGCCCATCGAGGGAGCGGCGTACATGGTTGGCGGCCGCTTCGGTCATGCTGATAGCCATCGGAACTCCTTACCTCACGCAAGTTACTTAAAGCAGCGGAACAGACTCTGCTCAGAGCAGGCCTTTCTTCTGCTTGTAGTCGCGAACGGCCGCCTTGATGGCGTCTTCAGCGAGCACGGAGCAGTGGATTTTCACTGGCGGCAGGGCCAGTTCTTCAGCCAGCTGAGTATTTTTGATGGTCTCTGCTTCATCCAGAGTCTTGCCCTTCATCCACTCGGTGGCCAGGGAGCTCGACGCGATGGCAGAGCCGCAGCCGTAGGTTTTGAACTTGGCGTCTTCAATGATGCCCTGCTCGTTCACCTTGATCTGCAGACGCATGACGTCGCCGCAAGCCGGCGCGCCGACCATGCCGGTGCCGACATCAGGGTCTTCCGCGTTCATCTTGCCGACGTTGCGGGGATTCTCGTAGTGGTCAATGACCTTTTCGCTGTAAGCCATGGTGCAATTCCTCATCAGTTACAACACGTCGCTCTCGCGGCACTCGGAAGCTGTTTTCAAAGTGCCGCAGGTGTGGCGACTTTGAATTAATGCGCCGCCCACTCGATCTTGGAGATGTCGACGCCGTCTTTGAACATGTCCCACAGCGGCGACAAGGCGCGCAGCTTGGTCACTGCCTCGCAGACTTTCTGCGCGGCGTAGTCGATTTCTTCTTCAGTGGTGAAGCGACCGAAGGTGAAACGGATCGAACTGTGTGCCAGCTCATCGTTACGGCCCAGGGCGCGCAGCACGTAGGAAGGTTCCAGGGAAGCCGAGGTGCACGCGGAGCCGGACGAAACCGCCAGGTCCTTGAGCGCCATGATCAGCGACTCGCCCTCTACATAGTTGAAGCTCAGGTTGAGGTTGTGCGGCACACGGGCAGTCATGCTGCCGTTGATGTACAACTCTTCCAGGTGCGCAACCTGCTGATAGAAGCGATCGCTCAAGGCTTTGATGCGAACGTTCTCGGCAGCCATGTCTTCTTTGGCCACACGGAAGGCTTCACCCATACCGACGATCTGGTGCGTCGCCAGCGTACCGGAACGCATGCCACGCTCGTGACCGCCACCGTGCATTTCGGCTTCGATGCGAACACGTGGCTTGCGGCTGACCCACAATGCACCAATACCCTTCGGACCGTAGGTCTTGTGGGCCGAGAACGACATCAGATCAACTTTGAGGTTGGCCAGGTTGATTTCAACCTTGCCAGTAGCCTGTGCTGCATCGACGTGGAAGAGCACACCGCGGGAACGGGTCATCTCGCCGATGGCAGCGATATCGTTGACCGTACCAATTTCGTTGTTGACGTGCATGATCGAGACCAGAACGGTGTCGTCGCGCATCACTGCTTCGATCATGGCCGGCGTAATCAGGCCATCTTCGGTCGGTTCGAGATAGGTGACTTCAAAGCCTTCACGCTCAAGCTGACGCATGGTGTCGAGCACGGCTTTGTGTTCGATTTTGCTGGTAATCAGGTGCTTGCCTTTGGAGGCATAGAAATGCGCAGCGCCTTTGATCGCGAGGTTGTTGGACTCGGTAGCACCGGAAGTCCAGACGATTTCGCGTGGGTCGGCATTGACCAGATCGGCAACCTGACGGCGGGCGTTCTCGACCGCTTCTTCGGCCTTCCAGCCAAACACGTGGGAGCGCGACGCCGGGTTACCGAAGTTGCCATCAACCAGAAGGCAGTCGCTCATTTTCTGCGCAACACGCGGGTCGACCGGGGTCGTCGCGGAATAATCGAGGTAAATTGGCAATTTCATTGAATATCTCCTATCGGGCAGGCGCGCCGCGCGTTCATCTGCGTTCACTCAACGGCGGATGTTTCAATCTTGTCCAGTGGCTGCGTCTTGCTACCGCAACGGCGCAGATCCTGACGTTGGGCGACTTCTTGCACTTCACGGCGAGTGACGAGGTCGGCCAGGCTGATGCCACTTAGAAACTCGTGAATTTGCTGACTGAGGTCACACCACAAGTGGTGGGTCAGACAGGTGTCACCGGCATGGCAATCACCGAGCCCCTGGCAGCGCGTCGCGTCAACCGACTCGTTGACTGCGTCGATCACCTGCGCCACCTGAATGCCCTGCATTTGACGGGCCAGCTGATAACCGCCGCCGGGCCCACGCACGCTGGAGACCAGATTGCCGCGGCGCAGCTTGGCGAACAGTTGCTCGAGGTAGGAAAGGGAAATCCCTTGCCGCTCGGAGATATCGGCCAGGGACACTGGCCCATGCTGCGCATGCAATGCCAGGTCGAGCATGGCAGTGACAGCGTATCGGCCTTTTGTAGTCAGTCGCATGACGTGTACCGCGGAGGTTCGGAATGAGGGCGAGTATGCTATTCCCGAGTATTTAAGTCAACTATAAGACCCAGCGGAACAGTCGGGATTACCCGCAAAAGCGCGGCGGCATCATAGCAAAACACGCCGGGATTGGCACATGCTCGACCTGAGGGCGCGCGCTGACTTATTCCCGGGGCGCATTAACCTCGCAACGCTCTTTCATGCAGTCGAAGACTTCCTGACGCAGCTCGGGCAGTTCTTTTTCGCGATACTCGCCGCCCAGGCTTTTCAATGCCTTGCCCATGTCCTCCACGCGCACGTCCATCGCTTGCAGGTGATCGAGCAACTGGCCGATCGCGCGTGCCACCGGATCAGGCATGTCCTCACCAACGCCATACGCATCGAAGCCGAGCTTTTCGGCGATCGCCTTGCGCTTCGCTTCGGCTTCGTCGTCAGACTTGACGATGATACGCCCCGGAATGCCCACCACCGTTGCACCCGCCGGCACAGGCTTGGTCACCACCGCATTAGAGCCGACCTTTGCCCCGGCGCCCACGGTGAACGGTCCGAGCACCTTGGCGCCCGCGCCGACAACCACGCCGGACTCCAAAGTAGGATGGCGCTTGCCCTTGCTCCAGCTGGTGCCGCCCAGGGTCACGCCCTGATAGAGCGTCACGTCATCGCCAATCTCGGCGGTCTCGCCGATCACAATGCCCATGCCGTGATCGATGAAAAAGCGCCGACCGACTTTCGCACCCGGGTGAATCTCTATCCCGGTGAGCCAGCGACCGAAGTTGGAGACCATGCGCGCCGGCCATTTCAGTTCGTTGCGCCACAACCAGCCAGACAGCCGATGCAGCCAGATCGCGTGCATGCCGGGGTAGCAGGTCAGCACTTCAAAGGCATTTCGAGCCGCCGGGTCACGATGAAACACGCTTTGAATGTCTTCCCGCAAACGCTCGAACATTACTGATCCTTCCGCTTATAGGGTTCACCGGTGGCCGCTTTCTGGGTCTCGGTGAGGATGCCGCGCAAGATGCTCATCTCGGATCGATTGACCGCAGAGCGGCCGTACAGACGACGTAACCGCGCCATCAGGTGACGAGGCTTCTCGGGATCAAGGAAGCCAATGGCAACCAGCGTGGACTGGAGGTGCTCATAGAATTTTTCCATCTCATCCATGGTCGCCAGCTCGGTACTGCGCACCGAATTGACTTCGAACTTCTCCACCTTGCTCGCTTGACCGTCGGCCGCGAGCCAGGCCATGCGGGTTTCGTAACTCAACACCTGCACAGCGGCGGCCAGATTCAACGAGCTGAATTCCGGGTCCGATGGGATGTGTACGTGGTAATGGCAGCGCTGCAACTCTTCATTGGTGAGGCCGGCGTATTCACGACCGAACACCAGTGCGATCTCCTCGCCCAGCGCGGCGTGCTCAACGGTTTTGACGCCCGCTTCACGAGGGTCGAGCAGCGGCCAGGGAATGCGGCGGTCCCGGGCGCTAGTGCCCAACACCAGATTGCAGCCTACCAGCGCATCTTCCAGCGTCGCCACGACCTGCGCACCTTCCAGAATATCGCCCGCGCCAGACGCCCGTGCATCGGCCTCATGGTGGGGAAACATGGCGGGATCAACCAGCACCAGACGTGAAAGGCCCATGTTTTTCATGGCACGTGCGGCGCCACCGATATTTCCGGGATGGCTGGTACCGACCAGGACGACACGAATTTTTTGCAGCACTGGTGAAGTCTCGCTAGCAGGTGAAAAGGGGGACGAATGTTACAGAAGCACTTGCTGCAACGCCACGAACCTTGCGCCTCACGCGCCGGATACGCCACTAAAAGGAGACAGGGCACCCCCGACCTCGTCGCGCCAAGCCGACCGGCCGCGCGGCAAAGTCTGCACTCGCGCTGGAAATCATCCAAGAGAACCAATAGAATGGCCGGCTCTCTTTAACGACCTAGGTGATCCATCCATGCAGCCCATGCTGAATATCGCGCTGCGCGCCGCCCGCAGCGCCAGCGAATTGATTTTCCGCTCCATCGAGCGCCTGGATACCATCAAGGTCGACGAAAAAGACGCGAAAGATTACGTGACCGAAATCGATCGCGCCGCCGAGCAGAGCATCATCACCGCACTGCGCAAGGCGTATCCAACCCACGGCATCCTTGGCGAAGAAAGCGGCCTGCATGAAGGCAGCGGCGAAGGTACCGACTACCTCTGGATCATCGATCCACTCGACGGCACCACCAACTTCGTGCGTGGCGTTCCTCACTTCGCCGTCAGCATCGCGTGCAAATACCGCGGTCGCCTGGAACACGCCGTTGTTCTGGACCCGGTCCGTCAGGAAGAATTCACCGCCAGCCGTGGTCGTGGCGCTGCCCTGAACGGCCGCCGTCTGCGCGTTAGCCCGCGCAAGAGCCTTGAAGGCGCACTGCTCGGCACCGGTTTCCCGTTCCGCGAGAATCAGCTCGATAACCTCGATAACTACATGAACATGTTCCGTTCGCTGGTGGGCCAGACGGCCGGTATCCGTCGCGCCGGCGCCGCAAGCCTGGACCTGGCTTACGTGGCTGCGGGCCGTTTCGATGCGTTCTGGGAATCGGGCCTGTCGGAATGGGACATGGCCGCAGGCGCCCTGCTCATTCAGGAAGCAGGCGGACTGGTCAGCGATTTCAACGGCGGTCACGACTTCTTTGAAAAAGGTCACATCGTTGCTGGCAACACCAAATGCTTCAAAGCAGTGCTGACGTCGATCGCTCCATTTGTGCCGACTTCGCTGAAGCGTTAAGCCCAGCACGCTGTACAAGAGAACCGGCCATGTGCCGGTTTTTTTGTACCCTTGAGTTCCATGACACCGGCAACAAAAAAGCACCCGAAGGTGCTTTTTTGAGGAACGGTTAGTGCTATCACTGGCCCGCTTGGCTCAACTCCAGCTGACCTTCCTTGTTGACGGGGATCTGACTGCCCGGATCGCGATCCATACGCACCTGCCCGACTTTGTCGTTGAGCTTGTACTTCACGTTGTAGCCGACGACTTTATCGCTGATGTCATTGACGGTATTGCAGCGCGACTCGGTGGTGGTGTAAGTGTCGCGGTTCTGCATGCCTTCCTGAACCTTGTTACCGGCGTAACCCCCGCCGACCGCACCGGCGACCGTGGCAATCTTCTTGCCATTACCGCCACCCACCTGGTTGCCGAGCAGGCCACCGGCTACGGCACCGATGACACTCCCCACGATCTGATGCTCGTCCTTCACCGGCGCTCGGTGAGTGACTGCAACGTCTTTGCAGACTTGTCGCGGGGTTTTGATTTGTTCTTTAACAGGCTCGACGGCAAGTACGTCTGCGTACTCTGGGCCGCTTTGTTTTACGAGGCTATAGGTGGCCAAAGCACCACCGGCGGTAACACCGACGGCACCCAATACTGCACCAATAAGCAACGACTTGTTCACTTGAACCTCCTGACGATATTCAGCGCGATTCCTCACGCTACTCCCAGCCTTGGAGCACAAAAAAAGGCGCGAGTTCACACTCGCGCCTTTTCAGGTGATGGCCGGTTACCATTACTGGTTACGGACGGTCATCCACCTTGTCGACCGTGACCGGTGGCAGCAAGTCTTCGCTGCGCAGGTTCAGCCAGATCAGCACCACGTTGGCGATGTAGATCGACGAGTACGTACCTGCCAGAACACCGATGAACAGTGCCACCGAGAACCCGTGCAGGCTATCGCCGCCAAAGATCCACAGCGCGACGATCGCCAGCAATGTGGAGATCGAGGTGGCCATGGTCCGCAGCAAGGTCTGCGTGGTGGAGATGTTGATGTTCTCGATCAGCGAAGCCTTGCGCAGCAGACGGAAGTTCTCGCGAACCCGGTCGAATACCACGATGGTGTCGTTGAGCGAGTAACCAATGATCGCCAACACAGCGGCCAGAACGGTCAGGTCGAAGGTCACCTGGAAGAACGACAGAATGCCCATCGTCACCACCACGTCGTGGATCAGCGAGATGATCGCCCCCACCGCGAACTTCCACTGGAAACGGAAAGCCAGGTAGACGAGAACGCCGCCCAGTGCCAACAGCATCCCGAGGCCACCCTGGTCGCGCAGCTCTTCACCCACCTGCGGACCGACGAACTCGACGCGCTTGACGGTCACCGGGTTATCGGCGCCTGTCTTGCGCAGCGCTTCAGCAACCTGAGTGCCCAGCTGCGGGTCTTCACCCGGCATACGAACGAGCAGATCGGTGGTCGCACCGAAGCTTTGCACGACCGCTTCGGTATAACCCGACGTAACCAGCTCTTCGCGCACTTTGTGCAGATCGGCAGGGCGCTCGTAGGTCAGCTCGATCAGCGTACCGCCGGTGAAATCCAGACCGAAGTTCAGCCCTTTATAGAACCAGCTGAACAACGCCAGAACGGTAAGAAGCATGGTAATGGCGAACGCAATGTTGCGAACGCCCATGAAGTTGATCGTACGTTTCATGGCAGCCCCTTAAATCCACAACTTCTTGAAGTCACGACCGCCAAAGATCAGGTTGACCATTGCGCGGGTCACCATGATGGCTGTGAACATCGAGGTAAAGATCCCGAGGGACATGGTGACCGCAAAACCCTTCACCGGGCCGGTGCCCATCGCGAAGAGAATGCCGCCGACCAGCAGCGTCGTCAGGTTGGCGTCGAGGATCGCGGTATACGCGCGGTCGAAGCCCTCGTTGATTGCACGCTGAACCGTCATGCCATTGGCGATCTCTTCGCGAATCCGCGAGAAGATCAGCACGTTGGCATCGACCGCCATACCCATCGTCAAGACGATACCGGCGATGCCTGGCAGGGTCAGCGTTGCACCCAGCAGCGACATCAGCGCCAGCAGCATGACCATGTTGAAGGCCAGTGCCACGGTCGCGATCAGACCGAAGAAACGGTAGATGGCGAGGATGAACAGCGAGACGAACAGCATGCCCCAGAGGGATGCATCGATACCCTTGGTGATGTTGTCGGCACCCAGGCTCGGGCCGATGGTGCGCTCTTCTGCGAAGTACATGGGTGCAGCCAGACCACCGGCACGCAGCAGCAGCGCCAGCTCGGACGACTCACCTGCGCCGTTCAGGCCGGTGATGCGGAATTGAGCACCCAGCGGCGACTGAATGGTCGCCAGACTGATGATCTTCTTCTCTTCCTTGAACGTCTGGACCGGCACGTCTTTTTCGACGCCGTTGACCATTTGCTTGGTGTAGGTGGTGGTCGGCTTCTGCTCGATGAAGATCACCGCCATGCTGCGACCAACGTTCGCGCGGGTCGCGCGGCTCATCAGATCGCCACCATGGCCGTCCAGCTTGATGTTCACCTGAGGACGGCCGTGCTCGTCGAAGCCGGCCTTGGCGTCGGTCACCTGGTCACCGGTGATGATCAGACCACGCTCGACCGGCGCCGCAGGACGACCGCCTTCGCGGAATTCGAACATCTCGGTGGTGGCTTTGCTGTCGTCGGGGCCTGCGCCCAGACGGAACTCAAGGTTGGCCGTCTTGCCGAGGATACGCTTGGCTTCGGCGGTGTCCTGAACACCTGGCAGCTCGACCACGATGCGGTTGGCGCCCTGACGCTGAACCAGCGGCTCGGCGACGCCCAGCTCGTTGACCCGGTTACGCACGGTGGTCAGGTTTTGCTTGATCGAGTATTCGCGGATTTCAGCGATCTTGGCCGGCGTCATGGCCAGACGCAGGATCGGCATCTCGCCGCGATCGCTCGTGGTGATATCGAAATCAGTGTAGTCCTTGCGGATCAGCGCACGGGCCTGTTCGCGGGTATCAGCATCGCTGAAGCCCAGCTGGATGGCGCCGTTGTCCTGCGGCAGGCTGCGATAACGCACTTTTTCCTTGCGCAGCAGGCTCTTCACTTCGCCTTCATAGACATTCAGACGCGCACTGAGCGCTTTGTCCATGTCGACTTCAAGCAGGAAGTGCACGCCGCCGGACAGGTCGAGACCCAGCTTCATCGGCGTAGCGCCAATGCTGCGCAGCCATTTTGGCGTGGTCTGAGCCAGGTTGAGCGCGACAACGTAATCGTCGCCCAGCGCCTTGCGTGCGACATCTTTGGCTGGCAGCTGGTCTTCCTGTTTGGTCAGACGCAACAAACCGCCCTTGCCATTCTCGGCCAGAGAAGCGCCCTTGACCGCGATGCCAGCATCGGTAAGCGCCTTGCTTACGCGATCCAGATCAGCCTGATTGACCTGCAGCGCAGTGCTTGCGCCCGTGACTTGGATAGCCGGGTCATCAGGGTAGAGATTGGGTGCGGAATAAATAAAACCAATCACCAGCACTGCCAGGATCAGGATGTATTTCCACAGAGGGTATTTGTTCAACATCACGCCGCCTGCTTATAACGCGGGGCGCCTTGCGCGCCCCGTCGATTGGTAAAAGACTGGAATCAGATGGCTTTCAGAGTGCCCTTGGGCAGGGTGGCAGCGATTGCGCCCTTCTGGATTTTCAGCTCTACGGTGTCGGACACTTCGATAACAACGAAGTCATCAGTCACTTTGTTGATCTTGCCTGCGATACCGCCGGTAGTGACGACTTCATCACCCTTCTGCAAGTTGCCCAGCAAGTTCTTTTGCTCTTTGGCGCGCTTGGCCTGTGGACGCCAGATCATCAGATAGAAGATGACCAGAAAGCCGACCAGGAAAATCCACTCGAAACCGCCGCCCATAGGGCCTGCAGCAGCAGGGGCAGCCGCATCCGCGAAAGCGGAAGAGATGAAAAAGCTCATTTAACACTCCAGTTGCATATTTTAATAATAGGAAGCGAAAGACCGGATTTCGCTCAGTCCAGTAACGGCGTCACAAGCCCGCGTTTGGCATAGAACGTGTCGACAAAGGCGGCCAATGTACCTTGTTGAATAGCCTCGCGCAAACCAGCCATAAGCAGCTGGTAATGACGCAAATTGTGGATCGTATTGAGCATGCTACCCAGCATTTCGCCGCACTTGTCCAGGTGGTGCAGATAGGCGCGGGAGAAGTTTTTGCAGGTGTAGCAATCGCAGGTCGGATCCAGCGGCGACTCATCGTAACGATGAAACGCATTACGGATTTTCAGAACACCGGTATCGATGAACAGATGACCGTTGCGCGCATTGCGCGTAGGCATCACGCAGTCGAACATGTCGACGCCGCGGCGGACACCTTCAACCAGGTCCTCGGGCTTGCCTACACCCATAAGGTAACGAGGTTTGTCAGCCGGCATGCGGCCCGGCAGGTAGTCCAGGACCTTGATCATCTCGTCCTTGGGCTCGCCGACCGACAGGCCGCCAATCGCCAGGCCGTCAAAGTCGAGCTCACTCAAGCCTTCGAGCGAGCGCATGCGCAGGTTCTCGTGCATGCCGCCCTGAACGATGCCGAACAGCGCCGCGGTGTTTTCGCCGTGGGCGATCTTGGAGCGCTTGGCCCAGCGCAGCGACAGCTCCATGGAGGTGCGCGCAACTTCTTCGTCCGCAGGATACGGCGTGCATTCGTCAAAGATCATCACGACGTCGGAACCGAGGTCGCGCTGAACCTGCATCGATTCTTCAGGCCCCATGAACACTTTTGCGCCGTCAACTGGAGAGGCGAAGGTCACGCCCTCCTCCTTGATCTTACGCATCGCGCCCAGGCTGAACACCTGAAAACCGCCGGAGTCGGTCAGAATCGGTCCTTTCCACTGCATGAAATCGTGAAGGTCGCCGTGGCCCTTGATGACTTCAGTACCCGGACGCAGCCACAGGTGGAAGGTGTTGCCGAGGATCATCTGAGCGCCGGTGGCCTCGATGTCTCGAGGCAGCATCCCCTTGACCGTGCCGTAGGTGCCGACCGGCATGAACGCAGGCGTTTCGACAACGCCGCGAGGAAAGGTCAGGCGACCGCGACGCGCTTTGCCATCGGTGGCCAGCAGCTCAAAAGACATACGACAGGTGCGACTCATGCGTGATCCTCTGGGGCCGAGTCCGTCGGGGTTGATTCCCCGGGAGCGGTCGGCGCGGGATTGCGGGTGATGAACATGGCATCCCCGTAACTGAAGAAGCGGTAACCGTGCTCCACCGCAGCCGCGTAGGCCGCCATGGTTTCGGGATAACCGGCGAATGCCGAGACCAGCATCAACAGCGTCGATTCCGGCAAATGGAAGTTGGTAACCAGCGCATCGACCACATGGAACGGTCGGCCCGGGTAGATAAAGATATCGGTGTCGCCGCTGAAGGGCTTGAGCACGCCATCGCGCGCGGCACTTTCCAGCGAACGCACGCTGGTCGTGCCCACGGCGATCACCCGACCACCGCGTGCGCGGCAAGCGGCCACGGCGTCGACCACGTCCTGAGTGACTTCAAGCCACTCGTTGTGCATGTGGTGATCTTCAATGCGCTCAACGCGCACCGGCTGGAATGTCCCGGCGCCGACGTGCAGCGTCACGAATGCGGTCTCGACGCCCTTCTCGGCAATCGCGGCCATCATGGTCTGATCGAAATGCAGACCTGCCGTCGGCGCCGCCACAGCACCGGCGCGCTGGGCGTACACGGTCTGATAGCGCTCGCGGTCGGCATCGTCGTCCGGGCGGTCTATATAAGGAGGCAACGGCATGTGCCCGACGCGCTCGAGCAGCGGCAGCACCGGCTCGGCGAAGCGCAGCTCGAACAACGCATCATGGCGCGCGACCATCTCGGCCTCGCCACCGCCATCGATGAGAATCGTCGAACCCGGCTTGGGCGACTTGCTGGAGCGCACATGGGCCAGCACACGGTGCTGATCGAGAACGCGCTCAACGAGGATTTCCAGCTTACCGCCCGAGGCTTTTTGCCCGAACAGCCGCGCCGGAATCACCCGGGTATTGTTGAAGACCATCAGATCGCCAGGGCGCAAATGCTCCAGCAAATCAGTGAATTGGCGGTGTGCCAGCGCGCCGCTTGGCCCGTCGAGGGTCAGCAAACGGCTGCTGCGTCGCTCCGCCAGAGGATGGCGAGCGATCAATGAATCCGGGAGCTCGAAGGTAAAGTCAGCGACACGCATGATGGGGTTCGTCTAGCAGGGCCGGGAAGTTTAGCGGAATAAGTGAAAATTGACCATGAAACATGATTGACCAACGGTAGGCTCGTCTCTATACTTCGCCGCCATTGAGCCCTGATGGCGGAATTGGTAGACGCGGCGGATTCAAAATCCGTTTTCGAAAGAAGTGGGAGTTCGATTCTCCCTCGGGGCACCAAACAGCAACACCTTCAAGTGGTTACGTGACTTGGAGCACAGAAAAACCGGCCAGATTTGAGCCGGTTTTTTTGTGGGCGGCATTTACTAAACGGTTAAGCATCAGCATCAATCACCCCCATCCTCAGCACATCGCCAGCCTAAGCTGATCCCCTCAGCAAAAATTCCCAAAACCAAACGGGAATGGCCCTTTGACATTGAATCCCCTGCCCCGCTGTGGTGAAATCCACCGCCTGAGAAATCGGATCCATTGAAGGCTTTTCATCACGGACGAAGACAGGCGATTGCGCCCGGTCATCACGTCCGTGCGCCTTTCGCAGTCTCACAAGGAGCGTACGCATTGAAGTCTTTTCATCCCGGCAAGCTGACGGTGCTGGCACTGGCAGTGACGCTGAGCAGTTGCGCCACGTTCGATCAGGCCGGCCGTGATTACGGCACGGCGATAGGGTGCGCAGGTGGGGCATTGCTCGGCGCGGGTTTGATCTACGCCGCCACGGGTAATGCTGGCAAAGCCGTCGCAGGCGGTGTGGTCGGCGGTGCAGCGGGTTGCGCAGTGGGCCATGTCTGGCAGAACCGTCAGCAGGAACTGCAGCGCATCGCGCAGGAAGAACACCTGAAAATGCAGATCGACACGCTGCAGGCACAGGCCCCCGCGCAGAATGGCAAACCTGCCGTGATGGCGGACGCGGGCATTGTTGCCCAGGTCGAAGATCAGGGCATGTTTCCCACGGGCAGCGACCAACTGACAGCCGATGGCCTGCGTCAGGTGCGCAAGCTCGCCAACGCGTTCAAGCCGGCGCAAGGCCAGTCCAACGCTCAGCCGCAAGCGGTTTTGGTGGTGGGGCATACCGACGCGACCGGCTCCGCAGACTTCAATCAGCAACTGTCCGAGCGTCGTGCGCGCAGTGTCGGCAAAGTCCTGGCGGAGGCCGGTATTTCCGCTCAGAGTCTGTACTTCCAGGGTGTAGGCGCAGCCCGTCCCTTGGCCGATAACACCACCACCGAAGGGCGCGCCCAGAATCGCCGTGTCGAAATCGTCCAACTGGAGTCCACGGCGCTGCTGGAACAACGCGTTAAACAGGAGCGCAGCAACCCGCGCTACCTGGCCCATGGCACTCGCAATCAATCCCCGCCCAAAGCCAAAGTCGCTGCGTCTGCCCCCCAGGCTGAGGCGCCGAAAAAATCTGCCGAGCAGCCGGTTGCCGCGCTGGCCCCAAACTTCATCGATTTCGGCGGAAGCCCCGCCAGCTCGGATGTCAATCAACTGGCCCGCCTGGTCAAACCCATGGAGTCCACGGGCTTCACGCTGATCAGCAAAGCCAACGCAAGCGTGCCGGTCGCGAGCTGTGAAGCCGATCGCCCACGGGTTGCCGGCGCGGTGAAAAATCTTGCGAGCGGACAAGAACTGGCCGAGCACGAGACCACCGATTACCTGCCGGGTTACAACGGCAGAGTCTGGGCCAACAACGTCAACGGCAATCTGGTGACCATCACGCCAATCGCCGTGCTGCGCAACAACGCAGAGATTGCCAAGCAGCCTCGTATCCAACTGGTTAAAGGCTACGAACAGAACAAGAAAGGCAAAGCGACCACCCTCGCTGCTGTTGCCAACACTTTCGAAGGCCAGGACACCGTGCTCTATCGCGTGTTCATCGACGACGCTCAGGCGCCGGTGAACTGCATGGACATTGTTCTGGACAAGAACGGCGGCAAGGCAGTGGACGGCAAGTTGTTCTATGACAAAACCGGCGAGAGCTACGTCGCTAAATTCGTCCCTATTCGCACCTGAAGTCCGTAACGCTCGAGGAACAACATGGAACAGTTTTCAATGGACGCCCTGACCGCTTTTCTTGTAATGCACCGCGTGGCAGTGGGTTTGATCCTGAGCACGTTGGTGCTTCTGGTCGCCATCAGGATCTGGTGGTCGAAAGTCAGCTACTTCTATATGAACGTGGCGTACGCCCTGCCGCTCGTGGGTCGAATCAGCAGCTTGAGCAGAAAGCCGCCTATCACTGAAGCAGATGGTTGGATGGACAGCGAATCACGCCTGTGTGCCGACTATTACTCGTACTACCGAGGTTTCAACAAAAGCCCGGACTATTATGACAAGTGCCGTGATTACCTGAACAAGGTTCACGAGACCGGTCGACGGGAGAAAGGCTTCTTCATGTGGATGCTGATTATCGGCCTGATCTTCTTCGAAGCCGTTGGTTTTGCCTACGTCCTTGCGCCGTTCATGGTGCAGAACATATCCGCCAATGTCGCTGGCATGCTGGCATGGTTCACTGCCTTTCTGCTCTCTGTCGCCGCGGTATTCTTCACCGAGATGGCAGGCCGTGAGATGCACCACAGCAGCCTGATTACCAAGATTCGCACTTGGTATGAACAGTCGCGCACGCCGAGGGATCTGGAGGCGGACACCAAAGTCGATATCGACAATACCTACCGCGACGACGACGAACCCAATTACCTTAAAGTGCTTAACCGCACTGACCACAACGCACGGGTCACGCCTAAATACACGTGGACCACGGTCTGCCTGATTTATGTGCTGGCGATTGCGATTGGTGCCTTTGTCATCCGTAACTACAGCCTCAAATCGATGGAAGTTGATTTGGTCAGCAACCCGGATGCCTTCAGCCAGACTCAGTCGGGCAACACCAAACTGCCGGATTCGCCATTCGAGTTGCCGGCTGAAAGCGCGCAGGAAAACCAGACTGCCGATCAGACCTCGGCGCACGACAAAATGGAGGCCATCCGCGCTGCGTCGCTGACGACTTACATTATTCTTTCGGTCATATTCCTGGGCATTCAGGGCGTGGGCATCGTGCTGTCCAATCGATTCTCCTTCGCGGGGAAACAATCGGGGCAAGCGTGGCAATACACGCGTGGGTTCAATAACGCCGAAGAGTTTGCTGCTCACTATCAGAATCTTCGCGAACATGTCGCCCGTGATGCGCAGGCCAAACTGACAGCCTTACAAAGTCGACTGGCCAACCGCATTACCACCTCAGGCCATGAGCGAGAGCATTTGCTCAAAGGATTTGGTCACCGTAACTTCGATACATATGTCACCAAGCGCCACGAAGGTTTCCGCAAGAGCGATGACAGCCGCCTGGAGCAAGACCGTCTCAGCCGGGAGCAACGGAGTGCAGACCAGGCTCACGAGCGTGCGAGGGCAAAATCGGCTGTCACTCAATCGGCGGCGGCCGAGTTGGCAATGGCTACGCCTGCTGCCGCTTCAGAAGCGACCCCGATTGCGCTCAAGCCTACAGTCGCACTCGACCCGGACAACTTCGACGACCTCAATGACTTCGACGATGACGAACTGGCATTTCTTGCCGGCAAGTACGAAGTCACTGTCGAACAGTTGAAGAAAGTCCAGAAGCTGCAACGCATGGCTGCAAAAGCCACTCAAACACGTCAGGAGCAGTGATATGAAACGGCGCGCCTTGCTGGCAAGCACTCTCCTGTTACTGGGCACGCCGTCACTGCAAGCGGCTGAGCGTAATGACCTGCCCAGTTGCTATGACTTCGCAAAGCTGTCCGAATACCGACCTGCCTCCTCCGGGCGCGAGCTGATTATCATCGTCGACCAGACGGTTCAGTTGCCGAAGGACCTGAAGGAGTCGACTTACAGTCACGCGCTGCGGTACGTCAAACCGGGCGACAGCGTCCGGCTGTACCAGTTTTCCGCTTACTTGCCGGGTAATTACATGAAGCTTATGTATACCGGGCAACTTGAAGACAAGCTGGATGATAAGAAACGCGACGACATCGGCATGAACAGCCTGCGTCAGCTGGACAACTGCCTGGCCAAACAGGTCGATTTCTTTCGCAAAACATTGGGCCAAAAACTGGTAGAAAGTTTCGCGAAGCCGGGCGAGGACATCGCAAAGAGCGAGATCTTTTTTAGCCTCAAGCAGATAGGCGAAGACATCGCACCGCGGCCTGCACAGGAGAAGGTGGTGTTGCTGGTCTCCGACATGCTGGAAAACAGCGACTTCGGCAGCTTTTACGCCAGCAACCAAATCCGCGCCATTGACCCGGCTGCAGAGTTGAAAAAAGTCGAGCAGAAGAAACTGTTTGCAGACCTGGGCGGCGCCAAAGTCTATGTACTGGGCGCAGGTCTGGTACCTGGGACCGCCAAGAATGGCTATCGGTCGGGCAATACGGTGCAGAAGCTGGAGACCTTCTGGAGCGGATATTTGAGCCAGTCCAATGCTCGACTGGTGAGCTTTGGGGCGCCGTCGCTGACAGTTGATTTGCAGTAGGGCGCAGACTTTCGCGTCTACCAAGACGGGATTTGGCCGGAAAACCGCCAGATACGACGCCGCAAATCTGGCGGCGTCAACACCGGTCGCTTCCCGACTGAAGCCGGTCCCACTGACACAACGCGCGCCTTCGTAGGACTGGCTTTAGCCGGGAAGGCGCCATGTGCCATGCCGCATATCTGGTGGAGTTCATACCACCTCTTTTCAGTGCTACCCGTAACCGCTTCCGCACTTAGCCGTTTTCTCTGTAGGCAACATCCGACAAACGACTCAGAACCCTCTCTACTAGCATCACCCCGCATAGTGAGTATGATCGAACAAGGACGGCACTGAGCCAGTTTTCAACCCTCGGCTGCGCTTAAGGATAAGAGATGCAATCAGTCATTTACCGCGTGGACCTGAGCCCATGCTCGCTGGCCGAGTTCCAGCAGGATGTAGAAAAATACGCGGGCAATATCAGATGTGTCGAGTGCGAGGCAGGCGCTTGGTTTGTCAGCGGATCACTGGTGGGCTGCGCGAGAGAGCTGCATGTTTCGCAGCGCATCACAAAGAAGGCTGCCAAATCAAAACGGTGGTGCTCGTCGTCGATGGCGAAGAGCCAGGCATTGTCGATGGTGAAGACACTGCGCACATCGTTGTGGATCTCGACAAGCGAAAACCCCAAACCATTCTGACACCGGCCCCACCCGCGACACCCCCCGTGGGATCACCTTGGGGCAGCATCCAAAAGCAATACGCAAACGCGGCCGACTATCCAGTCAATAAGTCGCTGAGACAAATCCTGTCGAAGCTGATGCGTAATCCTGACTATCCCGAAGATGAAACCAACATCAGGATAACCGCCGACAATGGGCGGGTAGTCCTTGAAGGAAGCATTCGCCGCTTGCTGTTCTCCCAATATCAACTTTCAGATATTGAGCTGGGCTCGGTGCGGCTGTTCTGGGGACAGATCAACAACGTCAACAGAAAGGAGGGTTCAGCCTGGCTCAACTGCGGCGACTATCTCAGTGAGCCAAGTATCCTGATTCGAGATAAGGATCTGGAAGATGAGATGCTTTCGGCATTTAAGCTCAGTGGCCTTAACGATCTCGCAGGTGCACGATTCATCATGGTGGGCCACCTGTCGGGATCTCCTAAAAAGAAAATCCTGAACTTCGGCTTCGCCAAATATATCGCCTTCGTAAAATACCGGATCAAAGACGAGAATTGACTGTGGTGACCTGCACACCGCTTGAAGAAGTCCGGCGGCACATCGACCACATTGACCGCGACCTTGTGTCATTGCTCGCCCGTCGTGGGAATCTGGTTAACCAAGCCGCAGCGTTTAAAAAGACGACTGCAGAGGTCAACGCGCCCTCGCGGGTTGAGGACGTAATTGCGAAAGTGCGCGCGGTCGCTGAGGAGTGCGGAGCCTCAGCAGAGGTGGTGGAGAAGGTAAACCGAGCGATGATTGCAGCGTTCATCGAAGAAGAGTTGTCGGCTCATGCTGCATTGAAAATGCGGTATTGCGATCTAACCACCCCAGCCGCAATCCCTGCCCCCATTAAAAGTCGTGCGAAGTCAGCCCAGCACGACCTCGTTGCTGTCCACATCCCCCGCCTGTTCGATCGCGTTAGGTGCCGCATTCCGCGCCGCCGCCCATGGGCCTTTCCGTGTACCGAACGCAGTCAGGACCGGTGCCGAGCAGGGTGAGAATTGTCTACGATCATCTGATCCAGTGTCTGGGGGACCCGCAGACCTTCCCCTGACGGCGCGGCGACGGAGGATTCGACTTACAACGACCGAACCGATGACGACCCGCTTCGGTCGAACGCCGTGCAATACCCCCCGAGGCGTGCACGCTGCTGGACGTTTTAGCAGGCACTCATTCACCGAAAACCACCGGCCTTCCATGTTCGAACACATCGACTTCAACTATCTGCTTTCAAACTACGGGTACTGGGCCGTGTTCATCGGCTGCCTGCTGGAGGGGGAAACCATCCTGATCCTCGGCGGGCTGGCGGCACACCAGCATGTCCTGCAATGGCAGCAAGTGCTCATCTACGCCACATTGGGCGGGATGCTCGGCGATCAGATACTGTTCTGGACCGGGCGCTACTTCGGGCCACGCCTGCTGCCTCGCTTGCACCGTCAGCAGGCGACCATCGATCGCGTGTCGGACCTGATCAAGCGCTACCCCACGGCGTCCATTTTCTCGGTCCGTTTTCTCTACGGCATGCGCCTGATCGGGCCTCTGGTGATCGGCGCGAGTCGCTTGTCGCCCATCCGCTTCGCGATCATCAACCTGATCGGCGCGGCGGTCTGGGCGAGTCTGTTCCTGGCTGCGGGTTACTGGGCGGGCGGCTTCCTGGAGAACATGCTCGGCAACCTGAAACCTTATAAAATGCCGATCTTCCTGGGCGTGGTCGTGGTGGGCGCGGCCGTAGCGCTGTATCGCCATCGTCGCGCGAAAACCCGGCCTGCACGCCAAGCAGCCAAGCAGGCGAAAGACGTCCCGCCCTCCTCCGCTGGATAACGCTTCCCATCTGCGGCGACCGCCTCTATAACGGCAGACAGGCATTAGACGCAGAGGGATCGACTCGATGAACACACGCATCACCGCCGGTTTGCTGTTGAGCATGGTCAGCATCGCACAGGCTCAGGCCGCTGAGACGCCGTCGCGCCTGGACACCGTCATGCAGAAGGGTCAACTGGCCGTTTGCACGACTGGGGATTACAAGCCGTACACCTTTCTCAAGCCTGACGGCCAGTACGAAGGCATCGACATCGAGCTGGCTCAGTCGCTGGCGCAGAGCCTGGGCGTGAAGATCGAGTGGGTCCCGACCACTTGGAAAACCCTGATGCCCGACTTCACGGCCGGCAAATGCGACATCGCCATCGGTGGCATCTCGGTCACCCTGGAGCGACAGAAAAAGGCGGCGTTCAGCAGCACGCTGGACATCGACGGCAAGGTCCCGCTGGTGCGCTGCGAAGACGAGTCCAAGTACCAGACCCTCGAGCAGATCAATCAGCCCGGCGTTCGCTTGATCGAACCTCAGGGTGGCACCAACGAAGCCTTCGCCCACGCTTATTTACCCAAGGCCAGCCTGGCCTTCCACGACAACAAAACCATTTTCCAGAAGTTGCTCGACAAGCAGGCCGACGTGATGATCACCGACGCGTCCGAAGCGCTGTACCAACAGAAACGCATGCCCGGCTTGTGCACGGTCAATCCGTCGCACTACATGCAATACGGCGAAAAGGCCTACCTGCTGCCCCGGGATGATGTGGCCTGGAAGGCCTATGTCGATCAATGGCTGCATCTTTCAAAAGCCACCGGCGCTTACAAGAAAGTGGTCGGCGAATGGCTGGCGATGCCCAACGAGTGACCATGCGCATGCCCGCAAGACTTCGGCACAGGACCCCGCCGTATCCATGAAAACCAACAGAACCATTACTCGCGCGTTTTGCGTCGAGCTGCAGCAAGAGCTTTCCATCGTAGCGGCGCGACGTGAGTACTTTTCTCAAGAGCCGCCTCGGGCGCGCTTCAGCTTTTTGTGCTCGTCCGAGCCGTGCCGTGCCCTGGGTGTCAAAATCACCGGGGTTCGCTATGACGTGAAGCCCCAGGAGCACCCGACCTTCGTCGCCGCGCACTACCGGGCCAACCCGAACTACGAACATCATGCCGATTGCGAATGGGTGGATGAAGCCGTCGAAACGCCGGTTGTGCAGGAAGCCGAAACTGAGGCCGAAAGCGAGCTGCGCAAGGTCAAGCGCAAGCTGGATGACTACATAGATGTCTTCGATCCGACCCCGAAGGAACGCGCAAAACCCACACCGCCGACAGATAAGCCTGACGCCGATCCGCTCGAGAGGCCCGAAGACGCCACGCCTCCCGCCGACGCGCTCAAGGCCAGACAGGACAAGCAGAACCGCACCAGCAATCTGGAGCGTTTGGTCGACAGCTTTCGTCAGGCCCAAGCCTCGTTGACCAAGGAAGAGCTTGCACTGCTGACCCTGCGCATTCCGGGTCAGGGTGAAGTGTCGTTGCGCGCCTATTTTCGCCATATCAAATTCGCTCAGCTCAATGACGAGCGCCGGGTGCTGTATGGCGGCGGGCTGGTCGAGCGCTACGGGACAGGCTTCAAATTCAAGTTCTTCGATCGCCTGCAAGGCAAGTTGGTGACCTTGTACGTGTCACCCGCGCAGATGCAGGCCTACCGCTCAAGCCGCTACCTCAGCGAGCTGCTGAGCCACGCCGATGAGGTGCGCTTCTTCACGGTCTTTGCCTTGGGCACACTGGTCGCCAGCCCTTCCGGGAAAAGCGTCAGTGTGGAGATCGAAGACTTGCGCCATCTGGCCATCGTGCTTGGGCCGGCCAAGGACGCCGAGGAGGCCTCTGCGAAAGGGCCAACCAGCTAAACCAGAGACCTTATTCGGCTCGAAAAAAAACCCGGTTTCTCTCGCGAGCGACCGGGTTTTTTTACGTTTCATTCAAGAGACTAAGGCGCTGCGTATGTCACCAACAGTTCCTTAGTTACCTGAAAATCCAGCGACATGGCCACGCTCAAGGCAGTGATCGTGAAGATGGAGAACACGAACAGCTTACGTGCCCAAACCGTGTCGTCTTTGGCTTTGTAGCCGGTCCAGGCCATGTACAACCAGTACATGCCCATCGCCGCTGCAACGGCCAGATAATTGAGCCCGGCGTAACCGCCGAAGGTCAGCATCAAGGTCGCCAGCAGGAAAGCCAGGATGTAGATCAGGATGTGCCGCTTGGCGACCCGGATACCACGCTTGACCGGCAAGACCGGAATCGAGGCAGCCCGATAGTCATTGAAGCGGAAAATCGCGATGGCGTACGAGTGAGGCATCTGCCACAAGCTGAACATCACCAGCAAGGTCAACGCCGCGAGGTCGAAGGTGTTGCTGACCGCGACGTAACCGATCACCGGCGGCATCGCACCCGACAGGCTACCTACCAACGTGCCATGAACCGACCTGCGCTTCAGGTACAGGCTGTAGAAGCCGACGTAGATCACGAAGCCGATCACGGCAAACAGCGCCGCCAGTGCGTTGGCCTTGGTGTACAGCAGGCCGACGCCGACGACGCCGAGTACGGTGGCATAGATCAGTGCCAGTTGCACTGACACCAACCCTTGCACCAGCACCCGATTCTTGGTGCGCTCCATCTTCACATCGATATCGCGATCGATGCAGTTGTTGAACACGCAGCCAGAAGCCACCACCAGTGAAGTCCCGATCACCGCTGCCAGGAACAGGCCGATGTCGACATGTCCCTTGGACGCCAGAAAAAAGCCACCTGCCACCGAAAGCACGTTACCGAAAATGATCCCCGGTTTGGTGATTTGGATAAAGTGCTTCAGTGACATCAGGTTTTCCTCACTTCGCCATCATGGCGGTGTGAATGCTGAACATGATCCAGGTGCTCAAGCCAACGAGCAGCACGATCACCAGCCCAGCGAAGGCAAACGCGATGACGTTGTTGCGCTGTGCTGCGGAGCGGTCAAGGTGCAGGAAGTACACCAGGTGAACGATAACCTGCACGACTGCGAAGATCAGAACGACCCACAGCGTGGCCACTTTCGAAATCGTCGGGAACATCACCAGACCGAAAGGAATCGCGGTCAGGATGATCGACAGTACGAAACCGACCATGTACGACTTGAAGCTGCCGTGGGCGGCAGGTTCATGGCTGGCAGCGTCATTTGAGTGATGTGAATTCGCCATTTAAATGGTCCCCATCAGATAGACAACGGTGAACACGCAGATCCAGACAACGTCCAGGAAGTGCCAGAACAGGCTGAGCATGCTCAGGCGAGTCTGGTTGGTCCCGGTCAGACCGTGCTTGGAGACCTGATACATCATGATCGCCATCCAGATCAGGCCGCTGGTCACGTGCAGACCGTGGGTGCCGACCAGCGTGAAGAACGCCGACAGGAAACCGCTGCGGTTAGGGCCGTAGCCTTCGGAGATCAGCAGGTGGAACTCGTTGATCTCCATGCCGATGAAGCCCAGGCCGAACAGGAAGGTCACGAATAACCAGCCCAGAACGCCCGACTTGTTGCCCTTGTGCATCGCCAGCATGGCGAAGCCGTAGGTGATCGAGCTGAGCAACAGGCAGGCGGTTTCGCCAAGCACGTATGGCAGCTCGAAGATATCGTGGCCCGCAGGGCCACCCGCTACGTTGTTAACCAGTACCGCGTAAATGGCGAAGATCGACGCAAACAGAATGCAGTCGGTCATCAGGTAGATCCAGAAACCGTAGATCTTCATCTCGCCGGCGTCATGGTGACCATGGTCGTGCTCGTGGTCATGACCGTGGTCGTGCCCCTTCGCACCATCTAATACTAAGTTCGACATTGTTTATGCCTGCTCCAGCTTGTTGACAGGAGTGTTTGTCTGACCGTTGCGGACCCGAGCCAGGATCGCATGCTGTTCGCCTTCGATGCGTGCCACTTCGGATGCAGGAACCATGTAGCCCTGATCGTCACGTGCAGCGTGAATCACGAAGTACACGATGGTACCGATCAAGCTGACGGCAGCCAGCCAGAAGATGTGCCAGATCATCGCGAAACCGAAGACGGTCAGCAGGAGGCCCATCACCATGCCCGTCGCCGTGTTGTTCGGCATGTGGATGTCGGAGTACTTGGCCGGAACCTTGTACGCCTCGCCATCACGCTTGGCGGCGTAGAACGGATCGATCTCGTTGGCTTTCGGCATTTCTGCAAAGTTGTAGAAAGGCGGTGGCGACGAAGTGGACCATTCCAGGGTGTGGCCATTCCATGGGTCACCGGTCAGGTCGCGGTTCTGCTCGCGATCACGGATAGACACATAGATCTGGATCAGCTGGCAGGCGATACCGACGGCAATCAGTGCAGCGCCCACGAACGCGACGTGCAGGTACGGCGTCCAGTCCGGGTTGTCAGTGGTGTTCAGACGACGGGTCATGCCCATGAAGCCCAGTGCGTACAGCGGCATGAAGGCGACGTAGAAACCAGAGATCCAGAACCAGAACGCTGCCTTGCCCCACTTCTCGTTCAGCTTGAAGCCGAACGCTTTAGGGAACCAGAACGCGAAGCCGGCGATGTAACCGAACACAGCACCACCGATGATCACGTTATGGAAGTGCGCGATCACGAACAGGCTGTTGTGCAGAACGAAGTCGGCACCCGGGATAGCCAGCAGTACGCCGGTCATACCACCGATGGAGAAGGTCACCATGAAGCCCAGGGTCCACATGACTGGCGCGGTGAAGCGCAGACGGCCCTGGTAAATCGTAAACAGCCAGTTGAACAGCTTCACACCCGTCGGGATGGAAATCAGCATCGTCGCCAGACCGAAGAAGGCGTTGACGCTTGCACCCGAACCCATGGTGAAGAAGTGGTGCAGCCAGACCATGAAGCCCAGAATCGAGATCGCACCGGAGGCGTAGATCATCGAGTGGTGGCCGAACAGACGCTTGCCGGTGAAGGTCGAGATGACTTCGGAGAAGACCCCGAACGCCGGCAGAATCAGGATGTAGACCTCAGGGTGACCCCACGCCCAGAACAGGTTCACGTACATCATCGGGTTACCACCCAACTCGTTCGTGAAGATGTGGAAGTCCAGGTAACGGTCGAGGGTCAGGAACGCCAGGGTGCCGGTCAGGATCGGGAACGAAGCCACGATCAGGACGTTGGCCCAGGTGCAGGTCCAGGTGAAGATCGGCATGTCCATCAGTTTCATGCCAGGGGTGCGCATCTTCAGAACGGTGACCAGGAAGTTAACCCCGGTTAACGTCGTCCCCAGTCCTGAGAGCTGCAGTGCCCAGATGTAGTAATCCACACCCACGCCCGGGCTATAGCCGAGTTCGGAAAGCGGTGGATAGGCAACCCAGCCAGTGCGTGCGAACTCGCCGACGCCCAGAGACACGTTCACCAGAATCACGCCGGAGATCAGCAGATAGAGGCTCAACGAGTTCAGGAACGGGAAGGCAACGTCGCGAGCGCCGATCTGCAGAGGCACCACGATGTTCATCAGGCCGGTGAAGAAAGGCATCGCCATGAAGATGATCATGATCACACCGTGAGCGGTGAAGATCTGGTCATAGTGCTCAGGCGGCAGGTAGCCGGGCGAGCCTTCAGTGGCCATGGCCAATTGCGAACGCATCAGTACGGCGTCGGCAAAGCCGCGCAGCAGCATGACCATTGCAATGATGATGTACATGACACCGATTTTCTTGTGGTCGACGGACGTCAGCCACTCGGTGTAGAGGTAAGTCCATTTCTTGAAGTACGTGATCAGGCCCAACAACGCCGCGCCACCGATCGCGATCATGGCGACCGTGATCATGACTATCGGCTCGTGGAACGGAATCGCGTCCAGACTTAATTTACCAAACATTGCTTACTCCTCTGCCTGCGCAGCTGACTGCTTACCCATGTCCATCCCTTCCGTACCTGCTACTTCTTTCTTCTCATGGACAATCTTGCCCGGCTTCATACCTTCATACTTGTCGATGATGATCTGGAACAGGTTCGGAGTGACCGAGGAGTAGAGTTCAACGGGGTTACGTTCGCTAGGCTTGGCCAGCGCGGCGTATTCGGCCGTTGCCAGTGTTTTAGGTGAATTCTTGACGTCGGCAACCCAGGTGTCGAAATCAGCCTGTGAGGTGGCAGTCGCCTTGAACTTCATGCCGGTGAAACCTGCGCCACTGTAGTTGGCGGAGATGCCATCGAACTCGCCGTTTTCATTGGCGATCAAGTGCAGCTTGGTCTGCATGCCGGCCATCGCGTAGATCTGGCCGCCCAGTGCAGGGATGAAGAACGAGTTCATGACCGAATCGGACGTGATGCGGAAATTGATCGGCGTGTTGGCCGGGAACACGATCTTGTTGACGGTGGCGATGCCCTGTTCCGGATAGATGAACAGCCACTTCCAGTCCAGCGCGACCACTTCAATGGTCAGCGGCTTGACGTCCGACTCGAGCGGGCGGTAAGGATCCAGCGCGTGGGTCGACTTGTAGGTCACGTAGCCGAGCACGATGATGATGGCCAATGGAACCAGCCAGACCACCAGTTCAATGCGGGTCGAATGCGCCCAGTCAGGCGTGTACGTCGCGCTCTTGTTCGTAGCGCGATACTTCCAGGCGAAGATGATGGTCATGAAAATGACCGGCACCACTACCAAAAGCATCAGCAAGGTAGCAGTGATGATCAGGTCACGCTCTTGAACGCCGACATGCCCTTTGGGATCCAGCAGGGTGTAATCGCACCCGCTGAGCAGGAGCATGCTGAAAAGGGCCAAGAAGCCAAAAAACCTGGGGTACCTTTTTTTACTCATCTCACGACCTCTAAAAGCAGCTTTCGCATCGCAGTTGGGTTTCGACCGCCAACACTTCACCCTGCCAGGTGCTGGCAAATGCTTGGATTGAAAAGGGGCCTGTCAGGAAGCATGTGGGCCTCACAACAAATCCGGGTTGAGCTTTGGTTTCTTATTCGAATGGTGGCACCCGCTAATGCGGACCAGATCCTTTGGCGCAGACATTCAGAACGTGACTCAGGAGGCCATTCGAACCGCGTCTACTAGAGCGAAAAGACGCTCAATAACCTCGATTTACACCGTCCCGCAAATGAGGGGGGGCGTGAATTGGGGGCGATTGTAGATACGTAAAGTTTTATTGACTATAAGTTTCTGCGCAACAGTTAATTTCGGAATCGGTAAAAATGCGGTGTTATGTCGCACCCTGAAAAGGCGGAAAGCCCCGGTTCCCGTGGAGGAGCACAGGGGCTTTGTTACGCAACACTTTGTAATCAGCGTGCTTTCATCCTGTTACGAATGATTCCTGCCGGAACCAGCACGACAGTCAGAACAAACGCTACCAATGCCCACTGCGCCAGAGACAAACCGAGAACTGGCGGATATGGCGTCTCGCAGAAACCACCTACCTGAAAGCCTAGCGGAAATAGCGACGCCAGAGGCAGACCGTCGACGATCGGCTGAAGCACGTCGATGCCGCAGCTCTCTGTCGGATGGGTCTGGATATACACATGACGCCCCGCTGCAACGAGGCCGCCTACTGCGCTCAAGGTGACCAGCGCTTCACAGATCGTCAGGCTCAGACGCCCGGGCATCGCTGCGCCGATGAACGCAAACACCGCGATGAACAACAGCGCATACCGTTGCAGAATGCACAGCGGGCAAGGCGCTTCGCCCAGCACCACCTGCATGTACAGGGCGCCGCCGATCAGGGCCAGGCAGATGATCCCGAGCACCACCAGAAGCTGCTTTTCACGCCGCAGGTACACCATCTCGTCAGTCATTCACATATCCTTTGAATTGGAGTCATCCGGATCGACGGATGCGTTGTGTTGCGGCCCGGACGCCCCGGAAAGCCGGCGATTCTACCACCGTCGTGCCCGTCCGTTCACAGAACGCCCGCCGTAGCACAACAGCAGCAGGCCAACGCCCGGCACCGCAACCGGCGCAATGGTGGACACTTGCGCATTACCTGAGCGTTAACATCCCCATACACAGCCCCCACCCGGCCTGACACCTTGCTTATATATAGAAGAGTGCGGCTTTTTGTCGCAGACGCGCATCGCCGCGCGAACTCCTTCTATATATATGTAGGATGCGTCTAATTGTCGCAGCGATCATTCCAGCGCCGATGCAGGCCCGAAGAATTCGTAACGCGTCTGCGCATCGGGTACGCCCGCCGTTTTCAATTCACGCTTGATCGCAGACATGAAGCCTTTGGGCCCCAGAAAGTAGGCGTCAACATCCCGGTTCTCCGGAAGCCACTGTTCCAGCCGCGTCTGATCGAGAAGCCCTGTCCCATGGGGTGCGGGGCTTACGCCATCATCTTGCGCGTAGCAGTAGAAACGCTTGAGTTGGGGATGCCGGGTGGCGAGGTTTTCTATCCAGTCGCGAAACGCGTGCACCGAACCATTGCGAGCGCAGTGGATGAAGTAGATCGGACGCTGGGTATGCAGCGCGGCTTCCAGCATCGCCAGGGTCGGCGTGATGCCGACGCCGCCGCTGATCAACACCAGCGGTTTGTCGCTGTGGGTCAGGATGAATTCCCCTGACGGCGGAAACAGATTGATGCTGTCCCCCAGCTGCAGGTGATCGTGAAGGTAATTGGAGGCAACGCCGCCAGGCTCGCGCTTGACGCTGATGCGGTACTGATTGTTCCCCGCAAGCGCTGACAGCGAGTAGTTCCGGCGGATTTCTTCGCCCCCCACCTGCAGTTGCAGGCCGATGTACTGGCCGGCAGTGAATTGCAGAATCGGGTGGCCGTCTGCGGGGGCGAAGTAGAACGAGGTGATTTCTGCGCTCTCCGGTGTCTTGGCGACGACCTTGAATTCCCGTGCGCCGCGCCAGCCGCCCACTGCCTGGGCCTTCTCGTCGTAGATGGCTTTTTCTGCACCGATCAAAATGTCGGCGAGCTGGCCGTAGGCGTTGCCCCACGCGGTAATCACCTCGTCAGTGGCGATCTCGGCACCCAACACTTCGCGAATGGACTCAAGCAGGCATTCCCCGACGAGAGGGTAGTGCTCGGGAAGGATCTGCAGTGCCACGTGCTTGTTGATGATCTTGGCGACCAGATCGCCCAGCTGATCAAGCTGATCGATGTGCCGCGCATACATCAATACGCCGTTCGCCAGCGCGCGTGGCTGATCGCCGCTCACTTGGTGGGCCTGATTGAACAGAGGACGCACCTGCGGGTATCGATCGAGCAGCATTTTGTAGAAATGGGTGATCAGCGCTTCGCCTCCGCTTTCCAGCAGTGGCACTGTCGACTTGACGATGGCACGATCCGATGCAGACAACATAGAAAACTCCTGAGATAGAATGAGCTGGCAATACCTCAGCAGTTCATGAACCGTGCCAGCTGCGCGCCCCCCTGAAACCGGCCTCCGCGATGAGGGTGAGTCAATTTGACTCCTCGCATTGCGTGTCAAAATGACCCTGCCGGGGTCAATTTGACTGTGCAGGATGTGCACCGAAATGAGCCTTCAGGTCGAAAGGGTTAAAGCCTGACTTGCGCAGGTCGATAAACCGTCATCGAAAGCTTTTGGCCGATTCCACGCGGCCAGGCAACGCATCACAGAAGGTTTATATGTCCAAGAACGTCCGCGCAGATTCACTCTCGCTTCTGCTGTTCACGTTACGCAGCGGAAAGCTGATGGCGATCAACCTGCTCAAGGTCAGTGAAATCATCCCCTGCCCTCCCCTCACGCGCTTGCCCGAATCCCACCCGCACGTCAAAGGCGTCGCGACCCTGCGCGGCAACCCGCTGTCGGTGATTGACCTGAGTCGCGCGATTGGCGAGCGTCCGTTGGTGGACCCGGATGGCGGCTGCCTGATCGTCACCGATGTCAGCCGCTCCAAGCAGGGGTTGCATGTACAGGCCGTCAGCAAGATCGTTCACTGCCTGACCACTGACATTCGCCCCCCACCCTTCGGCTCCGGCAACAAGTCGTTCATCACCGGCGTGACGCAGGTGGACGGGACGCTGGTTCAGGTGCTGGACATCGAGAAGGTCATTCACGGCATCGCGCCGGCGCGGATCGTCGCCGAACGTGCCGAGCTGAGTACCGAAGACGCTGCCGTGCTAGCCAAGGCGCGCATTCTGGTGGTCGATGACAGTCAGGTGGCGCTGCAACAATCGGTGATCACCCTGCGCAACCTGGGCATCGAATGCCACACCGCCCGCAGCGCGCGGGAAGCCATTGATCAGTTACTTGAACTGCAAGGCACGGCGAAGCAGATCAACGTCCTGGTGTCCGACATCGAGATGTCGGAGATGGACGGCTACGCGCTCACCCGCACGCTTCGGGAGACCCCGGACTTCCAGGAGCTGTACGTCCTGCTGCACACTTCACTGGACAGCGCGATGAACGCCGAGAAGGCCAATGCTGCCGGCGCCAACGCTGTTCTGACCAAGTTCTCCTCGCCCGAGCTGACACGATGCTTGATCGAAGCCGCCCGCACGGTCGAAGCTCAGGGAATCTGAGTCCGGCCGCAGGCGATGCCTCCACCGCGCACTACTGGCTGATGCGCCGCCACCTTGCCCCGGCCCCTGATGATGCGGTCTGGCCCGCTGGTGTGCGCCCCGTTGAGCTCAGTGCGCACAACGCCCCGGCGGTTCATCAATTGCTGATGCTGGGACGCGAATACGGCGGCGGCCGGGTGCCCGACTATGCCACCTGGCTGGACGCCTTCGAGACTGATCCCGAGTTTGACCAGGCGCTGTGTTTCGTTGTGGAGGATGCTCAAGGCGTGGTGGCCGTGGCGCAATGCTGGACCAGCGCGTTCATCCGCAATCTGGTGGTTCACCCGCGCGCGCACCGTCAAGGCCTGGGTCTGGCGTTGCTGAATCAGGCGTTCTCGGCCTTCCGCCAGCGGGGCGAAGGCCACGTCGATCTCAAGGTGATGGAAAGCAACCTGGGCGCACGCCGACTGTATGAGCGCGCCGGTATGCAATATATTCAGCGCCACGAACTCGAACCGCGCTGAATCTGCGCCGAGACGCGTTCCCCCCTCATGCCATGGAGAGCCCTACCCATGAAGATGCACGCCGCGCTGTTACTCGTTCTCACCGCCTGCGCCGCCGGCCAGGCCAATGCCTCCAGCCCGGACGCCTGGGCCGGCTTCAACAAAACCCTGGTCGACAGTTGTGTCAGCGCCAGCTCCCTGAAGAATGCCAAACCTGCCGGCGCCGATGCGGCCTTCGATGACAGCGTCGGCTTCAACGCGCTGTTGATCAAAGGCCAGTACAAACAGGCGTTCATGAAGAACAAGACGGGCACCGAGCTGTGCCTCTACGACCGCAAGAACAAGAAAGCGGTGATCACCGAATGGGATAACGTCACAACGTTGCCGGAGAAGTAAGGCTCAGTATCAGGACAGTTTTCGTAACGAAGCATGACCACGGCGGGGGTCGGATGACCCTGCCGTGCGCGCCAGCGAAGGTGTGATCAGCGCTTGCCCATCGACCGACGGGTGCCTGATGGCGCGACGCCCGGACGCTTGTCGTGGTTCGATTTGCCCGAGCCTTTGTAGTGCTGCTGGTCCTTCTTGGCCTGCAACAGCTCGCCCGGTTTGAACGGGAAGCTGAAGGCCGGGATCGCAGGTTTTGTGTCCGCCGCCGCAGCGTTGGCGTCGACCGAAGCGTGCGAATCACGAGCATCAGGAGCGGGCGTGTGTTCGGGGGTGGTCATGAAAGCTCCGGAATGGCAGACGTTCGAGAATACGGGCGGCGCCCGAGGGCCGCGCAGCATACCTGAATCGCCAGCGGATCGCTTCTGCCAACAGACCGGCTGCGCGCGCCTATTTGTAGAACAGATCCACCATCACTTCCGCCGAAAACGGGCCTGCGGTCGGCTTACTGGTTTGCCAGAGCAGCTCGGCGTTGAAGTCAGCGGTCTCCGAGTAATTGCCCTCCAGCAGATCGGTCAGGTGGAAGGGTTCGAGGAACGGCACGGGCGAGCTGTCCCGGGCATGGGTGATGCGAACGCCGATGCTGTCGTTGTTGATGGGCACCAGCACGTCGCCCTTGAGTGTTCCAGACACCGGCGTGATGCGCGCATTGAGGCTGAACGGCGATTCGCAGGTGCGGCTGGTCGCCAGGGCGAAGCGCTGAAAGGTGGCGACTTCTCCCACCCGCACGTTGCGGATGGCCACGTCGCCGAAATCCACGGTCTCGGGCATGACCCGCAACTCAGCATCGCAGGCGACGAAGCGCAGCCCTTCAAGGTTGTTGATGACGTAGCTGAGCGTGCGGTCTCCCCCCGGACTCTGCCCGCTGCCAGCGTCGAGCTGGAACAATCGATAGTCGTGCAGATCACTGGCGACGCCGGAGGGCGGGGTCGGACCGTACTTCTGGATGAACACCGAAAACGCCAGGTTGAACGCGACGCTCGGGCAGGCCGAGCGTGCCTCCGTGCAGGCCGGGGCTTGCTGACGCGTGGGAATACGCCCGCTGGTTTGCACGAAGTCGACGCCGCTCAATGTGAGTCCGGCGCGAATGCCTTGTCCGATCTGCAGGTTGTCAGGGTTCAGATAAATCAACACATCCTCGGGACCACCCGGTTCGTCCCTCGCACATTCGACGGCAAGGTTCAGTCGCTCCGAACGCCAGACCGCGCTGCCATCGGGCAGATTCGCCGGGATGGCGACGGTGCTGCCGAGGTCCGCGCGCACCACCGTCTCGCCGGCGCCCTGGGTCTTGCAGGTCAGCGCCAGTGCGCAGCCGGGCATCAACAGCATCAGCAGCGGCGTCGTCAGCAACGTCAACCACCCTCGGATGATGGTTCTTTTCATGTCAGCATTTCCCTATGGGTGAGTGTGAATCCGGCGTGCGCAGCGGCACAGTAATCGCGCTGTCCGCCGTAATCAGTCATGGCCTTGAAACTCAGGATGAAGGGCACCGGGACTTTTGTGCCGAGGACAGGGAGGGGCAGCGATGCGTCCGAAAAAGGCGCCAGCAACCGGTGGTCTGCGACCTCGATTCCATTGAGGCGCAGGTCCAGCAGCGAAACGTGATACGGCGTCGGGTTGCGCACCGAAAGCCTGTCGCTCACCGATGGCGCGCGTTGCCAGAGGAGCGTTTGTGCCGCATCCGCCGGGTCGCCGGTCAGCCCCGCTGGCCGATAGAACACGTTGATGCGCTGGCGGATGGCAATGCTCAACTGCTGAACCGCCGGGCTGCGCCGAGGGATTTCCAGCACGAACAGGTGCAGCATCGATTCCCGGTCCTGGGGCATGCCGATGCCTTCATACAGCAGGCGCAGGGTCTGCTTGCCCTTGGCTGGCAGGCGCACCAGATGCGGGGTCAACGCGAACGGCAGGTCGGCCGCACTCCCATCGCCTGGCTGATCGTCGCCGCGGGGCGCATCGAGCCAGGCCTGAATCAAGGCCTCGGCATCACTGCGATTGCTGACCTCGATCGTCGCCTCGTTATCGCGACCGTCGAAGATCAACCGGGTACCTGACAGCGAGACCGCGCCTTGGGCCATGCCGCTGATCACGGCCAGAAATAACCCTGACAGACAGGCGCGTTTCATAGGCATTGCACCTTCAGGCGATCGTAGCTGCGATGGGCTTCCTTGGGCGGCAGCACGAACGATGCACGGCACTGCTGATCGGTCCATTTGACAATGAGTTCGCCGCTGTCCCGCTCGCTCAGCACCAGCGCACGCCCGCTGGGGTCGACGGTTGCCAGCGGCTTGCCCTGCTCGTCTTCAACCGCTGCGCCCATGGGCAAGCGGCTGCCATCGGCCCGCACCAGTTCGAATTGCACACGCCGGCCGATTGCCGTGCGAAAGCTGATCAGGGGTGCCGCGCCGCGCCGGGGCACGACTTGGTCCACGGCATTTTCCAGCTCAACATCGGCGCCCAACTGGCGAGTATCGAGGTTGACCCAATTGGTTCGATAGGGCTGGGCGTAAGGCAGGATGGCATAGCCGTTATCGGCGGTTTCGACGTTGCTGAAATTGCTCAGCCGCGCACCGCTGACGTCTTTTACCTGCACCAGCGCGAAGGTCTCGCCCAGGGGCTGGCCCAAATTCACCCCGCCGCCGTGAGCAACCACCGAACCCGAAGCGCCCAGGCTCAACGCCTGATAATCCCTGCCCTGTCCGTAGCCCGCATCAAAACGCCCGTAGGCCGTGGTGGTGCTGAGCTTGCCGAACCCTGACGACCCCGACTCACTGTCGTGACCCGCCTGTACCGAGTAGAAGCTGTTGCGGTCGTCGAAGAGTTGCCCGTTGAGGCCCGACTGCACGCTGGACGCGCCAGAGCTGTCGCGAACGGCATTCCCGAACACCCGCGACGAACCGGATTCGCTCCCCAGCGGCAGGCTCAATGTCAGCGCGACACGGTTGTCCGATCGATTGTCTCCGCTGCGCTCGAAGGTCTGGTTACGCTCGACCGACAGGCTGTAACTGAGGCTGCGCCACGCCGAGTTCCACGACAGAAAAAACTGGCGCGTCTTGCTGCCCCGGTCCCAGTAACGTTGTTCGGATCCGGTAAAGCTTAGCGACGCGCCCTGCGCCGGCAGCGATTGGGTCAGGCTGATTTCGAGGCGATCCTTGGCCCGCGCGCTGGCGGATCCGTCACGCGCCTGCAACGCATCCACATGGTCGTCGAACGTCAGGTATTGATTCGTTGAATAGCGATAGCCGGCCACGGCGAGGGTGGTTTGGGTCAGGTCCAGCGTGTTGGCGTAGCGCACCCGCAGGCTCTGCCCGCTGTAGCGTTGCTCACGCTGGCGGCTGAGGGACTGGGTCACGTCCAGCGACACCGCGCCGAGCCCGGTGTTAACACCCGCCCCGATGTTGCCGGCCTGGTAATCCTCGGCGATTTGCACGCCGCCCGCTGCCGTTACCCGCTCGGTCAGGCCGTATACCACGGTGCCGGAGGTGAAGCCGGGAGAGAGACCGTCCTCGGTGTTGCTGTCGTATTGGCCGGCGGCGAGGCTGTAACGCAACGCGCCTTTGGGCACCATGATGGGCAGCGATGCGTAGGCCTGGACGAACACGCGCTTGCTGCCGTCGGCTTCGACCACCGTCACTTCCAGATCGCCGTTCGACCCGCTGGGATAGATGTCGGTGATTTCAAACGGGCCCGGCGAGACGTTGCCGCTGTACAGCATGAAACCGTTCTGACGCACTTCCACCAACGCGTTGGTGTCGGCGATGCCACGAATGACCGGCGCGAAAATCCGCTCGCTGTCGGGCAGCATGCCCTCGTCGGACATCACCATGGCGCCGAGGAATCGAACGCTGTCGAAGACTTGCGAATCGGTAAAGGTTTCGCCCAGGGTCAGCTGGCCTTTCATTGCCGTGAGGTCGCGCTGCACGAATGTCCGGTTGCTGCGAAAGCGGTACGGCTGATCATTGCCATAGGTCAGCGAGGACTCGTTGCGCAGTCGCCAGGCACCGAGGTTCACGCCGTTGCGCAGGCTCAGGTAATACTGATCCTGGGCGTGAGAGCGACCCTGGCCACTGCGGGTACGGCGCGCGCCGCTGAAGTTGTAATTGACGAAACCGACCGTCTCGCCCTCGTCCCATAACTCCGGCGGCACGTAGCCGCGAGCGCTGCGCAACATCATGGCCTGGGGAATGCTGATGTTCAGGCGCAGGCTCGCCGGCTGGTAGTCGACGCGGGCGAATTCGACCCGCGCCGGGAGATCGAAACATTCCGTCGACGAGGCATCGCCGGCTTCCACAGCCTCCGGGTTCATGCCGAACTGGCGGAGCATGTCCAGGGTGAGGCAGGCCTCGACGGTGCCTTTTGCAGGGTTGGCGATGAAGCTGATGTCACGCCGCCCGCTCAGCACACGATTGACGTATACATCCACCCGATAGGTCCCGGGGACCACGCTGTTACCGTGCAAAAAGGTCGCGAGATCAGCAGGCTGATCGGTGCCCTGGATGAACGAGGTGTTGAATTTCACATCGGTCGCGGCGCTGCTTTGGTCAGTCATTGCAGTCGCGGATGAGGCCAGTGCCATGCCTGCCGAGGCAAGAATAATCCTCGCCAGGGGGCTGATCCGGACAGGCAGGTGTGCCAAATGTCTGCGGTCGATGCGGGACGAGCATGCTGCGATCCGTGCATCTCCCTGGGTGTGATCTCGGGGTTCCATTGGCTGGTTTCACTCGTGTTCTCGATTCCGACGCGCTGGCAAATCATGTTTGGCAGGCGCAAGGCGCTGGCAAATCATGTTTGGCAGGCGCAAGGCGCTGGAGCCGCATGACTGCGACCGAAGAAAGACCTGGGTAAAATCCGGCCCGCGACTGAGTGGCTACTCGGCCCGGGTGATGACGTTGGCGGCCTTGATGGCTTGAGTCGTCTGGCCACCGGACACCTTTGCGGTGTACGGCTCCTGCGCGCCGAAATCGTTGATGCTGATGAACCGCAGGTCCACCGCGTGACCACTGGCCGAATGAGTGAGCGGCAATTGAACGGTCTGCTTTGGCGCCAGCATCCTGCTGTCCGCCTTGAACAGCGTCTTGCCCTGCTGGCGGGCGTCGATCTGAATCATTGAAACGTGATACGACGTCGGATTGCTGACTTCCAGCTGGCCGTCATGCATGCGCCATTTGAGGTTTTTGGCAGCGTCGAGCGGATCGTCACTCAAACCGGCGGGCCGGTAGAAGAGTTTGATGCGCTGACGAATCGCGATCTGCAGCTGATTATCCTTCGCCGATTGCGGGATCTCCTGGACGTTGAGCCAGAACACCGACTCGCGATCCTGAGGCAAACCTTCGCCGGCGTAGATCACCCGAATCATTTGCCGGGCACTGCCCGCCATTCGCGCCAGCGGCGGAGTGACGACAAAAGGCAGATTCTCGGTGTCGTTCTGCGCTTCGAGCCATGACTGGGCGAGGATGTCAGCCGTCCCGCTGTTGTTCACAACGAAACTGACTTCCTTGTCCGTAGCCTGGTAGATGACACGCGTGGTGTTGAGCACGATACCCGCCTGCGCCGGGGCAGCCAGGAGCAGGCCCAGCCATAGGGCCGAGCCGCGAATGAAATCAGGAAACATGGTGAGACCGTCTTGGGCTGTGGGGTGGACACGCCAGGAAGGCGAGCGAGCAACGCCCGCTCGCCCGCTACATCACTGGTAATCCATCACGAACGGCAGGAAGCCGTCGGCATTACCCGGGTTGGTGGCCGCGCCGTTGAGGACGTACACCGCGCCGAAGTTGATCTCGGCGGTCGCGCCATCGGCACCGTCCTTGACCAGCGGCGTGTCGATGGTTTCGTTGCCGCTCAGGTCCATCAACTGATTGGATGCATTGAGCAGACCGATGCCCACACCGTCCGCCGCGCCGGTGGCCCGCAGCAGTTTCTGATCGAGGTTATCCAGACCGCTGCCCTGGCGAGCAACGAAGCGCATGTTCACAGTGTTGTATTGAGAGGCGCCGCCGGTGCAATTGACCAACAGCTGGATGGGCGATGCGGTTTCAAGTTTGTTGTCGGCGAAGAGACCGATGTCGGAAAACGAGACGTTGCCCAGGTCTACGTTGATCTCGCCGGGGTTGTTGCCAGGGGTGGCGCCCGTTCCGGCGCCGATGTCACACGTGATATTGGTCAGGGTACCGGTGAAAACAAGTTTGCCGTTGTTCGCAGCATTCGCGGTCCCGGAAATGCCAAGCCCCATTGCGGCCACGATAGCCAGGGTAAGAGAAAGCTTTTTCATATAACGACGTTCCTTGTGTCGATTCGTGTGTGCCCAAAAGGACGACACGAACTATAAGCAGCGTCTTCAAGGTCGGCTGTCAGGCGATCTACCTCTTTTGGATTGAAAATACAGTTGCGCGTGTGGGACCTTTCAGTAGGAGGTGACGCTTCTGTGTCAGACCCCAGGCAGGCCGCGGCTTGCGGCATTACGTCCTCAGAAAACCTGAGGCGAACGTTTGCACGGTGCCCCGAAAGGCCTGGCCGCAGACGAGCCCCTTTAAAGCGTTCACCCACAAAAAACCCGGCTCGATTGAGCCGGGTTCGTCAGCAGATAGCTTCGGGTGAGCGCGAAAGCGCTTATGGATAAGTCAGCGTGACGATGCCCGCGTGAGCCTCAGACCCGGCTGCGGACAGCGCGTTGTAGGTCACCTGTACGGGCCCGACTCGCTGAGCGCACGCGTCATCACCACGGCTTGCGCTCAAGGTGAGATGAGTGTCGGCTGGCACGGTATTAAAGGAGCCGGTTGAAGACGGAGCGCTATAAACCTGCGCGTCGCACGTCGCATTGACCACGCTACCGTGAAACATTAGCGCGCCTTGGGCAGCCCAGGCGGCAGGCGCCGTCATGTCACACGCACCGATGACCGCGATCGAGAAAAACAGCGAAACAGCCTTTTGGCTTTTCATCGCACTACTCCGGAGTAGGGACCTGCTGAGCGAAATCAGTCCAGCCCCTGGTGAACCAGCATTCAGAACTCACGAAGTTTATGTAGGAATTTTCCCCGTCACAGTAGAACTCGTTCATCGAAACTCGTGGCTTCTATCTGGGTATCGCCCTGCGGCGTTGTTTCTTTACCCACGTTCATCGTCTGCCCTTATTCACCTGACAATATTGACAGGCAGCAGTCATTTTGCTGACCGGGTCAAAGGGTTATAAAGAACGCTCTCGGTTACCCGCCCCTCATTCACTGGTTGGCCCTGTCCCTGTATGCAGAAGAAGAACAACGTTGTGATGCTCGCGACCCTGTTGGTCGTGCTCGTGGTGATAGGCGTCTGGGCAGTGACACGTCCCGCGGCAAAGAAGGTCAGCACCCCGGTTGCCGTGCCGGTGCGCGTGATCAACGTCATGCAGGAAGACGTGCCGCGTTACGTCACCGGCATCGGCTCGGTGCTGTCGCTGCAAAGCGTGGTGATTCGTCCTCAGGTGGACGGGATTTTGACCAGGGTGCTGGTGAAGGAAGGGCAGCAGGTCAAGGCGGGTGATCTGCTGGCGACCATCGATGATCGCTCGATCCGCGCCGCACTCGATCAGGCAAAAGCGCTGTTGACCCAGAGCCAGGCGCAGCTGAACGTGGCCAATGTCGACCTCAAGCGCTACAAGCTGCTGACCGTCGACAACAGCATCTCGAAACAGCAGTACGATCAGCAGCAAGCGCTGGTCGACCAACTTAAGGCCACGGCGCTGGGCAATCAGGCGTCGATCAATGCCTCGCAAGTGCAGCTGTCCTACACGCAAATACGCTCGCCGGTGACAGGTCGGGTCGGCATCCGCAACGTCGATGAAGGCAACTTCCTGCGCGTCAGCGATGCGACCGGGCTCTTCTCGGTGACGCAGATCGACCCGGTGTCGGTGGAGTTTTCCCTGCCGCAGCAGATGCTGCCCACGCTGCACGATCTGATTGCCTCCAACACGCCCGCACCGGTCAATGCCTATCTCGGCGAAGGCGCGACTGGCACGCTGCTGGGTCAGGGGAAGTTGCTGTTGATCGACAATCAGGTGGCGGCCAGCACGGGCACCATCCGCGCCAAGGCGATATTCGACAATGCGGACGAGAAGCTGTGGCCAGGGCAGCTGGTGACCGTGCGCATTCAGACCGCCATCGATCGCAATGCCTTGAAGGTTCCGCCACAGGTGGTGCAGCGCGGCATCGACCAGCATTACGTGTATCGGGTCAAGGGCGACACGGCCGAGGTGGTGCCGGTCAAGGTGCTGTATCAGGACAGCGACCTGATGCTGATCAGCGGGGTGGAGGCCAATGACGTGCTGGTCAGCGACGGTCAGTCGCGTCTGAAAAACGGTTCGCACATCGAGGTGGTCAAGGGTGATCCTGTGGACACCCTGGCCGACTCCACCGGGGCGGCGAAATGAACAGCCGCGGGTCCATCTCCGCGTGGTGCGTCAACCACCCGATCGCCACGGTTCTGCTGACCTTCGCGCTGGTGCTGCTGGGCTGCATCGCCTTCCCTCGCCTGCCGGTGGCGCCGCTGCCGGAGGCCGAGTTTCCGACGATTCAAGTGGCTGCGCAGTTGCCCGGCGCCAGCCCGGAAACCATGGCATCGTCGGTGGCGACGCCGCTCGAAGTGCAGTTCAGCGCCATCCCCGGCATGACCCAGATGACGTCGAGCAGCGCGCTGGGCTCCACCAACCTGACGCTGCAGTTCACCCTCAACAAAAGCATCGACACCGCCGCGCAGGAAGTGCAGGCGGCCATCAACACCGCGGCCGGCCGTTTGCCCGCAGACCTGCCGACCCTGCCGACCTGGCGCAAGGTCAACCCGGCGGACAGCCCGGTGCTGATCCTCAGCGTCAGCTCGAACCTGATGCCCGCCACCGAACTCAGCGACGTCACCGAATCCCTGCTGGCGCGCCAGTTGAGTCAGATCGATGGCGTCGGACAGGTCAACATCACCGGTCAGCAACGTCCGGCAATTCGCGTGCAGGCGGCGCCTGAAAAACTTGCATCCATCGGGCTGACCCTCGCCGATCTGCGGGAATCCCTGCAGCAGACCAGCCTGAACCTGGCCAAGGGCGCGCTGTACGGCAAAGACAGCATTTCCACCCTCGCCTCCAACGACCAACTGTTTCAGGCGAAGGACTACGAACAACTGATCGTTTCCTACAAAGATGGCGCACCGGTTCATTTACGTGACGTGGCGCGGGTCATCAACGGTTCGGAAAACGCCTACGTGCGGGCCTGGTCCGGGGATCAGCAGGGCGTGAACATCGTGGTGTTCCGCCAGCCCGGCGCGAACATCGTCGAGACGGTCGACCGGGTGCTCGGCCAGTTGCCCAAATTGCAGGAAATGCTCCCGGCGTCGGTGGACGTCTCGGTGCTCAGCGACCGCACCAAAACCATTCGTGCATCGTTGCATGAAGTGGAGATGACGCTGCTGATTGCCATCGCGCTGGTGATCGCGGTCATGGCGCTGTTCCTGCGCCAGCTCTCTGCGACGCTGATCGTGACCGCCGTGCTGGGCGTGTCCCTCGTTGCCAGTTTCGCGCTGATGTACGTGCTCGGCTTCAGCCTGAACAACCTGACGCTGGTGGCCATCGTGGTGGCGGTGGGGTTTGTCGTCGACGATGCGATTGTCGTGGTGGAGAACATCCACCGACACCTGGAAGCCGGCGAAAGCAAGCGCGACGCGGCGATCAAAGGGTCCAGCGAAATCGGCTTCACCGTGGTGTCGATCAGCTTTTCGCTGGTCGCGGCATTCATTCCGCTGCTGTTCATGGGCGGCGTGGTCGGCAGGCTGTTCAAGGAGTTCGCGCTGACCGCGACATCGACCATTCTGATTTCGGTGGTGGTCTCGCTGACCCTGGCGCCTACCCTCGCGGCACTGTTCATGCGCGCACCGAAACACGATCCCCACGCCAAGCCCGGCTTCGGCGAGCGACTGCTCGCGCGGTATGCCCGCGGCGTGCGCTTTGCCCTTGCGCACCAGCGATTGATGCTGGGTATTTTCGGCCTGACGTTGGCGCTTGCGGTGGTCGGCTATGTGCTGATCCCCAAGGGATTTTTCCCGGTTCAGGACACCGGTATGGTGCTGGGCACCAGTGAAGCGGCGGCGGATATTTCCTTCCCGGACATGATCGAGAAACACAAACAGCTGGCGAAAATCATCGCCGCGGATCCGGCGGTCAAGGCGTTTTCCCATTCGGTCGGTGTCAGCGGCAGTAACCAGACGATCGCCAACGGCCGGGTGTGGATCGCCCTCAAGGACCGTGCAGACCGTGACGTTTCCGCCAGCCAGTTCATCGACCGGATCCGGCCGAAACTGGCGCAGATCCCCGGCATCGTCCTGTACCTGCGCGCGGGGCAGGACATCAACCTGAGTTCCGGGCCGAGCCGCGCGCAGTACCAATACGTGCTCAAGAGCAACGACGGCGCGCTGCTGAATGTCTGGACGCAAAAGCTGACCGATAAACTGAAGACCCTGCCGGCCTTCCGCGACCTCTCCAACGACCTGCAACTGGGCGGCAGCGTCACGCACCTCGACATCGACCGCAGCGCCGCCGCGCGTTTCGGCCTCACCACGGCGGACGTCGATCAGGCGCTGTACGACGCCTTTGGTCAGCGCCAGATCAACGAATACCAGACCGACATCAACCAGTACAAAGTCATCCTGGAGCTGGAGCCGCAGCAGCGCGGCAAGGCCGAAAGCCTCAATTACTTCTACCTGCGCTCGCCGCTGACCAATGAAATGGTGCCGCTGTCGGCGCTTGCCAAGGTCGGCGCGCCGAAGATGGGACCGTTGTCGATCAGCCATGACGGCATGTTCCCGGCCGCGAACCTGTCGTTCAACCTGTCGGCGGGCGTTGCCTTGGGTGATGCGGTGGTGCTGCTCGATCAGGCGAAGAACGAGATCGGCATGCCCGCCTCGATCATCGGCAACTTCCAGGGCGCGGCCCAGGCGTTCCAGAGTTCGCTGGCCAACCAGCCGTGGCTGATTCTCGCGGCGCTGGTGGCGGTGTACATCATTCTGGGCGTGCTGTATGAAAGCTTCGTCCATCCGCTGACGATCATTTCCACCCTGCCCTCCGCCGGTATCGGTGCGCTGTTGCTGCTGTGGCTGATGGGTCAGGACTTTTCGATCATGGGCCTGATCGGGATCGTGCTGCTGATCGGCATCGTCAAGAAGAACGGCATCCTGCTGGTGGACTTCGCGCTGGACGCCCAGCGCAATCGCGGCATGTCTCCGCGTGACGCCATTTATGAAGCGTGTCTGACGCGCTTTCGGCCCATCATCATGACCACGCTGGCGGCATTGCTCGGCGCGCTGCCGTTGATGCTCGGTTATGGTGTCGGTGCGGAGCTGCGTCAGCCCTTGGGCATTGCCGTTGTCGGAGGGTTGCTGGTGAGCCAGGCGCTGACGCTGTTCACCACGCCCGTGATCTACCTGCAACTGGAGCGACTGTTCCACCGCCCGCGTCAGACGCCTGCTTCGACAGCGCCGGGCGCGACAGCATCCGGTAAGCCGGCGGTTGCGGAACTGGCCACTGAAAAGTAAGCCGTTGAAACCAAGTACCTAATAAGCAAGCAGTGAAAAAGTGAGCGTGGACCGATGCGTGTCCTGATTATCGAAGACGAAGAGAAAACCGCCGATTACCTGCACCGGGGCCTGACCGAGCAGGGTTACACCACCGACGTCGCGCGCGAAGGCATCGAAGGCCTGCACATGGCGCTGGAAAGCGACTACGCGGTGATCATTCTCGACGTCATGCTGCCCGGCCTCGATGGCTATGGCGTGCTGCGAGCCCTGCGTGCGCGCAAGCAGACGCCGGTGATAATGCTCACCGCCCGCGAGAACGTCGACGATCGCATTCGCGGCCTGCGCGAAGGGGCTGACGATTATTTGGGCAAGCCGTTTTCGTTTCTGGAGTTGGTGGCTCGCCTGCAGGCTTTGACCCGGCGCAGTGGCGGCCACGAGCCGGTGCAGATCAGCGTCGCTGATTTGTGGATCGACCTGATCAGCCGCAAGGCCACGCGGGCCGGCGCACGTCTGGATCTCACGGCGAAGGAGTTTTCGCTGCTGAGCGTACTGGCTCGGCGTCAGGGGGAAATCCTGTCGAAGACGTCGATTGCCGAGATGGTCTGGGACGTGAATTTCGACAGCGATGCCAACGTCGTCGAAGTCGCGATCAAACGCCTGCGTGCCAAGCTCGACGGGCCGTTCGAGCAAAAACTGCTGCACACCATTCGCGGCATGGGTTACGTGCTGGAGAGCCGTCGTGTCGACTAATTCCATCGCCCTGCGCCTGAGCGGCATGTTCGCCCTCGTGGCGCTGCTGGTGTTTCTGTTGATCGGCTGGGCGCTTTACCTGCAAGTGGACAAGGGCCTCGGGCTGTTGCCGGAAGCCGAAGTCGACGCCCGTTACAGCGTGCTCGAATCGGCCGTCCAGCGTTATGGAACGCCCGAGCACTGGGCCAAAATCAACGCCAAGCTCAGGCTGCTCAGTGAGGAAGACAAACGCCTGCGCTTTTGGGTGGTCAGCGACAACCCGACCTATGAATTCGGCAACCCGGACACCGAGATCCGCGCTTTCGCCAAGGGCCCGCTGGGCATGCGCGACTTGAACCTGAGCGGCCATGACTACCCGTTCAAGGTGCTGGTCAGTCAGTTCCCGGCGAAAGATCAACGTCCGCCGCTGCGTTTTCTGACAGCGGTGGACACCGAAACCTTCTGGCAGACCCAACATTCCCTGCTCATCGCGCTGATCAGTCTGGCCGCCGTCGGCATCCTGCTCGCGTCTGCTCTGGGTTACTGGGTGGCGCGCATCGGCTTGAAGCCGCTGACGGAGTTGTCTCTGGAGGCGCGCAAACTGACGCCGCCACGACTGAGCGGGCGCCTGAAATTGTCGCATCTGCCGCCTGAACTGGATCAGTTCGTGACCTCGTTCAACTCGACGCTGGATAGGGTCGAGCAGGCCTATTCACGGCTGGAGTCATTCAACGCCGACGTTGCCCATGAACTGCGCTCTCCCCTGACCAACCTCATCGGTCAGACGCAGGTGGCGCTGACCCGCGGGCGCTCGGCCGAGCATTACTTCGAGGTGCTGCAATCCAACCTCGAAGAGCTCGAACGGCTGCGCTCGATCATCAATGACATGCTGTTCCTGGCCAGCGCAGATCAAGGCAGCAAAGCTACTCAACTGACCCAGGCCTCACTCGCCCAGGAAGTGGCGAAGACCCTGGATTATCTGGACTTCATTCTGGAAGACGCCCAAGTGCATGTTGAAGTGCGGGGTGATGCCAACGCGCCCATCGAAACCGCGCACTTGCGCCGGGCGCTGATCAACCTGCTGCACAACGCGGTGCAGCACACCTCGCCTGGGCAGTTGATTCAGGTGGACATTCGCGATGAAGGCGATCACGTCAGCATCGGCGTGACCAATCCCGGCGCGCCGATCGCCGGGGAACATCTGCCCAAACTGTTCGAGCGCTTCTATCGCGTCGATGCCTCGCGCAGCAACAGCGGCGCCAACCACGGGCTTGGCCTGGCGATCGTCAAAGCCATCGCCCTGATGCACGGCGGCACCGTGTTCGTGCGCAGCGAGGATGGAGTGAATACGTTCGGGATTAATTTGCCGAGTTGAGGCGGGCATCTGGGTTAGCGTGCGGAAAACCATGCCGCACACAATCCATTGTGGGAGTGAGCTTGCTCACGAAGCGGTGGGTGCATCCGCGAATCATCTAGCGGCTGAAATGCCGTGTTCGCGAGCAAGCTCACTCCCACAGGTCCAGCAGCGTCACCGAGATACTGAGTTCACCCCCTTGATGATCGTTCCCACGCTCTGCTTGGTAACGCCGCCGGGGATGCTCCGCGTTTGAATAACGCGGAGCATCATGAGCGGCATTCCCACGCGGAGCGTAAGGAACGATCACAGCGCACGATAGCGAGGCCGCATGAATCGCGCCTACCGACTAAGCTCTGCGCTTTTTCAACTCGCGCCTCAAGCGCGTGTTGTCCACGGCAAGCGACACAACTATCAAAGTGCTCAGTAGCTCAAAACCGCTCAGCCCGGCGTAGTGCCAAAACACCCAAGCGGCAAAGGCGACGATCACCGCGACTGTCAGTAGCAAGACTGAGTCTTTCACACTACATGCCTCAAAAATCTAAAGTTGGCTCGGCCAGGAGTAGCGACTTGCTGATCGTTCCCACACGGAGCGTAAGGAACGATCAGCAGGTAAACCGTGAGGAACGATCAATCTGCCGATCAGGCCGGACGGCGATCAACCCTTCTTCACAAACTCCGACTTCAGCTTCATCGCGCCGATGCCGTCGATTTTGCAGTCGATGTCGTGATCGCCGTCCACCAGGCGGATGTTTTTGACTTTGGTGCCGACCTTGACCACCAGCGACGAGCCTTTGACCTTCAGGTCTTTGATGACTGTGACGGTGTTGCCGTCCTGCAGGGTGTTGCCCACAGCGTCCTTGATCACCTTGGTGTCATCGCCCGCTTCGGCGCTGGCGCCGTCAGCCGACCACTCGTGGGCGCATTCCGGGCACACGAGCTGGCTGCCATCTTCGTAGGTGTACTCGGAACTGCATTTTGGGCACGGCGGTAAGCTCACGGCGGATCTCGCATCAGAGGGAATAGGCGCAGGATTATAAGGGTTTTTACGCGGTTGAGGAGCAGGCGCCTGAAAGTGCTGGAAACATCACTCGCTGCTGTAGTCTCAATCGCAAGCGCGGCGAGGTGCCGCGATCAGGGCGAGGCGTCAGCAATGAACGATCCATTTGGCCTGCAACGATTTGTCGAAGCGCAAGCGTCGATGCACGAACGCGCACTGGCGGAACTGAAGTCCGGGCGCAAGCAGTCGCACTGGATGTGGTTCGTGTTCCCGCAACTGGCCGGTCTGGGCCACAGCGACATGGCTCGGCGGTACGCGATCAGTGGGCGTGACGAGGCGATTGCCTATTTGCAGCATCCAGTATTGGGCGAACGGTTGGCGCGCTGCTGCGAGGCGTTGCTTGAATGGAAAAACCGCAGCGCCATGCAGATCATAGGCTCGCCGGATGACATGAAGCTGCGATCAAGCATGACGCTGTTCGCAGCGGTGGCGCCGGATACGCCGGTTTTCCAGCAGGTGCTTGAGGCGTTTTTCGACGGCAAGCCGGATGCCGTCACGCTGTCGAAGCTGGGCGGAGGCAGGCTGTAGCCGCCCGCCCCCTCAGGCCAGCGCCGTGTCCATCACCATCATCAAGCAGAATCCGACCAGCAATCCGAAGCTGGCGATTTTGTCGTGACCGTTGCGGCGGGATTCGGGGATGACTTCGTGGGTCACCACCAACAGCATCGCCCCCGCCGCCAACGCCAGTCCTACCGGCAACAGCAACGCAGCCACTTCCACCAGCCAGGCGCAGAGCACTGCGAACACCGGCTCGACCAATCCGGACGCCGCGCCGATCAAAAACGCCTTGAGCCGCGACATGCCGGCAGAGGCCAGCACCAGCGCGATGACCAGCCCTTCCGGCACGTCCTGAATGGCAATACCCATTGCCAGACTGTCGGCGTGAGCCAGACCACCCCCCGCCGACACGCCCACCGCCATCCCTTCGGGAATGTTGTGGGCAATGATGGCGATGACAAACAGCCAGATGTTCGAGGGGATCGTCGGTTTCCCGGCCACCTCCGATAACGGCGACCCTCTGGAAACCAGCGTGTCGACCAGAAACAAACCGGCCGCGCCAAGCAGTATCCCGAAGCTGATCAACGCTCCCGCGCCCCACGGGGTGAAGCCCAGATCGTGGGCCGCGCCCAGGCCCGGCACGATCAACGAAAACGCTGTCGCCGCCAGCATGATGCCGGCGCCGAAACCCAACAGGCCGTCGGACACTGCCACCGGCATGCCGCGGATCACCAGCACCGGCACGGCGCCCAGGGCAGTGCCCAACGCGCAGATGGCGCCGCCTTCCAGCGCTCGCAACATTCTCGGCTCAAGTGCAACCCATGAGAGTCCCTGGGCCACCAGCAGAGCGGTGCCCACGAGGACCAGAATCGAGCCCAATGCCAGCCGCAATAACCGCACGCTGCCGAGAGCCAGTATGTCCGAACGCATAAATCGCCTTATCCGGGGTCTGGTAGGGATCAGCCGAGCGCCGCTGCGTAGCGCCGGGCAACTTCATCCCAGTTGACGACGTTGTAGAACGCAGCGATGTATTCCGGACGACGGTTCTGGTAGCGCAGGTAATAAGCGTGCTCCCAGACGTCCAGCCCGAGGATCGGCGTGTTGCCGTTCATGAGCGGGCTGTCCTGATTGCCGCTGCTTTCCACGATGAGTTTTTTGTCCGGCGTGACGCTCAGCCAGGCCCAGCCGCTGCCGAAGCGCGTCAACGCTGCTTTGGTGAAAGCGTCCTTGAACGCGTCGAATCCGCCCACTTGCTCGTCAAGCGCCTTCGCCAGCGCACCGCCTGGCACGCCGCCGCCCTGGGGGCTCATCACCTCCCAGAACAGCGAATGGTTGGCATGCCCGCCGCCCTGATTGATCACCGCCGGGCGCAGTTTTTCCGGAAGCTCGGCCACGCTGGCAACCAGCTTCTCGATCGGCCACTCCGCGTATTCGGTGCCCTCGACGGCTGCGTTGAGGTTGTTGATGTAGGTCTGGTGGTGCTTGCTGTAGTGAATTTCCATGGTCTGCGCGTCGATGTGGGGTTCGAGCGCATCGTAGGCGTAGGGCAAGGCAGGCAAGGTAAAGGGCATGTCAATGGACTCCATACGAGAGGGTGCCGGCGCGAGCGGCGTGGTGCTGAAGCGCCGAGCGGGAATGTTCGCCGCGGCTGTTGAGCAGGCGTTGGGTGCGTGGGTACTCGCCGTATTGGCCGACGAAACCCAAGAGTTCGCTGTAGGTTTTATTACTGTGGCGCAGCGCTGCCTGTCGCAGGGCGGGCGTCATTTGCGGGTCCTGAATCACATTCAGCATCCGCTGATGCACGGCGCAGAGGTATTCGGCGCTCTCCTCGGGCTGACCCAGACTCAGGTGCAGATCCGCCAGGTTGTGATGAGAAATCACGAACGCCGCAACGGCCTCATCGGCGACGCTCCAACGGTCGAAGAGCACCTGCGCCAGCGCGAGGGCTTGCAGGTACAGCTCGCGCGCATCGATCAAGTCGCCTCGGTTAAAGCAACTGTTACCGCTCAGGATGGTACGTTTCCATTGCTCCATGGCGCAGGTCCTCACGAGTGGCGCCGGCGATCAAAAGCCGTCGGCAGGGCGTTTTGCGGATTCGATGGCGCGGGTTCGGTCAGAGGAATCGACGGCAGCAGTGCGCAGGTCGCCAGACGCTGAGCGAAGGCCTGAACCCGTTGCTGTTGCGCAGCGGATTCGGCGAGGGCCTGCATGTCCCGCAGCGGACGCCATGCCTGGTCCAGGCACAGACAACGCCAATGCCAGGGCAGCGCGGTATCGCTGGCGGTGTCGACCAGCAGGCGAAAGGTGCATTCACAGATGAGGGATTTGGGCGTGGCGGTGAAGCGCGCCAGATAGCGGCCTTCCGCAAGGTAGTGTTCGATGAGCCGCGGCTCGTCCGGATCCAGCGCGCAGCGAATCCGCAGACTCAATGCGCGCCAGTGTTCCAGGTACGGCGACTCGTGCAGAACAGTGCCCATGACCGAGGCCCACTTAACGAATGAGATTCATTATTAAATGAGTTTAAGAATCAACACAACCCCGGCGATGTATTGAGTCTGCTGCAGTGTCTGAAAGCGCCCATAAAAAAGGCCCGCACCGAAATCGGGGCAGGCCTTGGGGGTGACGCGCTAACGCAGAGCGGAATCAGCTACCCGCCACCATCATCTTCTCGATCAGCACAGAACCGGTGCGGATGTTGCTGCGCAGCTCCAGATCACTGCCCACGGCAACGATTTGCTTGAACATGTCGCGCATGTTGCCGGCGATGGTCACTTCCTGAACCGGGAACTGGATCTCGCCATTCTCGACCCAGAAACCCGCAGCGCCACGGGAATAATCGCCGGTAACCATGTTCAGGCCGCTGCCCATCAACTCGGTGACCAGCAGCCCGCGCCCCATGCGGCGGATCAGCGCCGCCTGGTCTTCAGTGCCGTGGCTGACGAACAGGTTATGCACGCCACCCGCGTTCGCGGTGCTCGGCAGGCCCAGTTTGCGGCCCGAATAGGTGCTGAGGATGTAGGAAACCAGATCGCCATTTTCGACAAACGGCTTGGCGTAGGTCGCCAGGCCATCGCCGTCGAACGCGGAACTGCCCATGGCGCCAACCAGATGCGGACGCTCGTCGATGGTCATCCACTCGGGGAACAGGCGCTGACCGATCGCGCCTTCGAGGAATGAAGACTTGCGGTACAGGTTGCCGCCAGAGATCGCGCCCAGCAAACTGCCGAACAGACCGCCCGCCAGCTCGGCGGAGAACAGCACAGGCACTTCGCAGGTCGGCACCGGCCGCGCGCCCAGCCGGCTTGCGGCACGCTCGGCGGCTTTCTGGCCGATCAGCCGGGCGTCCATCAACAGCTCGCCACGGCGATTGACGTCATACCAGTAGTCGCGCTGCATCTGCCCTTCGCCTTCGGCGATCATCACGCAGCTCAGGCTGTGGCGGGTCGACGCGTAGCCGCCGATGAAACCGTGGCTGTTGCCATAAACGCGGCAGCCCTGATGCACGTTCAGCGTGGTGCCGTCGGCGTTCTTTATCCGGCTGTCGGCGTCGAAGGCGGCCGCTTCACAGACCAGCGCGCGTTCGATGGCCTGCTCGGGGGTGATGTCCCACGGGTGATAAAGGTCGAAATTCGGCTGGTCTTTGGCCATCAACGCAGCGTCGGCGAGCCCCGAGGCCTCGTCTTCCGACGTGTGCTTGGCGATGGCCAGCGCGGCGGCAACGGTCTCGCGAATGGCGTCGGGGCCGCTCGCGGAAGTGCTGGCTGAACCCTTGCGGTGGCCTACGTACAAGGTGATGCCGAAACCTTGATCGCGGTTGAATTCGACTGTCTCGACTTCGCGCTGGCGAACCGTGGTGGACAGGCCCTGCTCCAGCGACACGGCGACTTCGCACGCGGTCGCGCCCTGACGTTTGGCTTCAGCGACGATCTGCTCGACCTGCTGTTGCAATGCCGGCAAAGCCTGCGGGCCGACGCTTTCTGATGCACTCATGACGTTCTCCATCAAATTCTGATTTCAGCAGCCGGGCCGGACAACCGGGCCCTGACTGGTTATCATGGCGGCGTTTATTTGCGGACGGCCCCCATGGTTGATTCTTACGACGACTCCTTCGACGGAGAGAAAAGCAAAACCCAGGTCAAACGAGAGCTTCACGCTCTGGTGGAGCTGGGCGAACGCTTGACGACATTCAAGCCCGATGTGCTGGCCAAGCTGCCTCTGACCGACCCTCTGCGTCGGGCACTGGCCGATGCTCCCAAGCACACCGCGCACATTGCGCGCAAACGCCACATTCAATTCATCGGCAAGCTGATGCGCGATCAGGATCTGGATGAAATCCTGGTGCTGCTCGATCAGCTTGACGCCTCTACGCGCCAGTACAACGAGCGCTTTCACAATCTGGAACGCTGGCGTGATCGCCTGGTGACCGGTACCGACGACGTGCTTGAGCAGTTCGTCAGTGAGTACCCGGACGCCGACCGTCAGCAACTGCGCTCGCTGATCCGTCAGGCTCAGCATGAAGCTGCGCAGAACAAGGCCCCTACCGCGACCCGCAAAATCTTCAAATACATCCGCGACCTGGACGAAAGCAAACGCGGACTGCGCTAGAACTGCTGCGCCGTTTGAGTCACTCAACCGGCGCAAGCCCCTCGATTATCAAGCCCCGCCTGTGCCGCCAACGGTGATCGCATCGATCTTCAGCGTTGGCTGACCGACGCCTACCGGAACCGATTGACCGTCCTTGCCGCAGGTGCCGACGCCGCTGTCCAGGGACAGATCGTTGCCGACCATCGACACACGGCTCATGCATTCCGGGCCGTTGCCAATCAGCGTCGCGCCTTTGACCGGCGCGGTGATTTTGCCGTCTTCGATCAGATAGGCCTCGCTGGTGGAGAACACGAACTTGCCACTGGTGATGTCCACCTGCCCGCCGCCGAGGTTGGCGCAGTAGATGCCGCGCTTGACCGAGGCGATGATTTCCGCCGGATCGCTCTGGCCGCCGAGCATGTAGGTGTTGGTCATGCGCGGCATCGGCAGGTGTGCGTAGGACTCGCGACGGCCGTTGCCGGTGCGCGCGACGCCCATCAACCGTGCGTTGAGCTTGTCCTGCATGTAGCCCTTGAGCACGCCATTTTCGATCAGCGTGGTGCACTCGGTCGGGGTGCCCTCGTCATCGACGGTCAGGGAGCCGCGGCGATCGGCCAGGGTGCCGTCATCGACGATGGTGCAGAGTTTGGACGCAACCATTTCGCCCATGCGGCCGCTGTAGGCCGAGCTGCCCTTGCGGTTGAAGTCGCCCTCAAGGCCGTGGCCGACGGCTTCGTGCAGCAATACGCCGGACCAGCCGGAACCCAATACGACCGGCAAGGTGCCAGCCGGCGCCGGAATGGCTTCCAGATTGACCAGCGCCTGACGCAACGCTTCACGGGCATAGCCCATGGCGCGGTCGTCGCTGAGGAAATAACGGTAATCAGTGCGACCGCCGCCGCCGTGTCCGCCGCGCTCACGACGGCCGTTCTGCTCGACGATCACACTGACGTTGAAGCGCACCAGCGGACGCACGTCGGCGGCAAGACCGCCGTCAGTGGACGCCACAAGAATACGTTCCCAGACACCGGCCATGCTCACGGTGACTTGCTGAATACGCGGGTCCAGCGCACGCGTGGCGGCGTCGACGCGCTTGAGCAGTTCGACCTTCTCGGCGCGGGTCATGACTTCCAGAGGGTTGTCCGGCGCGTACAGCTGGGCGACGTCCTGGGTGGTGAACGCCTGAACACGGCCGTTCTGGCCCGCGCGGGAAATCGAGCGAGCGGCCCGGGCCGCCTGGATCAGGGCTTCATGAGTAATGGCGTTGCTGTAGGCGAAGCCGGTTTTCTCGCCTGACTGCGCGCGTACGCCGACGCCCTGGTCCAGGTTGAAGCTGCCTTCTTTGACGATGCCGTCTTCCAGTGCCCAGGACTCGGAAATCTGCCCTTGAAAATACAGGTCGGCGGCGTCGATGCCTGGACCGGCCAGCTCGCCGAGCACCGATTGCAGGTTGTCTAAGCTCAGGCCGCCTGGTGCCAGAAGGTGTTCGCTGACAGAGGACAAGTGGCTCATATTCACTCCGGGGTATTGGCAGGTCGCACGGCGGCCTGCGAAAAAAATCGCCGGTGATTCGCTACCGGCATGCGCGCCCGTATGGACGCTAGTTCGACGCTGTCTCGTTCGGCCAGCAGCACGGCTTCACCCTGCGCCTGCTCGGCCAGCACGCGGCCCCATGGATCTATGATCGCCGCATGCCCAAATGTTTCTCTCGGCCCCGGATGAATGCCGCCTTGGGCCGCCGCCAGCACATAGCACTGGGTTTCGATGGCCCGGGCGCGCAGCAGAATGTCCCAGTGCGCCGCGCCGGTTACGGCGGTAAAGGCCGATGGCGCGGTGATCAATTCAGCCCCGGCTTCCCGCAGCGCGGTGTACAGCTCGGGAAAGCGCAGGTCGTAACACACCGAAAGCCCCAGGCGCCCGACCGGGGTGTCGGCCACCACCACGTTGTTGCCATGGGCGTAATCGTCGGATTCCCGGTAACGCCCTCGCGCATCGGCAACGTCGACATCGAACAAGTGCAGTTTGTCGTAACGCACGACTTGCCGGCCCTGATCGTCAATCAGCAACGAACACGCCGTGACCTTGCCATCCGGCTGGCCTTCCGGCGGCAGCGGCAATGTCCCGGCCACTATCCATAAGGTGAGGTCGCGAGCGGCAAGTTTCAACCATGGCAGGATCGGACCTTCGCCAAGGGCCTCGGCGCGGCCGATGGCAGCGATATCACGACGGCCCATGGCAGCGAAGTTTTCCGGAAGCACCGCCAGTTTGGCGCCCGATGCAGCGGCCTGTTCCAGCAGCCGGCGCGCCTGAGCCAGATTGCCGAGCACATCGCTCTGGCTGACCATCTGAATGACTGCGAAGGACATACACGCTCCCCGATCGATAGAACTGCACTCTACTCCAGGCGCCGACGATTGGGCTCGTTCGAAAGCCCCAATTCGACAGCCAACCTTAGTCGGACCGGCTTTAGCCGGGAAGGCGTCGGGTGTTACACCGCAGAGTTTGGCCAACGGAGACAGATTAATTTACGGTGAAGCGCTGTAAATAAATCAGTCCCCTCTCCCCTCGGTCCTCACTGACACCGCATTTACCCAGTGGGACCGGCTTTAGCCGGGAAGGCGTCGGGCGTCACGCTGCACAGGTCTGCGTCGTGCCAAGGCAGTGATTACTGCGGTTTCTCGAACGGCTTGTCGAAGGTGATCTTCGGCTCTTTCCAGGGACCTTCGACCTTGTACTGCACGCTGGCGAAGCGCGATACGCGATCGCCGAGCAGCTTGTCGACCAGGAATAACGCGCCGCCAATCGCCGGTGCTCCCACGATCAACGCGGCAATCGGCAAGTTATTGGTCACCGGCAGGGTCACCAGCAGCTTGGCGTTGACGCGGTCGCGGACCATGTCCAGCGTGCCGTCGAGCTCCAGATTGGTGGACGGGCCGGTCATGGTGATCGGGTCGCGGGTGACGTATACGCCATCGCTCGCTACCAGGAGCCCTTTGACCTTGTCGTAACTCAGGCCCTTGCCCAGCAGGTCGGAGAAGTCCAGACGCAGACGCCGGCCAATGGAATTGAAGTTGAGCAGGCCGAACACCCGCAACGCCTGCGCACCGCCCTCGACCTCAACGAACTGGCCGTTTTTCAGCGTCGCATCCAGGCTGCCGGAATAGCGCTTCAACCCCACCCAGGCGGGCGAGCCCGGCCAGCGACCGTCAGCGTTCAGCTCGAATTCCTGACTGGTGACCGTAGGCGCGAAACCCCAGGCCTTGAGCACATCTGCGAGATTCTTGCCGCTCACCTGGCCCTTGAACCAACTGCTGGTCGTCCCCGGTGTACCTTCCCAACCGCCATTGCCCAGCAGCGCAATGCCTTTGAGGCCCAGATTCATGTCGGACATCTGGATACCGTTCGGCGTCGGGCGGATCTTGAGCGACCACGCCCCCATCAATTGATCGCCCTGAAACAGCTGAGTGATCTTGATGTTCAGCGCGGGAATATTGCGCGGGTCCACGTCCGCCAACGGGTCCGGCGCGTTTTCAACGACTGCCGCGTTGGGGTCCGGTGCAGGCAAGCGTACATACAGCAGACTGATGTCGATCGGCGCGGCTTTGCTGTCCGGCAACGTCGCAGTGCCTTTTACCTTCGAGCTGTCCAGCGACAGCGCCCATGCGGCACTGCTGCGCTGGAGCTGAACGCCCACTTGCTCCAGCGTCGTGCCCATCGCGGTCAGCTTGCCGATCTGCAAATCGACGCTGTTGAGTAATTGCTTGGCGCTACCCCCCGGGTCATTGCCGGCATACCGCTCAGCCATGGCTTGCCAGGGCGCGATGTCCAGTTCCGACAACGAACCGCGAACGCGCAATCCCTTGGCGTCCGGCACGATCGCCCCGCCTTCACCGAGGAAGAGTTCGCCACGGCCGTCGCCGAATTTGCCCGGCGGCGACGCAAACGCGAGATTGGCGATATTGCCGTAGCCGACGTCGATGCGCCGCTCCGGGCCTTGCAGGTTCATGCGCAAATCGGTGTCGCGCGCATCATCTGCGGTTTTGCCGAAGGGCGCCGGCAAATCGACCGCCAACCCTTTCAGATTCGAGTTGATCTGCAGCTGACTGGCGTTGCCGCTCAATGTCAGTTGCAACTGGTAGGGCAGATCGCCTGAGATCGGCAACGGCTGCGTCACGCCCAGCCAATCGGTCAGGCGCTTGCTGGCGATCTGGCTGCTGGCGGTAATACGCGTCACCGGTGCTCCCGGTTTGCCTTCGGCGAAAATCTCGGCGTTCACCGGCTTGTCAAAGGCGACGGCCTTGACGTTCTTGCCGCCCAGGCCTTTGGTGTAATCGAAACGGAAGTCGCCGCGCAGTTGCGTCAGCTCCAGCACCGGATCAGCAAGCTTGAGCCGCGAATTGTCGGTACTGAAATCGACGACGACTTTAGGCTCTTGGCCCTTCACCAGCGGTATATCCAGGTTGATATGCCCCTGCAGCGGCCCTTCTGCCTGCCAGCCCGCGAAGGTCTGCCCGGTGCCGATTGGCGCTTCCTGGAGAATCTTCATGCCGTCCTGGAGGCTGCCTTTCAGATCCCCGTCCACCAGCAGATGGCTGGACTGGCCCGCCGGAACATGGGGAATGTCCACCGCGACATTGCTGACCTGGGTGTTCAGCAACTGCCCCTTGCTGGCCCGAATGCGCACGCCACTGTTTTCGACGAAGACGTCACCGTCGACATTGTTCAGCTGCGGCCATCCCGGCTGGAACGCCAGGCTCGCGTTGCGCACCTTGAAAAACAGGCTGATAACCCGCGCCACGTCAGGCGCATCTTTGCTGATCGAGCCCTGATACTGGAAGAAACCCTGATCGACGTTGCCACCCAGAATTGCGGTGCGCAACCACTGATCAAGGGACGGGCTGAGCACGGCAGGCAGGTATTTGGAGGTGTAGCGCCCGTCGCCGTCGACCAGCCCGACGCGCAGGTCCATGTAGTCTTCCTGGCTGTGATCGAAGTGCAGGCGAATCAGGAAGTCGCTGGCAATATTGCCCTCCTCCCCCTGAACCTTGATGTACGGTGCAATCAGCGTGAAGCCCTGATCGTCCAGCGACCAGGTCAGCTTTGCATTGGCGTGACGGTACTTCCATTCGTTACGGAAGATCGGGTCCAGGTGCAGCATGAAATCATCGGTGTCGAGGCGCAGTTCGCCCTGACCCAGATCACCGCTGATCGCGCCGCTGACGTTCCCCGCCGCCGGCGCGCCGTGGTAGGCGTCGAAACCGACCTTGTCCAGATTGGCAGCGAAGCTCACTCGTTTTGGCGGCTCGGCCTGCGGTCGGTAATCAACCAGCACGTTGCGCAGGCCCCCGGTGACTTTCAGGCGGTCGACCGCCACCATTACCTTGTCAGGCAACGGCGCCAGTGAGTCGAGCAGCGGCGTGATCGGCGTCAGATCAAGCCGGTCAGCCTGCACGTGCCACAGCTCTTCGGCATCGGCCGTCGCAGCGGTCTGCTGCAGATCAACGCGGCTTTCCCAGCGCTTGCTGTTCAGGTCCATCGCCAACGAATCGAGCGTGGCGCTGAAGCCTTTTTCGTCGCGCACAAACCAGGCGTTAAGGGCCAGATTGTCAATGCGTGCAGGCTTGCGGTCGGCGTACGAGCCTTTGAACTGCGGCGCATTCAAGCGGGCGACGGCGCTTTGCAGATTGCCCTTGCCCCAGTTCAGCCACAACTCGCCGCCGGCCTTGAGCTTCTGAATTTTCCAGTCGCGGGTCAGGCTCTTCGGCAACCACTGCGACCACTCGCTTTGCGGCAAGCTCAGGTAGGCCTGGGCCTCGCCGTCGCGCCATTCATGGGCGCGCACCGTGGAGCGCACGTTCAACGACAATGGCTGGCCGTCGGGCAGGTTCAGGCGCGCGTCGAGGCGCTGATGCAGACTGCCGGTCTTCAGCGTCAGGCTCACATAGGTCAGCGTCAGGGGCGAATGATCATAGGGCTGCAAGGTGATCTGGCTGTCGAATAGCGACAGGTGCGAGACCATCTGCATCTGATTGAGGATTTGCTCGGGATCGGTCACCTGATCGGGCTGTACGGGCAGGCCCTGCAGTGCCCAGTGGCCGTTCTGGTCTTCTTTCAGACCAATCTGCAGGCCGTCCAGCTCAAGGCGTTCGAGACGCACTTCGCGGGTACGCAGGCTGGCGAGCAGGTCGGGCATGGCGCGCACGTGATCGAGCCGAACGGCGTTGCCGCCCTCGCCGATCATCACATCACGCGCAACAAAGATGGGGGCGAAGCCGCTCCAGCTGCCTTCCAGCCGACCGATGCTCACCGGCATGCCCAGCGCCGTCTGCGCCTTGGCTTCCACGTCGGCGCGGTATTCGGCCACCATCGGCACCAACTGACGGCCGATGCTCACGTACAGCGCAACCAGCACCACGAAAAGGGCGCACAGACTCAGCCCCCAACGGGTCAGCACAGCCAGAAACCGCGTCAGACGTTCCATGTCGCTGCGCCTCCGCAAAAACCGCCTGCACATGGCGTCAGGCCCAATCGTGCAGGTGCGGGTACGTCCAGGTTGTGCTCAATCGCCACGCGTTGTTCTCTTTGGACGGCATCCGTTCCGTCTGCCTCAAGGGCACTGTTTTCTGTTTTCAACTGCACCGCCACTGGGCAGCACGGCGCATCACGCACTCTCAGAGCAGCACGACGTCATATTGTTCCTGGGAGTACATGGTCTCGACCTGAAAGCGAATGGTCCTGCCAATGAACACTTCCAGCTCGGCCACGTTGCCGGATTCTTCGTCGAGCAGCCGGTCGACCACTTTCTGATTGGCGAGCACGCGGTAGCCCACCGCCTGATAAGCCCGGGCTTCGCGCAAAATCTCGCGGAATATCTCGTAGCAGATGGTTTCCGGGGTCTTCAGCTTGCCACGGCCCTGGCAACTGCTGCACGGCTCGCACAGCACTTGCTCCAGACTTTCCCGGGTGCGCTTGCGGGTCATCTGCACCAGGCCCAGCTCGGTGATGCCGATGATGTTGGTTTTGGCGTGATCGCGCTCGAGCTGTTTTTCCAGGGTCCGCAGCACCTGGCGCTGATGCTCGGCGTCTTCCATGTCGATGAAATCAATGATGATGATGCCGCCGATGTTGCGCAGCCGCAGCTGTCGGGCAATGGCGGTCGCCGCTTCAAGATTGGTCTTGAAGATGGTCTCTTCGAGGTTGCGATGACCGACAAACGCACCGGTGTTCACGTCGATGGTGGTCATGGCTTCGGCGGGATCGATGACCAGATAGCCGCCGGACTTGAGCGGCACCTTGCGGTCCAGCGCCCGCTGAATTTCATCCTCGACGCCATACAGGTCGAAGATCGGCCGCTCGCCGGGGTAATGCTCAAGGCGGTCGGCGATTTCCGGCATCAGCTCGGCGACGAATTGGGTGGTCTTCTGGAAGGTCTCGCGGGAGTCGATGCGAATCTTCTCGGTGCGCGGGCTGACCAGGTCGCGCAACGTGCGCAGCGCCAGGCCCAGGTCTTCGTAGATCACGCTGGCCGGGCTGATGGTTTTGATCTGCTCGCCAATCTGGTCCCACAGCCTGCGCAGGTAGCGGATGTCCATCATGATCTCGTCGGCGCCCGCACCTTCGGCCGCCGTGCGCAGGATGAAACCGCCCTTCTCCTTGATCCCTTCCTTGGCGACGCAATCGCTGACGACTTGTTTCAGGCGCTCGCGCTCGGCTTCGTCCTCGATTTTCAGGGAAATGCCGACGTGGGCGGTGCGCGGCATGTACACGAGGTAGCGCGACGGGATCGACAGTTGAGTCGTCAACCGCGCGCCTTTGCTGCCGATCGGGTCCTTGGTGACCTGAACCACCAGGCTCTGTCCGTCGTGGACCAGCGAACTGATGGTCTCCACGGCCGGGCCTTCGCGCATGGAGATTTCAGATGCGTGAATGAACGCCGCGCGGTCCAGCCCGATGTCGATGAACGCCGCCTGCATGCCAGGCAGCACGCGCACCACTTTGCCCTTGTAGATATTGCCCACGATCCCGCGACGCTGGGTGCGTTCGACGTGCACCTCTTGCAACACCCCGTTCTCAACGACGGCCACGCGCGATTCCATCGGCGTGATGTTGATCAGAATCTCTTCACTCATGACTTGTCACCTTCCGGGCGTTGCCAACAGGGTATGCCGAAACGCTGGAGGATTTCTGCGGTTTCGCACAAGGGCAAGCCGACCACGGCGGAATAACTGCCACTGAGGTTTTCCACAAACACCGCGCCCAGCCCCTGGATACCGTAGCCGCCGGCCTTGTCGCAGGGCTCGCCGCTGGCCCAGTAGCGGCGGGCCTCGTCTTCCGGGATCGCCCGAAAGCGGACACGGCTGGTAACGGTTCGGGTTTCGCAGCGTTCTTCGTGCACCACGGCGATGGCGGTCAGGACTTCGTGTTCCCGGTTCGACAATGCGGCCAGCATCGCCAGCGCCTCGTCTTCGTCCGCCGGTTTGCCCAGGATGCGGCCGTCGAGGACCACGGCGGTGTCGGCGCCCAGTACGCAGGCGGTCGGGTAGGCGGGATCGTTGGCGAGCTGCAGCAGCCCGGCGTCCGCCTTGCCACGGGCCAGCCGCAGGACGTACGCGGCGGGGGTTTCGTTGGCCAGAGGGGTTTCGTCGATGTCGGCGCTGAGGGTCGTGAACGGCACGCCGATCTGGGTGAGCAGCTCACGACGGCGCGGGGAGCCGGAGGCAAGAAGAAGGTGGGGCATGGGACGTCTCCGTGTCGTTGATCACAAGCGTAGCCTTGGTGCACACCGCTGAAGGGAGGGTGCTCGCGCCGGCCTCTTCCCTTGTAGGACCGGCTTCAGCCGGGAAAGCGCCAGGTGTAACGCCGCAACATTCAGCTGCCGGGGACAGATTAATTTACGGTGAAGCGCTGTAAATAAATCAGTCCCCTTTCCGTTCAAATAAATCAGTCCCCTTTCCGCTAAATCAGTCCCCTTTCCGTTCTTTCCGTTCCTTCATCCTGTAGGACCGGCTTTAGCCGGGAAAGCGTCGGGTGTCACGCCGCAGGATTGGGGTGCTCACACTGGCCTCTTCCCGGCTGAAGCCGGTCCTACAAAAACTGGCAGATGCCGTTCCCAATTACTTAGTTGATCTTCAAACGCAGGCGTAACCCCCGCAGTCCGTAGCTGACCCATGGCCAGAGCAATGCGCTGACCAACGCCGGCAACACCAGCGCCAGGGTCGGTTGACGGTTGCCGGTCAGGGCGCTGAGCCACAGCTGCACCAGCTGCGCGAGGCCGAAAATCACCAGGATCACCAGGCACTGCTGCCACATCGGGAACATGCGCAAGCGCTGCTGCAGCGACAGCACGAGAAAGGTAATCAACGTGAGGATCAACGCGTTCTGCCCCAGCAACGTGCCGTACAGCACATCCTCGGCCAGCCCCAGCATCCACGCCGTAACCATGCCGATCTTGTGCGGCAACGCCAATGCCCAGAAGGCCAGCAGCAAGGCCAGCCACAGCGGGCGAAATATTTCCATGAACTGCGGCAGCGGCGAAACGCTGAGCAGCAGGCCGATGGCGAAGGTCAGCCAGACCACCCAGCCGTTTCGTGCGGGAGCGTGACGCGCCATTATTCTTCCCTCTCGCGTGGAGCGGCCGGGGTCGCAGCAGGCGTCGCCGGTCGGGTGGCGGCAGGTTTCGCCGCAGGTTTGGCGGGCGGCTTGCTGGTCGCGGGCTTGGCAGGCGTGGTCGCCGCCGGTGCAGTGGTCGCCGGAGCAGACGCGCTGTTGGCGTTGGCCGGCGTCGACGAAGCACTGTGTCCGGCAGGCTTGGGCACGGTGGCCGGAACGACCGCCTTGTTCGGAGTGGCAGCAGGGGCGGCACCCGGCACAGTGGCCGAGGGCACCGCCGCCGGGTCGGCCGTCTGACGATCAAGGGATTCCTGCTGCTGCGCGGCGTCGGCAGCGCGCTCTTCAGGGGAACGGCCGTCCGAGAACACCAGCAACAGATAACGGCTGCGATTCAGTGCGGCGGTGGGCACCGCCCGGACGATGGCGAAAGGCTGGCCGGAGTCGTGGATCACCTCTTTGACCGTCGCCACCGGATAACCCGCCGGGAAGCGCTGACCGAGGCCGGAACTCACCAGCAGGTCGCCTTCCTTGATGTCGGCGGTGTCCGCCACATGGCGCAGCTCAAGACGTTCAGGATTGCCGGTGCCGCTGGCAATCGCGCGCAGGCCGTTACGGTTCACCTGCACCGGGATGCTGTGGGTGGTGTCGGTCAGCAGCAGTACACGGGACGTGTAGGGCATCAACTCGACCACCTGCCCCATCAGGCCGCGCGCATCGAGCACTGGCTGGCCGAGGACTACGCCGTCGCGCTCACCCTTGTTGATGATGATCCGGTGGGTGAACGGGTTGGGGTCCATGCCGATCAGCTCGGCGACTTCGACTTTCTCGTTGACCAGCGCCGACGAATTCAGCAACTCGCGCAGGCGCACGTTCTGCTCGGTCAGCGCCGCCAGCTTTTGCAGGCGGCCCTGCAGCAGCAGGTTCTCGGTCTTGAGTTTTTCGTTTTCGGCGGCGAGCTCGGTGCGGCTGCCAAACTGGCTGGCAACGCCCTGGTACAGACGCTCGGGCAGATCGGCAATCCAGTAAGACTGCATCAGCACCAGTGACATCTGACTGCGGACAGGTTTGAGCAGGGTGAAACGCGCGTCCACGACCATGATGGCCACAGACAGCACGACCAGCACCAGTAGACGGACGCCCAGAGACGGACCCTTGGAAAAAAGCGGTTTAATGGGCCGCTCCTTCCAGAGATGCGCGCAGAGGTGCGTGAGTGTGGCTGTGCTTATTCATGCGACATGAAACCGGCCTGATGCGGGTTGGTGGAAATGCAGGGCGTCAGACTTGCAACATCGCTGCGCGACGTCAACAGGTCGGACACGAACAGGCAGCACGGTGAGGTGCTGCCCGTTAAGCGCAACATGCTGCGTACCGGCGACTTATTCGCTGGAGAGCAGGTCCATGGTGTGCTTGTCCATCATTTCCAGCGCACGACCACCGCCACGCGCAACGCAGGTCAGCGGGTCTTCGGCCACGATCACCGGCAGACCGGTTTCCTGGGCCAGCAGCTTGTCGAGGTCACGCAGCAACGCGCCACCACCGGTCAGCACCAGACCGCGCTCGGCGATGTCCGAAGCCAGCTCTGGCGGAGACTGTTCCAGAGCGCTCTTCACGGCCTGAACGATGGTTGCCAGGGATTCCTGCAACGCTTCCAGCACTTCGTTGGAGTTCAGGGTGAAGGCACGTGGCACGCCTTCAGCCAGGTTGCGACCGCGTACGTCGACTTCACGCACTTCGCCGCCCGGGTAGGCCGTGCCGATTTCCTGCTTGATGCGCTCGGCGGTGGATTCGCCGATCAGGCTGCCGTAGTTGCGACGCACGTAAGTGATGATTGCTTCGTCGAAACGGTCGCCACCCACACGGACGGACTCGGCATACACCACGCCGTTCAGGGAGATCAGCGCGATTTCGGTGGTGCCGCCACCGATGTCGACAACCATCGAGCCGCGGGCCTCTTCGACCGGCAGGCCGGCACCGATGGCCGCAGCCATCGGCTCTTCGATCAGGAATACTTCACGTGCACCGGCGCCCAGAGCGGATTCGCGGATGGCGCGACGCTCGACCTGGGTGGATTTGCAAGGAACGCAGATCAGCACACGAGGGCTTGGCTGCAGGAAGCTGTTCTCGTGAACCTTGTTGATGAAGTACTGAAGCATTTTTTCGCAGACGCTGAAGTCGGCGATGACGCCGTCTTTCATCGGGCGAATGGCGGCAATGTTGCCCGGGGTACGGCCCAGCATCCGCTTGGCTTCCATCCCGACAGCAACAACGCTCTTCTGATTTCCGTGGGTCCGAATGGCCACAACTGATGGTTCATTCAGCACAATGCCGCGCTCACGCACGTAAATAAGGGTGTTGGCAGTGCCCAGGTCGATGGAAAGATCGCTGGAAAACATGCCACGCAGTTTCTTGAACATGGGGAAAGGACCCTAGGCAACGCGTGGGTAAAAAAGTGCGGCAAACTCTAACAACGACAGGGATTTTGGGCAAGGAGCCAATATGTTAAATTGGCTGTTTTTCCGAGCACTACCCTGGAAGATCGCGGCCTTATGACCGTTTAAAGGGCGTAGTGTTCCGCAATCTGACGTACGGCTCACCCCGTGCGCATTCCACTGGAGAACCCCATGGCGCTTGATCGCTCCGACGTGGAAAAAATCGCTCATCTGGCCCGACTGGGCCTCAATGACGCCGATATCCCGCGTACTACTGAAGCACTTAACAGCATTCTCGGGCTGATTGATCAGATGCAGGCGGTCGATACCACCGGCATCGAGCCCCTCGCGCACCCCCTTGAAGCCTCGCAACGTCTGCGTGTAGACGCCGTTACCGAGATCAATCATCGCGATACCTATCAAGCCATCGCACCAGCGGTCCAAGACGGCCTTTATCTGGTTCCGAAAGTCCTCGACTAAGGGAATGTGCCTGCAATGCATCAAATGACTCTGGCAGAGATCGCTCGCGGACTCGCCGATAAAAAGTTTTCTTCCGAAGAATTGACCCGCACTCTGCTGGCGCGCATCGCCCAGCTGGATCCGCAGCTCAATAGCTTCATTACCGTCACCGAAGACCTGGCGATCACCCAGGCGCAGGCTGCCGATGCCCGTCGCGCGGCAGGTGAAACCGGCGCGCTGCTGGGTGCTCCCCTGGCGCACAAGGACCTCTTCTGCACCAAGGGCATTCGCACCAGCTGCGCGTCGAAGATGCTCGACAACTTCAAGGCGCCCTACGACGCCACCGTGGTTGCCAGGCTCGCCGCCGCCGGCACCGTGACCTTGGGCAAGACCAACATGGACGAATTCGCCATGGGGTCGGCCAACGAATCCAGCCACTACGGCGCGGTGAAAAACCCGTGGAATCTGGATCACGTCCCGGGCGGCTCCTCTGGCGGTTCGGCAGCAGCAGTTGCCGCGCGTCTGCTGCCAGGCGCCACCGGCACCGACACCGGCGGCTCCATTCGCCAGCCTGCTGCACTGACCAACCTGACCGGCCTGAAGCCGACTTACGGTCGCGTGTCGCGCTGGGGCATGATCGCCTATGCCTCCAGCCTTGATCAGGCTGGCCCGATGGCGCGCACCGCTGAAGACTGCGCGTTGCTGCTGCAAGGCATGGCCGGTTTCGACGTCAACGACTCCACCAGCATCGACGAGCCCGTGCCGGATTACAGCGCAGGCCTCAATGCCTCGCTGCAAGGCCTGCGCATTGGCGTACCGAAGGAATACTTCAGCGCCGGTCTCGACCCGCGCATCGCCGATCTGGTCATGGCCAGCGTCGAAGCGCTGACAAAGCTCGGCGCCGTGGTCAAGGAAATCAGCCTGCCGAACCTGCAACACGCGATTCCGGCTTACTACGTAATCGCGCCGGCCGAGGCCTCTTCCAACCTGTCGCGTTTCGACGGCGTGCGCTTTGGCTATCGCTGCGAAGACCCGAAAGACCTCACCGATCTGTACAAGCGCTCCCGTGGCGAAGGCTTCGGCCCTGAAGTGCAGCGCCGGATCATGGTCGGTGCCTACGCGCTGTCGGCCGGTTACTACGACGCTTACTACCTGCAGGCGCAGAAGATTCGCCGGCTGATCAAGAACGATTTCATGAACGCGTTTGCCGAAGTCGACGTGATCCTCGGCCCGACCACGCCGAACCCGGCCTGGAAAATCGGCGCCAAGAATGCCGACCCGATCGCTGAGTACCTGGAAGACTTCTACACCATCACCGCCAACCTCGCGGGCCTGCCCGGCCTGTCGATGCCTGCCGGTTTCGCCGACGGCCTGCCGGTGGGCGTGCAATTGCTGGCGCCGTATTTCCAGGAAGGCCGCTTGCTGAACGTTGCCCATCAATATCAGCAAGTAACCGATTGGCACACCCGCTCGCCGGCTGGCTTCTAAGGAGAAAACACATGCAATGGGAAGTCGTCATCGGGCTGGAGATTCACACCCAGCTCACCACCCAATCGAAGATTTTCTCCGGTAGCGCCACCACGTTCGGCTCCGAGCCGAACACGCAGGCCAGCCTCGTCGATCTGGGCATGCCCGGCACGTTGCCGGTGCTGAACAAGGAAGCCGTGCAGATGGCGGTCAAGTTCGGCCTGGCCATCGACGCCGAGATCGGTCAGCACAACGTGTTCGCCCGCAAGAACTACTTCTACCCGGACCTGCCGAAGGGCTATCAGATCAGCCAGATGGAATTGCCGATCGTTGGTAAAGGCCATCTGGATATCACCCTGGAAGACGGCACCATCAAGCGCATCGGCGTGACCCGCGCCCACCTTGAAGAAGATGCGGGCAAGAGCCTGCACGAAGACTACAGCGGCATGACCGGCATCGACCTGAACCGCGCCGGTACGCCGTTGCTGGAGATCGTTTCCGAGCCGGACATGCGTTCGGCCAAAGAAGCGGTTGCCTACGTCAAGGCGATGCACGCGCTGGTTCGCTACCTTGGCATCTGCGACGGCAACATGGCCGAAGGCTCGCTACGCTGCGACTGCAACGTGTCGATTCGCCCGAAAGGCCAGGTTGAGTACGGGACGCGCTGCGAGATCAAGAACGTCAACTCGTTCCGCTTCATCGAGAAGGCGATCAACAGCGAGATCCAGCGCCAGATCGACCTGATCGAAGACGGCGGCAAGGTCATTCAGCAGACCCGCCTGTACGACCCGAACACCAACGAAACCCGCGCCATGCGCAGCAAAGAGGAAGCCAACGACTACCGTTACTTCCCCGATCCCGACCTGTTGCCGGTGATCATCGAAGACGCGTTCCTGGAGCAGACCCGCGCGACCCTGCCGGAACTGCCGCCGCAGAAACGCGAGCGTTTCCAGTCGCAGTTCGGCTTGTCGCTGTACGACGCCAGCGTGTTGGCTTCGAGCCGCGAACAGGCAGACTTCTTCGAGAAGGTGGTGAGCATTTCCGGTGACGCGAAGCTTGCGGCCAACTGGGTGATGGTCGAGTTGGGTTCGTTGCTGAACAAGCAAGGCGTCGAGATCGACGAGTCGCCGGTCAGCGCTGAACAGTTGGGCGGCATGCTGCTGCGCATCAAGGACAACACCATTTCCGGCAAGATCGCCAAAATGGTGTTTGAAGGCATGGCTAATGGCGAAGGCAGCGCCGACGAGATCATCGATCAGCGCGGTCTGAAGCAAGTCACCGACAGCGGCGCCATCGAGTCGATGCTGGACGACGTCCTGGCTGCCAACGCCGAACAGGTCGAGCAATACCGCGCGGCCGATGAGGCCAAACGCGGCAAGATGTTCGGCTTCTTCGTCGGGCAAGCGATGAAGGCATCCAAAGGCAAGGCCAACCCGGGCCAGGTCAACGAACTGCTGAAGCGCAAGCTGGAAGGCTGAGTGCGTTCACGCTAGCGGTTGTTCCCGCGCCTGGCGCGGGAACGATCAACACTTTCTGTAGAGACCCTGCCCCATGCGGCGAATCCTCGGCGCTTGCGCCCTGCTCTCTCTGCTGGCCGGCTGCGCCAGTGACGGCATCATCGACCCGCACGGCTACAACGCCACCGGCGGCGCCTCGTATTACGGCTCGCAACATCAAGGTCAGCGCACCGCTAGCGGTGAACGCTTCGACGCCAATTCACTGACCGCCGCGCACCGGCAATTGCCGTTCGGCACGCGCGTGCAAGTCACCAATCTGGACAACGACCGCAGGGTCATCGTCCGCATCAACGACCGCGGCCCGCACACCCGGGGGCGGCTGATCGATGTGTCACGTGCAGCCGCCGCGCAATTGGGTATGCTGCGCAGCGGAACCGCCCAAGTGCGGGTACAAGCCCTCGACGACTGACTGGTGCCCTGAATTCTTGCCCTAACGAATCTGCCCCTGCCCACGCTGATCGAGCTGGCCTGCGGCCTGCTGTTGATGATCATCGGCGCACAACTGTCGGTGCGCGCCGCTGTGGCCCTGGCCGCCCTGCTCAAAACCCGCCCGCTGTTCCTCGGCCTGACCGTCGTGGCGCTGGGCAGCAGTGCCCCGCAACTCGCGGTCGGGCTGCAAGCGGCGTTCACTGACAGCACCGACATTGCGGTCGGCAGCGTCATTGGCAGCAATATTTTCAACGTGCTGGTCACGCTCGGGCTGTCCGCACTGATCATCCCGCTGCGCGTGGCCCGGCAACTGGTGCGCGTCGATTTGCCATTGATGATTGCGGCCACCGCCCTGGTCGCAGCGCTGGCGTGGAATGGCGAGCTGAGCGCGCTGGATGGCGTCGTGCTGTTGATGGGCATGGCGGCGTATCTGTTCGTCGTGGTCCGTCAGTTCGCCCACGGCGCGCGGCATGTGGCGAGAACGGACCTTGAACCGCGCCGACGCATTTGGCCGATGCTGGGCCGGCTGGCGCTGATGGCCTGCGGCCTGGCGCTGCTGACGTTCGGCAGTCACCTTCTCGTCGGCGCGGCGGTTTCGGTAGCCCTGGATCTGGGCCTGTCGGAGCGGGTCATCGGCCTGACCGTGATTGCGGTTGCGACCTCGCTGCCGGCGTTGATGACCTCGCTGGTCGCGGCATTGCGCGGCGAGCGGGATATCGCGGTGGGCAACATCATCGGCAGCAACCTGTTCAACCTGCTGGGCGTGCTCGGCATCACGGCGTTGATCTCCACCGGGCCGTTGTCGATCTCGCCCAATGCGCTGGATTTTGATTTGCCGGTGATGCTGGGCGTCGCGGCGCTGTGCGTCCCGCTGTTCTATTCGGGGTATCGGATCACCCGGCTGGAGGGGCTGTTGTTGCTCGGGCTTTACGCGGTGTACGGGCTGCACATCGTGTCGTTTACCACGGGCATGCCCCTGGCCGAGCGGCTGGAGCGTTTGATGATTCACTACGCGCTGCCGGTGATTGCGCTGTGTATCGTCGTGGGAACGGTGCGGGCGTGGCGGCGTCAGCATTGATGGGCGACAGGCCTACTAAGACTAAATCCACCCGCCCCACTGCAGAATGAATATCCCGACGTTGGTCGTGACCGCTGCTGCCAGGGTGGTCATGACGATGATCGACGCGGCCAGCTCGTGGTTGCCGTTGGCCGCGCGGACCATGACGAAACTGGCGGATGCCGTCGGGGCGCCGAAGTACAGAAACAGAATCCCCAGTTCCGCATGTCGAAAGCCCAGCAGCCACGCGCCCAGCGTGCAGATCAGCGGCAGCCAGACCATCTTCATCAGGCTCGCGCTGATCGCCAAGGTGCCGCTCTCTCGCAACGACTTCAAAGACAGCGTGCCACCGATGCACATCAGCGCCAGCGGCAGGGTCATCTGCGCCAGGTAGCTGCCGGAGGTATCGAGCCATTTGGGGAGCGGGATCTGGAAGTAGGCGAACGGCGCCGCGACGACAATGCTGATGATCAGCGGATTGGCCATGACGCTTTTTGTGATGCTCCACGGGTCGGACTTGATCACCGGGCTGTAGACCGCCAGCACGACGGTGGACAGGGTGTTGTAGAAAAGAATGACCAGCGCCGCGAGGATCGCACCGAGGGAAATGCCGTAGTCGCCATACATGCTCGCGGCCAGGGCGAGGCCGATCACGCCGTTGTTGCCGCGAAACGCCCCTTGGGTGTAAGTCCCACGCTCGGCGAACGGCACGCGGTAAATGGCCCACCCCCACGACAACGCGAAACCCGCCAGCGTGGCGACGATGAAGTAGATCAGCACGCCCGGCTGAAACGCCGCGTGGAGGTCAGCGTGAATGATCCCCAGAAACAGCAGCGCCGGCATGGTGCAGTTGAACACCAGCGACGAGGCGGTGTGGATAAAGCTGTCGTTGATCCAGCCCACGCGCTTGAGCAACACGCCGAGAAACAGCATCGCGAAGACCGGCGCGGTGATGTTCAGGGTTTCCAGAAAGATTGCCAGCATGCACGCCAACCCTGAGCCGTCGTTAGGTGCCTAATGATAGGCCAGCGGCGCGGGAAGTGTTACCGGCAATTACCTGGTTATCGTACGACTGATCAATAAGCCGGACCGCGTTGCCTGTCGGGGCGTCAGGCCTGGCTGGCAGGTTGCAGCCTCTTCTCAAACACCGAAACCCCGTCCAGATCCCGCAGTGTCACGGTCATTTCCCCGCTTTGGCCGTCAATGTTCACCTCACCAAAAAACTGGAAGCCGGCGAAGGGTGAAGTGTTCTGCGCTGGCGGAGCCTTCTGGAATACCAACTCGGGCCCGAAGGTCTTGTCCAGAGTATTAGGCCCGTAACTGCCCGCATTCAAAGGCCCGGCCACAAACTCCCAGAACGGGTCGAAATCTTGAAACACCGCCTGATCGGGTTGGTAGTGGTGCGCCGCGCAGTAATGCACATCAGCCGTCAACCAGACGGTGTCGCGGACCTTCTGCTGGCGCAGGAAGCCCAGCAGTTCGGCGACTTCTTGTTCACGGCCTTTCGGCGCGCCGTCGTCGCCGTTGGCGATGGCCTCCCAACGCATCACGCCGGGGCTGATCTCGCCGTCGGGCACGCCCAGGCCGATGGGCATGTCAGCGGCAATGACTTTCCACTGAGCCCCAGAGGCTTGAAGTTCGCGCTTGAGCCAATCCAGTTGCTCGCGGCCCAGAAAGGCAGTGGTCGGCCCGGGCTTGTCGGCCAGATTGGCGTCGTTGCCGTCGCGATAGCTGCGCATGTCGAGCACGAACACGTCCAGCATCGGGCCGTAAGCGATCTTGCGATAGACCCGCCCGCCGTTGTCGGCGCTCTGCAGGCGCATCGGCGCATATTCGAGGAACGCCTGTCGCCCGCGCGCCGCCAACAGCTGGATGTCCTTGACCTTGTAGCGGTCGTCGAGCTGCTTGCTCGGTGACCAGTTGTTGGTCACTTCGTGGTCGTCCCACTGCCAGATCTGCGGGACCTCGGCGTTGAAGCGCCGCAGGTTTTCGTCCATCAGGTTGTAGCGGTAGGCGCCGCGGTATTCGTCGAGGGTTTCGGCGACCTTGCTCTTCTCTTCCGTGGTGATGTTGCGCCAGACACGCCCACCCTCGGTGACCACTTCGGCAGGCACCGGGCCGTCGGCGTAAATGGTGTCGCCGCTGTGGATGAAGAAATCCGGCAGGCGCAGACGCATGGCTTCGTAAATGCGCATGCCACCGATCTCGGGGTTGATGCCGAAGCCCTGGCCAACGGTGTCGCCGCTCCAGACGAAGCGGATGTTGCGGCGATTGACCGGCACGCTGCGCAGATGGCCGAACCAGGGTTCGCTGGCGACGCCGGTTTGCGCGTCCTCGAAGAACACGCGGTAGAAGATGGCTTGATCCGCCGGCAGGCCGGTCAGTTCGACGCGCGCGGTGAAGTCGGTGCGTGGGTCGGCGAGCAGCGAGACCGTGCGGCGGGGGTTGCTGAACATGCTGCGGGTGTCCCATTCGACCACCATCCGCGCAGGCCGGTCGCTGCGGCTCCAGACCATGGCACGGTCGCCGAGCACATCGCCGGACTGCACGCCGTCGGTCATTTTCGGGCGATCCTTGACCGACGCAATAACCGCCGGCGCAAGCCCCGGCAACAACAATCCGGCGCCAGCGGCCTGGATGATACGGCGGCGAGTCAGGTCGAACCGGGACATGTTTATCCTCCTCAAGGGAATGCCAAAAGGAGGAAGCTAGCAGCGGATTGTTTGCAGGAGATGACAGGGAAGTGAACAGGCCGAGTGTTGTCTGTGTCTGGCACAAGATCCAGTGCCGAGTGTTGTCTGTTCTGGCACAAGATCCAGTGCCAAGCCCGGTCCCTGTGGGAGTGAGCTTGCTCGCGAAGAGGCCCGAACATCCGACACACATTCAGCGCCTGGGATATCGCTTTCGCGAGCAAGCTCACTCCTACAATTGATCGTGTTCCGCCGCGGAAATCCGGGGCGCACTCAGCCTTCTGTAGGAGCGAGCTTGCTCGCGAAGAGGCCCGAACATCCGACACATCTCCGGAAGCCGGACCGCACACTTGTAGGACTGGCTTTAGCCGGGAAGGCGTCGGTAGTCACACCAAAGTTCTGATGGCGGGCACACCGGCCTCTTCCCGGCTGAAGCCGGTCCCACTAAAAGCATCGCGCGCATCCCGTGGAACCGGTTATAGCCGGGAAGCGCCAGCGGTTACGCGCCGGCGGGCACCGCGTCCAGTTCTGCCGGTTCAGGTCGTTTCAGCAGCGCGTACAGCACGCCGGTCACGACGCTGCCCGCCACGATCGCCAGCAGGTACAGCAGCGCATGGTTGATTGCGTTCGGAATGAGCAGCACGAACAACCCACCGTGGGGCGCCATCAGTTTGCAGCCGAAGAACATCGACAGCGCACCGGTCAGCGCGCCGCCCGCGATGCTCGCCGGAATCACCCGAAGCGGGTCTTTCGCGGCAAACGGAATCGCGCCTTCGGAGATGAAGCACAGCCCCAGCACGAAGGCCGCTTTCCCCGCTTCACGCTCGCTCTGGGCAAACTTGCGCCGGGCGATCAAGGCCGCGATGCCCATACCAATTGGCGGCACCATGCCGGCAGCCATCGTCGCGGCCATCGGCGCGCCGCTGCTGGAGGCCAGCAAGCCCACGGAGAATGCATAGGACGCCTTGTTGATCGGCCCACCCAGATCCACGCACATCATCGCGCCCAGCAGTACGCCGAGCAGCACCGCGTTGGCCGTGCCCATGGTGTCGAGGAAGTGGGTCAGCCCTTCGAGCATGCCGGCGACCGGCTTGCCCACCACATAGATCATCACCAAACCGGTGAACAGGCTCGCCAGCAGCGGAATGATCAGAATCGGCTTCAGCGCTTCGACACTCGCCGGCAGCTTCGCGTAGCGATTCACCGCCCAGGCGCTGTAGCCCGCCAAGAATCCCGCAATGATCCCGCCAATGAAGCCGGCGCCCAGGGTGCTGGCGAGCAGACCGCCGATCATTCCCGGCGCAAGGCCCGGACGGTCGGCAATGGAATACGCGATGTACCCGGCCAGCAACGGCACCATCAACTGGAACGCCGCGCCCGCGCCGATCTGTTTCAGCGCAGCCGCCAATGTCCCCGGTTCCTCGGCCGCGTGAATGCCGAACACGAACGAAAGAGCAATCAGCAAACCGCCGGCCACCACCATCGGCAGCATGAAAGACACGCCGGTGAGCAGGTGTTTGTAGACACCGGTCTTCTCTTTTTTGGAGGACGCCTTGGACGTTGAAGCCGTGGACTCAACCTCCGCCTCCGCCAGCGCTTTTTTCAGCGTCGCGTCGGCCTGCTTGAGCGCAATACCGGTGCCGCAGCGATAGATGCGCTTGCCGGCGAAACGCTCGGTAGCGACTTCGATATCACACGCCAGCAGCACCACGTCGGCGTCGGCAATGGCCTGGGCGCTGAGCGGATTACGTGCACCGACCGAGCCCTGAGTTTCCACCTGCAGGTCATAGCCAAGCTTTTTCGCCGCCTGCTGAATCGCCTCGGCGGCCATGAAAGTGTGGGCAACGCCGGTCGGGCACGCCGTCACCGCCACCAGACGCGGCTGCGCGCTGGACGTGGCAGGCGGGGCGGAAGTCGCGGTGTGCTCGGTCGCCAGCGCCGACGCTGAACGCAGAAAGCCGTCGGCATCCTGCAACGCCTGTGCGGGCGTGGCCTGATACAGGCGCTTGCCGGAAAAACGCGTCAAGTCCAGCGCGCCGGTGTTGACCACCAACACCCAGTCCGCCGCTTCGATGTCGCCCGGCGACAGTTGCTTTTCCGGATGACGCGGATCGTGGATCTCGACGCTGGTGCTCCAACCCTGGCGTTGGGCCGCCGCATCCAGCAGACGGGCACTGAGGACGCTGCTGATTTTGCCGTTCGGACAGGCCGTAACGATGGCTAACTTCATCACACTTCCTCTCTTGTTATGCCGTCAGGACGCGGACGTTGACGCCGCTTTCCAGACGTTTCAATTGCGCCGGATCATTGATGCCGAAGCCGATCTGAGTGACGGCCATGGCCGCAATGGCCGTGGCAGTCCGCAAGGTTTGCTCGGGTTTGTGCCCAGACAGCAAGCCGTGAACCATCCCGGCCAGCAGCGAATCACCCGCGCCGACGGTGCTGGCGACGGTGACTTTGGGCGGCAATGCCTGCAAGGCCACGTTGGAACTGAACCAATGAACGCCTTCCGAGCCCTGGGAAATCACCACGTGCTCGATGCCGCGCTGGCGCAGGTCGGCTGCGGCCTCTGCTTGCGCGGCGATGGAAATGATCGGCGCATCAAGGGCGTCGGCCAGCTCTTCGGTGTTGGGTTTGATCATCCACGGCGACGCTTCCAGTCCAGCGCGCAACGCTTCGCCGCTGGTGTCCAGCGCCACTTTCAGGCCCATCTCGTTGAGGCGCAGCAACAACGTTTTCAACCACTGGGGGCTGACGCCACGGGGCAGACTGCCGGCCACGACCACCGCATCAAAACCCGACGCGATCTGCTCGACCCGAGCGGCCAGCGCTTGTTGCGCCTGCGGGCTGACTTCCGGGCCCGGGCCGTTGAGGTCAGTAATGCGCCCGCTGCTTTCCGCCAGCTTGATGTTGCTGCGCGTCTCGCCCGGCACCCGCACGAATTCGTCGACGAAGCCGCGCTTGGCGAACAGGGTTTCGAACGGTTGCTGGTTGTCCACGCCGAGGAAACCGGCAACGGTCAGCTCGTGGCCCAGATCAGCCAGCACCTGGGCGACGTTGATGCCCTTGCCCGCCGCGTGGCTGAGCATGGCGTCGCTGCGGTTGACCTGGCCGATCTGCAAGGGGCCCAACTGCACGGTCAGGTCCAGCGCCGGGTTCATGGTCAATGTCAGTATTTTCGCCATTACAGCCCCTCCACGAGGGCACGCACGTCCGCCGCGCTGCCAACGGCCAGGGCCGCCTGCGCAAGTTTCCGGGCTTCGATCAGATTCAATTCACGGACGCAGGCTTTGACTTCGCCGATGCTCCGCGCCGAGACGCTCAATTCATCCATACCCAGACCGACCAGCACCGGCACGGCCAGCGGGTCGGCGGCCAATTCGCCGCAGACCCCCACCCATTTGCCATTGGCATGGGCCGCGCGCACGGTGATGTCGATCAGTTGCAACACCGCCGGGTGCAGGCCATCGGCCTGGGCAGACAGGGTCGGGTGACCGCGGTCGATGGCCATTGTGTACTGGGTCAGGTCGTTGGTGCCGACGCTGAAGAAGTCCACTTCCTTCGCCAGCACCGGCGCCAGCAACGCCGCCGATGGCACTTCAATCATGATGCCCAGTTGCAGGTCGGCCACCGGGATCTCCAGACGCAGACGCTCGGTCATGTCGCGGGCCTGACGCCACTCTTCGACGGTGCCCACCATCGGAAACATGATGCGCAGCGGGCGATTGTCTGCCGCACGCAGCAATGCGCGCAGCTGGATTTCCATGATATCCGGGCGCTGCAAGGTCAGGCGAATGCCGCGCACGCCGAGAAACGGGTTTTCTTCTTTATCGATGGGCCAGTAAGGCAGCGGTTTGTCGCCGCCGACGTCCAGGGTGCGAACCACCAGCGGGCGACCGTCGAGGTCTTTGAGCACGCGACGGTATTCCGCTTCCTGGGTCGCTTCATCCGGCGCGGAGCTGTGGGCCATGAACAGCAACTCGGTGCGCAGCAGGCCAATCCCTTCGGCGCCCTGCTCCACCGCTGCCGGCGTACCGGCGCTGTCACCGATGTTCGCGAAGACCTCAACGGCGTGGCCGTCCTGGGTGATCGCAGGCTCCATGCGCAGGGCAGCGGCAGCCTTGAGCCGTTGCTCGCGGGTGTCACGGTCCTGCAAGGCGCGCTTCAGGGTCGCGTCGTCCGGCGCGACGTCGAGACGCCCGCGCTGGCCGTCGATCAACAGTTGCGTGCCGGACTTGATCAGCAATACCGCATCGCCCGCACCGACCAGCGCGGGGATGCCCAACGCCCGGGCAACGATGGCGCTGTGGGCCGTAGCGCCGCCGCGCGCGGTGAGAATGCCGGCGACACGGGCAGGGTCAAGACGTGCGACGTCGGACGGGCCGACTTCATCCATCACCAAAATGTACGGTTCTTCCGGCTCAACCAGGTCCTCGACGCCACAGATCTGCGCCAATACGCGGCGACCGACATCCCGCAGGTCAGCGGCACGTTCCGCCAGCAGCGCATCTTTGAGCTGTTCCTGCTGACGGGCGGCGGCCTCTATCACGTTCATCCATGCCGCAGCGGCGCTTTCGCCTTGTTTCAAGCGCTGCGCCACTTCGTCGACCAGTTCGGGGTCGGCGAGCATTTCCTGGTGAGTGACGAAAATCTCGCGAATGGCCTTCGCCGTGCTGCGTTGAATCAATTGCTCGATGTCGAGGCGCACCTGCGCCAGCGCGCTGTGCAGACGTTCGTGCTCAACGCTTTGCGATTCGCCCTGGGCCGGGTAATCGAACACTGGCAGAACATGCACGTGGGCCGGGCCGACGGCGATGCCGGGCGCCGCAGGAACGGCCTGGATGTGAGTGCCCGCAGCCGGCGCGCTGAGGGTTTTCTCAACAATCGTCGGGGCGGGTGCGGGCTCACTGTGGGCCGGCAACGGTTCGATTTCTTCGCCCAGACCTTCGAGCACTGCGGCGATCAACGCAGGCAAGGCATCGGCGGCAATGGTCGGCTCGGCAATGAACTCAAGGGACTGACCGCGCTGCACGCCGAGGCTCAGCAGCTTGCTCAAGCTCTTGGCCGACACCGGATTCTCGGTGCCATCGACGATGCGCACGCGGATGTCGCCCTCAAAACCCTTGGCCAACTGCGCAAGGATTTTCGCCGGACGCGCGTGCAGACCGTGGGCATTGGCCAGGGTCACGCGCTCGCTCGGCCAGTCCGGCGGCACTTCGCCGCCCAATGCCTGAAGCACGGCGCGGCTGCTGGTCGCCTCGCCCAGTACGTGGCCGCGACCTTCGATCAGCAACGCGCATAGACGTTCGAGCAACGCCTGGTGGGACTCACCCAAGCTCGCGAGGCAGAACAGGCCGGTCAGCGACTGGCCCAGATGACGCATGGGTTTGTCCGGGGTGACGAACGCCAGGCCGGGCTTGTTGACCATCTGTTCGCTGTGCAGCCACCAGAGGCCTTCGCCCAACGGCAGTGGCTCGACCTGCTGCAGCACCGCCGCGAAGCCGTTGTTCACACACTCGGCCTTGCGCAGCAGACGCGCGCCGCGCCAGACCAGTTCTTCGAAATCATCGACCATGACGCCCAGGCTGATCATCTGCGCATCGAGGGCCAGTTCTTGTGGCGCACCCTGCAGCAGTTTGAGCAGCGACTCGGGGTCCTTCGCCTGACGCAACGCTTCGCCCAGGTCGTTTTCACCGAGTGCGCGGGTCAGCAACTGGAGCAAGCGCAGATGCTCGTCGGACTTGGCGGCGATGCCGATGGCCAGGTAGACCATTTGCCCGTCGCCCCAGTCCACCCCTTCGGGGAATTGCATAAGGCGCACGCCGGTGGCGAACACCTGGTCGCGGGTCTCTGGCGTGCCGTGGGGAATGGCAATGCCCTGCCCCAAAAAGGTCGAGCCTTGTTGCTCGCGCGCCTGCAAGCCTGCAAGGTAGCCGGCAGCTACCAGGCCGTCAGCGACGAGCAAGTCAGCCAGCAGTTGCAACGCGGCGGGCTTGTCCACCGCCGACTGGTCCATGGAAATTTGCTCTATGGTCAGCTCGAGCATTGCGTTCTCCTGTGCTGCGCGGGGTCGCGCCAGATTCTTGTTGTAGGACCGGTCGTACACACCGATGACTGACGGTTTGCGAATATTGAATGCGGCATTCAGAGGTCCGATTGGGCAAAAAGTGCCATAAACAGGCCTGCTGAATCGTTTAATCTGAAGTGCCGCGCACGTTACTTGATAATTCCGGCGGTTTGAAGCTCATCCGGTCGAATCGTGTAGGAAACATCCCGTGCAGGTCACAAGCTTCCTACGAGGCGACGGTCTGCTGTCATGATGGCTGTTAATCGGTGAAAATCCCTGCCACGGTAGTTCAGCTCCCACTTTTGCTTCTCATCACGAAAGGATGCCCGGCTTGAAACTCAGTGATATTGCGCGTCTGGCCGGTGTTTCTGTGACCACGGCCAGCTACGTGATCAACGGAAAGGCCGAACAGCAACGCATCAGCAGTGCAACGGTCGAGCGCGTGCGCGCGGTGGTCGACGCCCATGGCTTCAGGCCCAACCCGCAGGCGGCCGGGCTGCGCAGCCGGCATACCCGCACACTGGGCTTCATCCTGCCGGACCTGGAAAACCCCAGCTACGCGCGCATCGCCAAGCAACTGGAACAGGGCGCTCGCGCGCGCGGCTACCAATTGCTGATCGCCAGTTCAGACGACGATCCCATCAGCGAGTTGCAGTTGTTGCAGCTGTTTCGTGCGAGACGCTGCGATGCACTGTTCGTCGCCAGTTGCCTGCCGGCCAGCGATGACAGCTATCGCGCGCTGCAGCAGCAAGGAACGCCAGTCATCGCCATCGACCGGGAGATGGACCCGGCACACTTCTGCTCGGTGGTCAGCGACGACCACGACGCCAGCCAGCAACTGACCCGCAGCCTGCTGGAGATAAAACCCCGACACATCGCCTTGCTTGGCGCGCAGCCCGAGCTGAGCGTCAGTAAGGCGCGGGCCAAGGGCTTCGAAGACGCGCTGGAGGGTTTCGAAGGCTCGGTCATCAGCGAGCACGGCGACGCGTTCAGCCGTGACTGCGGCCTGCAACTGGCCAGCGATATGTTCGATCGGCTGGGTTATTTCCCGGACGCGCTGATCACGACGTCCTACGTCCTGCTGCAAGGGGTGTTCGACCTGCTGCACCAGCGGCGCCTGAACCCGGACCAACTTCACCTGGGCACGTTCGGTGACACGCAACTGCTGGATTTCCTGCCGCTGCCGGTCAATGCCATGGCCCAACAGCACCACTTGATCGCCGAAAAAGCCCTGGCCCTGGCCCTGTCGGCCATTGAGCAGGACCAGTACGAACCGGGCGTGCATGCCATTGTGCGGACGTTCAAGCAGCGGATTCACGAGGCGTAAGCAACGTGCGACTGATCGACACCCACACACACCTGGATTTCGACGATTTCGATGCCGACCGCAACGACGTACTCGCCAACAGCCGGCAGCTGGGTGTGGAGCGCCTCGTGGTGTTGGGCGTGTATCAGCGCAATCTGCAGCGAGTGTGGGATCTGGCGCTCAGTGAGCCGTCGGTGTACGCCGCGCTGGGCTTGCACCCGGTGTTCCTGGAAGAGCATCAGCCCGAGCATGTGCAGCAACTGCGCGACTGGCTGACGCGTCTGGCCGGGCATCCCAAACTGTGCGCCGTGGGCGAAATCGGTCTGGATTACTACATCGAATCCCTGGACCGCCCGCCACAACAGGCCTTGCTCGACCAGCAGTTGCAGATGGCAGCGGACTTCAACCTCCCCGCCCTGCTCCACGTGCGCCGCAGCCATGCCGACACCCTCGCCGCGCTCAAGCGTTTCAGGCTCAAGCGCTGCGGTATCGTTCACGCCTTCGCCGGCAGCCGCGAAGAGGCGCGGGAATACATCAAGCTGGGTTACAAACTGGGGCTGGGCGGTGCGGCGACGTGGCCGCAGGCCTTGCGCATGCATCGGGTGATCGCCGAGTTACCGCTGGACAGCGTCGTGCTGGAAACCGACTCGCCGGACATGGCGCCGGCGATGTTTCCGGGCATGCGCAACAGCCCCGAGCATCTCCCCGACATTTGCGCCGCCATCGCCGAGCTGATGAAAATCCCTGCCGACACGCTGGCCGCAGCGAGCACCGCCAACGCGTGCGAAGTGTTCGGCTGGGTCTGAAGTCTGTCGCCGATTTCATGTTGTAAGAAGAAATTTCAAAGACGCAGCGTGGTCCCTTGGGTACCTCTCTAGGCTCACAAAGGAAACCCGTTAATGAAATTCTCGAAGTTCGCGCAGGCCTTGTCGCGATGGTCCGGCAGCCCACGAACCTTCCTGGTGGCAATCGCGCTGATTTGCGTGTGGGCCGCGACCGGGCCGCTCTTCCACTACAACGACACTTGGCAACTGATCATCAACACGTCCACGACGATCATCACCTTCCTGATGGTTTTCCTGATCCAGAACACCCAGAACCGCGATACCGATGAGTTGCATATCAAAATCGACGAACTGCTGCGCGTGACCAAAGATGCACAGAACGCCGTACTGAGCCTGGATAATCTCAACCAGAAGGAACTGCACGCGCTGCGCAAGAAGTACAAGGCGATGGGCAAAGGCATTGAGTTTGATCACGCCGAGGCGTTTCCGGAGCCTGAGCCTGAGGCGGGTGAGGAGGCCGGTACATCCGCTAAATCTTCAGCGGCTGCAGTGACTTCTTCGTGAGCACGCTCACTGCCACATGAACCGTGATCCAGCCGGGCTCAGATGCCCGGCTGGTAAAGGGCTGAATGCCGGCTCAGGTAATCGGCGCCGGGTTGAACAGGGTGATGTCGTTGTGCAGACGATACTTCTCGGTCCAGGTCGTCTTCTTGCCACTGGCCACGTCCAGATAGAAGTGAAACAGCTCCCAACCCAGATCCTCGATGCTTGCACGCCCGGTCGCAATGCGCCCGGCATCGATGTCGATCAGGTCCGGCCAGCGCTGGGCCAGCTCGGTACGGGTCGACACTTTCACCACCGGTGACATCGCCAGACCGTAAGGCGTGCCGCGCCCGGTGGTGAACACGTGCAGGTTCATCCCGGCCGCCAGTTGCAACGTCCCACAGACAAAATCGCTCGCCGGCGTTGCGCAGAAGATCAGGCCTTTGCGCGTCACCCGTTCGCCAGGGCCAAGCACCCCGTTGATCGCGCTGCTGCCGGATTTGACGATCGACCCCAGCGACTTCTCGACGATGTTCGACAACCCGCCCTTCTTGTTCCCGGGCGTGGTGTTGGCGCTGCGGTCCGCTTCGCCCTTGGCCAGATAACGGTCGTACCAGTCCATCTCGCGAACCAGGCCTTCAGCGACTTCCATGTTTTCCGCACGGGAGGTCAGCAGGTAGATCGCGTCACGCACCTCGGTCACTTCCGAGAACATTACGGTCGCGCCTGCGCGCAGCAGCAAGTCCGAGGCATAACCCAATGCGGGGTTGGCGGTGATGCCAGAGAACGCATCGCTGCCCCCGCACTGCATGCCCAGGATCAATTCCGACGCCGGCACGGTTTCGCGACGACGCTGGTCGAGCTTCTTCAAGCGGGTCTCGGCCAATTCCATGATCTGCTCGATCATTTCGTTGAAGCCGTGTTTGGAATCCTGCAAGCGATACAGCCACGGCTCGCTCAGATCGACCGAGGCGTCGTCGATGTGCATGACCTGATCGGCCTGCAACTTCTCGCAGCCCAGGCTGATCACCAGCGCCTCGCCACCCAGGTTCGGGTTGCGCGCCAGGTTGCGCACGGTGCGGATCGGGATGTACGCGTCCTTGGCGGTGATGGCGACGCCGCAGCCGTAGCTGTGGGTCAGCGCCACCACGTCATCGACGTTCGGGTATTTGGGCAGCAGTTCTTCGCGGATGCGCTTGACGGCGAAATCCAGAACGCCGGTCACGCACTGAACGGTCGTGGTAATGCCGAGGATATTGCGCGTGCCGACAGTGCCGTCGGCGTTGCGATACCCCTCGAAGGTGAAGCCTTCCAGCGGCTCACCGCGGACCGGCACGGCATCGGACATCGGCAGGCTGTCCAGCGCTGGCGCCGACGGCATGCGCAGCTGATCTTCCCTGACCCAACTGCCCTTCGGGATTGGCTGCAGCGCATAGCCGATGGTGTGGCCGTAACGAATGATCGGCTCCCCTTCGGCGATGTCCACGGTGTTCACCTTGTGGCTCTGCGGCACATTGTCGACGGTCACCAGACCGTTATCGAATTCAGTCCCCGCCGGGACGCCCTGGTCATTGACCACGACGACGACGTTATCAAGCGCATGCAGGCGAATGTAACGCGGCGAGTCGGCATGTTGGATCAAGTTCATCACGGTTTTTCCTCAGAGTTTCGCTTGAGAAAGCTCGGCTTCACTGGCCGGCAAGGCACCCTTCTTTGGGGTTTCCTTGAGTTCTACACGTTTGATTTCACCGACGATGAAGATGTAGCTGATCACTGCCACCAGCGCGTTGGCGCCGACGAACACCAGGGCCCATTTGAACGAACCGGTGGTGCTGATGATGTAGCCGATGACGATCGGGGTGGTGATGGAGGCGATGTTACCGAACATGTTGAACAGACCGCCGCTCAAACCGGCGATTTGTTTCGGCGACGCGTCGGACATGACCGCCCAGCCCAGTGCGCCCACGCCCTTGCCGAAGAAGGCCAGTGCCATGAAGCCCACGACGACCCATTCGACATCGACGTAGTTGCAGGTCACGATCGAGGTCGACAGCAGCAGGCCACCGATGATCGGCGCCTTGCGTGCGAAGGTCAGCGAATGGCCTTTGCGCAGCAGGTAGTCGGAAATGATCCCGCCCAGTACGCCGCCGATGAACCCGCAGATGGCCGGCAGCGATGCAATGAAGCCCGCCTTGAGGATGGTCATGCCCCGTTCTTGAACCAGGTACACCGGGAACCAGGTCAGGAAGAAGTAGGTGATGCCGTTGATGCAGTATTGAGCCAGGTAAATCCCCAGCATCATGCGGTTGGTCAGCAACTGACGCACGTAGTCCCATTTGGGACCGCTGGCGGAGCCTTTACCCTTGTCCTGATCCATGTCGACCATGCCGCCGTTGTTAGCGATGTGATCGAACTCTTCCTTGTTGATTTTCGGGTGGTTGCGCGGGCTGTGGATAACTTTCAGCCAGATCAGCGAGAACAGGATGCCGATACTGCCCATCACGATGAACACATGCTGCCAGCCGAAGGTATAGACGATCCAGCCCATGATCGGGGCGAACAGCACGGTGGCGAAGTATTGCGCCGAGTTGAAGATGGCCGAGGCCGTGCCGCGTTCAGACGTCGGGAACCAGGCCGCCACGATACGGGCGTTGCCGGGGAACGACGGTGCTTCGGCGAGGCCCACCATGAAGCGCAGGGCGAACAGCAGGAAGATGGCGGTCGAGAGACCGAATTCACCCACGTAGCCTTGCAGCACGGTGAACAGCGACCAGGTGAAGATGCTCATTGCGTAGACTTTCTTGGAGCCGTAACGGTCCAGAAGCCAGCCGCCCGGGATCTGGCCGGCGACGTAGGCCCAACCAAATGCGGAGAAGATGAAACCGAGGGTGACGGCGTCGATGCCGAGGCTTTTTTGCAGGCTGGAGCCCGCGATGGCGATGGTTGCACGGTCGGCATAGTTGATCGTGGTCACCAGGAACAGCATGAGCAAGATCAAATAGCGGACGTGCGTCGGCTTGGTTTTCAGCATGTTCGAAACTCCCACTAATTATTTTTTTGTGCGGGTAAACGATCTTATGTGTGTGTGCTGCTCGCCCCTGCCCCTAAAACAGATGCGATCTGAAGCGGTACTGCCAGGTATCCGTTAGCGAAGCCCCGAGGGCAAAAAACCGCTGATCGCTCAGCGGTTTTGCGGCATCCGGGCGGTTACTGCTTGCCCTGCTTGTCCATCAGAGCAGCCAGCAAGTCCACTTCCTCGGAAGTCAGGTCAGTCAGCGGCGCACGGACCGGACCTGCGTCGTAACCGGCAAGCTTGGCGCCCGCTTTGACGATGCTTACGGCATAGCCGTGTTTGCGGTTGCGGATGTCCAGGTAGGGCAGGAAGAAATCGTCGATCAGCTTGCCGACGGTCTCGTGATCGTCTTTGGCGATGGCGCGGTAGAAGTCCATGGCCATTTTCGGCAGGAAGTTGAACACCGCCGACGAGTAAACCGGCACGCCCAGCGCCTTGTAGGCGGCGGCATAGACTTCTGCGGTGGGCAGACCACCCAGGTACGAGAAGCGGTCGCCCAGACGACGGCGGATCGAAACCATCAGCTCGATATCACCCAGGCCGTCTTTGTAGCCGATCAGGTTAGGGCAGCGCTCGGCCAGTTGTTCCAGCAGCGCAGGCGTCAGGCGGCAGACGTTACGGTTGTAGACGACAACGCCGATCTTGACCGATTTGCAGACCGCTTCAACGTGGAGGGCAACGCCGTCCTGGCTGGCTTCGGTCAGGTAGTGAGGCAACAGCAGCAGGCCTTTGGCACCCAGACGTTCGGCTTCTTGAGCCATCTGAATCGCCTGGCGGGTGGGACCACCGACGCCAGCCAGAATCGGCACTGTGGTTTCGCAGGTGTCGACGGCAGTCTTGATGATTTCGGAATATTCGTCGCCGGTCAGGGAGAAGAACTCACCTGTGCCGCCCGCTGCGAAAAGCGCGGAGGCGCCGTAAGGAGCGAGCCATTCCAGACGCTTGATGTAGCCAGCGCGGTGGAAGTCGCCCTGGGCATTGAAATCGGTAACCGGGAAGGAAAGCAGACCGTGAGAGAGGATGGACTTCAGTTCTTGTGGATTCATTATTCGAACACCCTGGGGAGCTATTTTTGTGGATGAAGCACCAGTCCTGCGCTGATGTCGTAAGTCATCGTACAACTGGGAGGGTGATCACTCAATAGCGTTTTGAAATATTTATGCCGGGTGAGGATGAGTGGTGCCTGGCTGCTCTCGCAAGTGGTAACGGTGCCTGATTATCAGAAGCCGCAGCCGCCCCAAGGGCTGCGCTAAATGGCGCTATTTGTAGGAGTGAGCTTGCTCGCGACCTGGCGCGAAGCGGCAGCATCCTTTTGAAGGCGGCATGTCGGAACGAACTGCAGCTTCAGCTTTACGACTGCTGCGCAGCCGATCGCGAGCAAGCTCACTCCTACGGCCTCCGGCCAGAATCAAGCGCTTTCACCGCCCTCTCGGATTATTCCGTAGTCCAGTGATCCAAACGTTGTAGTCCTTCTCTGAAACTGCTCGCGCACCTGCCTGGAAAACCTTCTGCGGGGCGCGGCACGTCGCTAAAGTCATTGCGGTTCAAATTCAAATTCTTAATCACCGCGAACCGCAAGGAACGAAACGAAATGGCAATTGATGCATTTTTAAAAATGGCTGACATCCCGGGTGAGTCACTGGATGCCCAGTTCAAAGACTGGATTGAGATGGAAGACTTTGATGTCGGCGCCAGCCAGTCAGCCTCCGCAACCACGACGAGTTCGGGCGGGGCCAGCAGTGGCCGCGCGAAAATGAGTGATTTGTACTTCCGAAAAGCTGTCGATAAAGCAACACCTAAGCTGCACGAAGCCTGCTGCAGTGGCAGGCACTTCAAAGAAGTGACGATCGCGTTAAATCGGGCGGGCAACGACAAGATCAAATACCTAGAAATAAAGCTTGAGGAAGTGATTGTTTCTTCAGTTTCGCTGAATGGCAACGGCAGCAAAGAAACCGGTTTCCCCACCGAAACAGTCCGCCTGAATTACGCACGGATCAAGATGACCTACATACAGCAGAAGCGCTCCGATGGATCAGGCGGCGGCCAGATAGTCGGGGGCTGGGATGGTGTTGCGAACAAGGTATACGCGTAAGGCAAACTCGCAGGAGGATGACTGGCATGGCTGGTAAAAATGAGCGGAACCCGAATATTGCTTACTGCACCTATGTGCTTAACGGCGAGCCGCTGAGCGAGTTGACGTGTGAGGGAATGACTTATGAAGCTTTCTCAGGGGACGTATCAAGTTATGTGAACAATTCACGCTACCAAGACGTGGTGAAGCTGGGTCCTTTGCCGCTTGGCAGGTATTACATCTTGGACAGGGAGTCAGGAGGCATGCTGGGCTGGCTGAGACAACCCGTGAATGATTATTTTGCGGAGACTGACAGAAGCGAGTGGCTAAGTCTTTATCGTGATGACGAGGTTGTTGATGACATGACGACTATCAATCACATTCAGAGAAGCGCATTCAGGATCCACCCAGTCGGGCCAAGGGGCATTAGCCAAGGCTGCGTCACTCTGACATCACAACTGGCATTCGACGAATTAAGAACAATTTTACGCAACAGGCCAGGCGAGATACTGGACGGCAGGAATATAAAATATTACGGCGTATTGGAGGTATTCGATAAGCCTCCAAGCAAGAACAACCAATGACGGTGCTGACTACTTTCATAAAAGTCATTATTACCCTCGCCCTTACCATCCTAATGACAAAGTGCGCGATGAATACCTGGCCCATTCCAGTGATATTGCGTACTGATCAAGGCTTGCTCGCTTACGCATGGTTGCTCACTTTGCTTGACCTAGAGGGCATCGAAGAGGGCGAGGAAATGCTGATCGCCATATCCCTGTGCATGGGCCTCGCCACTTCGACAGTAGTCTGCGCGCTGCTAACTAAGGGGCTACGAAAAATTAAACATGCGTTAACGAGCCGGAGCACAAGGCAATAGCTAGCAGAAAACTCCATCGGCATGAGTGAGCGAGGGCTAATAGAAGTGTGTGCCCATACCTCACGGGGCCGCACCTTGCCGATCCATACGTAGACCAGACACAACGATGAAAGGTTAGACAATGTGCGATGAAAGGCGACACAGCTTGGCGTGCAAGGCCTTAACATGCTTAATTAAGGCTGTATTCATTCTAGGTCTCACTACCTTGCTTACAAGGTGGGCAATGACCCTATGGCCGATTCCCCGGATCCTTCATACCGACTGGGGCATGGGCGCTTATCTATGGCTGCAAAGACTTTTTCACCTGAACGGCTGCGAAGACGGGGAAGACATGCTCATTCTCTTGACGCTCAGCTTGACGCTCATGGTTTCAACGCTGACATGCTTAGCCCTCACCAAAGCCTTGCGAAAATGGAGACGCGCACCGATCGATCAAAACGTCGAATAACCCAGCCATAACCTTGTTCGATCAAGGGCACCGCAGCAACGCGATCCCCTATCAATCAATCCAGATCAAGCCCGCTGCGACTCAGCCTCTTCATGAGCATGGCGCAGGCGTTCGCGGCTGTTGGTCAGGTGCAGGCGCATGGCGGCGCGGGCGGCGTCGGAGTCCTGGCGCGCAATGGCGTCGTATATTTCCTCGTGCTCTCGGCTCAGGCGGCTCATGTAGTGCTGGTTGTCGTCGTGGGCGAGGCGCGCGGAGTTCAGGCGGGTGCGGGGGATGATGCTCGTGCCCAGGTGATTCATGATGTCGGTGAAGTAGCGGTTACCGGTCGACAGGGCGATCGCCATGTGGAACTGGAAATCGGCGCCGACCGCATCGCTGGCATGGGCCGCGCTTTCGGTGAGTGCGTCGAGGGCGGCGCGCATGTCGGCCAGTTGTTCGGCGGAGCGGCGTTGAGCGGCAAGGCCGGCCGACTCGACTTCAAGGCTGATGCGCAGCTCAAGAATCGCCAGGACATCACGCAAGGTCACGATGGTCGCCGGATCGATACGAAAACCACTCGGGCTTGGCGTGTCGAGGACGAAGGTGCCGATGCCGTGCCGGGTTTCCACCAGCCCGGACGCCTGCAGCCGCGAGATGGCTTCGCGTACGACGGTACGGCTGACCCCCTGCTCTTCCATGATGGCGGACTCGGTGGGCAACTTATCGCCGCGCTTGAGTCCGCCACTACGGATGCGCTCGGAGAGTTCGGTAACCAACTCCTGCGCGAGACTGCGGTGCTTTCGGCGGGCGCGAGGCGGAGCGCTCTGATTTTCCATATCCAACATGCATCTCTAAATACGCTGAACGCTGATGATAGCTCACCAGGTTGTGTGATCACACAACAACCCCGGTGAGGCGCCTTGTTTACGACACTTTATCGCTTCAGCACTCTACGCTCAAAATGCCGTTTCGGTGAGCGGCTGCTCATGCAACTGACCGCCGTCGATGCGCACGTGCCGACGATGGAAGCGCTTGAGGCTGCTGCGGTGGCCGATACTGAGCAAGGTCACGCCCGGCAACTCGTCCAGCAACGCCTGATACAACGCAGCTTCATCCTCCTCGTCCATCGCTGAGGTGGCTTCGTCCAGGTACAACCAGTCCGGCGCGAACAACAGGGCGCGGGCGAACGCGACACGTTGCTGCTCGCCCGGCGACAGCATGCGCTGCCAGTGCTCGGTCTCGTCCAGTCGAGAGATCAGATGACCGAGGCGGCAGGTTTCCAGCACTTCAGCAAAGCGCTCGGCAGGATAGACTTCGGGCGCCTGGGGATAACTTAGCGCCTCCCGCAGCGTGCCGATCGGCAGATACGGTTTTTGCGGCAGGAAGAAGGCACGTTTTGCCGGTAACTTCACGGCACCGTGGCCTTCTTTCCACAACCCGCCCATCGCCCGCAGCAGTGTGCTTTTACCGCTCCCGGAGCGGCCGCTGAGCATGACCTTCTCGCCTGCGGCAATGCTGATGTTTGCGTTGTTCAGCAACTGGCGACCGCCGGCGAGGGACAGCGCGAGGCCTTCGAGCTGCAAGGCATCGCCCTCGTGACTGACCTTGATGGCCGGCACGCGCGCTTCGTTTTCGTCCATGGCCTGACGGAAACTGAGCAGACGATCGCAGGTGGCGCGCCACGACGCCAGTTGGGTGTACGCGTCGATGAACCAGCTGAAGTTCTCCTGCACATTGCCGAACGCCGAGTTGATCTGCATCAGCTCGCCCAGTTCGATCTTGCCAGCGAAGTAACGCGGCGCGGCCACGACAAAGGCGAAAACGATGGCGATCTGCGAGTAACCGGCGGTGAAGAACGTCAGGCGCTTCTGCACCTTCATGATCGTCCAGAAGTTACTCCAGACCATGCCGAAACGCGCGCTCAGACGCTGATTTTCGTTGGCCTCGCCGTCGGACAGGGCGATGCTTTCGGCGTTCTCGCGAACGCGCACCAGCGAGAAACGCATGTCGGCTTCGTAGCGCTGTTGCTGGTTGCTCAGCACGATCAGGCGTTTGCCGATCAGGTGAGTCAACAAGCTGCCCACCGCTGCATAAATAAGTGCGGCCCAGAACATGTAGCCGGGAATGGTGATGCCGAACAGCTCGATGCTGCCGGACACGCCCCACAGAATCACCGAGAACGACACCAGACTGACGACGGTGCGCAGCAGGCCCAGGCTCAGGCTGAGGGTGTCGGACGTAAAGTTGTTGAGGTCTTCGGACAGACGCTGGTCAGGGTTATCGGTGTAACCGCCCTGCTCCAGCCGGTAGTAATTCTTGTGCGCGAGCCACTTGGCGAAATGCTGTTCGGTCAGCCAGCGACGCCAGCGGATGGTCAGCATCTGGGTCAAATACAAGCGATACACGGCACCGAGGATGGCGATGGCCGCAATGCCGCAGAAATACAGAATCAGGTGCGTGAAGGCCCCCAGATCCTTGTTCTGCAGCGCGTTGTAGAAGTCGCGGTACCAGCTGTTGACCAGCACCGAAATGAAGACACTGAACAGCGACAGCACGATCACTGCGATCAGCAGCACCCAGGCCATGCCTTTTTCTTCACTGCGCCAGTAAGGCGTGACCAGCTTCCAGACCCGGGAAAAGAAACTCCCGTTTACAGCGTCATTGACCCTGGATTCGTCTACATCAAAATTCATGGCAAAAAGCTCGGCAGCGGGCAGTTATAGGCGTTGGCGCCAATGTGCCAGACGCCACAGACGATCTTCCATGAATAAATGTTTAAGAAGCTGTCCGTGCTTAACGACGGACCGGGCGCTTCTGCAACTTGCGCTGCAAGGTGCGTCGGTGCATGCCCAGCGCACGGGCGGTGGCGGAGATATTGCCTTCGTGCTCGGTCAACACGCGCTGAATGTGCTCCCACTGCAAGCGGTCCACCGACATCGGATTTTCCGGCACCAGGGTGTCCAGATCGGCGTGTTCGGAGAGCAGCGCTGCCAGCACGTCATCGGCATCGGCGGGTTTGCACAGGTAGTTGCAGGCGCCGCGCTTGATCGCTTCGACTGCCGTGGCGATGCTCGAATAACCGGTCAGGATCAGCACGCGCATTTCCGGGTCCAGTTCCAGCAGCTTGGGCAACAGCACCAGCCCCGAGTCGCCTTCCATTTTCAGGTCGACGGCGGCGTAGTCCGGAATGTCCTGCTGCGCGAGGGCCAGGCCCTCGTCAGCGGAACCGGCGGTGCTCACGCGGAAGCCACGGCGCGCCATGGCCCGCGCCATCACGCGGGTGAAGGTGGCATCGTCGTCCACCAGCAGCAGGTGCGGCAGTTCTTCGCCTTCAACCTGGATTTCGTCAGTCATGCTTCATCTCCTCGTGCGTCACGGGGCAGGCGCAGCTCGGTCAGCGTGCCGCCTTCCTCGTGAGGATAGAGTTTCACCGAGCCGCCCGCGCGGGTCACGCTGGCCTTACTCAAGAACAGGCCAAGGCCGAAGCCTTTGCCCTTGGTGGTAAAAAAGGGTTTGCCGATCTGCTCGGCGATGGCCAAAGGAACGCCGGCGCCATGATCGCGGATGCTGATGCGAATCTCGGTGGCGGTCCAGTCCAGATTCACCTCGAGCCCTTCGGCGCAGGCATCGGCGGCATTGTTAAGCAGGTTCAGCAGCGCCTGGGTCAGATCGGGCGGCGGCGCCAGCATCGGCACATCGCCCTGCCCCAGGCGCTGGAAGCGGTAGGTGGCTTCCGGGCGCATCAGGTGCCAGCGGTTGAGCGCCTGATCGAGCCAGTGCGTGACGGTCTGCTCCTGAACCGACAGCCGGCGATTTGCCTCAGCAGCGCGCACCAGTTGCTGCAGCGTCTCTTTGCACAGCTTGACCTGGTCCTGCAGCACCGAAAGATCTTCCTGCAACGCAGGGTCCTTGTGGTGATGCTGCATTTCCTTGAGCAGCACGCTCATGGTCGCCAGCGGCGTGCCGAGTTCATGGGCAGCCCCGGCAGCTTCGGTCGCCACCGCCAGCAATTGCTGGTCGCGCGCGCCTTCTTCCCGGCGCAAGGCACGCATGTGTTCCTGACGGCGCAGCTCTTCGGCCATGCGCGCGGCGAAGAAGGTGATCACCCCGGCCGCCAGCGCAAAGCTCAGCCACATGCCGTAGATCTGCATGTTCTCGCGGGCCACGAAGGCATCCAGCGGGAAAAACTTGGCCAACATCAGGGTGTACAGCGCGAGTGCAATACCCGACAGGATCAGCGAGTAACGCCACGGCAACGTCACCGCGGCGATGGTCAGCGGCACCAGATAATAAGAAACGAAGGGGTTGGTCGAGCCGCCGGAGAAGTACAGCAGCGCGCTGTGGATAAACAGGTCAAACGCCAATTGCACCGCGTATTCGAGCTCGGTCACCGGCCACGAGGTGCGCAGGCGGATGGCCGTCAGCAGGCAGACGATCGCCGAAAAACCCAGGGTGATGTCCAGCTGCAGCCAGGGCAGCGGCAGCAGATCGAACAGGTAGGCGAACCCCACCGAGCCGGCCTGCGCACCCAGCACCAGAATACGGATGAAGGTCAGGCGCCAGAGGTTCTGACGGGTAGCGGAAAGCAGTTGCAAGGGGGCGAGCATGAGCTCTCCTGATGAGCGCTCCAGGCGAATCGAAGCGAGTATAACCAATGCGACAACAGTTGCCGTCAAAGTGCGTCAAAGCGCCACATTCATTTGACGCCTATCAGACCGCGCAGGAACAAGCCTACGGGTTCACAGTCTCATGGGCATCCGTCCGCCAAGGGCTTGCCACACGCCTCGGGACGGTTCGCCAAACAAGGAGTTTTTATGTTCAGCCTTCGCCCCACTGCCACATTGTTCACCCTCGGCGCACTCGCGCTGGCCAGCACCCCTGCCCTCGCCGACGACGTTCACTACAACCAGGTTTCGGTCCGTGCCGAGGTCAGCCAGGAAGTGCAGCGCGACCTGATGACCGTCACGCTGTACACCGAAGCGCAGAACACCGATCCCGCCAAACTGGCGGCCGGCGTTACTGAAACCCTGAACAAGGCCCTGGGCGAAGCGCGTCAGGTCAAGGACATCAACATTCGTCAGGGCAGCCGCAACAGCTACCCGGTCTACGACGACAAAGGCCAGAAGATCACCGGCTGGCGTGAGCATGCGGAAATTCGCCTGGAAAGCGCCGACTTTGCCGCCCTGTCGAAGTTGACCGGCGACTTGCTGGGCGGCGACATGAAGATGGGCGGCATGGACTTCTCGATTTCCAACCCCGCGCGCAAGACCAGCGAGGACGCGCTGCTCAAGGACGCCGTCACCGCCTTCCGCGCCCGCGCAAAACTGGTGACCGACGCACTGGGCGGCACCGGCTACAAGCTGGTCAACCTGAACCTCAACACTTCCGGTTTCCCGCAGCCGTACCTGCGCGCGCCGGTCATGATGATGAAGGCCGCGCGTGCCGACGCCGCGCCAACGCCGGATGTCGAAGCCGGCACCAGCCAGGTCAGCGTCGCAGCAGACGGTGTCATCGAAGTCGCTATCCCTTGATGCACGCGGCGGCAGCCGGTGGCTGCCGCTCTTTCCCTCGCCCGCTCCCACTTTTTCCGGCCATTCCGTGGCCCCTTCCCCATCAGCGCGCCCCCTGTCTCCTACGCCTCAGGGCGATTCGACCGATTTCCACGCTGGCCGGAATACATAGAATTGTCCCCGGCAACACTCACCCTCAACACGCACCTAAGGCCGCCTGATCCACAGGGCACGGCCGTGCACAGCTAATGATTCAAGGAAGAATCCGATCATGCCTTTTCAAGCTCAACCCGTCATTCCGGTCGACATGACCAGCTGCACGTTACGCAGCACGTTCGCGCTGGACCTGCTGACCCAAGTGGCCGAAAAACTCGCGCCAGATTCTTTCGCCCTGGAGATGAGCAACGTCTTCGGCAACGACATCCCGCCTCACCGCTACACGAATCTGCAGGACAAGCTGCTGGCGGGTGAAATACACCACCCTGAGGTCCTCCTCTCCCGGGATCTGGGCTTCGAAGCGGACTACGACAACCGCGAGCGGGTCATCCGCGTCGATTGGGCATTTTTCGCTCGCACGACCGCCAATCCGCAGCACTACTGGTGGTTGTTGACGGCACTGCTCCACGAATTCGGTCACCACATCGACAACGTCCTGCGCCGGGAACTGACCGATGAGCACGCGCCAGTGGCAACCGATGCGCCGTTCGAAGAGGGCCATCTGTTTACTTTGTGGTTGACCGAAGCAGCCTCACCGTCGCGAGACGACATGACCTTCGCCACGTATGCCGAAGAGGCCTCCACCGAGCGTCAATACGCGACTTCCTGGAAGCAAGCCTGCGAAGCCATTCGCGACTATCTGGCCTCGACCGATCTGCGCTTCGAGCCATCGCACGTCCATTCCGATCGCGAAGCGTTCGAAGCGGGCACTGACACCAAAGGCAGCACTCACCAGACGATCGAATGGGTGCTGCAGGACTTCAAGCTCAGCCGAATGGAAATCGACGCCGTTTACTTCGGCAACTGGTTACGGGATTACTCTCAGGTTGTTGATCCCAAGATCACCCGCGCGGCGGACATGCCGGGCGAATTCCCGGCGACGCTGTCGCGCGACGCCTGGACCCGTCTGGTCGACGTGCTGGCGGCGAAAAAATTCATCGACCTGCGGATACGCTACCCGAACGAAATGAAGGTCACGCCGGAGAAGCTGGGTGTCTATCGGCCGACGGAGCACATCGACAATCCGTTGGTCATCGATCCGCCGTTCCCGGACCCGAAAGTGCGTGATCCGGACTTTGAAGCCTGGGTGCTGCCCGGCGACCCATCCCTGGGTGCCGAGCTCGCCACGTCGATGAAGCGCTACATCGGTAATGCGGTCGGCTACATGGAACAGGAGCTGCGGCTGGCCATGAAACACGGCCGTTCCCTCGACGGCCTGCGCAGCTTCGGCGCCGCACTGCATGTGGTCGAAGACTTGTTCGCTCATTCGAACTTCGTGGAGCTGAGCCTGATCAAGGCCGGGCATGTCAGGGTTCTGCCGTGGACAACGCCTGTTCACGTCAAATGGAATCTGCCCTTGGTCACAGGCACGTTCGGGGCCACCGACGTGGTCGCCAGTCTGGCAGGCCCCCTGGGCAAAATCCTCTTCTCCACCGAAGAGCTGCAGTTTGAAATCTCCCAGCCGGGTTATCGCTCGGACCGGGACAAAGTGATGCTGATACTGCTGAGCGAACATCCCGAACAGGCTTACTTCACTGCATTCAACGCGCTGCTCACGGCCAGGGACGGCATGGTGACGCTCGCTCAGGCGGTCGGTGTGGATACGCTCAGGCTCTACCGCTGGCTGCTCAACACCCCGGCAGCCATTTTGATCAACGCTTACAACAGCGCGGCGCAAGGCGTTCTGACCTGGATCGGCAACAGCGTCGACGATGCACAAACGCTGCTGGGCAGCGATCCAAACGAAGATCCAGACATCGAGCCCACCCACTCACAACTCTCCAAGGATCACGCTGAACACCCGCTTCACGATCTGGCGGCGCTGCTTGCCACCGAAGCCGTGCGCAGGGTCGCCCGGTCAATGGTCGATTACTGGGAGGGCAAACCTGGCGCAGACCCGGTCGCTGTGGCATCGGCCTTCTTTTGCCACCCGGCCGACAGCGAGTGGCAATACCCGATCGTCAACGCATGGGCGGCCAGCAACCCGGCGGAAGTGGCGCGCAGTGAATCAAAGAGTGAGCTGGACAGAACCCAGCAGTTGGCGATCGACGAGCTCCGCGCCATTCAGAACACGCTCATCAAGGACAGTCAGAACTACCTGAATGAGGTGCTAAACACCAAGCTGCCAGCGCCGTCACGCCTTCAGAGGTATCTGGAGGAAGGGTTCATGAAGCTGGCGTCCGAAACCACGTGGTGGAAAGACCTGCAGCAAATCATCAAGTAATAAGCTTATGAATTTCCGAGGCTTGTTGCCCGAGTGAGCCGTGCGGCATTCTTGGCTGTCTATCATCCTGTCGATGAATTCAGGCATGAGTGCCGCACTTAATGAGGTTCACATGGACACATCCTTCAAACCCCTGCTCTTGGCAGCGGCTATGGCACTTTGCGTTCCTTCGGTCCAGGCGGCCAGCACCCTCGTGTATTGCTCGGAAGCCAGCCCTGCCGGTTTCGATCCCAGCCAGTACACCAGCGGCACCGAGTTCGATGCGTCAGCAGAGACCGTCTTCAATCGCCTGACCCAGTTCAAGCGCGGCGGCACAGACGTCGAGCCTGGCCTGGCAACCCAATGGGACGTGTCCGACGACGGCTTGACCTACACCTTTCACTTGCGGCCTGGCGTGAAATTCCACACCACGGACTATTTCAAACCGACCCGCGACTTCAACGCCGATGACGTGCTGTTCACCTTCAACCGCCTGCTGAACCCGGATGACCCGTTCCGCAAGGCGTACCCGTCCGAGTCGCCGTACTTCACTGACATGGGCATGAACACCACCATCAAGCAGGTCGAAAAGGTCGACGATCAGACCGTCCGCTTCAAGCTGAACAACATCGATGCCGCGTTCATCCAGAATCTGGCAATGAGCTTCGCCTCGATTCAATCGGCTGAATACGCGGCGCAACTGATCAAGCAGGGCAAGGCTGGCGACATCAACCTGAAGCCGATCGGTACAGGGCCGTTCGTGTTCAAGCGCTATCAGAAAGACGCGCAGATCCGTTACGTCGGCAACACGGAATACTGGAAGCCGGAGGACGTGAAGCTCGACAACCTGATCTTCTCGATCAATACCGACGCCGCCACCCGCCTGCAGAAACTCAAGACCGGCGAATGCCAGATCAGCGGGTATCCGCGCCCGCAGGACATCGAAGAAGCGCAGAAGGACCCGAACCTCAAGGTGCTGAGCCAGGCCGGTTTCAACCTGGGCTTTCTGGCGTACAACGTGACTCATCCCCCGCTCGATCAGCTGAAGGTGCGTCAGGCGCTGGACATGGCCATCGACAAGCCGGCCATCATCAAGGCGGTGTACCAGGGTGCCGGGCAGTTGGCACAGAACGCTCTGCCACCGGCGCAGTGGAGCTTTGATCCGAACATCAAGGACGCGCCCCACGATCCGGCAAAAGCGAAGCAACTGCTCAAGGAGGCGGGCGTTGCACCGGGCACGCAGATCAACCTGTGGGCGATGACCGTGCAGCGCGCGTCCAACCCGAACGCACGCATGTCGGCGCAGATGATTCAGTCGGACTGGGCGAAGATCGGCATCAAAGCCAACATCGTCAGCTACGAATGGGGCGAGTACATCAAGCGCGCCAAGGCGGGCGAGCATGACGTGATGATCTACGGCTGGACCGGTGACAATGGCGATCCCGATAACTGGCTCGGCGTGCTGTACAGCTGTGGCGCGGTCAAGGGCAGCAACTACGCCAAATGGTGCAACCCCAGCTACGACAAACTGGTGACCCAGGCCAAGCTGACCAGCAACCGTGATGAGCGCATCAAGCTGTACCAACAGGCGCAGAACATCCTGAAAAAGGACGTGCCGATCACCCCGATCGCCAATTCCAAAGTGTTTCAGCCGATGCGCAAAGAGGTTCAGGATTTCAAACTCAGCCCGTTTGGCCTGACCCCCTTCTACGGCGTCAGCCTGACCAAATAATCAGGACAAACCAACAGCGAAGTAACACTTGATGACCGAAGCGGGTGCAATCGCCACGTTGCGATGCACCCTTTTGGTGCTGCAAAGATATCGATATGCGACACGCAAACGTTCAACAGCGTCAGAAATTACACTTATGCGACATTCGTGTACGTTCGTGCCACTGTTTGTCACCTCGCTGGCGCCAACATCTTGCTTTGGGTATGGCGCCTGCATAAGTATCCGTGGGACAGGCTCAAAAGGCCGTACCCTCAATCAAAAAATGACAACAACTGAGGCCACCATGCTCAAAAAAGCGGTCATTCCGTTTCTTCTCGGCGCAGGTTTGATCGCCAGCGCTCCCTTCGCCCATGCAGCATCGAGTCTGGTGTTCTGCTCCGAAGGCAGCCCTGCTGGTTTCGATCCAGGTCAATACACCACCGGTACCGACTTCGATGCTTCGGCCGAGACCGTTTTCAACCGTTTGAGCCAGTTCGAACGTGGCGGCACCGCTGTCATTCCAGGCCTCGCCACCAGCTGGGACGTTGCCCCGGATGGCCTGACCTACACCTTCCACCTGCGTGAAGGTGTGAAATTCCACACCACGCCCTACTTCAAACCGACGCGTACCTTCAATGCCGATGACGTGCTGTTCACGTTCAACCGCATGATCAACAAGGACGACCCGTTCCGTAAGGCGTACCCGACCGAATTCCCGTACTTCACCGACATGGCGATGGACACCAACATCACCAAGATCGAGAAGGTCGACGATCACACCGTCAAAATGACCCTCGGCACCGTCGATGCTGCCTTCATCCAGAACCTGGCGATGAGCTTCGCCTCCATTCAGTCCGCTGAATACGCCGCGCAGTTGCTCAAACAAGGCAAACCGGAAGACATCAACCAGAAGCCGATCGGCACTGGCCCATTCGTGTTCAAGAGCTACCAGAAAGACTCCAACATCCGCTTCACCGGGAACAAGGACTACTGGAAGCCTGAAGACGTCAAAGTCGACAACCTGATTTTCGCCATCACCACTGACGCCTCGGTTCGTGCGCAGAAGCTGAAGAAAGGCGAATGCCAGATCACCGCCTACCCACGTCCGGCTGACCTCGCTCCGCTGAAGGCTGACCCCGCGCTGAAGATGCCTGATCAGGCCGGCTTCAACCTGGGCTACATCGCCTACAACGTGATGCCGAAGATCAAGGGCGAAGACAAGCCGAACCCGCTGGCTGACCTGAAAGTACGTCAGGCGCTGGACATGGCCGTCGACAAGAAAGCGATCATTGACGCGGTGTATCAGGGCGCAGGCCAACTGGCCACCAACGCCATGCCGCCGACCCAATGGTCCTACGACACTACGATCAAAGATGCACCGTTTGATGTCGCCAAGGCCAAGGACCTGCTCAAGCAGGCGGGCGTGAAGGAAGGTACCGAAATCACCCTCTGGGCGATGCCGGTTCAGCGTCCTTACAACCCGAACGCCAAGCTGATGGCCGAGATGCTCCAGAACGACTGGAAGAAGATCGGCATCAACGCCAAGATCGTTTCCTACGAGTGGGGCGAGTACATCAAGCGCGCCAAGGCCGGCGAAAACGGCGCCATGCTGATTGGCTGGAGCGGCGACAACGGTGACCCGGACAACTGGCTGGGTACTCTGTTTGGCTGTGACGCCCTCAACGGCAACAACTTCGCCAAATGGTGTGACAAGCCGTTCGATACCTTGATCCATCAGGCCAAGGAAACCACCGATCAGGCCAAACGCACCGAGCTGTACAAGCAGGCTCAACATCTGCTCAAAGATGCCGTGCCTATGACCCCCATTGCTCACTCGACTGTTTATCAGCCAATGCGCAAGGAAGTTCAGGACTTCAAGATCAGCCCGTTCGGTCTGAACTCGTTCTACGGCGTCAGCGTCAGCGGCAAGTAATACGTCCAGATGACCACTCGGTCGCGTTGCCCCAGGGCGACGCGATCGCGTTGTTATGTGCTCGATCGTTAAATGAAATTGACTATCGTTAGATGCGTAGCGATTGGCGGTTAGCGCCTGTCCGACAGCCCCTGCCTACTTACGATAAGCACTTTTCCTACAAACTTTGAAGCACGCGTAACTATGGACTGTGGGGCGCCAGAGACATACCTTCTGACAAGCCGCAAATACAGTCCGTTGTCTATCTTGAACAGTGAGATGTATCAGGTGTTGACTCTCCATTTGCGCAAACGATTGCCATGGATTGCGCAGGCATTGCCCTTTAATGCGCCTCTCACGATAAGGAATATCATGCGTCCAACTATCGTTATGCCGTCACTTATTGCCGCTGGCCTCCTGGCTATGACGCCCGTTGTTCAGGCCGCCAGCAAAAGCCTGGTCTTCTGTTCGGAAGGCAGCCCGGCCGGGTTTGATATTGGCCAGTACACCTCCGGTACTGACAACGATGCCGCCGAACCGATCTACAACCGTCTCGCCGAGTTCGCACGCGGCGAGACCACCGTGGTACCTGCTCTCGCAACGAGCTGGGACATCTCCCCTGACAACCTGACTTACACGTTCCATCTGCGCGAAGGGGTCAAGTTCCACAGCAACAAACTTTTCACGCCCACGCGCGATTTCAATGCCGACGACGTGCTGTTCACCTTCAATCGCATGCTGCACAAGGACCATCCATTCCGCGTGGCGTATCCGACGGAGTTCCCGTTCTTCACCAGCATGGGCCTGGACAAAAACATCAAGTCGGTGGAAAAGACCGACCCAATGACCGTGGTGTTCACGCTCAACAACGTTGATGCGGCATTCATCCAGAATGTTTCGATGAACTTTGCGTCCATTCTGTCTGCTGAATACGCTGACAAACTGATGGCCTCGGGTGATGTGCGCGACATTAACCAGGCGCCCATTGGCACCGGCCCGTTTGTGTTTCAGCGCTATCAAAAAGATTCGCAAATTCGCTACGTGAAAAACAAACAGTTCTGGGACCCGAGTCGGGTCAAGATTGATCAGTTGATCTTTGCGATCAATACAGATGCGTCGGTGCGGGTTCAAAAACTCAAAAAGAACGAGTGTCAGGTCACTTTGAATCCACGCCCGGCGGACGTTGAATCGATCAAAGAGGACAAGAACCTGAGGGTCATCGAAAAGCCTGGGTTCAATCTCGGATACATTACCTACAACGTCCGCCACGCCCCGCTGGACAACTTGCAGGTTCGCCAGGCGCTGGACATGGCGGTGGATAAAAAAGCGATCATCGAGGCGGTGTACCAGGGCGCCGGGCAACTGGCCCAGAACGCCATGCCACCGACGCAGTGGTCTTACGACGACACGGTCAAGGACGCGCCCTACAACCCGGAAAAAGCCCGCGAGTTGCTGCGCGCCGCCGGCGTCAAGGAAGGCACCGAACTGACCCTCTGGGCGATGCCGGTCCAGCGCCCCTACAACCCCAACGCCAAGCTGATGGCCCAGATGCTCCAGGCCGACTGGGCCAAGGTGGGCATCAAGGCGACCATCGTCAGTTACGAGTGGGGCGAATACCTCAAGCGCAGCAAGAACGGCGAGCATGACATTTCGCTGATCGGCTGGACCGGCGACAACGGCGATCCGGACAACTGGATGGGCACGCTGTACAGCTGCGCGTCCATCGGCGGCAATAATTACTCGATGTGGTGCGACGAGAAATACGACGCCCTGGTCAAGGCGGCCGTCTCGAACACCAACAAAGACCAGCGGATCGCGCTGTACAAACAAGCTCAGCATTACCTGAAAGAACAGGTGCCCATTACGCCGATTGCCCACTCGACGGTGATTCAGCCGATGCGCAAGGAAGTGCAAGGTTTCCTGGTGAGCCCGTTCAACCGCAACAACTTCTCGGGCGTCAGCATCGCCGACTGATTCAAAAACATGCCTGGGGGCGCAACCACGCCCTTTGGCATTGCTTTATCCGCGTTTCGCCGGATAGGCAAGAAAATGGCCCATGGGGCCGCACCACCGAGCGGGCTACACCATAAAAAGCCCGCCTCTAAAAAAGCAGCAATCGGGAGCTTCAGAACGTGAAAAAAGCCAGCACCGCTGTATTCGCCTTATCCGTCCTCGCCATCAGCGTCGCGGCCCAGGCAGAGCCGACCAGTCAGGAATTCGTTCCGACCACACTGGCCACCACCAACCTCCAGGGCGAAGCAAAGGGCTTTCTGGAAGACTCGAAACTGACCGGTTCGACCAAGAACTGGTACGCCAACGAACTGCTGCGCCGTGGCGGCGAGTTCCGCCGCAGCGAGAACGGCGTTGTGGTCGACAGCGACCCGCGCCGGATCAACTGGGTTCAGGGCACCATCGTTGATTACAGCTCGGGCTTCACCCAGGGCACTGTCGGCTTCGCCACGCAAATGGCGGTCTACAACGCCGTCGCGCTGGACCGTGACAAAGACGACCTGATGGGCGGCGCCAACCGTACGCTGACCGAAAACAATGGTGACCCTGTTGGGCAGTGGAGCAAGTTGGGCCTGGGCAACATCAAGGCGCGCGTCTCCAACACGACCCTGACCGCCGGCCGTCAGTCGATGAACACCCCGGTGCTGGCTTACATCGGCAACCGTGCGCTGCCTTCGAGCTTCGAAGGGGTGAGCGTGCTGAGTGAAGAGTTCAACAACATCTCGATCCAGGCCGGCAGCTTCGACCGCGTATCGCCACGCACCGAGCAGAGCCTGACCAAGTTCCGTTCCGAGTACACCAACAACACCGCCACCGCCGATCGCGTTGACATGGCGGGCGTTGATTACAAACCCTTCAAAAGCCTGACCACCAGCTTCTACGCGTCCAACGTCGAAGACTTCTGGCATCAGTACTACTTCGCCTTCACCCACGAACTGGGTGACCCCGATGTACTGGGCCTGAGCACCAACCTGAACTACTACAAGACCAAGGATTCCGGTCAGAAGAAGATGGGCGAGATCGACAACGACACGTACAGCCTGTCGTTGACCGCCACTCACAAGGCGCACAGTTTCAGCGTCGCGTACCAGGAAGTCGAAGGCGACACCTACTTCGACTACGTCCACGACACCAACGCGATCTTCCTGGCCAACTCCCTGCTGTCGGACTTCAACGGCCCGAACGAGAAGTCGGTGCAGCTGAGCTACCTGCTGAACATGGCTGACTACGGCGTGCCGGGTCTGAAATTCAACATCTATCAAGCGCGCGGTTTCGACATCGACGGCACCCATTACAAAGGCACCGCTTACGATGTCCGCGGCATGGACGGCGAAAATCACTACGAATACGGTGTCGGCTCGTCGTACACCCTGCAGTCCGGCCCGCTGAAGGCCTCCACGATGCGTGCGACCTACACCACTCACCGCGCGAGCGCCAACCAGGCCGACGGCAACATCAACGAATTCCGTCTGGTGACCACCATTCCATTCAACATTATGTAATCAGTACGATCGATCGGGCCTCAAGGTGCGGTTTACCGAACTTCGTGGCCCGATACCGACTCACTAATGGCTTCATCACTTGCGGAGTGCGTTACTTGAAATCGACATTCAAACTCGCAACATTGCGCAGCGCGATCGCACTGGCGGTATTCAGCGTTGCGGTCGGCGTATCGGCCAAGCCTCTGGTGGTCTGCACCGAAGCCAGCCCGGAAGGTTTCGACACAGCGCTCTACACCACCGCCGTGACCGCCGATGCTTCGGCGGAAACCATTTACAACCGTCTGGTGGATTTCAAGCCAGGCACCACGGAAATCGTTCCGGCATTGGCCGACACGTGGGAGATCAGCGATGACGGCCTGACCTACACGTTCCACCTGCGCAAGGGCGTCAAGTTTCACACCACCGAATACTTCAAACCGACCCGCGACATGAACGCCGATGACGTGGTCTGGAGCTTCCAGCGCCAACTGGACCCCAACCACCCGTGGCACAAACAGTCGATGGTCGGCTATCCGTACTTCGAGAGCATGGGTTTCAAAGAGCTGCTGAAGAACGTCGAGAAAGTGGACGACAGCACCGTCAAGTTCACCCTGACCCGTCGCGAAGCGCCGTTCCTGGCGGACGTCGCCATGGCTTTCGCCTCGGTGTACTCGGCGGAATACGCCGATCAGTTGCTCAAGGCCAACAAGACCGACAACCTCAACAGCCAGCCCATCGGCACTGGTCCGTTCGTCTTCCAGCGCTATGCCAAGGACGCTCAGGTTCGCTTCAAGGCCAACCCGGATTATTTCCGGGGCAAGCCGCCGGCTGACACCCTGATCTTCGCAATCGCCACGGACAACAACGTGCGCCTGCAGAAGCTAAAGGCCAACGAGTGTCAGATCGCCCTGTATCCAAAGCCGGACGACATCCCGAGCATCAAGAAAGACCCCAACCTCAAGGTTGATGAGCTGAACGCGATGACCACCGCGTACATCGCCATGAACACTACACACAAGTACATGAGCGACGTGCGGGTGCGTAAGGCGATCGAGATCGCGTTTGACAAAGAAGCCTACGTCAACGCGCTGTTCGGCAAAGGCAACGCCACCGTCGCGGTGAACCCGTATCCGGACACCCTGCTGGGCTACAACAAAGACCTGAAAAACCCTGCCCATGATCTGGACAAGGCCCGCGCCTTGCGCAAGGAAGCCGGCGTTCCTGAAGGCACCGTGCTGACGCTCTTCACGCGCAACGGCGGCGGTCCGACCAACCCGAACCCGATGCTCGGCGCACAAATGATGCAGGCCGACCTGGCCAAAGTCGGCATTAAGTTAGATATACGCGTCATGGAATGGGGCGAAATGCTCAAACGTGCCAAAAACGGCGAACACGACATGGTGTCGGCCGGCTGGGCAGGTGACAATGGCGACCCTGATAACTTCCTGACCCCGAACCTCAGTTGCGAGGCCGCCAAAAACGGCGAAAACTACGCGCGCTGGTGTAATCAGAAGTTCCAGACGTTGATCGATCAGGCTCGGGAAAAAACCGACCCGGCCGAACGCGCTTCGCTCTACGAGCAGGCTCAAGTGATCTTCAATCAGGACCTGCCGTGGATCAGCATGGCCCATACCAAGATGTTCACCGCAATGCGCAACAACGTGGAGGGTTACCACATCAGCCCTCTCACCACTAATAACTTCGCTACCACCCAAGTGAAGTAGAAGAAGAATCCGGCGGGCTCTGCTACCCAGAGACCCGCCGGTACCTGATGAGGTACACGAGAAGATGTTTAGTTTTATCGCTCGCCGAGTGGGGTTGCTCATACCCACCTTCTTCGGCATCACCTTGCTGACCTTCGCCCTGATTCGCCTGATTCCCGGCGACCCTGTCGAAGTCATGATGGGTGAACGCCGGGTCGATCCGGAAATGCACGCCCAAGCCATGGAACGTCTTGGCCTGAACAAACCCCTTTATGCGCAATACATCGATTACGTCGGCAAGCTCGCCCATGGCGATCTCGGCGAATCGCTGCGTACGCGCACGAGCGTGTGGTCCGAATTCACTTCGCTGTTCCCGGCAACACTGGAACTGTCGATTGCGGCGCTGATCTTCGCAGGCATTCTCGGGCTGCTGGCCGGTGTGATTGCGGCATTGAAGCGAGGATCCCTGTTCGACCATGGGGTCATGGGTATCTCCCTGGCGGGGTACTCGATGCCGATCTTCTGGTGGGGCCTGATCCTGATCATGTTCTTCTCGGTATCCCTGGGCTGGACCCCGGTATCGGGACGTATCGACCTGCTGTACGACATTCCCCCCAAAACCGGCTTCATGCTGATCGACACTCTGCTCAGCGATGAAGAAGGTTCGTTCATGGACGCCCTGCGTCACCTGATTCTGCCGGCCATCGTGCTGGGTACCATCCCGTTGGCGGTCATCGCCCGGATGACCCGCTCCTCGATGCTCGAAGTCCTGCGTGAAGACTACGTGCGCACCGCCCGTGCCAAGGGCCTTTCGCCGGCTCGCGTGGTATTCGTTCACGGCCTGCGCAACGCGCTGATCCCGGTGCTGACGGTGTTTGGTCTGCAGGTGGGCACGCTGCTGGCCGGTGCGGTTCTGACCGAAACGATCTTCTCCTGGCCGGGTATCGGCAAGTGGCTGATCGAGGCCATTGGCGCCCGTGACTACCCTGTCGTGCAAAACGGCATCCTGCTAATCGCCTGCCTGGTGATTCTGGTCAACTTCGTGGTGGACATCCTCTACGGCTTTGCCAACCCACGCATTCGTCATCAGCGCTGAGATCCCTTTTTATGAGCACACCTACTCCCGTAGTAGCAGTCGATCAAAGCCTGCTCTACCCGTCCGTCTACAAAGAGTTCTGGCAGCACTTCTCCAAGAACAAGGGCGCCGTCGCGGGCCTGGCGTTCATGCTGGTGATCGTGTTCTGCGCCCTGTTCGCGCCGTGGGTTGCCCCCCATGACCCGAGCGAGCAATACCGCGATTTCCTGCTGACCCCGCCGGTCTGGCTTGAAGGCGGCCAATGGCAGTTTCTGCTGGGCACCGATGAACTGGGCCGCGACCTGCTGTCGCGTCTGATTCAGGGTTCGCGCCTGTCGCTGCTGATCGGTTTGTCGTCGGTGGTGATGTCGCTGATTCCGGGCATCCTCATGGGCCTGCTGGCCGGTTTCTTCCCGAAAATCCTCGGCCCGACCATCATGCGTCTGATGGATATCATGCTGGCGCTGCCGTCGCTGCTGCTGGCGGTGGCCATCGTCGCGATCCTCGGCCCTGGCCTGATCAACACCGTCATCGCCATCGCCATCGTTTCCCTGCCGTCCTACGTGCGTCTGACCCGTGCAGCCGTTATGGGCGAACTGAACCGTGACTACGTGACCGCCGCGCGTCTGGCCGGCGCAACGCTACCGCGCCTGATGTTCATCACCGTGCTGCCCAACTGCATGGCGCCGCTGATCGTTCAGGCCACCTTGAGTTTCTCCTCGGCGATCCTCGACGCTGCGGCGCTGGGCTTCCTGGGTCTGGGTGTACAACCGCCGACGCCTGAGTGGGGCACCATGCTCGCTTCGGCCCGCGACTACATCGAACGCGCCTGGTGGGTGGTGAGCCTCCCGGGTCTGACCATTTTGCTCAGCGTGCTGGCAATCAACCTGATGGGCGACGGTCTGCGCGATGCGCTTGACCCGAAACTCAAGAACGCCGCCTGAGGACGTCCGAATGTCTCTGTTAAACATCAAGAACCTCAACGTGCGCTTTGGCGACGCCACGGCCACCCCAGTGGTAGACGGCCTGGATCTGGCCGTCGACAAGGGCGAAGTCCTGGCTATCGTGGGCGAATCGGGTTCGGGTAAATCCGTGACGATGATGGCGCTCATGGGCCTGATCGAGCACCCCGGCATCGTCACCGCCGACGCTCTGGTCTTCGACGGCAAGGACATGCTGACGCTCAATGCGCGTCAGCGTCGCAAGATCGTCGGCAAAGACATGTCGATGGTCTTCCAGGACCCGATGACCGCGCTGAACCCGAGCTACACAGTGGGCTTCCAGATCAAGGAAGTGCTCAAGCAGCACTTGGGTCTGTCCGGACGCGCGGCCCACCAGCGCGCACTTGAGCTGTTGCAGAAAGTAGAGATCCCGGGCGCCGCACAGCGTCTGGACGCCTACCCGCATCAACTCTCGGGCGGCATGAGCCAGCGCGTTGCGATCGCCATGGCCATCGCCGGCGAGCCGAAGCTGCTGATCGCCGACGAACCGACCACGGCATTGGACGTGACCATTCAGGCGCAGATCATGGACCTGCTGCTGGCCCTGCAGAAAGAGCAGGACATGGCGCTGGTGCTCATCACCCACGACCTCGCCGTGGTAGCCGAAACCGCTCAGCGGGTCTGCGTGATGTATGCCGGCCAGGCCGTGGAAGTGGGTCAGGTGCCGGGGCTGTTCGACGTTCCGGCGCACCCGTACAGCGAAGCACTGCTGGCGGCGATTCCCGAGCACAGCATGGGCGCCGCGCGCCTGTCGACGCTGCCGGGTATCGTGCCGGGGCGCTACGACCGTCCAAGCGGCTGCCTGCTGTCGCCGCGCTGCCCGTACGTCCAGGACAAATGCCGCCAGCAACGCCCGGGCCTTGACCCGAAAGCCCATAGCCTGGCGCGTTGCTTCTTTCCGCTGAATCAGGAGGTGGCGTGATGAGCGAAATCGTACTGACCGCTCGTGACCTTACTCGTCACTACGATGTGTCCCGTGGGCTGTTCAAGCCCCATGCAACCGTGCGCGCGCTCAACGGCGTGTCGTTCGAACTCGAAGCCGGCAAGACCCTGGCGGTGGTCGGTGAGTCCGGCTGCGGCAAGTCCACGCTGGCCCGCGCGCTGACGCTGATCGAAGAGCCTTCTTCGGGATCGCTGAAAATCGCCGGTCAGGAAGTCACCGGCGCGACCAAGGCACAACGCAAACAGCTGCGCAAAGACGTACAGATGGTGTTTCAGAGCCCGTATGCGTCGCTCAATCCGCGGCAGAAGGTCGGCGATCAACTGGGCGAGCCCCTGCTGATCAACACCAGCCTTTCCGCCGCCGAACGTCGCGAGAAAGTGCAGGCGATGATGGCTCAGGTCGGTCTGCGTCCAGAGCACTATCAGCGCTACCCGCACATGTTCTCCGGCGGTCAGCGTCAACGTATCGCGCTGGCCCGGGCGATGATGCTGCAGCCTAAAGTGCTGGTGGCGGACGAACCGACTTCCGCGCTCGACGTGTCGATTCAGGCCCAGGTGCTGAACCTGTTCATGGACCTGCAACAAGAGTTCAACACCGGCTACGTGTTCATCTCCCACAACCTGGCGGTGGTGCGTCACGTCGCCGACACCGTGCTGGTGATGTACCTCGGTCGCCCGGCCGAGATGGGTCCCAAGGACGAGATCTATAACCGTCCGCTGCACCCGTACACCCAGGCGCTGCTGTCAGCGACCCCGACGATCCACCCGGACCCGTCTAAGCCGAAGATCAAAATCGTCGGCGAATTGCCTAACCCGCTGAACCCGCCTTCCGGCTGCGCTTTTCACAAGCGCTGCCCGTACGCGACCGAACGCTGCGCCGCCGAAGTGCCGGAACTGCGCTGGGTCGACAACCGGCAGGTTGCCTGCCATTACGCGGAACAGTTTGTGGCGTGATGGTTGAGTAAGAAAAAGGCCGTTGCGTGTGAGCGCAACGGCTTTTTTTTGTGGCTGGCGTAGGACTGGCTTTAGCCGGGAATGACTCGACAGGCTTTGGCAACCAGAACGCTATCAATACACATCACGCCGATAACGACCCTGCTCGATCAAATCCCGAACGGCGTCTTCACCCAGCAACGCATTCAGCGTCGCATCGACACCCGCTGCCATACCTTCGAGGCTGCCGCAGATGTAGATCACAGCGCCCTCGGCCAGCCAGCGACGCAGCTCATCAGCGGCCTCCCGCACGCGATCCTGCACGTAGATCTTCTCAGCCTGATCCCGGGAAAACGCTAGGTCCAGACGCGCCAGTTCCCCACTCGCCAGCCAGCCCTTTAGCTCATCCGCGCAGTGGAAATCGTGGGCAGCGTGGCGCTCGCCAAACAGCAGCCAGTTGCGCTGCTCACCCGACGCGACGCGCGCCTTGAGCAAGCTGCGCAGGCCCGCCAGTCCGGTGCCATTACCGATCAAGATCATCGGTGCCGATTCGGCCGGCAGGTGGAAACCACTGTTCCGACGCACCCGCAGACTGATCGCGCCGCCCACCGCAGCATGCTCGGTCAGCCAGCCCGAACACAGCCCGAGGCGGCCATCGGGGTGCAGCTCCTGACGCACGATCAGCTGCAACACACCGTCCTGGGGAATCGACGCGATCGAATACTCGCGCATCGCCAGCGGCACCAGCGCGTCGATCAACGCCTGCGCGTGCAAGCCCACCAGATGACTGCGATTCACCGGTAATTGCCGCGAGCACAAGGCTTGGCCGAGGGTCTCGCTCAAGCCGTCGACGGTGACCTGCGTGTCGGCAGGAATGCCCAACCCGGACAGGAACTGCTCGACCGCAGAGGCCGGGTTGCGTGGCAACACCTCCACCAGATCGCCGGCCTCCCAGCGGGTTGCCGAATCGGCTGTCAGGCCGAGCATGAACACTTTCGAACCCACGCTTCCGGGGTTCAGCCATTCCCGGGCCACCAGCGTCCAGTTGTGATACTCCGGCGCTTGCCAGACGGTCGTCGGCGTCGAGCCGGTCAACCGGCCCAGTTGCTGTTGCCAGTGTTGCAGCGCCGCACCGTCGCCGCTGTCCACTTCCACCGGTGCGAACAGCGTGCGTCCGCCGCGCTCCGCCAGCCAGCCATGCAGCCGCTGAGCGAACCCGCAGAACTGCTGATACTGACGATCGCCCAGCCCAAGCACCGCATAGTTGAGATTGTCCAGCGCCAGCGGCCGGCCCAGCACCTTGCGCTCAAATCCGCGGGCGCTGTCGGGCGCCTCGCCGTCGCCGAAGGTGCTCACGACGAACAGCGCGTTGCGGCTCTGATGCAGGTCCTGCTCGGTGATGTCGCCCAGACGCTGCACCTTGACCGGCACACCTGCGGTTTGCAGCTGGCCGGCCGTCTGCCAGGCGAGTTGCTCGGCGAACCCGCTCTGGCTGGCAAAGCCGATCAACCAGGCCGCGCCCTGCTCGCCCGTCGTCGTCGACACTTCACCGCGAGCGTTGCGAATGTCGCGTTTCTTGCGTCGGCGGTCCAGGTAGAGCAACCAGCCGGTGATGAAGAACAGCGGCATCAACAGCGCGGCAACGGTCACAACGATGCGTCCGATCAGGCCGAAGTAGCTGCCGGTGTGCAGCGCATAGTTGCTGATCAACAACTGAGAACCGAGGCCTTTCTCGGAATAGCGCGACACCGCCTTAAGCGTGCCATCGGCCGGATCGAGGCTGATCTGGTTCAAGGCACGGGCGTGCGGCGCGGTTTTAAGGAGGTAAAACACCGTGGCCATCTGGCCCGGTGCCTGGGGCATGCGCAGGTTGTAGGCCTTGAGATCCGGGCCGGCGGCGCTCTGGATGGTCTGCCAGATGGCGTCATAGTCCGGCGCCGAGGCCGCGATTTCCTTGGGCGCCTCTTTCGCAGCAGGGACTGGACGCGCCCCTGCGCCACGGCGCTGCTCGCCCGCCACGGGGGGATCGCCAATCAGCTTGGTCATGCCGTTGCTGAACCAGTCGTAGGACCACATCAGCCCGGTGATCGCCAGCAGCAGATAGATGACCAGGCACCAGGTGCCGAACACCGAATGCAGGTCCCAGTTGAAACTGCGTCCCTTCTTCGCCCAGTCCATGGTCAGCCAGACGCGCCAGTTCAGCGGCTTGCGCGGCCAGCGTAGATAGAGCCCGGAGAGGCAGAAGAAAATGAGGATCAACGTGCAGGCTGCGGTGACTTGCTTGCCGTATTCCCCTGCAGCCAGGAATCGGTGCAGGTTGAGGATGAACCCGAAGAAGTCCTGACCGACGGCATCCTCGGTGAACGCGCCGGTGTAGGGGTTGAAGTTGTGCATCTCGCCGCGGCGCTGGCCGGGCGGCGGTGTGAACCAGACCTGGGCGATCCTGTCGCCGCCGACATCGATGCGGAACATCGCTACCTTGTCTTTGCCCTGGGCTTCAACCTTGCTGACCATTTCCGCCAGTGACAGTTGGCGACCCTGGGGCTGCACGAACAACACGTCAGGGTTGAGCGCGTCGACGATTTCGTCTTCGAAGGAGTACAGCGCGCCCGTGATCCCCATCAGGGCAAGCACAAGACCGGCCGTGATCCCGAAGAACCAGTGCACTTGAAACAGGACTTTCTTCAACACCCTCGACCCCTCACTCACCCGCTACGGCGCGCATTATGCGCACAAACGGCATACATTCTCATCTGTGGCTGATTCTTGATGCAGAACCAGTAGGAGCGATCTTGCCCTGACACCCCGCGCTCCTGGCCAGCGCAAAACTTGTGGGAGTGAGCTTGCTCACGAAGAGGCCGGTACATTCAGCCACTTTCTCTGAAGACTGAAAGTAAGCATTCGCGAGCAAGCTCGCTCCCACAAGTGACGTGTCCGAATCCGGATCAGAAGTGGAAGCTGGCACTCATCAGCGCGGTACGTCCGGCGGCCATGTGGGCGTAGTGGGTGGTGAAGACCTGATCGTAATAACGCTTGTCGGTCAGGTTCTGCACGTTCAGCTGCAGGTCAACGTTCTTGGTCAGCGCGTACGTGGCCATGGCGTCGTAGCGCCAGTAGGACGGCACTTCCACCGAGTTGGCTTCGTTGCCGAAACGCGAATCGACGAAGGTCGCGCCGCCGCCCACGGTCAGCTTCGGCATCAGTTCGTAGGTCGACCAAAAATTGAAGCTGTTGCGCGGCGTGCTCGGCATGTGATTTCCCTCGTCCGCCTTGCTGGTTGCGCTGACGATCTCGCTCTCCATGTAGGTGTAGCCGCCGTAGACTTTCCATTTGCCGGTAATGTTGCCGCTGTAGGTCAGCTCCAGACCATCGACACGCTGCTCGCCGTCCAGCACCTGAAACGTCGCGTTGTCAGGATCGGTCACCCGCGCGTTGGTCTTCTCCGTGCGGAACAGCGCAGCCGTCAGCGACAAATTGTCGTCGAAGAAATCCCACTTGGTGCCCAGCTCGTAGTTGCGGTTCTTTTCCGGATCGAGGTTGGCGTTGTTCGCCGCGATTTCCAGGCCGCCATTGCCGCTGGTCTCACCCGACGGATTGCTGGACGTCGACCACGCCGCGTAGATGCTGCCGTTCGGCAGCGGCTTGTAGGTCACGCCGACCTGGTAATTCCACAGCTGGCTGGTGTTCTCGCGCTTGAAGCTGCCCGCCACCGAGCCGCGGCCGCCAGTGCTGTAACCGCTGGAGCGCACATCGTAATCGTCATAGCGCAGGCCCAGGTTCAACGACCACTGTTCGTTGAATTTCAACGTGTCGAAGACATAGGCGGCACTGGTTTTGGTGTCGGTATCGGTGAACGCGCGGCTGTCGGTGATGGTGCCGTTCCAGTCGTCTTTCGGCGACGGGTTGGACAGGCTGGTGCAGTCGCCCGACGCCAGCAGCGCAGCGTTACAGGTCGAGCCGATGGTCCCGCCGCTGGCACTGAGCACGTTGTAGCCGCGGTTGTGGGTGTCCTGATAGGAAAATTCGAGACCGGTCACCAGACTGTGCTCGACAAAACCGGTGTCGAATTTTGCCTGCAGGTCGGTCTGGTTGACGAAGCCGCTGGAGGTGGAGTTGCGACTCTTCGCCGAGCGCGAGACCAGTCCCCTGGCGACGTTGCCGCGGCTGTCGTCCGGGTTGGTGACGATGTAGTCCAGGGTCGAGCGCGACATGCGGAAGCTGTTGGAGATCGTCAGGTTGTCGTTGAGGTCATGTTCGAGGCGGATCGTGCCGCTGTCGTTGACGCTTTTGCGGTAGTCGCGGTCGGTCAGGCCGTAAAAGTTGTTTTCGTTGACGTGGGCCGGCTTGTCGACCACGTACTGGCTGCGGCCGGTGGTGTTGGTCAGCGGAATGCCGTAGTCGGGCATGTCGTCGGTGGACAGGTGGTAGTAATCGACCTTGACCCGCGTGTCCGTGCCCAGACCGAACGCGAACGAAGGCGCAACGCCCCAACGGCTGTTATCGACATCGTTGCGGCCGGCGACGTTGGAATCATGCTTCATGAGGTTCAGCCGGAAGGCGGACGTGTCGGTCATCTGCTTGTTGACGTCGAGGGTGTAGCGCTGGGTCTGGTCCGAGCCGAAGGTGTAGCCGCCGTTGAAGGCATCGCCCAGGTGAGCGCCTTTGGTGACGAGGTTCAGGCTGCCACCCGTGGAGCCTGCGCCGGTGAACGCCGAGCCCGGGCCCTTGCTGACCTCGACCGACTCGACGTTGAAAATCTCCCGGCTCTGCGCCGCGACATCGCGCATGCCGTCGACGAACACGTCACTCTCCGCGTTGAAGCCACGAATGATCGGGCGATCCGCATTCGGGTTACCGCCCTCGCCCGCACCAAAGGTGATGCCGGGGGTGGTGCGCAAGGCGTCAGTCAGGCTCGTGGCCGCGGTGTCGCGGATGACTTGCTGCGGGATCACCGTGACGCTCTTTGGCGTCTCGCGCAGGGGCGCGGTGTACTTTTTCGAGGCCGATTCTTCGGTCTTGTAAGCCGCGTCGGCCCGCTCGCCGTCGATGTTGGTGGCCCCGAGATTCAGGGCATCCGATGAAGGCTCCGCAGCCTGCGCCACATGGGCGGCGGACATCGCGGCAAGGGCGACGCTGACGGCGCCGACGATGGAGCGCTGCGAGTGGGCGGTAACCGGTTGTGCTTGGCGCGACATCTTCCTTCCCCAAGGAAATAATAAGGCGGCGGAATATAGTTGAGACTGCTTCGCATTCGCAGAAAACTTACATTCTTTACACTTTCCCATTACCCAATTTTCACATCGACCCATTCACGCGCGCGGGCGACGTTTTACACGACCAATAAGAATCACTATCATCCGCCGCCTTATTCTTCACGCAGGTCGCGATTCATGCTCCTACATATCCCCGGTCTGTTTTCACCCGAGGAGGTGCTTCGCATCCGACAGGCGCTGGAAGACACCGAATGGGCCGACGGCAAGATCACCGCCGGGCACCAATCGGCGAAAGCCAAGCACAACCTGCAACTGCCGGAAGGTCATCCACTTGCCGTAGAGATTGGCGCGGCGATGCTTGAGCGCTTGTGGCAGAACCCACTCTTCATGTCCGCTGCCCTGCCCCACAAGGTCTTCCCGCCGCTGGTGAATTGCTACACCGGCGGCGGCAGTTTCGATTTGCACATCGACAACGCCGTGCGTCAGGCCAAGGGCAGCGCCGAGCGCGTGCGCACAGATCTGTCATCGACGCTGTTTTTCAGCGATCCCGACGATTACGACGGCGGCGAGCTGGTGATTCAGGACACCTTTGGCACCCGTCAGGTGAAGCTGCCAGCGGGCGATCTGCTGCTTTATCCGGCCAGCAGTCTGCACAAGGTCAACGCCGTCACACGGGGCGCGCGGTACGCCTCGTTCTTCTGGACCCAGAGCCTGGTGCGGGACGATGGCCACCGCACGCTGCTGTTCGACATGGACGCGGCCATCCAGCAACTCAGCCGCGACGTGCCTGATCACCCCTCGCTGCTTCAGCTCACCGGCACCTATCACAACCTGCTGCGGCAGTGGGTAGAGGTCTGAGTGATGAGCTGGAATCTGCGACGTGAAGAGGTGCTCGATGGCGACCAGCTGCGCGCCATGCTGGAAGAAAGTCCGGCGAGTGCCGCACGGGCGATTCTCAGCGCCGCGCAGGCCAACATCGTCGACGCCCAGGCGCTGCTCGGGCAGATCCTGCTCGACGGCGCCGGCATCGAGCAGGACCCGTCGCTGGCGATGACGTGGTTCCAGATCGCCGCACGCAACGGGCATGCGATGGCCCACAACATGCTCGGTCGCTGCCAGGAACATGGCTGGGGTTGCGAGCCAGATGCGGCGAAGGCCGCCGAGTGCTATCGACTGGCAGCGCAGGCCGACCTGGACTGGGGCTTCTATAACTACGGCAACCTGCTAGCCACTGGTCGGGGCGTTAATAAGGATCAGGCACGCGCACTGGCCTGCTACCGCAAGGCCGCACACATGGGTCATGCCAAATCAATGAACATGCTCGGCCGCTATCTGGAAGAAGGCGTGAGCTGCGAGCAGGATCTGCCCGCCGCGCACCATTGGTACCGACGCTCGGCAGAGGCCGGCGACTTTCGCGGTCAGTTCAGTCATGCGGCCGTTCTGGCTGATCAAGGAGACATTCAACAATCGCTGCACTGGCTTGGAACGGCTTTGCGCAATGGCAACCTCAACTTTCTGCGGGTCAGTCGCCAGACGCTGTTGTCGTCACCCCATCCAGAGATTAAAAGACTGGCCATCGACTACTTCACCAAAGCATCGGCCATTGGCACCGCTGAAGATAAAGCAGCCCTGTCTCACTTTCTGAAAAACGCCAAAACGGCTGCATAAACACGTTCTGACACAGGTTTGAATTTAACGGCATCCCCCCGAATTACCGGGGCGGAAGCCGTGGTGAGTTCAGCAAGTAATTTTCCCTACAACAGTTGAAGGCATGCGTGCTTTGACATAAGACTCAAGCGCCCACTAGTCTCAGATCACTGCCATAAAGGCAGTGATAGAAACTCCGTAATCGGCACCAGGATGGCGCCACTATCAAAGAAAGGACTCTTTCATGAATTATGCATTGAGCAATGCCTTCAACACCTCAACTAACAAGGCCGCCGAAGAAGCAGCGCTGGCACCAAGGGCGCTTATTGACGCCTCCCTTGGACAGCAGGAAGACAGTGTGCGCGCCACGGGTCTTATCCTGACCAAAGAGCAGATCATTGATCTGTATCGCTATGAACAAAAAGGCCTGCACTTACCCACCACCGCCGAAGCCGTCAGTGTTTACCTTGGCTATGACCAGCAAAACCCGCCAGGCCGTGGACTGGCAGTCAGCGACTTCACCAAAACGTTCAGTATTATCAAGGTCCATGCCAGTCAATGGGACGGTCTGCGCCAGCGAATCAAACTGATCAGCAGCGAGCTCAAACTCTTCGCGACCTTCATGAACACGACGGGAAAACGCGTGGTTCGGGAGTTGGACACTGTCTCTGCGTCGGACGCACTGAAAGATCTTGGAATTATCACGCTCGAAGACCTCAAGCGGGTCGAAAAGGAAATGGGCACCGCGCTTCCGGACATCACACTGAACGACGATGACAAAGACGCGGTTGAAAGCGTCAGCTATTTCCTGGATCGGATACTGGCTCGCGTCGATACTGAGGAAAAGCGCAGCAATCGCTTGAAAGCGGATCTGGACGCATTTTCTCGGGAACTGTCCAACACGGTTCGGCCCGAAATCTCGCTTCGCCTGGTCGCCATCGACAACAACAACTTCAAAGATGACGTGATCCGGCTTCAAAAAGAAATTGAAGACTTCGATAAACAAATCGACGAGAAGAGCGCCAGCTACAAACAGATGGTCAATGATTCACTAAGCGCTGCGTCCAAACTGAATGTGATTGGTTTGGGCATGGCCATCTACTTTGGTGTAGAGGCCGAAAAAGTCCGAAAGGAAAGAAACGCTCTTAAAAAACAGCGCAATATTAAAAACACCGAGATGGGCACCAAAAGCACAGTACTTCGACGCCTTAACGACGTTAAAGGCGATATGCAGGACCTCGAATTGCTGACGCTTCAGGCTGATGTGGCAACCCAAAACCTCGTCACCGTCTGGAACAAACTTTATCTGTACATCAAAACTTCTCAAGAAGAGTCAAAACGCATTAACGACGCATTGAAAGTTCGCTTCCTGGCCTACCACTTCGAACAGGTCATCGAGCCATGGGCGCTGATTAAAGACGAGGCGGACGACCTGTATGCCGTATTCGCCGAAGCCGATGCAGAAATCAAAAAATATCGTTAATCAATAATCTTAAGGTTTTCCCAATGAATATCCTTCGTTTCAATACCGATGTAAACGCCGTATCGCCTGACATTGGCGTGGTCAAAGTCTGCATTCAGCAAATGCTCGACCTCACTGCCGTCGCCAATTTTTCGTTCGATCAAACACGCTATCTGCCGTCGATTCATGTAAAAGCGGCAGGACTGTATGGCTCGCTCACTCAAGCCCAGCGAGCACTGGATGAGGCGGCACTCAAGATGGAAGTGAGCGCTTCTCAAGGACTCAAGAAGCTCAATGCCCTGCGCGGCGCGATCACGGAAACAGCCTCCGACGATGATCTGGAGGATAACGCTTACTTCCGGGCGCAAGCGATCATTAGCCTCAAGCGGGGGATGAACGCTGCCGCGAAGGACGCACAGCAACGCTTTAAATCGCTTGCAGATGTGAGGTTCGACCCGGCACTCACCCGCAAATACAAAAGCGGGCTGGACGCCGAGCTGGCGCAATTGAATCTGGCGCAGATCGCCTCCGAAGAAAAAATCGAGGCGCTGGAGGTTTCACGAAAGGTCTTGAACGATGCAATGGCGGTGCTTGAGAAACGCAACTTTGCAGACATCGCCAAGGACACCGTGCTCAGCGTGGAGAACATCTCCGCAGTTGGCATGGCTGCTCCCGAAGCAGAGCTCATCAGGCTCGCTGTCGAGCATATGAAAAAGACCCTGGAAGACATCAGCAAAGCGCTTAACTATCTCACCATGTACGATCAGCGCGAACGCCTGATCAAGCAAATCGCAGCGTTTAAACCCGGCCACGATGAGCGAGCGGCCGACCTGAAGATGACCGCCGCTAAAATCACGGTGATCGACAGCGTTCATGCCCTGTATCAGACCTTCTTTAACGCGCGAGCTGAGTACGCAAAGTTCGATCAGGGGATTACTGCATTTTTCGACCATCTGGAACTGGGTGATAAAGCAGGATATGAGGACCGTTTCGTCTCCATCGCGCCATCGCTGATTGATTACCTGAAAACCATTCGCTGAAAGCTCACTATTCACAGCCGTGACGGCAAGGACGCCGTCACTGCCTGCACAGGACAAGGATGTCGATATGTCAGCACCTCTGTTTAAGTGGGCCCATTTCGATGCGCTCAATCGCTACCGCATTACCTTGCATCAGGCATTCGAGACCACCGAACGAATCAAGGCAGATCTTGGCCTGGCGTCGGATCAGGCGTTCATCCGCCTTCACCAGCCAGCACTTGAACACATGCACATTCAAGTACAGGCACAGCTTCGATACTGGCCCGAGATACTGGAGTGGCCCTACAGGATCTTTTACGAACAGTCGGATCTGGTGGCCGATCTTGAGCGCTTCAGTTCGGACTATTTCCGTGTCGTTGATGCGCTCACCCGCTCTGAACGCAAAAAATTGCTCTCGACACTGGATCTATCTCAACCGCCCTTCGAGTTGAACGGACGCCTGAAAATACTGAGTCCGACAGCAGGCTACCCTTTCGCCATGCAAGTGAAGCAGCAGGTTTTTGATATGTGGATCAAATACGATCGCGCTGCTTTTACGGCCAAAGATCTGTATTCGCGTTCATCGCTTGTTTTGCCGCGACTGGTGGATTTTATGCAGGGAGCCATCAACGCATACGCTAACAATCGGAAGCTCGACCCCATGGGTTCCGACGGCAGAATTGTCGGGGTCAGGGCGATGATCAATGACATGAAGAATCTGCATGGGCAAATCGCAGACGCCACGAGGGACCTGGGTGAGGGGTACGCAAATCTGGCGAGATTTTTGTCAGGCTCGTTGAGTGACTTCAAAGACCTGTTCACGTCGATTTCGATTGAGCGGTTTGTGGAGATGATTGAATCAGCGATGCCTCGTCTTGAGTTGGCTGAAAAACTGATCAGCCACACAAGGCAGTGAAACAAAAAACCCGCGATCGCTCGCGGGTTTCTTTATGAACGGCAGCGTTTACACGTAGTAAGACTTCAGCGGCGGGAAGCCATTGAACTCTACAGCGCTGTAGCTGGTGGTGTAGGCACCGGTGGACAGCCAGTACAGGCGGTCACCGATGGCCAGGTTCAGCGGCAAGCCGTACTTGTAGTTCTCGTACATGATGTCGGCGCTGTCGCAGGTTGGGCCAGCGATAACCACTTCTTCCACTTCGCCTTTCTTTTCGGTCCAGATCGGGAACTTGATGGCTTCGTCCATGGTTTCGATCAGGCCGGAGAACTTGCCCACATCCGTGTACACCCAACGCTCGACGGCAGTGCGGGATTTACGCGACACCAGCACCACTTCGCTGACCAGAATACCGGCGTTGGCGATCAACGAACGGCCCGGCTCCAGGATGATTTCCGGCAGGTCATCACCGAAGTCTTCTTTCAGGTAGCGAATAATTTCTTCAGCGTAGGTTTCCAGGCTGTTGGTGCGGGTGATGTAGTTGGCCGGGAAGCCGCCGCCCATGTTGATCAGCTTGAGCACGATGCCGTCTTCTTCTTTCAGACGCTCGAAGATCACTTTCACTTTGGCGATCGCAGCGTCCCAGACGCTGATGTCACGCTGCTGCGAACCGACGTGGAACGAGATGCCGTAAGGCACCAGGCCGAGTTCACGGGCGAGAATCAAAAGGTCCATCGCCATGTCGGTCTGGCAACCGAACTTGCGTGAAAGAGGCCAGTCAGCCGTGGTCGAGCCTTCGGTGAGAATACGCACGTAGACTTTCGAGCCCGGCGCAGCCTTGGCGATGTTGCGCAGGTCGGCTTCGGAGTCGGTGGAGAACAGACGCACGCCCTTCTCATAGAAGTAGCGAATGTCTTTGGATTTCTTGATGGTGTTGCCGTAGCTAATGCGATCCGGGCCAACGCCGCGATCCATCACTTTATCCAGCTCGTAGATCGAGGCGATGTCGAAACTCGAGCCTTTTTCCTTCAGCAGGTCGATGATCTCGACCGCAGGGTTGGCTTTGACCGCGTAATAAACTGTCGCAAATTCGAAGCCTGCACGCAGGTCGTCGTAGGCCTTGCTGATCATCGCGGTGTCGATGACCACGAACGGGGTTTCTTGCTTGTCGGCAAACGCCTTCATTTTCTCGAAGGTGCTTTTCTCGAAATAGTCTTCGACCTGGATCGACATGCGGGGACTCCTGTTGGCAAACGGTAAAAAACAATGGGTGTGAGCGCGCGGCTCGTGAACGTCCTCCGTATCCCCACTTTGGTTCGCCTACTTCCCAAGGCTGCTCGGCCGAAAGCAAAAAGGCCATCCGGTGATACACCACGGTTGGCCTTGCTGTCTCGTCGTCAGTACTTGAGCCGGATGGATCGTTTCCAGCATGGACGTTCGGCGCGAACTGTAGGACCTGAGGGGCCGGAGATCAACTAAAAATGTCGCGTTTCTGCCCGTTTTTGCCAGACGGGAATCCACGCGCGTTCAATCAACCCGTAGTAACCGACCGATGTGACAGGGTGATGTTCACCTTTCCGAAAAAAACACGGTGCCTGGGTGCTCCCGACCGCTCGACGCCCCTCCCTGCCATCTGTCGTCCACTGTCATTTCTGACAGGTTTCAAACGACCGCAAATGCTCAACACTGGTGCCTCATGACGAGAGGATGCGCCCCATGAAAACACCGCCGATCAACCACCCGACTGAACGAGCCGATGTACCGACTTCCGGTCCGTCAATAACGTCCTGGTTCTCGGAAAATGAGGCCGAACTGCTATACGTAGAGCAGTACGTGCCCACAGCCGGGGACAACATCCATATTTACTGGTCAGGCTGTAATTTCTATTTTGGTGAGCGCGGGGGATACGCAGGCATCCAGCACCAAAACGATAACCTGGTGGGGGGCCAGATTTTTACTTACAACAATATCTGTTCGATCTGGGACCTCGCCTCCGATCCGGCTGAAGCCGAGGTCCGCCTGGATTATGGGATTGAAGGCCTGTATTCAGGGCATTTCGGCGGCGAGGGGACTGGCCTGCACACCTCTCACCCGATGCCATGGCGCCTGGATCAGTGGTACGCCATCGTGATCAGACGTTGGTTCATTCCCGGCGAGTCGGTGACGCGCATGGGCATGTTCATGTACGCCTACGCCGATGCGAAATGGACGCACTATATGTCCGCTTCCGTTCCCGGCCCTGATATCCCCATTTCAGGGACTACCTGCACGGGATTTCTGGAACGTTTCAACGGCGACGCGCTGGGCTACCACGGTTATTACGGCCAGCACTTCCGGATGAGCAAAGACGGTTCGTGGCAAAAACCGTCTCATTACGTGGCAACTGCCGGAGGCGACCCTGACACCTGGAATGCCATGCTGGTGGGTGACGGCGATAACGTTGGCGACGCCAACATCATGCTTATTGCCGGTGGCAGCTATGGCAATACCCACAGCACGATCCAGTTGGAGCCCAACCAGTTTGATCCTAAGCCGAAACCGGCGATGTTGACGGCAGCCATCTTATCCGTATCCGTCGTACCGCAAGTGGGTACCGAAGCAGTGATCGTGGCCTGGAAGAATGACGAGTCGACGCCACCGCAGTTGAGCTACTCAATAGAAATCCGCTCTCTCCCGGGAGATGTGCTCGTGGCGTTCGATGCCGAAGCGCTTCCTCAAAAACGATCGTCCATTTTTAGCACGGCGGTGTTCGCTGCCGGAGATTACGAGGTGACACTCACTGTCACCGACATCTTCAACCAGAGCTCTCTTCCGGCCGAAACCACATTCCGGGTCTCAGCACCGGTGAGGCGTTCCCGCAGCCTGTGGCGCAGAGTGCAAGCATGGGTGCGCAAATGTGCGCGTCGTTTTATGAACACGCGGTAGTCCGCTGCATGACAGGACGTTGCCACCCGCAGCGCCCTGTCAGGGATTCGCCACGAAAGCCACGTGTCCGTCAGACGTCGGCTACCTGATCATCAGAAAGGCCTTACCCGGCGCTCATCCTTCACTCCAGACCAGCGACAACCACCGCCATTACGATTGGGATCTCTCGGTCTTGCTACGAACACGACGTGACGCGCCAACTTGAGCTCTGACTCATGAATGATTTCTACCCGCGCTATATCAATCACGTCCCTTGGCAGTGCGTCCGTAATTTGTAGCGCGACCGATATCGTCGACTGCATTCAGTCTGTAGTCGCCGATGTGATTTAAAGACTCCTTATCTATCGGAACTAAAACTCAAGGAATTGACGATGTCACTAGAAGCCTATTTGCAGATCGAAGGTGTTCCCGGTGAAACCCTGTCAGAGGGCTACGAAAACCGGATCGAACTTCAAGACTTCGATCTCTCTGCCAGCCAAACAGCCTCCGCCACGTCTACCTCATCTGGCGGCGCTACTTCAGGCCGGGCTTATATGAGCGATATGCTTGTCCGAAAAGCGGTTGACAACGCAACCCCTAAACTTCATGAAGCGTGCTGTAGCGGAAAGCACTTTAAACAGGTATCGGTGCATCTATTTCGTGCAGGAGACCCAAAGGTCAAATACCTCGAAATAAAACTAGAAGAGGTCATCATCAGTTCATTCACAATACTAGGCAACGGTGATCACGAAAGTAGCTTTCCGAGCGAACTCGTTGCACTAAACTATGGAAGAATTTAGCTTATTTATGCAAAGCAAAGTCGACAGACAGGACAGAGCGCGGGGCAGATAGCCGGCGGCTGGGATGCCATCAGCAACAAGATATTCTCGTAATTCGCAAGCAAACTTGCAGGAGCAAAAAAATGAATTACGAAATGCCCGCTATAATTCCTCCGGGTGTTAATGTGGACGGCCATATGAAGATCGCGAATGAGCAATGGAACCGAGATCCTGCCACCGGGGCATTCATGAGTTGGTTTTACTACAAGGTTCGTAACCGCAGTCCATGGGATTACAAGCAGCAAAATCCTGCTTGGGAAGACTTCGGAAACTTTCACTATGGTGCCGTGGGTACGGCTGGGCAGCTGAGTGAGCAGCTTTTAGTAAGAGCGGCTGGGTATGCCCAAAAACAAGCCAAAACACAAAAGATTGATCATAATTGGGGTTATTGGTTCTGGCTTCCTCCATACGGGGATGACCCTAAAGACCAGAAGTGGATAAAAATGGGGATCTTGTATGCAAAATCCAAAGGATACTAAATTAAGACTCACCTACAAACATGCATTCTGGTTGCTTGTTGCAGTTTTGATTTTCAATGCATCGTTCGGCGACTTTTTTGAATTCGGAAGCGACGCAGATGAAGTAGTTTTGAAACGGCAGCTCCCTCAGGGCGACTGGCTATACATCAGCCGCTACGGCGCGATGGCGACTGATCGGGACACTTTGCGATTTTTTATCAGCAGACCGCTTGAGGGCGATGATTCAGAAGTGCTGAAACAGCTCAATAACGCGAGCGAATTCATGATCACGGACAGCGCCGTGGATAATGTCCACATTCAAGACACGCCCAATGGCGTAGCGATAGAAGTCAAAGGGGCCGTCTATCGCTATTTCAGTAAAGAGTACGTCACTGAAGGCAATCAGTTAAGAAGCTACCGGATCACATTGACACAATCAGACGACAGCTCCAGAAACTGAACTCCGAACCGAAATGCTCATTAGTCCAAATCTACTGAACCCATGAGATGACGGCGGCATGGATTTAACTCGCACGGGGAAGTAATTAGTTTGCTCTACGCAATGACCAGCTCAAGATCCCAGTCTGGATCAACTGACCGAATAGGCTTGTAGGAATTCTAAAAATGAAAAGCCTTAAACTGAGACCCGCACTCTTGCTTACGACGGCCCTGATCGTGAGTTCAGTGGCGATCCTCAACATCGGCTACTACGACACACATTGGGCGGAAGAAAACATCACCGTGTTCTTTATTAAAAAAGAACCCACCCTACAAATGAAATTCGAGAACATGTTCTCGACCGATAGCGATTTCGATCCGGTGCATGAGCTAAGCGATAACGATCGCCATGACTTGATCGATACTGCCGATACCCTCTAGGGTATATCACGCGAATAGAAAACGAAGCAGACAGAGATGGATGCCTCAAGGCATATATAGATTCATTCAAAAAGTAGTTATCGGCATCAGGTTAGAATTTTCGAAACGCGGTTTCTACACTGCCGCGAACCTCACCGCCTATAAAAATCCGCTTCTACAGATGACGTGCATTGCATCTGCAGAAGCGAACCACCTGCGTTAAGCCAGCCCGGGCACGAAAAGCACCCAGGCCATTCGACTCAACTCAACGCAGCCTGCTCCGCCAACTCGGCCGGCGAAACGATGCTGGTCTTCATCCCGCGGGACTGGCCGGAACTCAGATAAGCCGCAATGGACTCCTGCGTCACTTCACCCAGGAACACATTTTCGGCATCCAGCACCGGCAGCCACGAGCGATTGAACTCGTACATGCGCGACAGCAGGATGCGCAGGTGTTCGTCGTAGGCAGCGGTGGCGTTGAACGGGCGCAGGTATTGCTCGCACGTGCCGGCCTGACGGTGCAGGTCGCGGCGGCGGACGTAACCCATGGCCTTGTTTTCGGCATCGGTGACGACCACGTAGCGGCGGTCGTTTTCGTCCATGATTTCCAGCGCATCGGCGACCGGGGTTTCCGGGCTCACGGACGGCGCGTTGTCCGCCGCGTCCTCGGCTTTGACCAGCAGCAGGCGCTTGAGCGTGCTGTCCTGGCCGACGAAGTTGCTGACGAAATCATCCGCCGGGTGCGCCAGCAGCGTGTCCGGATGGTCGATCTGCAGCAGCTTGCCGGCGCGGAAGATAGCGATCTTGTCGCCCAGCTTGATGGCTTCGTCGATGTCGTGGCTGACCATGATCACGGTCTTGTTCAGCGCGCGCTGCATCTCGAAAAACTCGTTCTGGATCATCTCGCGGTTGATCGGGTCGACCGCACCGAACGGCTCGTCCATCAGCAGCAGGGGCGCGTCTGCAGCCAGCGCACGAATCACGCCGATCCGCTGTTGCTGACCGCCCGACAACTCGCGGGGGTAGCGATGCAGGTACTGCTTGGGTTCCAGCTTGATCATGCTCATCAGTTCGCGGGCGCGGTCGTGGCATTTCTGCTTGTCCCAACCCAGGAGCTTGGGCACGACCACGATGTTTTCTTCGATGGTCATGTTGGGGAACAGGCCGATCTGCTGAATCACGTAGCCGATGTTGCGGCGCAGGGTGACCTCGTCGAGACCGGTGGTGTCCTCGCCGTTGATCAGCACTTTGCCGGAGGTCGGCATGATCAGCCGGTTGATCATTTTCAGCGTCGTACTTTTGCCGCAACCCGACGGGCCCAGAAACACGCAGATCTCGCCTTCATTGACGGTCAGGGTCACTGAATCGACGGCCTTCACTTCCTTGCCGTTGCTCTGGAAAGTCTTGGTGAGGTTCTGCAGCTCAATCATTTGTTTGGCGATCATTTCAGGAGTCCTTTTGGAGTCAGCGAGCGTTGCAGCCATTGCAGAAGCAGGTCGGCGAAGATGGCCAGAATGCTGACCAGTACGGCGCCGACGATCAGCATCGACATATCGCTGCGGCTGATAGAAGCAAGAATAAGTACACCCAGACCGCCGGCGCCAATGGTGGCGGCGATGGTCATGACGCCGATGTTCATGACCACGGCAGTGCGTACGCCAGCGAGAATCACCGGCACGGCGATCGGCAGTTCAACCATGCGCAGGCGCTGGCCGAAAGTCATGCCGATGCCCTTGGCGGCTTCACGAATGCCGGGCTCGACGCCGGTCAGCGCCAGGTAGGTGTTGCGCATGATCGGCAGCAGCGAGTAGAGAAACACGGCGGTAATCGCCGGCATCGGGCCAAGGCCCTGACCGAACTTCGAATAGAACGGCAAGAGCAAGCCGAACAGGGCAATCGACGGGATGGTCAGCAGCACGGTGGCGCTGGCCTGCAACGGTCCGGCGAGGGTCGGGAAGCGCGTCATCAACACGCCCAGCGGCACACCGACGACGATCGCCAGCGTCACCGCGATGCCGACGAGGGTGATGTGTTGCAGGGTCAGGTGCATGACCTGATTCCAGTCCAGATGGGAGAAAGCGCTGAGGAAACTCATGGTTTCTCCTCCTGTTTTGCCGCCGGCGCCGGAGGGACAGGCACGCTGTCGGCGGAAGGATTGATCGGATGCTCGCGCAGGAATTCAGCCGCCACCACGGTAGGACTTTCATGGTCGACGTCGATGCGCGCATTCAGCGTGCGCATGGTCTGGTTATCCAGCAGCGCGGCGAGCGGCTTGAGCAAATCGGCCAGCTGCGGGTGCTTGTCCAGGTACTCTTTGCGGATGACCGGCGCCGCGGTGTAGTCCGGGAAGTAGTGCTTGTCGTCCGCCAGCACCTTTAGCTTGAACGCATTCAGACGGCCGTCGGTGGTGTAGACGAGGCCCGCAAAAACCTGCCCGTTGCGCAGCGCGGTGTAGACCAGGCCAGCGTCCATCTGACGGGTGTTTTCACGGCCCAGGTTCATGCCGTAATGCTTGACCATGCCCACCAGACCGTCGGAACGATTGGCGAACTCGGTGTCCAGCGCAACGATGTGGCCCTTGTCGGCCTCAGCCTTGAGCACCGTGGTCAGGTCGGACATGTTGTTGACCTGCGGATACTGCTGCGCAATTTTGTCCGGCAGCGCCAGCGCGTAGGTGTTGTTGAACTTGGAGGGGGACAGCCAGACCAGCCCCTTCTTGGCATCTAGCTCCTTGACGCGCTGATAGGTCTGCTCGCTGTCGAGCTTCTCATCAACATGGTTGTAGGCAACCAGCGACACGCCGGTGTACTCCCACAGCAGATCCAACTGGCCGCTTTCCTGAGCACTGCGCGCCAGGTTACTGCCAAGGCCGCCGGTGATCTGAACCTGATAGCCCTTGTCGCGCAGGTACTGCGCGGTCAGTTGGGCCAGCATGGTCTGCTCGGTGAACACCCGCGCGCCGATGCGCAGCACGGGCATTTCGGCCGGTGCATCCGCGGCCTGGGCGAAACCGGACAGCAACATCCCGACGCCCATGATTAATGTGCATAACTTCTTCATACCAATTCCTTTCTCAGCGGGGCTCGACTTATCGAGCCAGGCCGCGTTCCAGCCAGAGACGGCTTGCCAGGGTCACGGCGCCATCGAGCAACAATGCGAGCAACGCGGTACACGCGGCGCCCAGCACCAGTTGTGGCTGATTGTTCAGGGCGATGCCGGGGAAAATGAGGCTGCCCAGGCTGTTCGCGCCAATGAGGAACGCCAGTGGCGCCGTCCCGACGTTGATCGCCAGGGCCACGCGCACACCGCCGATGATGATCGGCACGGCATTGGGCAACTCGACACGCCACAGCACCTGGCGCGGTGTCATGCCGATGCCGCGGGCGGCTTCTTTGAGAGAACCCTGAACGTTTTTCAGGCCTTCGTAGGTGTTGCGCACGATGGGCAACAACGAAGCGAGGAACAAAGCGAAGATCGCCGGACCGCTGCCGATGCCCAGAATACCCAGAGCGATGGCCAGTACGGCGAGAGGAGGAACGGTGTTACCGATGTTGAAGATCTGCATGAAGCGTTCGGCGCGGCCAACCATGTTCGGTCGGCTAAGGACAATGCCGGTCGGGATCCCGACCACCAGTGCCGCCAGCATCGAAGCCAGCACAAGCACCACATGGGCTTGCAGATAAAACAGCAGATCATCCTGATATTGCCTGATGGTACTGATGCCGATCCATTGGACCAGCAGGGCCAGGAGTGCGATGACAATCACACCTCCCAACAGCCCCTTGCCATAGCGATTTGCCACGGGCGGACTCCTTATTTCAGTCGGCGAACGTCTGGCGTGGAACTGGCCTCTTCAGGCAGCACGCGAACGTTCGCGAAGAGCAGCGGGTGGGTCGCCGGAAAGGTTGATACCTCGGCGAAAACACAAGCCATGAGCGCAGCTTCGTCAAGCTAACTTGCTGATTTTGCAACCCTTGGCGTGTAGCGATACCAGGGAATGGACGTCTCCTTAACCGCAAAGGTTCCCACGTGCGATGGTATCTGGCCACCCTTTATTGACTGAACGGTTCGGTTATTGCTCCGGTTTGGGCTATAATCGCCGCCCTTTTTTTGAATCACCTCTCGGGCGATTTCCCATGACCAGACAGGCCGCCGAAGTCGCGAAACGCCGCACTTTCGCCATCATTTCCCACCCCGATGCGGGTAAGACCACCATCACTGAAAAGCTGCTGCTGATGGGCAAGGCCATTTCCGTCGCCGGTACGGTGAAGTCGCGTAAATCCGACCGCCACGCCACGTCCGACTGGATGGAAATGGAGAAGCAGCGCGGCATTTCCATCACCACCTCGGTCATGCAGTTCCCGTATCGCGATCACATGATCAACCTGCTCGACACTCCGGGCCACGAAGACTTTTCCGAAGACACCTACCGCACGTTAACCGCTGTCGACTCGGCGCTGATGGTGCTCGATGGCGGTAAAGGGGTTGAGCCCCGCACCATCGCACTGATGGACGTCTGCCGCCTGCGCGATACGCCGATCGTGAGCTTCATCAACAAGCTCGACCGCGACATTCGCGACCCGATCGAGCTGCTCGACGAGATCGAAGCGGTCCTGAAGATCAAGGCCGCGCCCATCACCTGGCCGATCGGTTGCTACCGCGACTTCAAGGGTGTCTATCACCTCGCCGACGACTACATCATCGTGTACACCGCCGGTCACGGTCATGAGCGCACCGAGGTGAAGATCATCGAGAAGCTCGACTCCGACGAAGCGCGCGCTCATCTGGGTGATGAGTACGATCGCTTTGTCGATCAGCTGGAGCTGGTGCAAGGCGCCTGTCATGAGTTCAACCAGCAGGAATTCCTCGACGGCCAACTGACGCCGGTGTTCTTCGGTACCGCGCTCGGCAACTTCGGTGTCGACCACGTACTGGATGCGGTCGTTAACTGGGCGCCGAAGCCACTGGCCCGCGTCGCTAACGAGCGCACGGTGGAGCCGGTCGAGGAGAAGTTCACCGGCTTCGTGTTCAAGATCCAGGCGAACATGGACCCCAAGCACCGCGACCGCATCGCGTTCATGCGCATCTGCTCGGGCAAGTACGACAAGGGCATGAAAATGCGCCATGTGCGCACCGGCAAGGACGTGCGCATCGGTGACGCGCTGACGTTCTTCTCGAGCGAGCGCGAACAGCTGGAAGAAGCCTACGCCGGCGACATCATCGGCCTGCACAACCACGGCACGATTCAGATCGGCGACACCTTCAGCGAAGGCGAGGCCTTGGGTTTCACCGGCATCCCGCACTTCGCACCGGAGCTGTTCCGCCGCGTACGCCTGAAGGATCCGCTGAAGTCCAAGCAGCTGCGTCAGGGCCTGCAGCAACTGGCCGAGGAAGGCGCCACTCAGGTGTTCTTCCCGCAGCGCAGCAACGACATCATCCTCGGCGCCGTCGGTGTGCTGCAGTTCGATGTGGTCGCCAGCCGCTTGAAGGAAGAATACAAAGTCGAATGCGCCTACGAGCCGATCACCGTGTGGTCAGCCCGCTGGATCGATTGCAGCGACAAGAAGAAGCTCGAGGAATTCGAGAACAAGGCCGTGGAAAACCTGGCCGTGGACGGCGGTGGTCACCTGACCTACCTCGCGCCAACCCGGGTCAATCTGGCCTTGATGGAAGAACGCTGGCCTGACGTGAAATTCCGCGCAACGCGGGAGCATCACTAACTAAGCACGTGATCGTTCCCACGCTCTGCGTGGGGATGCCGCTCCTGACGCTCCGCGTCACCTGACTCCGGACGCGGAGCGTCCAGGGATGCATTCCCCCGCGGAGCGTGGGAACGATCAGTTGTCCCCCTACTTCACCACCATCCCCACGCCCCGCCCACGGGGATCGGACGCGGTTTCGACTTTCGCGCCGTCAATCTTGATCGCCTGCACATTGCCCATCGACCAGCCTTGGTCCTTCACCGTGTAACCCATGGCCGTCAGCTCGTCGGCCACCGGGGTCGCCAGCGGTGCAAATTTCTCGGTGTAGATCGTGTCTTTCGGCAGCAACTGGTGATGAACCCGCTGCGCCGCAACCGCGTCTTTGAGCGGCATGTGGAAGTCATAGATATTGTTCAGCACCTGAAACACCGTGGTGAAAATCCGTGAGCCACCCGGCGTGCCCAGCACCAGCGTCACTGCGCCGTCCCGGGTGACCAGACTCGGGCTCATCGAGGACAACATGCGCTTTCCGGGCTGGATAGCATTGGCATCCCCGCCCACCACGCCAAACGCATTGGCAACGCCCGGCTTGGAACTGAAATCATCCATCTCGTCGTTCAGCAAAAAGCCCCCGCCCTTCACCACCACGCCGCTGCCGTAATCCCAGTTCAGGGTGTAGGTGTTGCTGACCGCGTTGCCCTTGGCATCGACGATGGAGAAGTGGGTGGTCTGGTGCGACTCAAGCCCGGCCTTCACGTTCTCGGTGGGCGAAATTGCCGCCGGGTTGACCTCATGGGCGCGCTTGGCCAGATAGGCGTTGTCGGTCAACTGACTCACCGGCGCCACGGAAAAGTCCGGATCCCCCAAGTAGTTGGCGCGATCGGCGAACACGCGTTTTTCAATCTCAGCGAGCAAGTGGATGTAGCGCGCCGAGTTGAGCGGCACGTCTTTGAAATCATCAGAAAGCAGCTGCTTCATGCCGATCAACTGCGCCAGCGCGATACCGCCGGAACTGGGCAGCGGCGCGGTGTAGAGCGTGTTGCCGTTGAAGTTCACATGGAGCGGCTTGCGCCAGATCGCCTTGTAATCGTGCAGGTCCTCTTTGGTGATCAGGCCGTTGTCGTGCTGCATTTGCGCCACCAGCAGGTCCGCCGTCTGGCCCTGGTAAAACTCGTTGGCGCCCTTGTTGGCGATGCGTTCCAGGGTCTTGGCCAGCTCCGGCTGACGGAAGGTCTCGCCGGTCTTCATGTCGCCAAAGTAATCCGCGAAATTGGTCTTGCCGTTGAGCTGCTTGATCGCCTCGGCGCCATACATGTACTGCTTGTCGGCGACCTTGAAACCGTTTTTGGCGTAACCAATGGCCGGCGTCAGCAACTCGGCCCACGGCAGCTTGCCGAATTTCTGGTGGGCTTCCCACAGCCCCATCACGGTGCCGGGCACCCCCGACGCGCGTGCGCCCACCAGACTCATGCCCGGAATGACCTCGCCCTTCTCGTCCAGGTACATGTTGCGCGTCGCCGCTTTCGGCGCGGCTTCGCGGTAGTCGAGAAAGTACGGTCGGCCGTTCATGAACAGGGTCATAAAGCCACCGCCGCCAATGTTGCCCGCTTCGGGGTAGGTGACCGCCAGGGTGAACGCCGTGGCGACTGCGGCATCGACGGCGTTGCCGCCTTTTTTCAGAATCTGCGCGGCGACCTGGGCACCGTATTGATCCGGGGACGCGACGGCGCCGCCTTCCAGCACCACCGCATACACCGGCGAACTCGCGGCGAAGATCACCGACAGGGCAAGGGTTTTGAGGGTCACTGCACGCATGGGGCTTCCTTGATGACGAATGCGACAGCTTGTTACTGATGTGCTGTCTGGAGGCTGAAGAGACTAACGGTCCGGCTGCACATTAATGATGAAACTTGCCACAAACGCAAACGGCCAGGCCCCTAAACCGCAGCACGCTCAGGTTGATCCCGGACGGGAAACACCACTGCCCTCTCCCGCCGCAGATTGAGTGCCAAGACACTCGCCAGCACCACGATCGACCCCACGATCACCCGCTGCGAAGGCAACTCGCCCAACATGAACGAAGCAATGGCGATGGCCATCGGTGGCGTCAGGTACAAACTCATCGACGCGCGGCTGACGTCCATGTGCTTCAAGACATACGCCCAAGCCAGATACGCCAGTGCGCTGGGGAACAGCCCCAACACCCCCACTGCCACATTAACCCGCACCGGCGCGTTGAGGATTTCGCCGATCAGCCCCGGCAGATAAACCAGCAGGAACACCGTGCCGGCCCAGACCGTGTAACAGACCATGGTCAGGCCGTCGTACCGATGGCTATGACGCTTCTGCAGCGAGAAATACACGCTCCAGGAAAACGCCGCCAACAGAATCAGCAGCCCGCGCGCATCCATATGGCCGATGCCGCGATCACCGGTGACGACAATCGCGGCGCCCACCAGGCCGAGCGCGACACAGCCCCAACGCCACGCGCTGACCCGCTCCTTGAACACGAAATGCGCCAGCAGCGCGGTAAACAACGGCGTCGATTGCACCAGCACGCTGGACGCTCCGGCGCTCACCCCGGCCTGCCCAAAGTTGAGCGCGATGTGGTGCAGGCTGACGGCGAAGAAACCCAACACCGCGAGCAACGGCAGGTCCTTCAGGCGCGGCAACGCGATACGGTGCGACGAGGCGATTAACAGCATGAACACCGACGCGATCAGAAAACGAAGTAGCGCCAGATGCCCGGGCTCGTAGGCCTGCAAACCGATGCGAATGCCGGTCGGCGAGAACCCCCAGCAGGCGACCACAAAGACAGTGGCAAGGGCAACTTTCATGCCCTGCCAGGGCACCGCGCCATTAACCGCGATATTCGAATCAACAACCGGCTCAGCCACCACGCTCATCTCGATACTCCCGCCGACAAGCCCGACGCCTGCCCATGGCCGCGAGTATCGAAACATCCTATGCTCACCACAACCGAACAATAATGACGCAATCACTCACTATTGGTGATGAATGGAACTGGCACAGATCCGCATGTTCAAGACCGTTGTCGACACCGGCAGCATTGCCCGCGCAGCGGAGGTCCTGCACTGCGTGCCGTCGAACATCACCGCGCGGATCAAGGCGCTTGAGGCGGAACTGGGCACCGACCTGTTCTACCGTCAGGGGCGCGGGTTGCGCATCAGCCCGGCGGGGGAAATCTTCCTCACCTACGCCGGCAAGATGCTCAGCCTGGCCGACGAAGCCAAACGCGCGGTGCATCCCGATGCCGCGCCCTCCGGGCCGTTGCGCATCGGCGCTATCGAATCTTCGGCCACGGCGCGGCTGCCGCGACTGCTGGCGCGCTTTCATGCGCGTTATCCGCAAGTATCACTGGAGCTGACGACGGGCACCGGCACGCAACTGCTCGACGCGACGCTCAACCAGAAGCTTGATGGCGCCATTGTCGCCATCGACGTAAAACGCCCCCGGCTCAAACGCACGTCGATGTACCGGGAGGATCTGGTGCTGATTGCCGCCGAGTCGTTTGGGCCGATTCGCAGCGCGGCGGACCTGCAAGGCAAATCAATTTTCATGTGGCCCGAAGGCTGCCCTTACCGTGCGGCGCTGGAGCGCTGGCTGCAGAACAACGGACAGACGCAGCCCATCGTCAGCATCGCCAATTACGGCACCATCGTCGGTTGCGTCAGCGCCGGGGCTGGCGTGGCGCTGGTGCCCAAGGGTGTTTACGAGCAGTACCGCAAAGACTCTGGCTGGGTCGGTTATGAATTCCCTGAACTGACCTCCATCGACAACCTGTTTTACTGGCACGAGAACGCCGAACATCACCCGGCGCGGGAGGCATTTGTGGAGATGTTGCGGGCGGAGTTCAGCGGGATTAGTGAGGCGTGATACCTGCCTGTAGGAGCGTGGCTTGTCCCGCGATCTGCTGCGCAGCAGTAGCAAAACCATTCCAATCAAGTCCTCCAGACAGACCGCGTTTGCAGGGTTTGCTGCCGGTTCCCGGCAGATCGCGGGACAAGCCACGCTCCCACAGGGAATGTAAGCAGGTTCACGCGGCGTACACCGCCAACTTCTCCTGAATGAAATCCAGAAAGCACTGAATCCGCAACGCCAGCTGCGAGTTGCGGTAGTACACCGCGTGGATCGGCTGGCGATAGCCGCTGTTGGCCTGGGGCAGGATCACGTTGAGGCGCCCTTGGCGGATGTCTTCGTGGGTCATGAAGTGCGACAGGCAGACGATGCCCTCTCCCGCCAAGGCCAACTGGCGCAACGTCTCGCCGCTGGAGGCCGACACCGTTGGCTGGATGAACAGCCGATCCCCGTCGGCGTGGCGCAACGGCCAGTGATTGAGGGTTTCGGTCTGGGTGAAGCCGAGCAGCGAATGGTCGCTCAGCGCGGCCACGGTTTTCGGCGTGCCGTGTTTGTCGAGGTATTCCGGGCTGGCCAGAATGTTCAGCGGGCTGCTGCCGAGGGGCCGGGCATGCAGGGTCGAATCGGCCAGTACGCCAATGCGGATCGCCACATCGGTGCTCTGCTCCAGCAAATCAATGATCAGATCGTTGCTGTTCAGCTCCAGCTGGATGTCCGGATACAACGTGCGAAACTCGGCGACGTACGGGACGATTGAATGCAGCATGAAGGGCGACGCCGCGTTGATCCGCAACCGGCCGGACGGCGTCTGCTGGCGCACCGACATGCGCTCTTCCAGCTCTTCCATCTGATCCAGAATCTGCCGGGCCCGCTCAAGGAAATACTTGCCCTCCTCGGTCAGGTCCATGCGCCGCGTGGTGCGGTTGATCAACGTCGTGCCCAGCTTGCCTTCGAGTCTCGACAAGGTGCGGCTGATCGCCGAAGGCGTCTGCCCGACCTGCTCGGCCGCCGCAGAAATCGAGCCGCTTTCGATCACCGTGACAAACACCTGCAACTCATCCGACCTGGCTTTCACTGTTGTCTCCCGCTCACAAGAGACCGGATATTAGCGCGCTTGGGGGAGAGCTATAAGCTGCAAGCTGCAAGCCGTAAGTGAGCCGTGAGCCGTAAGCTTGAAGCTTGCCGCTTGAAGCTTGTAGCTCGCTTCTCGCGTCTCAGATCCCGAACACCGAGGCCAGATGCGCTTCATACCGCTTCACGTCTGCTTCGACGTTCGGCATTTTCATCACGTCCACGGCCAGAAAGGTTGGCAGGCCGGTCATGCCGAGGAATTGGTTGGCCTTGTGGAAAGGGAAGTACACGGCGTCCACGCCCTTGGCTTCGAAGAAGTCAGCCGGGTCGTCGAAGGCTTGCTGCGGCGCGTTCCAGGTGGCGGAAATCATGTACTGCTTGCCGTGCAGCAAGCCGCCGCTGCCATACCGCCGGGACGCATCGGAGCGAGTGCGACCGTCGTTGGCGTACAGGCTGCCGTGACCTTCGGTGAAGACTTCGTCGATGTACCTTTTAACCGTCCACGGCGCGCCCATCCACCAGCCCGGCATCTGCCAGATGATCACGTCCGCCCAGAGAAACTTCTGCACTTCCTCGGCCACGTTGTAGCCGCCGTCGATGAAGGTCTGCTGCACGTCGAACCCGGCGTGATCGAGAAGCGCCATGCCGGCTTCATGCAGCGTGGTGTTGTAGCGGCCGTCGGAATGGGCGAATTGTTTGCCGCCGTTGAGAAACAGTACTTTTTTCATATCAAGCCTCGTCCGCCGTCAATGCAGTCCGCCGTTCAGCGGTACCGGATTGAGGGTCTTCAATTGGAATGGACGGCAGAATAGCGGTCAGGCGAGCAGCGAATAAGCAGGCAGCGGGCAAAATACCTTTGCGGGGGAATCACGAATGGGCCAGTGATTAATGAATCCTTGTTATCACGCAGGCGGGTGAGAAAGCCGATCAATGCGGCTGGTTTACCCGGCGATCATCAGGTGCGCGCCCAGCAGCGCCATGCCGATGAAGAACATGCGCTTGAACACCAACGCGCTGATGCGTTGACGCAGCCATTGGCCGAACATCATGCCGAGCAACGCGGGAATCAGCGCCAGCAAGGAAGCGCTCATTTCAGCGCTGCCTACCGCGCCGTTCCAGAACAGGCCGACGCCCAGCGCCAGGGTCGAGACAGTGAAGGACAGCCCAAGCGCCTGCACCAGTTCGTTACGATCCAGCCCCAGGCCCTGAATGTAGGGCACCGCCGGAATGACGAAAACGCCAGTGGCCGCGGTGACCAGGCCGGTGATAAACCCGCACAAAGGCCCGAGCCAGCGCTCGGCAGCAGGCGGCACCTTGAGCGTCGGCAGAAACAAGCCACACAGTGCATACACAAACAGCGCGCCGCCCAGCGCCCTCGCCATGCCGTGCCCGTTGCCAAGCCCTAGCGCGTAGGAGCCGAGCATGGTGCCGATGACGATCGTCAGCAGCAGCGGCCACAACCGCGCGCACAGTCCGCGCAGATGGCCGCCGGTCGCCAATTGCCAGAGGTTGGTCAAGGTTGAGGGGATCAGCAGCAGCGCCGCCGCCTGGGTCGGCAGCATCATCACCCCCAGCAGGCCCATCGCAACCGTCGGCAGCCCCATGCCGATGACGCCCTTGACCGTGCCGGCCAGCAGAAACGTCAGCAGCACCAGCACTGACAACGTCCAGCCGAGGTGTTGATAAAGCGATAGGAAACCATCCATGGGCGCATCCTGCGAAAAGGTCGACGAGGGGAAAAATCGGGTGGTGCAATGGGTGCCACTTCAGCACATTCGGGCACCTGCGGTAACAGAAAAATAATCAGCGCCACTCATCTGAAGAGCGGGTTGATGTCAGCTTTCCATTTCTGCCAACCCGACTTGCCATTTGTAACGTTTCATCGGCAGCCGGTTTTTCCTAGGATCCCTTGACGTCGTCGACGCCTGGCTCGCCAGCAATCACGTGTTTGAGGGGGAATGCATATGTCCGATGCAACTGAGCGCCTGTGGGGCGCGCGCTTCAAGTCCGCGCCGGCGGAAGCGATGGCCAACCTGTCACGCTCGCCCGCCGTCTATTTTCGCATGACGCCTTATGACGTGGCAGGCTCCAAGGCCCACGCCCACGAGCTTGAGCGCGCCGGTTTGCTGGACGCCGACGAAACCCGCCGCATCATCGATGCGCTGCAATCGATTGACGAGGATTTTGCCGCCGGCACGATTCAGCCAATTCCCGCCGACGAGGACGTGCACACCTTTATCGAGCGCCTGCTCACCGAACGCCTCGGCGCACTGGGCGGCAAGCTTCGCGCCGGGCGCTCGCGCAACGATCAGACGGCCAATGACATGCGGCTGTTTCTGCGTGACCGGATTCGCGTGCTGACCCTGTCGATTCTTGATCTGCAGCAGGCATTGGTCAGTCAGGCCGAAGCCCATGTCGAGACCATTGCGCCCGGTTTTACTCACCTGCAACAAGCGCAGCCGATTGTCTTTGGTCACCATTTGATGGCCCACGCCCAGGCGATTCATCGTGACATCCAGCGCCTGCAGGATTGGGATCAGCGCTTCAATCTATCGCCCCTCGGTGCCGCTGCCATGGCCGGCTCCGCCATCGCCCGCGACCCTCAACGTTCGGCGGCGGAAATGGGCTACGCCGGCCCGTGTGAAAACTCCATCGACGCCGTCGCCAGCCGTGATCACGTGGCCGAGTTTCTGTTCTGCGCGAGCATGCTGGGGATCAATATTTCGCGCATGGCCGAGGAGTTCTGCATCTGGACGTCTCGGCAGTTTCGCTGGGTCGAGCTGGACGATGCCTACGCCACGGGCAGCTCGATCATGCCGCAGAAGAAGAACCCGGACATCGCCGAGCTGGCCCGGGGTAAATCAGGCCGTTTGATCGGTTCGCTGACCGCGATTCTGTCGGTGCTCAAGGCGCAGCCGCTGTCGTACAACCGCGATTTGAGCGAAGACAAACACGCCATCTTCGACGCTCTGGACACGCTGAATCTGGTGCTGCCTGCCTTTGCCGGCATGGTCCGCACGATGAAGGTGCGCAAGGACGAGTTGCTGCGTCAGGCGCCCCTGGGGTTCACCCTGGCGACGGAAATTGCGGACTGGCTCGCCGTTCGCGGCGTGCCGTTCAAGGAAGCCCACGAGATCACCGGACAACTGGTTCAGCTGTGCGAGGCGCAGGACATCGGGCTACCGGAGCTGACGCCAAAGATGCTCGCCGACACCGACCCGCGCCTGACGCCAGAGGTGTTGGAGAGCCTGACGCTGGAAGCGGCACTGGCGGCGCGCAGCGGCTGGGGCGGAACGTCCCCGGTGCGAGTGGCCGAGCAGATCGCGCGATTTAAGGCGCATTTGGTGGCCCAGGAGCAGTGGGCCAAGAATTACAACGGCCCGCGAGGTTAATTGTGGTGCGACCGCGTGCGCATAGTAGGACCGGCTTTAGCCGGGAATGCCTCGGACAGGACGCCGTGAAATGAGGCTGTTTATGCTGCTCTCTTCACCGCCGTCTTCCTGTGAACACAGCACCTGTGGGATTGAGCTTGCTCACGAAGACGGCATTCCAGCCGCTAAATATTCAGCGGATGTTAATGCCTCTTCGCGAGCAAGCTCGCTCCCACAAGGTAGTGCGGCGCATGCAAAACCTTAGTGGAATCGCGAGCCCCAAGGATGTACTCGATTACCTAGTGGGACCGGCTTTAGCCGGGAAGAGGCCGGCGGATGTGCACCCTCAGTTTTCCTCCTTGATGTACGCCTCAACCACCGCCGAGAAGTCCTTGCCTCCGTCACCGCGCAAACTCATCGCCTGATACAGCTGCTGCGCCAGCGCGCCCATAATCACGGGTTGGCGCGCGGCTTTGGCGGCTTCGGTTGCCAGGCCCAGGTCCTTGAGCATCAGCTCTGCGCCAAACCCTCCGGTGTAACCACGGGACGCCGGGGCGGTTTCGACGACGCCGGGCCAGGGGTTGTACATCTCCGAGCTCCAGCACCGGCCGGTCGAGCTGTTGATGATGGTCGCCAGCACGCCGGTGTCGATGCCCAGGCGATTGCCCAGCGCCATGGCTTCCGCCACGCCGATCATGGAAATGCCCAACAGCATGTTGTTGCAGATCTTCGCGATCTGCCCGGTGCCGACATCGCCGCAATGGACGATGTTGCGGCCCATCTGCGCCAGGATCGGCTTGAGCACCGTAAAGTGCTCAAGGCTCGCGCCGACCATGAACGTCAGCGTCCCGGTCTGCGCGCCACCGGTCCCGCCGGACACCGGCGCATCGCCGACCACCACGCCTTGTTTCGCCGCTGCCGCCGCCACATCGCGGATGGTCTGTGGATCAATCGTGCTGCAATCCACCGCCGGCACCCCTGCACTGATGCCAGCCAGTACGCCGTCTTCATTCAGGTAAACCGCGCGAACGTGAGCGGCCGCCGGAAGCATGGTGATGACCAGGTCCGCGCCCTGAGCCGCATGTTTGGGCGACTCACTGATGCGGCTGCCCAATTCGGCCAGTTCGGCCAAGACCTGTTGGTTGACGTCGAACAAATGCAGCTGATGCCCGGCACGGATCAGATTCCGCGCCATCGGCGCACCCATATTGCCCAGGCCGATGAAGGCGATTTTCATGGTTGTTCTCCTTGTTCAGTTCCAGTGCCACCGGCGACGCAGGCCCCTTGTGGGAGCGAGCTTGCTCGCGAAGCGATCGTTCAGAAAGCGCAACGCTGAATGACGCAACGCGATCGCGAGCAAGCAAGGCCCGCTCAAAGCGCGTCGCACTCAACGCAAATTGATCGTCGTATTCACGCCGTCATTCACGCTGTCGTCATCGAACCAGCGGCTGGTGACGGTCTTGGTCTGAGTGTAGAACTGCACCACCTGTTTGCCGTACGGTCCCAGATCACCCAGCTTCGAACCGCGCGAACCGGTGAAGCTGAAGAACGGCACCGGCACCGGAATCGGGATGTTGATGCCGACCTGACCTACGTCGATTTCACTCTGGAATTTGCGCGCCGCCGCACCGCTCTGGGTGAACAGCCCGACGCCATTGCCAAACGGGTTGGCGTTGACCAGGGCGATGGCCTGATCCAGCGTATCGACCTCCAGCACCACGAGCACCGGCCCGAAGATTTCCTGAGTGTAGATCTGCATCTCCGTCGTCACGCCGGTGAACAGCGTCGGCCCGACGAAATTGCCGTCCTCGTAGCCCGCTACCGTGATGCCGCGCCCATCCAGTTCGAGGGTGCCGCCTTCCTGAACGCCGCTTTCGATCAAATCAAGAATCCGCTGTTTAGCGCGCCTGGAAATCACTGGCCCGACATCGGTGCCCGCTTCGCTGCCCGCGTTCACCTTGAGCTTCTGCGCCAATGCCTTCAGATCGGGAATCCACTGCTTCGCCGCGCCGACCATCACCACCGCCGACGTCGCCATGCAGCGCTGACCCGCCGCCCCGAAACCGGCGCCGACCAGCGCGTTGAGGGTCTGCTCACGGTTGGCATCGGGCAGCACGACAGCATGGTTCTTCGCGCCCATCATCGACTGCACGCGCTTGCCGTGTTTGCCCGCCAGGTCGTAAACGTGAGTGCCCACCGCCGTCGAACCGACGAAGGACACCGCCTTGATGTCCTCGTGGGTGCAGATCCCGTCGACCACCTCTTTGCCGCCATGCACAACGTTGAGCACGCCCGCTGGCACGCCCGCCTCAACCGCCAGCTCCACCAGCAGCATGGTCGACATCGGGTCCTGCTCGGATGGCTTGAGCACGAAGGTGTTGCCGCAGGCAATGGCCATCGGGAACATCCACAGCGGAATCATCGCCGGGAAGTTGAAGGGCGTGATCCCTGCGCAGACGCCGATGGGCTGACGCAGCGTGTAGGTGTCTACGCCACCGGCGACGTTCTCGGCGAATTCCCCCATCTGCAGTGTGCCGATGGAGCACGCGTGCTCGACCACCTCCAGGCCGCGGAAGATATCGCCCTCGGCGTCGGCAATGGTCTTGCCCTGCTCGGCGCTGAGCACGACGGCGATGCGCTTGGAGTGTTCACGGATCAACGCCTGCAACTTGAGCATGATGCGCATGCGGGCGCCAATCGGCGTGTGCCGCCAGGTTGCGAAGGCTTTCTGCGCGGCGGCGACAGCGGCATCGACCTCGGCGGCCGTCGCGAAGGGCACGTGGGCCAGCACTTCCTGGGTGGCGGGGTTGACCACGTCGAGCCACTCGGTGGTTTGCGACTCAACCCATTCGCCGCCGATCAGCAGTTTCACGCGGGCCACGGTGGTGTTGTGTTTGTTCAGTGACACGTTCATTGCCATTGCTCCATTCAAGGCAGCGCGCCGGCCTGGCCGCGCTGAAAAAAGTCGATTTCAGGCAGCGCGATGGCGAGGGGGATCGCGCTTCATCAGCGCGGTACAGACCAAAGCCACCAGCGCCATGCCGATCAGGTAGGCGATCACGTAGCGCGGACTGCCGCCGCCCATGGCCAGCAATTGCGTGGCGATCATCGGCGCGAATCCGCCGCCCAGAACGCCCGCCAACTGCACCGAGACGGAGATGCCGCTGTAGCGAATTTCCGCCGGAAATTGACGGGCAAACAGCAGAGATTCCGGCGCGTAGAGGATCGGGAAGACCACGCCCACCGCCAACACCATCGCCCACCACACCATCTGCGGCTCGCGGGTGCCGAGCATGGCGAAGAACGGATAGACGAAGGCGCAGAGCAGCAGAAGCCCGGCGAAATACAGACGTTTCTGACCGACCTTGTCGGACAGGTGCCCACACAGCGGCATCGTCACCAGAGAAAGTGCAGCGCCAGCCGTGATCGCGCTCAGCACGTCAGCGCGAGGGATGAGCAACTGGTTGGCGGCGTACGCCAGGGCGAAGGTCACCGACATGTAAAACCAGGCGTTCTCCGCGGTGCGCGCGCCGATGATCGTCAGGGTTTCTCTCGGATGGTCGCGGAACACTTTGAACAGCGGCACCTTGACGGCGATGTTGTCTTTTTTGAGCTTCTCGAAATCGGGCGACTCCGGGACTTTCAAACGAATCAACCAGCCCACGCCCAGCAGCACGACGCTGGCGAGAAACGGAATCCGCCAGCCCCAACTGAGCATGTCGGCCTCCGGCAATTTGGCGACCATGCCCATCGCCAGCGAAGCCAACACCAGCCCTGCGCCAACGCCGGTTTGCGGCAGGCTGCCGTAGAAACCTTTGCGGCCCTCGGGCGCATGTTCGACGGCCATCAGCACCGCCCCGCCCCACTCGCCGCCGACGGCCATGCCCTGCAAGAAACGCATCGCGACGAGCAGCACTGCGGCCCAATAGCCGATCTGTTCGTAGGTCGGAATCAGGCCGATGATGATGGTCGGAATGCCCATCAGCATCAGGGTGAACAGGAGCATGGACTTGCGCCCGATCTTGTCGCCGAAATGGCCGAACACAATGCCGCCCAGCGGCCGGCCGAGAAAGCCCACGGCGTAGGTGGCGAACGCCGCCAGCACACCGATGATCGGATCCAGTGCAGGAAAGAAGATCTTGTTGAAGATCAGTGCGGCAGCTGTGCCGTAGAGGAAAAAGTCGTACCACTCGATGGTCGTGCCAGCCATGCTCGCCGCGCCGGCAAGCCGATAGGATCGGGCGTTTTTCACGGGACTGGCATCGAGTGCGCCAGCGTCCGCCGTAATAGCGTTCTTCATAAACTCCTCCGCTTATTTATTGTTGTGCAGGGTGTTATGGCGTGTGGGGGTAGAGCGATTTGCCGGGGTGTTTCCTCGTTGGATTCAGGCACTGCATCAGGCATTAAAGTGCTGGTTGGATCCGGCCGCGCTTCGGAGTATAGATGTGCAAACTTCTAATAAGAACGCACATAAAAGCAGGTCCAACATGCAAAAAAACATCACGTCCTTGAGCGCCCTTAATTGGGATGACCTGAAGTTTTTCCTCGAAGTGGCGCGCACGCGCAAGGCCAGTTCCGCGGCCAAACGCCTCGCGGTGGACTACACAACGGTGTCGAGACGGATCAGCTCGCTGGAAACGTCACTGGGCACGCTGCTGTTCGAGAAATCCCGCAACACCGGCTTCATCCTCACTGCAGAAGGCCAACGCTTGCTTGGCGCTGCGGAGTCCATCGAAAGCACGCTGCACATCGCCTGCGAGCAGGTGTCCGGCTCCGGCGTCGCATTGTCGGGGCATGTGCGCATGGGCTGCACTGAAGGCTTCGGCAGCTTCTTCATCACCCCGCAACTCAGTCACTTCACCGACACGTACCCGGCCATTTCAGTGGATATCCTGCCGCTGCCGCACTTCATCAGCCTGTCCAAGCGCGAGGCAGACATCGTTATCGCGCTGGAGCGTCCGGAGCACGGGCCTTACGTGTGCTGCAAGCTGTGCGACTACAGCCTGAGGCTCTACGCCACCCAGGATTATCTCGACAACCACGCGCCGATCCTCAAGACCGAAGACCTCGCCGACCATCCGTTTATTAGCTACGTCGACGATCTGGCCTTCAGCTCGGAATTGCTCTACCTCAGCAACCTCCTCCCCGGCGCCCATGCCACCCTGCGCAGCACCAGCGTCATCGCCCAATACGTCGCCGCGCTGCAGGGACGAGCGCTGGCGATTCTGCCGTGCTTTCTGGCGGCACAGGATGCGCGACTGCTGCCGGTGCTGGAGAGTGAGGTGGATATCACGCGGCAGTTCTGGATGTACTGCCGGGAGGACCTGCGCAAGCTCAAGCGGATCACCCTGTTGTGGGATTACATCCGTGAGGCTACCGAGCGCAATCAGGGGTTTTTGTTGGGTAAGACGGAACGGATGACGTTTGTGGATTGAAATTTTCAAGGAATCAGGTAGCCATATCGTAGCGGGGCGAGCAAGGGTTGACCAACGGTTTGTGACAGTTGTTGGTACAGGACTTGTGACAAGGAGAGGTACCTGTAGAAACCGAACAAAAGGCCCAGCATCTGAGCGCTATGACTGGGCTAAATGACTCCACTCTCCATAAGTCTCGATCTCTTGTAGATGCAGGTAGCGTGACTGGATGGCGCCTTGCTACTATCCGTTGAAGATGGGATCCATTTTCGTCGACTAATCGTCCATTGAAACAAAGGAATGTATGGCACAGATCTCAATCCCCAAAGTTGCGTTTCTCGTCCTTGAGCCTCAACCATCATCGGTCGCACCAGCTACCCTTGTTGATGCTCCCCGATTGCTTCCAGAGTCTTACGCTGATGATGAGCATCACGGTCTGATCTATTGTCCCGAGTGTGGGGTCATGTGCAGTAGGCGACCCCGCAAGAACCCAACGCGGAAAGATGGCGTTCCGGCGTTCTACTTTCATATGCCCGGCTTCGATAAGGTGGAATGTCCACACAGGAGAAAGGGTGGTGCGGGCGGTGGGGATGATGAGGGGGGCAAAGAGAAAAGAGCTATCAACCTCGTAACGTTCGCAGGCTGGAAGAGCTTGACGGAGAACGAGGCAGATGAGGACGATGATGATGAAGATCAGGATCAGAACCCACGTAAAAGGAAGGAAGTACAGGGCGGCTCATCGGTAAATGGTCGCGGGTTTGAGAACTTCTACGATGCTGATGGGAACCTGCTAAATCCGGGGCACTTTCGCACCGTACGTAGGCTTGTGCGTTTGGCTCAAATAAGCCTTGATATCGCTATTCAGTTTGAAGGAGAGGAAGCCGTCTTACTGCGCGATTTAATCGTCCCTATAGAGAAAGCCCAGCAAGATATAAAACGGTATCTTGGAAAAAGCTTCTTGTTCTTTGGCCAGCCTACCTCTATTGCAAAAGGCAAGTACAACCGAGTTTTCTTTAATTTCAAATCTCCCCAGCACGAGCTCAGCGGACACTGCGAACTTGATATCTTCGAAAGTCGTAACTGGCAAACTTTTGAGAGAGATCGATACTATCTATTTTACGGACGCGTAGACGGGAATGAAACCCATTCCATCGTCAGAATACTAGAATCAGGACAGATCGACAGAGCGCCACTATCATCAAGGACTCTTCTTAACAACTTTAGATAATACACAGCTACTCACCTACTTATCTACAGGGGTATTTTATGCCAGTATCTGTGACCGCCTACCGTGTTTTGATCGGATCCCCTTCGGACGTAAGTGCTGAGAGAAAGGTGATTGAGACTGCCATTCATACTTGGAACTCTATGAATAGCGTCAAGACTGAAAAGATTTTGCTCCCTGTTATGTGGGAACTTGATAGTGCTCCACTTCAGGGGGATCGCCCTCAAGGAATACTTAACGACCTGATTGTTAAGGACTGCGATATTATTGTTTCTCCTTTCTGGTCCAGACTTGGAAGTGATACGGGCGTAGAAAAGTCAGGCACGGTAGAGGAAATAAAATACTTCATAAAAGAGAAACGTCCTACACTAATTTATTTCTCAAAAAGCGCGCTGCCTCAAGATCATGACCCTAACCAATGGTCACGACTGTGCGAGTTCAAAAAAGAAATCAGAGGCGGTGGAGTACAAGAAGATTTTGATGGAGGGTCTGACCTTTCGATGAAGCTGATTCGACACTTAACTATCGTCATGGACAATATCAATACGGCACCTACCGTAGCGACAAAAGAAGTTAACAGACTTATACGCGAAGAAGATGTGGTTCTTCGCAGGGCTAAAAAGCAGCAAATGCCAATAGCCGACACTAAAAGTACACACCATACTTTAAACCGGTGTACCGATAAATCATTTTACGTTGGTGGACTCCATGATCCAGACTACAAATGGCCTACTAGTCTGCATGGCCAGTTTGTAACAGTTGCGTCCATTGGACGGGTATGGCAGTTCAGCAATAAGCGGAGGGAAGAGGTCGCCAAACTTCTAGGCATTAACGCAAATATCGTAGAGTAGTGGTTACGCGTATCACCCTTTTGAATGGGTCGGTGATGAGCAGCAGATTCAGACGGCGATATTCCTACTCGGCGTGGGATTAGTAGGTACAGAGTTCGCAAAAAGACAGATGCCGCCCGATACGGGGAGTTGACGTGCTACAACTTTCTTTGAGGTTCGACCTGTCTGCATCCAGTGCAGTGCTAGGCGGGCCGGGCTAATACCTGACCCCTCTCGGGTAGTGGATGGATCGACTCAGTTGTTACAGGCTGCGCATGTCCACTCACACAGCCCATCGTCCCTGCTTGCCTCTCGCGCCTCTGCATCTTGTCTCACTTGTTCTCCCAAGTACTTGCCCCGGTGTTACAGGGCTTCCAGCTCGCGCAGTTCCTCGGTGGTGATATCGCCAGCTCGCAGCTTGAGGATTAGTGCGTCCTTACGGTCGGCTTGATCAATCAATTGTTGCTTCCGGCCAGCCATTACCTCAGCTTCGCGTTCCAGCTTGTGCGCCTCTTGAGCAGCCTTGTACTCGCGCTGCATCGCTTGACGTAAGCGGGTGTAGTTCAGCTCGTAGGCAGAGATACGGACGACCTCAACCCGTGGCCCCTTGGCCTTGTGATGCAGACCAGAGCGGACGCATGCAACCTCTATGACCTCGGAATGCTGTGGGGTCCAGCCAGCCTTGACCAATGCATCGGCATCGACCTCAGACAACAGGGCAACTTGGAACAGCTCGAACGCCTCACGGCCTGCCTGAGTGAACGGGCGGGTGATGGTAGGCAGCAGGTCCAGCAGTTTGGTAGCCAGATGATCGCTACGTCCCTCGGAGTTGATCACCAGCTCATGAGCGACTTCGCCCAGTGCTTGCAGGTGATCGTAGTACGGATAGTCTGTCTTGATACGCTCTGACATGGCATCGATCAGGGGCAGCAGGTCGTCGCCGTACTGGCTGATGTACTCACGCCATTTCGGGTAGTCGTAGCCGTAGAGGCCGGTGGGGTTCTTGAACAGGTCGTTGTCTGGTGCCTTGGTCATGATCGACAGGCGCAGGTCGGACAGCCACTTGAACAGGTTGCTGTATTGCTCCGGATTTGGCAGGTCTTCGGGCAGCTCGCCCAGCAGTCGGCCAGTGGATTCGAAGTTGCGCAGCGTCTTGCTTACTTCATCCTGCACCTTGCCCATCGCACGTAGCTTATGGTCGTGCAGCTCGCGGCCCGGAATCAGCAGCGGGCGGTATTGATCAAACTGGCTAGTAACTTCCAACATGGTGGCGTGTACGCCGATGTAACGGATACGAGCCTTGGCATTATCTGCGCCGAACTTAGCAATCAAAGTCTGGGCATCGTTAACCTTCATGTCGTTGATAATTTGTGCGGTAGTTGTGGTCATTGGAACCTCTCTCTTTAACGGTAATGGGATTGGGATTGGGCAGGTATAGGGTTGCGACTTTCATGTACGGTTGAACGCCAGCAGGGCAAGTGCAGTGCAGTGCAGTGCAGTGCAGTGCTAGGCATTCAGTTACTTACGTGACCTTCTTGGCTACAAGCTGAACGCCACGCCCTTCATTGAAGTTCGATTGCAGGCTGACAGGTGCAGCATAAGGTTGACGGCCATTAACCGTGTCTCCCTCATCAGCATTACCCAGCTCGCCGCCATAGTTGAATGACGGGTTGTATCCGATGCGTAGAGTTCTCATGCTCGGGTAGCCTCGTTGATTTCATCCGCGTGATCCATGAGCCAGCAACGGCCCTTCGATGTAATACGGAGGCCATCGCTGAAACTCCCTCCACTCACCACGTAGAACCCAGCATCTCTGCCAGCATTAGTAAGTGAATATCGGGTTAACTTGCCTTGATGACGGGCACACCAGAACAGATAGTTCTGAACTACATACTTGTACGCAAGATCGGGGCTATGGATGTCGGCCAAGTAGCAGCTATGACGCCAGTGCAACAGGGTACGATCAAGCCGGGAGTACGCTTTAACCTTCCGGGCATTGGCCGCGAACATGTCTTGATGTTCCTCAGTTAACTTGCGATAGGTGGCTGCTGCTAACTTCTCGTCATTGCGCACGACTATGAAGGTGTCAACGACTAGTGAATAGAAGGGGAAAGACACCCACATCGAATATGCGATGCATGCTTTCTCCGTTGCAAGGGTTTGCCCACCCCTACCATTTATGCTCTGGAAATTTCCCGAGCTAGTTAATTCGCGCTTAGCCTCGTTGTTCCACTGGCTAGGTGCTTTGCGGTCAGGAAGGCCCAACTCTCGCCAGATGTCAGTGAGGTTGTATAGCCCTTCCTCATTTGATAGGAAGGTGTGTAAGTTACCCCTTGAGTCGGGTAGTTTAATGGGCAGTGCGATAGTCATAGTAGACCTCTCGATATTGATTAAGGAATGCAGAATGCAAATTTGCACTCTGGGAATTTTGGGGGGGACGTGTAGGCGAAGGGGTACGACATGCAAATTTGCAAGTCGGTCTAGGTAGGTGATAGAGGGCATACAAGTTGGGGCACTCGGCCACTCATAGGAGAAAGGCGACCAGACCGTTACTAATGAGTAGGGAATGCCCCAGCTTGTATGCCCTGCCCCAGGATTTAATCTGTACTGCAACTTAATCAGAAACCCGATGACCTGCCTTTGAGCATCGTCTGTTGCATGAGCTTCTGAGCGGGTGTCAGTAGAACGTCAGGCTTATCGCTAGTACGTTCAGGAGTGAATGAGATACCAGTCGCACCCATCGGCATACCGGGTAGGCGCGGAGTAGGCTTAACAGTTCGGTCGATGATCGGGTTAGAGACAACTTGAATATCCCTGATCATGCTGGCACAAATGGGCGGGTAGTAATGGGAACAGGTTCCATGTACTCCTTCACCTCACCCTCTGGATAGACTGGCTTCCACTGTGCATCGTTGATACGACCGGCGAACAATGCTGACCATCCGTCCTCTGGCTTGCTACCGTGAGCAATCATCAAGCTGATACGGCCCAAGCCTGACTCTACTTGCTTCGAGTCCACTGCAAGTACAAGGCTACCCATGCGCTTACCAGAGAGATTGCTTTGATTAATAGCGTGACTGGCATCGGTGATTGCTGTGAAATCCACGTTTGGCATGTTGTGTAGCGTGACACCAACTTGCGGCTGGCGTTTAACTTGAGACGACGCATCGCCTGTAATGGGAGTTTCCAAGGTCTATTACCTCTCTGACTGTAGGGTTGATTAAATCTCCGTGCGACTTTCATGTACGTAACCCCAAGCTAAGGGGCGCTACTGGTTACTACTAGTTGCTACTGGGGGCTACTGGTTGCTCTCTTTCTTTGTTCCAAAGAAGTAGGGAGTTTTCTACTGCTGCTACTGTTTCTACTGATTACTACTTTGCTACTTGGCCTGAGACCGATGAACCAATAGTCAAAAGCAATGAACACTTATAGTATCATAACAATTTTCTATCGGCATCGCTCCCACATCGAGTGCTCTTCCTCTACTGCAACTTAAAGGGCGGGGCCGGTCGGAGCACGCCCGCCAACCTGCAATGCAACTTATCTAGAGTCTAACAATGTGAGATTTAACCAAATGCAAAGCCCCAGAGGCTCGCTATTCGCGTTTAAAGCGCTTGGCAGTATTCGGCTCAGCATTCTGCGCCATAGCTGCCTACGGGCGTTCTGGGGCGTTACTGGACTGGATACCCTATAGCAGATAGTTAATCTCCCTTTCTCCATAAGCAGAAGAAGGGAGAAATACAACTATGACTACTTGATAATACTGTAGCTACAGTAGCTACCTTAACTACTACACTACTGTTGCTACTGGGGATTCTCCTGTACTGCAACTTAAATAGGCATCGGGCTACAGACCACGGATTACGAGGCTTCCAGCGGTTTTGTTTATTATTTGCACAGCAGTCTCACACTAAATCACTGTGAGACTTTATGACCAGAATGCCCGATCCAGTCACGTTTGCCGCTGGCCGCTCTGGAATTTAAAAACCTGTGGGTTTCAAGTGTCTAACACTGTGAGACTTAAATCTAAGCTACTGGCGGTCCTATAATGCAATTCAAAGCCTAGACTCGCTTTGAAACCGTGAGGCACTGAGAGCGCGCCTGAGGCACGTTTACCCGTACCCCTCACATATCCTGGGGTTTCATGTGAAAGCCGCAAGCGGAGCAGACAGCTAACTGCCCGAAGCTTTAACAGCGCATCTCGCATAACCATCCCGGCGCTTGCCCTGAACCCCCGCCCTCGGCCAGTAGGACAGCCGCTGTCAGATGAGATACCGCAACCGTGAAGGCCTGTGATCGGTGTTGGCCTGCCAGTTGAATCAACGTAGCGTCTGCGCGCTCTGGTGGCCCTCCACGGTCAACATATGATTGATCAAGGCATAACCCGCGAGAAGGCTTGCACCTGGAATACCCAGTAATACATGTGGTCGCATGCCCGAGTGTCTGGGCCTCAAACTTCAGCCCGCTTTACAACTCAGACGGACTCCTTGGCGCAATGGCGCTTCACGGTGCGCAGGGACAGCCCCAAAGCTTCGGCAACCTCAGATTGACTCATACCCTTGGCACGCAGCTCGCGCACCTGAGACGTGACGTCATCAGCTACAGGACGACCCAGCTTCACACCGGCAGCTTTGGCACGGGCTAGCCCCTCGCTGGTACGCTCACGGATACGGCCACGTTCCATCTCAGCCAGCGCCGCCATTACCTGCATGATGAACCTACCCTCTACGCTGGTCAGGTCTGAGGCTGGCAGGTCGAGCGAGATAACCCGGATACCTAAAGCCATCAACTTATCGATGGTGGCCTGCACGTCGATGCTGTCACGACCAAGGCGGTCTAGTTTCAGAACCACAAGCGTGTCTCCACTCTCCAAACGGTCTACCAACCTTGCAAATACAGGACGTTCGGAGGCTGGTACTGAGCCGCTTATCGTCTCAGTGTGTACCCGGTTCGCAGGGATGACGTATCCGCGCTCCCTGATAGCGTGCATTTGGTTATCTGTAGTCTGCTCGGTGGTGGATACCCGGCAATAGGCGTATGTACGTGCGGTCATGGTGTCGCCTCTGGTCTTCGAGCTGGCATTTGGTGCCATGTAATGGTGACAACAATACAAGTGGTGCCAACAAGTGTCAAACCCTATTTAGATGTCACCACCTTATGACCCGTTTTAAAGGTGACTACAATTGATCGTTTGATGTCACCACCTGCAAGCCAGACCGACAGGCACTTGATCAACAGGACATCGACAACCACTACCGGCCATCGCCCTGCCCACTACAGTAGCCATTGCACGACCGGCGCGCGTACAGACAACGATAGAGCAAGAGGGTCGGCACTGGCCCCCACCTCGACGCATCGACCGGCAGACGGCAGCACAGCCCGCCACGACAGCACAGCCCTAAAGCCCTGAGACTACGAAAGCCCCGGCCAGCCCCCCGAAAAGAAAGGTGTCTATGCCCCCGGCTGCACACACAACCACACGCTGCCCCCCTCACGGGGGAACTAGAGCTGCCCGAGCGAGCGAGATATGCCTGACGGGTGCAAACCATTTTCGATTCGGTGATCTAGGACGGCAGCAAATGACCAAGCTCATCCTCTTCATCGATTGCTCAATCACCTCAGCGAGTATCGCTCCTCCAAGAAAATCGACGGAGCAGAGAGGCAGAGGGAACGGGTTCAGTGCTACTTTAATGCTTTACCCTGCTTCGTGGCCGATACCCGCATGACAACCAGTGAACGCTGCAAAGCATGCTGCCGCGACAAATTTAGTAATGCTGATCGGACATTGCGCCGATAACTAGGAGAAATTATGGCTCTGGCAGACGAGATTCAGACCGCACGGAAGAAAGTCATCACCGATGGGTATGAGATGTCAATCGGTGAAATCATCAACCTCTACAGAGACGACGAACTGGTAATCGATCCTGTTTTTCAACGCCTTTTCCGCTGGGGTGATGAGCGTAAATCCCGTTTCATTGAGTCCCTCATTCTTGGCATCCCAATTCCGCCTATTTTTGTATATCAGGATGAGAACGGAGTATGGGAGCTTATCGATGGGTTACAACGGCTCTCGACCGTATTGCAGCTCACCGGCGATCTCAAAGGTGACCGCGCCGCGGAGTTAGGTCCTCTGATTCTTAATGGCACCAGATTCCTACCAAGCCTTGACGGGAAGCGGTGGAAGGAGTCAGCAAATGGAGCTAATGATGGAATACCTCAACCTCTGCAAATTGAAATCAAGCGGGCGCGCGTTCGAGTCGAAATATTGAAGTCGGATAGCGATGTCTCGGCAAAGTTTGAACTATTCCAGCGACTTAACACTGGGGGCGCGAGCCTTACCGAACAAGAAGTTAGAAATAGTATCGCAGTATCGTTGAACCGTGAGTTTTATGACTGGCTTATTGAGCACTCAAACAATGCTGCATTTATCGAAACCACCGGCCAAACTGAAACCGCACTAAACTCCCAAGCGGGCGTCGAGTTAGCGCTACGTTTCTTTGCTTTCAGATATATACCTTACCAGCCTGGACTGGATGTACATGAGTATCTTGACGATGCGCTGATGAAGATGGCAACTGACAATACTTTTGATCTAAATCAAGAGGGAGAGGTATTTACTAAAACCTTCACATTCTTATCCGAAGCTCTTGGCTCGATGTCATTCAAACGATGGGATGGTCGTAACTTCTCAGGCAAGTTCTTAATGTCTGTATTCGAGGTCATGTCTACAGGCGTATCGCACAACTTGGTTGAACTCGAAGCTTTGCAGGCACATGAAAGGCAGGCATTTATCGAGCAGGCAGCGAAAAGCCTTTGGAATAATCCAACGTTTAATCAGTACTCAGGTGCTGGTATTCGAGGGACAACACGGCTGGCTCGACTGCTACCAATAGCAGCTGACTTACTAAAGCCGTGAGGCACAATCCATGGCTGATATTCGTACGCTAGATCAACTGCAAGACGCTTTGGATTCAGAAATGGGATGGCGAGTAAAGGAGGTCGGCGCTTTTAATGTCGCCTCCAGAAGCGGCAGCCCTGAACGAAAGTTTTTCATACGCGCCGGAGTGACTTTAACATATGCGCATTGGGAAGGCTTTATAAAAACTGCTTCAGAGCTGTACTTGAACTTTGTACAACACCGAGGATTAACTTACGGCGAACTTAAGACCTGCTTTGCGATTTTCGGATTGAAGGCTCATCTCGAAATGCTATCCAGCTCACGAAAAGCTGCTGCTAACATCAAGGCTTTTGAGTTCGTTTTTTCAGAGATGGGAAACCCTGCGAGAATGCAGATGTCATCAGCAATTGATACCGAGTCCAACCTTACATCTAAGGTATTCACTAACATCGCCACGTCGCTAGATATAGACGTGGACAAATACACAACAAAATTCAATCTAATCGACGAAAGCCTAGTAAATCGTCGCAACAAAGTAGCGCATGGCGAATTCATGGATTTGGGTGGAAAAGAGTTTGGATTACTTGTTGCTGATGTACTCCAAATGATGCGGGACTACAAAACAGACTTGCTTAATGCAGCATCACTAGAAAGCTACAAAAGACCAGCATAACCTATAAATCGAAAGCCAAAGCCCAATCATCAGATTGGGTGGGGCTGAACGCATCAGAAAAGCATGCAGCCCCAACCTCTTTTGGTTATACGTTTATCGCTGTAAAATTGTGGCAACTACTTAGGCATTGCAAGTGAAATCGGATTCTATCTTTTGAAATATGCTAGAGACGCTTCGCAGTTTCAACACTCATCATCCGATAAGATCACCTTTAACATTTTTGCGATGGTGTCAACAGGGACTCCGGCACCATAAGTGTCGAAGGTTATTGTACCAGAGGCATGCCCCATCACCGCTTGGGCATGAGTTGTTGGAACTCCTCTAGCCTGCATCAGGGAAGCCAGAGAGTGACGCAACGAGTGAAACACCAAGCCACGCTCGTAGGTATCTCCAAGGGCCGCTGGGATAGCCTGTTGATTAGCCCACTCGCCTGCCGGTCTGTAACCGATTTGCGCCAATGACTCCGACCCACTGAGCTTGCACGCTTCGACATACCTCAGGAAAGCTGCAAGGTCGAATCCATAAGCACCATCCGTTAAAGGCACCATCCGCTCGCTACGTTTATTTTTGATGGACTTTCCTTCACCAGCCTCATTGATGTGAATTGCTGAAATCCCAGACGCAAGGACATGAATGTCTCCCGTGGTTAACTGGGATATTTCGTTGAGACGCCCGCCAGTGATGATGCCTAGACTCAGCAGCCAGCGCTTCCATGAGGTTTCAGACAGATTGTTAGCGTACTGCATCAGCTTACCTACCTGATCCTGACTGAGCGCCTTGCGGTTCGACTCTAGGCCCTTGGTGAATTTGAGCTTCTTGTCGAAAACCTTTTCTAGGTGGCCGTTTGCAACAGCCCAATTCAGGACAGCCGAGAGCTTCATTAGCATCTGATTCACCGTTGAGGGTTTGCGCGTAGTAGCTAGCTGATCCCTCAAGGAAACAAGGTCTGCCCGTGAGTGCATCCTCAAGTCCAGCGCCCCTAAAGCGGAGCAGAGAACGCCATGCGTGAACTTGGTGCTACTCAGCGTATTGGCCTTCTGCTCCCCTGCCCTATCAGCCATATAGAGACCGGACAGAATCTCGAAAGTCATTGCAGGCACTGTCGTCGGTTGAGATGAGGAGACGCCACCCACCAGTTGCAACGAGCTGGAAGGGAAAGCCTCAAGGTTTGAAGAACCACGCTCGCCATCTGCATGCAGCGCCCCCCAAGCATGCGACGACTCCGCTAAACGTTTGTGCCCAAGTACCTCAGCCGAGACCGACAAGAAATGCTCCTTCAGCTCAGACCACAGAGCCGTTGGGTTCTCACGGTGGAATGCCCTGATGAATCCCGATAGCTGATCAGAAGCATCCAGAGCGGCCCTTCTGTTGCGGGTCTTGAGGGAGACAGAAGCGGACTCGGCGATGCTGCCTGTCGCCCGCAGACGAAGGTAGTAAATACCGTTGCGCCGGTAGTGATATGGCATAGCGAGTCTTGTGGTCGGCCCCTGAGAAGCGAGCAGATTTGTGACAGTGGTTGTGACAGCAGATCGCGGTGAAGAGAGGTTCATATCGGTTAAGCCCCGTACTCAGTGGGTTAACCCGTATTCCTTGAAAATTCTGGATGTACTGCCGGGAGGACCTGCGCAAGTTGAAGCGAATCACGTTGCTGTGGGATTACATCCGTGAGGCTACCGAGCGCAATCAGGGGTTTCTGTTGGGTAAAGCCGGGCGGATGACGTTTGTGGATTAATGAGAAGTCGGCTGTGGACAGAGTGTCTCGGCTCAACGCGATCCTGTGGGAGTGAGCTTGCTCACGAAAGCGGCATTTCAGCCGCTGAAGATGCATTGGATGGCCGCCCCTCTTCGTGGGCAAGCTCACTCCCACCAGATCGTCGAATGGCTGGAAACCCCATCTAAAAAGCCCCTTCCCACCATAGTTCAGAAATCTCTGAACTATGCATTTAAGCTTTCCTATTCTTCCCGTTCATCGGCCGAATCTAAGATCGGCCCCAATAAAGGAGCCCGTCCAGTAGAGACACGGCCCGAAGATTGCCTTTTCTGATGTGACTGCCACTGTACCCCGTCTCGGCCTGCGCCGTGGCGGAGCCCTGTCTGGGGTCACACGTCAGCCGCACGACGCAATCTTTGAGGACGCTCGATGAAACTGGAAATCTTCCGCACGCTCTGGGGCTACCGCTCCAGCAAGGCCCAGGCGCTGGACGAGCTGCTGGAAGCAGGGTTCGACGGCATGGAAGCACGCCTGCCGCTGACGCCGGTTGAACGCGCGGAATTCGGCGCCTTCCTGCGCGGCAATCACGTGCCTTACATCGCCACGGTGTTCACCGCCTACGACGTCCTCCCGGAACAATCAGCGACCACCGCAGAACACCTCACTGACCTAGAGCAGAAGCTCGCCTGGTCAACCGAACTGGCGCCACGCTTCGTCAACGTACTGGCCGGCAATGACCGTTGGCAATTGCCGCAACAGGTGGACTTCTTCGGTCAGGCACTGGAGCTGGCGTGCAAGCATGGGCAGACGGTCACTTTTGAAACCCACCGCGCGCGCTCGCTTTTCAATCCTTGGGTCACCCTTGAGCTGATCCGCCAGTTGCCCGATCTGCGCTTTACCAGCGACATCAGTCACTGGATCGTCACCTGCGAGCGTTTGCTCGACGACCCCGAAGACGACCTCAGCGCGTTCGTCGAGCGCGTTCATCACATTCAGGCCCGGGTCGGCTACGACCAGGGCCCGCAAGTCCCCCATCCCGCTGCCCCCGAGTACGCTCGCGAGCTGGCTTTCCATCAGCAGCACTGGGAAGCCGTGTGGAAATCCCAGCAGGCGCGAGGCTATCAGGTCAGCACAATGACGCCCGAATTCGGCGCCGACGGCTATCTGCATCACCTGCCCTTCACCAATGTACCGGTGGCCGATCTCTGGTCGCTGAACGTGTGGATGGGCCAGACCGAACGCGAACATTTCCAGCGCTTCACCCACACAACAAGCCGATAAGGAGCGTCTCGTCATGCCAGATCCGTCGCACGCGGCAGCCCCGAAGGTCGCTAATTTCAGCAGCATCCCGGTGGTCGATATCGCCGGGCTCTTCAGCCCCGACATCGCCCTGCGCCAGGCCGTCGCCGACCAACTGGGCAAGGCGGCGCGGGAAGTGGGCTTTCTGTATGTCAGGAATCATGGCATCGCGCCATCGCTGATCGACGGCCTGCGTGAGGCCGCCAAAAAGCTGTTCGCCCAGTCGCTTGACTACAAAATGCAGCACTACATCGGCACTTCACGCAGCCACAAAGGCTTCGTGCCCGAGGGCGAAGAGGTGTACGCCAAGGGCAAGCCGGACCACAAGGAAGCCTTCGATATCGGTTTTGAAGTGGGCGACGAAGACCCGCTGGTGATCGCTAAAACCCCACTGATCGGCGCTAACGAATGGCCGGACCTGCCCGGTTTTCGCCCTGCGGTGGAAGCGTATTACGCGGCGGTGTTTGCCTTGGGCCGTCGCCTGTTCGACGGCTTCGCGCTGGCGTTGGGTCTGGAGGAAGGCTACTTCGACGCGATGGTCACCCGTCCGCCCTCCAAGCTGCGCCTGATTCATTACCCGTTTGACGGCGCCGCCCAGGACGCGCCCGGAATTGGTGCGCACACCGATTACGAGTGCTTCACCATGTTGCTGGCCGACAAGCCCGGTCTTGAAGTGATGAACGACCTGGGTCAATGGATCGACGCGCCGCCGGTGGACGGCGCGTTCGTGGTCAACATCGGCGACATGCTGGAGGTCATGACCGCTGGTACGTTCGTTGCTACGGCCCATCGGGTACGCACGGTCAGCGAGGAGCGCTATTCGTTTCCGCTGTTCTTCGCCTGCGACTTCCACACCCAGATCAAGCCCCTTCCGCAGTTCGACAAGGGCACGGCCGACTACGAAGAGATCACCATCGGCGAGCACATGTTCGGTCAGGCGCTGCAGACCTACCAGTACCTGCGGCGCAAGGTCGAGAACGGCGAAATCAAGTTGTACGAAAAGGCACGCAAGCCGTCGAGCTTCGGCCACCTGAAGAATCAGACACAGGACGCATCGTGATGCGGTACGTCCCTCTGCCCCGCCCGACTAATCAGCACACCCAGCCCTACCTTCCTGACGTGGAGTCACCGACGATGCGCAACACTCTGAACACTGCTGTCCGCTTGACCGTGCTTGCCTCTGCCGTGCTCGGCGCGTCCCTGTTTGCTGCAACCGCCGCTCAGGCTGCCACCACGGTGACGCCCGGGCAGTTCAAGGTCGGCATGGAGATCACCTACCCGCCCTTCGAATCCTACGACGAGAAGAAGAACGTCGTTGGTGCCGACCCGGACCTGTCACGCCTGCTCGCCAAGCACATGGACCTCAAGGCCGAGTTTGTCGACACCAAATTCTCCAGCCTGATCCTCAGCCTCAATGCCGGGCACTACGACGCGATCATTTCGGGCATGTACATCACGCCGGAGCGCCAGACCCAGGCCCAGACCATTCCCTACGCCGTAACGGGCGCAGCGATCATGGTGCTCAAGGACAGTCCGCTCAAACCCAAGGTGCCGGAAGACTTGTGCGGGCTGAAAATCGGCCTGGAAAAAGGCACCACGTGGGTCACCCAGTTCAACAAGCTTTCCGCCGAATACTGCGTGCCGAAGGGCAAAGGCCCGGTGGCCGTCAGCGAATTCCCGTCGGCACCGGAAGTGACCCAGGCGCTGCTGTCGGGCAACGTTCAGGCGCAAGTGGAAATCGACGGCGCCGCCGGCATGATCGCCGAACGCACCAAAGGCCGCGTGGTGGTCAGCACCGAGCATTCGATCTACCAGCAGACGCTCGGCATCTACGTGAAGAAGGGCAATGACGAGCTGTATCAGGCGTTGCTCAAGGCCTTCGACGAGACCAAAAAATCCGGCGAATACGCTGCGCTGTTGAAGAAGTACAACCTGGAAGAGCCTGCCGACTGACGGCTTGATGCTTCACCCCTTGTAGGCGTGAGCGTGCTCGCGATTGGCCGTAACAGCCGATGAAGATGGGTCGGCTGTACCGAAGTCATCGCGAGCAAGCTCACTCCGGCAGGGGATCGCGTTTGATAAGGGAATCCCGCCGGGCCCCGCCCTGCTGAGGTGCGTATGCAATTCGAATGGTCCTACTTTTTTTCTTTGTTCTCAGTCGCTGACTTCTGGGAGTCCTGCATCACCGTGATCGAGCTCAGCGCCCTGGGCTGGTTCATCGGCATGCTGCTGGGTTTCCTGCTGGCCTCGGCCAAGCTGTCGACCGCGCGCTGGATCAGCGTTCCGGCGTCGATTTATATCTGGTTCTTCCGCAGTGTCCCGCTGCTGGTGCTGGTGGTGTTCACCTACAACCTGCCGCAGATGTTTCCGGTCACCCGCGACGTGCTGTCCAACCCCTTCTACTCCGGCCTTCTGGCGCTGGTGGTCACGGAAGCGGCGTACATGGCGGAGATTCACCGCGGCGGCCTGATCTCTGTTGCGAAGGGCCAGAAAGAAGCCGGCCGCGCCCTGGGCGTCGGTCTGATCGGCATGCAGCGGCTTATCGTCATCCCCCAGGCGTTCCGTATCTCCCTGCCGACGCTGGTGAATGAATACATCACCGTGGTGAAACTGACCTCGCTGGTGTCAGTGATTTCCCTCACCGAACTGCTTACCGTGGGCCAACGCCTGTACGCGCAAAACTTTTTAGTCATGGAAACCCTGTCGGCCGTCGCGGTGTATTACGTGATGATCGTGACGGTGTTCGGCTGGCTGTTTCACTGGCTGGAGCAGCACCTGGAGCTGAGCAATCGCAAGCCGCAGACCCTCGACGACACTGCCCTGAGTAACCTGCGCGCCAGCCTGGTCGTGCAGCCCACGGTGGTGCGCCAGCCGACAACAGGACCGGGCTCGGCACCGGCGCTGCAACTGGTCAACATCCATAAAAGCTACGGGCAGCATGAAGTGCTCAAGGGCATCAATCTGGAGGTGGACGCCGGGCAGGTGATTTCCATCATTGGCCCGTCAGGCTCGGGCAAGACCTCGCTGATTCGTACGGTCAACAGCCTCGAAACCATCGACAAGGGCGAGATCATCCTGTTTGGCGAGGGCTACATTCACGCGGGCGACAACCCCAACGCGCCGCAGATTCGCCGGGGCGTACAGCGCATTGGCATGGTGTTTCAGAACTTCAACCTGTTCCCCCACCGCACCATCCTCGACAACGTGACCCTCGCGCCGCGGTATCACGGCCGCGACCGCGACGTCAGCGAGCAACGCGCCTACGTCCTGCTCGACAAGGTCGGACTGCTGGCCCATGCGCACAAATACCCGCACCAGTTATCTGGCGGTCAGCAACAGCGCGTAGCAATTGCCCGGGCACTGGCGATGGACCCGCAGATCATGCTGTTCGACGAACCGACGTCTGCGCTGGACCCGGAGCTGGTAGGCGATGTGCTCAAGGTCATCGCCGACCTGGCGAAAGAAGGCATGACCATGCTCATCGTGACCCATGAGATGGACTTCGCCCTGTCCATTTCCGACCGGGTGATCTTCATGGAAAACGGCATCGTCCAAGTCGACGCCGCGCCGCAGACGATTCTTGCCAACCAGTGCGGCGCGCGCGTGCGCACGTTCATGGGGCTGGATCACGCCGTTGCGCAACAGGCGCCTGCGCTCAAAGAGGCGTGAGCCTCACAGCCCCAACATCAACCCGCTCAGGCGCTTGACCTTGCGCCGCAGGGCTTCTTCAAACACGCCCTGACGCGGCTCGATCAGGCTGAACCAGTGCTTGGCCCGGGTGATGCCGGTGTAGATCAGCTCTTTGGTCAGCACCGGGTTCAGCGCCTCCGGCAGAATCAGCGCCGTGTGGGCGAACTCCGAGCCCTGGGACTTGTGCACCGTCATCGCGTACACCGTTTCCACGTCATTGAGCCGGCTCGGCAGCACGAAACGCACCCCGCCGCTGCCGTCGTTACGCGGGAACGCGACACGCAGGGCCTGACGGTTCTCCTCGATCGGTCCCTCGGGCAGACGCAGGGCAATGCCGATGTCGCCGTTCATCAAACCCAGCCCGTAATCGTTGCGCGTCATCAATACCGGGCGGCCCTCGTACCACTGATGATCACTCTCGATCAGCCCGGCGCTGAACAGCGTTTCAGTGATCCTTCGATTCAGCCCTTCCACGCCCCACGGCCCTTTGCGCACGGCGCACAGCAGCTGGAACTCATCGAACGCATTCAGCACCTGCCGCGCCCACTCGACGCTGCGCGGGTCTTCGATCTGCGTCAGGTCTTGCGGCCGCTGCGCGTGCATCACGCCCAGATAATGACGGTAGCCTTGTGGGCCATCGCCGTGACCGTCGAGCAACAGCCGCGACAGCGCACGGTCCTGCTCACCTTTGAGCACCAAGGAAAACAAATCCGGGTACTGACGAGCCGCGAGCAATGCACGCGCTTCCTGGTCCTGCTGCTGATTGACCAGTTTGGCCAACTGACCGATACCGCTGCCCGCGACGAAGCGCCGGGAATGGCGCAGCATCACCACTTGCTGGGCCAACGCGTGATGCTGATCGTCGCCCTGCTGCAAACCGCTTTTTGAAAGATCCTCGCCACTGACCGATTCAAGCCACGTCTGGGTCTGCGGGCTGTACATCCCCGCCTCCGCATCGCGGCACAAATCGCCCAGCACGGCGCCCGCCTCAACTGACGCCAATTGATCCTTGTCGCCCAACAGCACCATCCGCGCATGGGGCGGCAGCGCGTCGAGCAGATTGGCCATCATTTCCAAATCGATCATCGAAGCTTCGTCGACCACCAGCACGTCCAGCGGCAGCGGGTTGCCCGCGTGATGACGAAAATGCCGTGTGCCCGGACGGCTGCCCAGCAAGCGGTGAACCGTGGTGACTTCGCTAGGGATTTTCTGCCGCACGTCTTCCGGCACTTGCAGCGACTGCACCTGATGACTGATCGACTCGGTCAGCCGTGCCGCGGCCTTGCCGGTCGGCGCAGCCAGGCGAATGCGCAACGGCTTGCCGCGCTCAACCGCCGGCGATTGCAGCAGCGCCAGCAAGCGCACGACTGTGGTCGTTTTGCCCGTTCCGGGGCCGCCGGTGATGATGCTGAACGCACCCCGGGTTGCCAGGGCGCAGGCCAGCTTTTGCCAGTCGATCAACGCGTCAGGCGCGGGGTTGGCCGGGCCGAACAGCGCATCCAGCCGCTGGGGCAAATCGCTGAACCCCGTTTCCACCTGAGCCAGCCGACGACGCAACGCCGCATCGATCCGCCGCTCATAGGTCCAGTAACGGCGAAGGTACAGGCGCCGATCGGATAAAACCAACGGCCTCTGCGCCGCCGCTTCAGAGACATCCCCCGCGTGAGCAACCAGCGCGCTGGCTTCCAGCGCCTTGCACCACGTTGCGCCGTCCAGCGATTTGAGCAGTGAGGACGGCAACAGCATCGGCGTCGACAACACATCACCCTCGGGCGGCAACGACAAGGCGAAGTCCGGCTCTTTCAGGGTTTCGTAGAGGTCCAGGCAGACGTGGCCGTGACCCAACTGGTGACTGGTCAGCGTGGCCGCCAACAGCACCAGCGAATCGGCGGCAGGATCAAGGTCGGCCAGGAACGCCACGAAGGCTTTGTCCAGCGCGCGCAACCAGCCGCGTTCGACCCAGCGCTGCAGCAACAGCAGCAAATCCTCCACGCGGCTGAGGGGTTTCAGGTCGGCCAGGCTGTCGGCGTCCAGCGCCGTGGGCATCAAGTGAGCGAAGGTGCGGTTCATACGAGGTCTCCTGACAGCACGTCTTCCGTAATCGGCGCTCGGCCCTGAAACAGCAGATCGAGACTTTCGATCAGCGCGCGGGGCGGTCGGGTAAACCACGCGCCCTGACTCGCTGCGCGACTGCCGCGCACGAACAGGTAGACCGCTCCGCCCATGTGCTGGTCGTAATCGTAATCGGCAAGACGCGCTTTGAGCTGACGGTGCAAGGCCAGCAGATAGAGCACGTATTGCAGGTCGTAGCGGTTCTCCAGAATCGAGTTTTCCATCGCCTGCTCGGTGTAGGCATCGTCGTCGACGCCCAGCCAGTTGGATTTGTAGTCGGCGACGAAGTAACGACCTTCGTGCTCGAACGTCAGGTCGATGAAGCCCTTGAACATGCCGTTCAGCGAAACCGTCTCAGCGGCCGCACGAGGGGCGCCGTTGTGGGTGTAGCGGCGCACCAGCGCGTCCATCTGCGCCACATCGACCTTCGAGCAGGCGAACCAGAATTCCATTTCGACGCGGTACTGGTTCGGCTGATCCAGCTCGCACAAGGCCATGGGCTGTACGTCTGTGCCCAAACGCAGCGGCAGGGTCAGCAGATGCTGCAGCCAGTCGGTCAGCGTGTTGATCCAGCCTTTCCAGTCGCGACGGTTGCAGCGTTGGGCGACGACTTTCTCCAGCGACAGCGGATCGCCAGCCGCTTCGGCAAAGCCCTTCTCGCCGGCCCATTCCAACAGACCGTGCAGGAAGGTGCCGGGATTGGGACCACGCGGGAATCGGTGGATATCCCCTCCGCTGACCATCACCTCCCGCGGCGCATCCGGGTCAAGACGCTCATCGTCGAACAGCTTCTGCGCTTGCGGGCTGTCTGGCGACTGATCGCCGCTGTCGGTGATGGTGTCGCCGATGCGCAGCGCGCTGTAGGACGCAATCCACCAGTTCTCCCGAGCGCTGCGCCTGGGCACGCGCGGCTTGCTCAACGCGACCTCGCTGCGCGGCGCGCTGAAGGACTCGGTCGTGGGCAGCGGCACAGGCTCAACCTTAACGGCGGGATGACCTTCTGCCAGCGAATGCAGCCACTGCCCCAACGCCACCGATTCAGCCAGCTTCTGCCCGCCGCCAAGCAAGTAGCCCAGCGCCGAACGATGGAGTATCGAGGCGCTGTTGCTGCCGCGTTTGAGATCGGCAACGCCCAGCCAGCACGCGTGTTGCGCGCGGGTCAGGGCCACATACAACAGACGCAGGTCCTCTGCCAGACGCTCGTCATCCGCCTGCTCGATCAGTGCCGGCGTGGGCTTGAGACTGATCTGCGCGTGGCCATCGGCGTCGTGAAAGTGCAGCGGCAATCGGCTGCCGTCCACTGGCTTCGTCGAGCAGATGAAGGGCAGGAACACCAGCGGGTATTCCAGGCCTTTGGATTTGTGGATGGTCACGACCTTGACCAGTTGTTCATCGCTTTCGAGGCGCAGGATCTGCTCTTCTCCCGCTTGACCTGACAGCGCCAAGTGCTCGCTCAGATGACGAATCAGCGCCTGCTCGCCATCCAACTCGGCGGCGGCCTGCTGCATCAGTTCGCTGAGGTGCAGCAGGTTGGTCAGCACACGCTCGCCATCGGTTCGCTGAACCAGCGCCTGCGGCAGTTTGAAGTCGTGCAGCAGCCGACGCAGCATGGGCAGCACGCCTTGGGTGCGCCAGATGCGCCGGTAATCGCGGAACTGCATGACGCGGTTTTCCCACGCCAGTTCGTCCTGATTCAGCAGCTCAAGTTCGGCCAGCGGTAACGCAAGGGTGATGCAGGCCAAGGCCGCGCGCAGGGTTCGCTCGGCGTCAGGCTCGGCGCAGGCTTTGAGCCAGGCGAGCAGGTCATGGGCCTCTTGCGCCGCAAACACCGAGTCCTTGTCCGAGAGGTACACACTGCGCACGCCCCGCGCCGACAACTCGCCTCGCACGGCCTGAGCCTCCTTGCCGTCACGCACCAGAATCGCGATGTCGGCGGGCAGCAGGTTCTTCAACGGCTCGCCAGCTTTCGCAAAGCCCGCTTGCCCTTGTTGACCGGCGTTGAGCAAACGGACGATCTCACTGGCGCAACTCGCCGCCAGTTGCTGACGATAGACCGTGCCCGACACCGGCTGATCGGTTTCCAGCTGCCAGACGTTGAGCGCCGCGAGGACCTCACCGTCGACCTGCAACGTCTCTTTACGGCCCTGAGACCCGACTGCCAGAAACGGCACGGGATTGTCCTCAGGCGTACGGAACAAGAACGCGCCGCGACCGGCCTCGCTCGTTTCCGCGCGCGTGAACACGTGGTTCACCGCATCGACCATCGCGTGGCTGGAACGGAAGTTGGTGCCCAGCGTGTGCAAGCGTCCGGTCGTGGCCTGCCGGGCACGCAAGTAGGTGTAGATGTCGGCGCCGCGAAAGGCGTAGATCGCCTGCTTCGGGTCGCCGATGAGGAACAGGCCAGTGCTTTCGTCGTTGGCCTCAAGCCGGTAGATGCTGTCGAAAATGCGGTACTGCACCGGGTCGGTGTCTTGAAACTCATCGATCAAGGCGACGGGAAACTGCTCGCGGATCAGGGTCGCCAGGCGCTCGCCGCCACTTCCGCGCAACGCCGCATCCAGGCGCAGCAGCATGTCGTCGAAACCCATTTCCGCGCGGCGCCGCTTCTCTTCTTCAAAGCGCGCACCGACCCATTGCGCCGCGTGCTCGAGCACCGCCGCATCGGGCGTTGGCAGCGTGTCCAGCGCCACCTTGAGCTCGACCATCGCCTCGAACGCGGGGTGCGACGGCGGGTTGTTCTTCCACGCCTCAGCAATGCCGTCGGGCGTCAGCCGGGTGAAACCGGTGCCAAGGTCGAGTTGCTCCTGCTCATCGTCATTGGCCCAGGCAATCAGCTTGTCGAACCAGGGCCTGAAATAACGCTCCTGCATCTTGCGACCGTCGACCACTTTGCACGCGACGCCGTCGATGCAGATCGCATGCAGCTCGGCGGCCCAGTTGGCCCAGGGCGCCTTGAGCTGGCGGAGGGTTTCGCGCCGTTCCTGGATCGACTGCTCGATGAGCTCGGTCGGGGTTTCGGTTACGCTCCCCCGCTCACTGCCGAACAACGCGCGCACCCTTGGCAGCAACGCCGCAGGGCCACTCCAGTTCTCGCGCACCCAGATCAGCGCGTCACCGCTCATGGGGTAGCAGAACTTGCGCCAGTAATCGCGCAGCACTTCGCTCAGCAAATCGGTGTGATCGGTTTCCAGACTCTGGGTGAACAGGCTGCCGCTGTCGAAGGCGTGCTCGCGCAGCATCCGCTGACACCAGCTGTGAATGGTCGATACCGCCGCTTCGTCCATCCACTGCGCCGCGATGTCCAGACGGCTGGCGCAGGCGGGCCATTGCTCAATGGCGAACTCGTCCCGCAAGCCAGCGATCAATGCATCGGGCGCGTCGATTTCTTCACGGAAGAACCGCGCGGCTTCAGCCAGTCGCGTGCGAATGCGGTCGCGCAGTTCCTTGGTCGCCGCGTCGGTGAACGTCACCACCAGAATCTGGGGCGGCAACAGCTCACGGCCAAACCCTGAGTCCTCGCTGCCATGCCCCAACACCAGACGCAGGTACAGCGCCGAGATGGTGAACGTCTTGCCGGTGCCGGCGCTGGCTTCAATCAGCTGGCTGCCTTTCAGCGGGAAGCGCAGGGCCAATGGTTGTTGTGCGTCACTCATGCGCCGGCCTCCTCGCGAGAAAGTGCCTGCCAGGGCGCTTCAAAAATCGGTTTGTACAGCGCCTCGCACCAGCCCCCGAATTCCTCGCTGCCCAGCAACACGTCGAAGTCCGGGAACTGACGCGCCAGGGCGGTGCTTTCGGCACGCTCACCCTTGCTGTTCTGGCCATCGCCTTCATAGGCCTTGCGCGCGGCGGCGTCGGCTTTGGCCTCATCGTTCTGACCCAGCCAGGCAAACGCCGTCTTCACTGCAATCGGCAGCGGTCGTTGCATGCCTTGATGCCAGGCCAGCAGCAGGTCATTCAGCGTGCGCGTGGCGGTGTCTTTGTCCAGCGGCGGCAGCAAAAGCGTCTCGTCGCTGGCCACCAGCGCCGTGGTCAACGGCAGATCGCACGCGCAGGCCACCAAATGGTTCACCCACGGCTTGGTCAGCCGATGCCACTTGCGCGTCTTCTTGCTGGCGATGGCATTGGGAATAGCGGTGATCGCGAGTAACTCGTTCTGAGGGTTCTGATAAAGCCCATCGACCCAGCCATCGAGCTCGACGCCCTGATGCTGATAACTGACCGGCAGCGCGCTGTGCAGCCTCACCGGCCAGCGAATCAGTAGCTCGTGATAACGGGCGACGAGGTCGGGCAGCGGTTCGATCAATTCATCCTGAAGCAACGTGCCGAAGCCGGCCATCGGCAGCAAGCCGCTTCCCTGCAAGCGCGTTGCCTGAGCATGTAGGGATTCCTGAATGTGCTCCGGATCTGTTAGCGCTGCTTGCAACAGGCTGTCGCTGAGGCCATAGCGCTCAAGCGCGTCGAGCACGAAAGGCTCCTCGTCCGCCAATGGCGCCTCGGCGACCTCAAAGAATATCTTCAAGCGCTGGCTGAAGAAGTGCTTCACCGGATTGCGCAGAAAATCCTGCAACTGCATCAGGCTCAAGGGCTCTTCCTGCTGGTGCTTTTGCAGCGCTTTTGTTTCATCCGCTTCCATGACGGCTTCGTGCAGCACCTGCCACTCACGGGCGAAGCTGAAGAACTCGGGGTTCTCCTGGAAGTATTTGGCACTGAACGGCTGCAGCGGATGTTCAACGGTCAGTTTGTGCAGCAACTGTTGCCCCGGATCACGCTTTTTATCGTCCTCGGGCTCGATGGCATCGGCCAGTCGCCAGCCGCTGGACAGATGATCGCGCAGCTGCCCGATGAGCACCGAAGCCGGCCGCTCGGAATTGTCGCGAATGCTGCGCCCGACCCAGCTGATGTACAGCTGATCACGTGCAGACAGCAACGCTTCGAGCAAGAGATAACGATCATCCTCACGCCGGGAACGGTCGCCGGGACGGTAGTCGCTGCCCATCAGATCGAAATCCAGCGGCGGCTGCGCTCGGGGGTAATCGCCGTCATTCATGCCCAGCAGGCAGACGATTTTGAAAGGAATCGCGCGCATCGGCATCAGCGTGCAGAAGTTGACCGAACCGGCCAGAAAGCGCTGGGATAGCCGCCCTTGATCAAGCCCGGCCAGCCAGGCTTCACGCACGACCGTCAAGGGCAGCTCTTCTTCCAGGGCAACGGTCTCGCAGGTCTGCAGCCAGGTTTCGCGCAGGGTTTCCAGCTGACTGAGCAGGTAGTCGTCATGCTCGCTGTCAGCCATGAAGAACAGCTGCATGATCGCCTGAAGGCGCGCGCCCCACATGGCGGGTGTGGCGGGCCGGGAGAGTTCGTTGTGCGCGACCTGAAGCGCATCGATCAGGGACACCAGAGGGCCAATCAAAGCCGCGTCCAGCCCGCCGATTTCGTCATACGGCTGAATGCCGTCGTAAGCCGCACCCGCACCGACGGCGTAGCCCAGCAGCATCCGACGCAGGCCAAAATGCCAGCTGTTCTGCTCAAGCTGTTCCGGCAGACCCAGCCCTTCGCGTTGGTCTGCATTGAGCCCCCATCGCACACCCGCCCCTTCAATCCAGCGATGCAGGGTTGGCAGGTCACGCTCATCAATGCCGAACCGCGCGCGTAATGCGGGGACGTCCAGCAGATCGAGGATTTCACTGACCGGGAATCGACTGTCCGGAATTTTCAGCAGATGCTCAACGGCGATCAGCAGCGGATCACGGCCGCGTTGGCCCTGGTCGGCGAGGGTGAAGGGGATAAAGCGGCGATCGTCACGGTCCAGCTGGCCGAATACCGCACGGATGTGGGGAGCGTAGCTGTCGATGTCCGGCACCATGACGATGACGTCCCGGGGACGCAGGTCCGGATCCTTGCTGAAGCGCGCGAGCAGTTGGTCATGCAGCACCTCCACTTCACGCTGGGCACTGTGGGCGACATGAAAGCGAATGGAGCGGTCAGTCTTGATGTCCACGGGCGGCCAGACGTCACGGGTCTCGCTCAAAGGGCGCAGTTCGAGGATATCGTCCTGGAGTTGGTTCAGGAGGGTCGTTGGCTCGCTCTCGCTAAACAGGTCGATGCGCCCGTCGCGAAAAATTGATCGGTAGCTGTTTGGGTCGTCATGACTGTCCAGCAGATTGATGTAATCACGACCCTGCTTGCCCCACGCCGCCAGCAACGGGTGAGCGTGCTGGTGCAGCGCGTCAGGATTCAGCACCACCGGCATGCCGGGTTTTCGCGACTGACGCTTGTATTCGTGACGCAGGAGATCCTTGTCAGCCACGATGTCTGCCCAGTGATGGCGGCAAGGATTATGAACGCAGAGCAGGACCTGACTGAAACGAGCCAACCCGGCAAGCGCCTCTAGTGCCTGGGCCGGCAATGAGGAAATACCGAAAACGATAACCCGCGCGGGCAAACCGGCCGGCGCCTCGGTCAGGCTGTTGATGCGCTCGATGTAACGCTGATGCACACCGGCACGGCTCTGGGCCATGCCCTCTGCCCCGACATCATGGAGCAGCGCACGCCACAGTTCGGCTTGCCAGCAGTTCTCTGCTTTCAGCGGCTTTGCCTCTCCCCGACCGGTCCTGAGTTGGTGCTTGCCAGCAGCCCAGTCTTCCAACCAGTCGGCGCGATACACCTGATATTGGTCGAACAGGTCAGCGAGTCGCTCGGACAGTTGGTAACGCTTGCGCAGGTCCGTATCGGCCGTCAGGAATCGTTGCAGTGGCTCGAAGTGTGGCTGATTGATCAGGCCTGGGAGCAATCGCATCAAACGCCACGTCAAGGGAGCTTTATCGAGTAACGAGGTCTCCGGGATCTCGGCCTTGCCCAACACCGCCCGATACAGCTGCCACATGAAGCTACCAGGCAGCTGCACATCAATCGCAGCGGCGATGCCGCAACCCCCTTGATCATCGTCCTGTGCATCTTCGGCCAACGCGAGCTTCAGCCATTGAGCAATACCGTTGCTTTGTACCAGCGCCACTTCGTTCTCAAGGGGCGTCAGCGGGTAACGCCGCATCCATGACACCACTAGGCCACGCAGCTCATCCAGGCGATTACCATGGACCACCATAAATCCGGGGTTAAGATTGGATGTCACCGGCATAGCTGCACCCCTTGGTCTTTCAAAAGAGGGAGAAGACTACCAGAGGGAGCGGACTTGTTAGCGTTCGATGTTGCTAGGGCGACTGGCGAACATCCCCTTATGGGTGGTGATGCAGCGATAAAAGGTTGGCAGCTTTTTCCGCGCGCAAAAACAAAACCCCATCTGCTTTCGCAAATGGGGTTCTGGAATTTAATCTTGACGATGACCTACTCTCACATGGGGAAACCCCACACTACCATCGGCGATGCATCGTTTCACTTCTGAGTTCGGGATGGGATCAGGTGGTTCCAACGCTCTATGGTCGTCAAGAAATTCGGGTACTGACTCGTTCCTGAGAACGCTTCAGCAAATCGGGTATGTGATTAAGGTACCGCTTGTGTGTTCGCAAACTTTCGTCTTCATGCGTCTTCACACACCGCAATCTGCTGTCTCTGTGCAGATTGCTTGGGTGTTATATGGTCAAGCCTCACGGGCA